>CAYYPE010000001.1:0-440954 GCA_964473465.1 uncultured Hyphomicrobiales bacterium
TAATTATTTTTGTAATGAAATGGAAATGCCAGAAAATGAAACACTTATACCTTTTAATTATGAAAATCTATATCAGACTTGTGGGCCAATCTGGTGCTCAGGTGGTAATTTAACATCAAATCTTAAACAATTACCTGTTAATATTACAGCTTATTCTATTATTATTTGGTATTATTTTATTGAATGCAATAGATATCAAATACCAAAAAGATTCATACAAGTTGTTAGGATTGAATTGTTAAGACCAATGGGAAACTGGCCACAGTATGAATACATTAAAGAAGCTTACAAAAGAGTTTTATATGAAGAAGCAAGTAAAGATTTGACTGTGTGGTATAGAATGCTAGTGAAAACTTGCTGGAAGCGCATAATGAAACCAATAAATAACATACCAAGAATAATACAGATTGATAATTGCCAAAATCCACTTTACTGTTGTTATAGAGATTTAAAATTTTATTATTCAGACGATAAGCCTGGCAAATTAGAAGTAGTAGATGAGGATTCATTACATTCTTCAACAATCTATGCCTGTAATGAGCAAGGTTGTGAGTATCTTGGACAACAACATACTTATTGTGATATTGTTAATGAGTTTGATATTGATTTTGATATCCCAAGAATTTCAATTGAAAATGATAAAAATGATTATTCAGAAATATTTACTAATTACCCCAATCCAGTCAATGATAAGATAAATTTTAAGGTTCCTGGTATTATAAGAGAAGAAATGATTCTGAAAATCTATGATATTTTTGGAAATAATATTAAATCATATCAATCTAAAATCATTAATAATAAAACTGAATTTGATTTAAATGAACTATCAAATGGAATTTATTTCTATAAAGCAATTTATCTTGATAAAATAATTGCAGGTAAATTTATTATTTTTAAAAATTAAAAATATCACTCTTTAAATTACTATTATTTTTGAGATAGTTTTAAATGAGAATCATCATAATAATATTATCATTTATTATTTTTAATGTAAAAATTTACTCTCAGAAAGAAACATGGAATTGGGTAATGCCTATAAAAACTGGATTAAATTTTAACACTAAAGATACAACACCTAAAATATCATTTATGAATTCTACTTTGGACGGGAATAATTTACTAAAATCCTGCTCTGTTATTAGTGATAATTCAGGAAGATTACTATTTTATGCTGGTGGAGGAGGTGGGGAATTAATTAGCAAATATGTCTTCATCTGGAACAAAGAAAATCAGCCCATGCATAATAGTTACGATATGTCAAAAAGTAAAAATGTTTGGGGTGTATATTGTTTTCCTGTCCCAGGTAAGGGTTATGAATATTATACGGTTTTTACAGGTATAGCTCCTCGTGGGAGCTCGAATATTTATAAATCTATTGGCTACAGTATTATTGATATGAAAGGTGATAAAGGAAATGGCAGTGTTATTTCAAGCATACCAGAAGATATTTATAAAGTAAAGGAAAGAGATAATTATTTTGTAGATAATGCTTTATTAATTAAGCACAAAAACAATCTTGATATTTGGCTTGTTACAAAAGGTAATTTTCGAGGCTTAGCAGAATTTGGAATAATAAGCTATTTATTCACAAACAAAGGGATAAAAGATACAGTTGAAAAAAGATTTTCTGGGTTTACAAGTAATTTTTTTAAAAGGTCAAATAATGGGAAGAAATTAGTTTTTGCCGAAACTTTCTCAGAACAGGATACTTCTTCTTTCTATGAATATGAAGTATCATTGATAAACCTTTTAAATTTTGATAATACCAACGGGAAGACAACAATCTATAAATATTTCAGAGCTTGTGATTCATGCAGAGTATTAAATGCTGAATTCTCACCCGATGATTCTAAGCTTTATACAATTGAGCTTGAGGTATATAAAAAAGCATCCGATTATATTTTTACGGGCACGAGGCTATTTCAATACGATCTATCCAAGAATACAATAGAAGAAATGATTCTAACAAAAAAGCAAATTGGAAAAACAATACCATGGGATACTTCAAGAGCTTTTTGGGGGCATGGTTCTTATTATGATTTAAAAGTTGCACCTGATGGTAAAATATATATTATACGTCTATGGAAACCATTCTTGTCTGCTATTAAAAATCCAAACGAAAAAGGATCTAACGTTAGATTTATTGATACGGCAATTAATTTTGTTGATAGGTATGTTAGTTTTTTTCCTACTTTTCTTAATAATTATTATAACACACATCTTAGCATAACTACTGACTCAAGCTTTTGTGAAGGTGACACACTCATTATTGAAGCAGGATTGTCTGATAATACTTATAAAAGTAGTTACTTATGGACAGGACCTAAGGGTGAAATTTATGATACTCCAAAAATTACAATTCCGAACTGCAATTTTTCTCATTCTGGGATTTACCGATTAGTTGTTGATGTGAATGGTGCTAAGCTCCACGACAGTGTCATGATAAAAATAATTTCCAATCCTGTTCCTTTGATAAAAGGCAGCAAGGAGGCATATATCAAAACAATCGAGGAATATTCGACCAATGATAATATGAATTATTATTATTTCTGGGAAGTAGAAGGTGGTACAATTTTAACCTCTGCGAATCTTAGCAAGATTTTAGTTAAGTGGGATTCATTGGGGATTGGGACAGTTACATTGAATCAAACAAATAGAAAAACTGGTTGTTCTAATTTAAAACAATTAGATGTTGTTGTCCGGAAATTTCCGGAAGCAGACATCTCAGGCGATACAACTGCTTGCCAGGGTGACACTTTATCATACAATACATTTTTCAACCAGAATCTAACATATAATTGGGAACTAAAAGGTTTTAGACCAATAAGCAGTTTGAATGAATCAAATATCAGAATTGTCTGTGATACTGCTGGCTATGGAAAAATTAAATTAATAAGGAAAAATAAGATAACCGAAGAAATAGACTCAGTTGAAAGATTCGTATTAATACATCAAAGACCTGAAAAACCGTTAATAAAGCTTAATCCTGACACAACTCTTGAAGCAACAGCAGGTGGGTATAGATACAAATGGTTCAAAGATGGTAAATTGATAGCAGAGCAATCTGAAAATAAGATAAAACTTGAAAGAACCGGAAAATATAGCGTGATATTAATAGACCAAAATGGCTGCGAATCTGAACTATCTGATATTATTGAAATCATTTTATCAAATAAGGAAATAGGTAAACAAAAAAACTCAATTACCATCACCCCCAACCCAGCAGGGGAATATATAGAGATATCGGGCTTGAACAAGGGGTTGCAACCCCTTGTTCCTGAGCAGGAAATCAAAATCTTCAACCTGCTCGGGGAGTGTGTGATGTCCGCCGGTGGTGCGGGAGGAACACACCCCTTAATCCCCTCTCAAGAGGGGAATGTCAGGATTGATGTTTCAGGCTTGCCGTCTGGGGTGTATTTTGTCCGTGTTGGCGGTTGGGTGGGAAGGTTTGTGAAAATTTAAAATATTTTTATTATATTAGCGTACGTTATGATGTACAATTTGGGAATGTTATGATTTCAATAAATGCAACAAATGCCAGAAAAAATTTATTTAAACTGATAGATAACACTGCTGAGTCCGGTGAAGTAATAAACATTATCGGAAAACGAAATAATGCCTATCTTGTTTCTGAAGCGGATTGGAGGGCAATTGAGGAAACTTTGTATCTTTTATCTATTCCCGGCATGAGGGAGTCAATAATCGAGGGATTAAATACTCCAATCGAAGAATGCAGTGATAAGCCGGAATGGTAATGTGGAAAATTGTATATACCAAACAAGCTATTGAAGATTCGAAAAAAATTACTAAAGCTGGACTTAAAAGCAGGGTAATGAAACTCATAAACATTTTAGAAAAGAACCCATTTGAATCTCCTCCTAAATTTGAAAAATTAAAAGGCGACTTAACAGGAGCATGTTCAAGAAGGATTAATATAAAACACAGACTTGTTTATCAAGTATTAGAAAAAGAGATGACAGTGAAGATAATCAGAATGTGGACACATTATGAGTAAGGACAGTGGAATCAGGTTAGAATACCCTTTCTTAAGCTGTACATGGTAATGTTAGGATAAATATAAAATTGAAATAATTCCATCATTTTCCCCAATCCGGCACAGGAATATATTGAAATAAAAGATGTTAGGGCGGAGCACGCTCTGCCCCTACAAGATATAAAAATCTACAACCTGCTCGGAGAGTGTGCAATGTCCGTTAGTGATGCCGGAGGGACACACCCCTTAATCCCCTCTTAAGAGGGGAATATAAGAATTGATGTTTCGGGCTTGCCGGCAGGGGTTTATATTGTCCGTGTTGGTGAGTGATTGGGACGCTTTTTGAAGATTTGAATAGCCACTACTTTCAAGTAGTGGGGGATTATAAAAAAAGTTGCAAAAAATCTCATCCGGAAGAACAAATGCCCCAGTTTGTTCTTACATCTGTCAATCCTCCGAAGGGCATTAGTTTGATTTGCTGCTATACCAAATAATATACTTCCGGTTTTGTGCCGAGTTCGGGTTTTCTTCGAATGGAATAATTCTCCTGCAGAAGCTTTCGAACTTCGGATTCGGGATTATCCAGATCGCCAAAGGCAAGAGCCTTGACGGGACAGGCTTCGACGCAGGCAGGAAGCAATCCCCTGACTAATCTTTCATCGCAGAAGGTGCATTTTTCGACTACTCCCTTAGTTCTTGTTGGGAAGTCTTGTGTAATATCATTAATAAAGGGTCTGGGATCCATCCAGTTGAAGCTTCTTGAACCATAAGGGCAAGCGGCAACGCAATATCTGCAACCGATGCACCTATGCCAGTCCATCATAACAATACCATCTTCCTCACGCTTCCAGGTGGCTTTCGTAGGGCAGACATTGGTGCAGGGCGGATTGCTGCAATGGTTACACAGAAGAAGCACATTTTTATGATTCATATTCTGTGGTAGATACTCATTTTCCTGTGTAATAAAGGCATTATGATATTTTTCTTTCCAAATCCATTTAATTTCGTGTTTTTGGTCATTAATTTTGGGCACATTATGAGTTTTATGGCAGGCATCAATGCATACTTTGCAATCGGATTGCTGTTCACATTTACGAACATCAATAACCATAGCCCATCTTTTTGCTTCGAGCCTTCCATCATGAAGTTTAACATTGCCTGTGTCAGATATAGCATCGAAGGTCATTTTTGTGGCAATACCAACAACACCGCCGACGCTAACAATTTTGAGGAAATTTCTTCTGTTGATATTCATTTTCTTACCTCCTTAGGTGCAACATGGCAGTCCCAGCAATAAGGATTGACTTTGAGATAATTATGACATTGGTCGCAGAATTGGGATTTGTTATTATGACATTTCATACAAGTATGTGAAAGGCTCATTTCCATTTTTTTGCCTCTGAACTCAACAAATTTACCATTTTTGACAAGGAATCTCTGATTTTCACGAACAACAATATCTCTCCACTCATTGAGTAAGTCCATGTGATTGGTTTTCATAAAGTCAGTTGGATAAATACATTCTTTGGAATCTTTCGGCAGTTGAATATTGGGTTTGACAGAGGCTTGGCCGCCGAGTATATTAATCCATAGCGGAGAAGTAAAGAGTAAAAGAAAAACAATAATACCAAGAATCACTTTTGGTGCATCATACATATTATTTATCCTCCTTTCTGAGTGTTGGATTACCCCGTAAATCTGTGGGGCGATCGTTTTCTCCCTTCATCACAAGTGCATTACCAACCATTTCGTGAACACCTGCTACTTCCACTCCGGGGACCCAGTATTCAAGGAGTGGTGGTAGGGTAGCTTTATCAATAGCACACATACATAAAAGGAGATTAACATCATTTTGTTTATGGACGAAATCAACAGCATTGGCTCTTGGGAAGCCACCGCGTAGCCTCATTTCGAAGTTTTCTTCTGTTCCGAGACCGGCTCCGCTGCCGCAGCAGAATGTTTGTTCCCTGATAGTATTATCGGGCATTTCGACGAAATTATTCATTACATTTTTAATTATATATCTTGGTTCTTCGAGCAAGCCCATACCTCTGGAAGGGTTGCAGGAGTCATGGTAAGTTGCCCGCCAATGATCATTTCTTGAGGGATCGAGCTTGATTTTGTTATGTTTTATCAAATCGGCAGTAAATTCGGCAATGTGAATCATTTTAGTCGAAGCGGCATTTTCGAATTTTGTGCCAGTAATAGGAGAAACAGGAACTTCAAGGAAATCAGCAGGACCATTTAATGTGTCCATATACTGATGCAGGACTCTCCACATGTGACCGCATTCACCGCCAAGAATCCATTTTACTTTAAGCCTTTTTGCTTCAGCATAGATTTTGGCATTGAGGACTTTCATCAATTCATGAGAAACAAAGGAACCAAAATTACCACCTTCGGAAGCATAAGTGCTCATTGTGAAATCAAGACCGATTTCGTGGAATAGAGCAAAATAACCCAGAAGAGTGAAATAATGGGGTTCACCAAAGTAATCAGCCGAAGGAGTAACAAAGAGAATTTCTGCTCCCTTTTTGTTTAATGGGACTTCAACTCTGACACCTGTTCTGTCCTCGAGGTCATCAATAGCAAATTCGATACTATCCAGAACGCCGTGAGGCTGGATGCCGAGATGGTTTCCTGTTCTATGTGAATTTTTGACGGGAGTCATAACCCAGTCAATATTCACACCAATAAGATTCATAATTTCTCTTGCGAGAAATGTAATTTCGGCAGTATCAATGCCATAAGGACAGAAAACAGAGCAGCGGCGGCATTGAGTGCATTGATAAAAATAATAGAACCATTCTTTGAGAACAGGGAAAGTCAGCTCTCTGGCACCAACCATTTTGCCCATTAGTTTTCCTGCGAGAGTAAAATCACGGCGATAAACAGAACGCAGGAGTTCAGCTCGAAGGACCGGCATATTTTTAGGGTCGCCGCTACCAAGAAAGAAATGGCATTTATCTGCACAAGCACCACATCGAACGCATATATCCATGAAGAGTTTCAATGAACGGAATTTGTTAATACGTTCCCTTAAACCTTCCATAACAATTCTTTGCCAATCCTGAGGGAGTTTCCAATCTTCTTCGTAGGGCTGCCATTTTCTTGGATTCGGCTGACTGATATATTCAATACTATCTGGCACGGCAGCGTGGTTATAAGTGCCCTTCCGGAATTCGACCGGGTTATCTATCCAATTGACTTTTGGTGGTTTATAATTAATTTCGGAAGCTAATTCTTCGGGTTTTATTTTTAAAGACATTATTTTTCCTCCTTTTCAAGCGGCAGATTAACATTTTTCATAACTTCACGAAATTCATCTTCGTATTCTTCGTAGGTATGATAGTGCATTTTGAATTCATTATTCCATGGGTTAATATGACGTTTTTCTCTGTTGTCGTTTGATAAGTTACGTGTCGGGCTGAAGAAAATACCGGGCATGTGGACTAACTTGCTCATCGGGAAATAGATTAATAAAACCGAAACAAGGAATAAGTGCAAGGAAAATAGCGGTTCAAGCTTTGCCGGGACTACTGGATTAAGGCTCAAAATACCGACTGCAAGTTCCTTGATTGGCACTAAGTCAACTTTGAAAAAATACCTCATCAGAATTCCTGTTAAGGCAATGCCAAATATAAGCAGCAGAGGGAAATAGTCCGATGAAAGAGATATATATTTAATCTTTTGATCAATAACCCTTCTTAGAAATAAATATGTGAGTGCAACAACAATAGCAACATTAGTTATGTAAACAATTGGCACACCGAACTGAAAAAACCCGTCAATGCTTTGGAGCCAGCTGACGAAATTGGGTATAGGCTCAGTAAAAAAGCGGAAATGACGTAATACAATAATCAAAAAAGCCCAATGAAAGAGTATAGCAAAAAGCCATAGCCATTTTTCTGCTCCGTAAACCAATTTTTTCCCATCTTTGATGCTTGCTCTTGTGTTTCGGAACAAAGATCTGAAGAATAAAATTTCGAGCAACATTCTAACAGTTGTTTCCCAAGCATTTGAAGGATTATCGAAACGATTTCTATGAATCCATGGTAAAGATTTTTGCTGTCCAGCTGTTGTTGTAATTCGGAAGGGGACGGGGGATTTAGCCCATTTTATAATTCTTACAACTAAACCAATAAGGAAAACAGATAAAGCTATATAGGGAATGACAACACCAAAAAGCGTTGGCGAAATATAACCGAAATAACCTATAATAGCAATAATAAAAAAAGCAACAAGCGAAAAAAATAATCCCATTTATGAACCCTCGCTTAAATTAGTATCATTATCATTATTTTCATCTATTCCATATTTTTTCATAATTCTGTCAGCCATTTTGCCAAATCTGCTTTTCATTTCATTAGCTTTAATCTCGAATATTTTTGATTTTAAGGACACAAAAATATCAATAGCCTCGAGAGCAATGGTATCAATTGTGTTGAATAAATCCATTAAATTATCTAAGTCGTTGGAATTTTTAAGATTTCCGTTAATATTTGCATATATAATCTTTTTGAGATTAAGGAAAAAGTTAATGGTAACTGATGGATCAAAATCCTGAACGGCTCTGATTTTAAGAAGGCTGTTTAGAGATTCCCTGATTTTTTGTTTATTGCTATTAGAATAATTAAGTATAAAATCGAACAAAGTTTCGAGTTCTCTGGCAATATTATAGCCGACAGGATTAGCAAATTTGTTTTTTCCATTTTTCAGGAATTTTCCGGATTCAACTGGGTAAGAATCAAAAACCGAATTAATCCATTCGTTAAGAATTAACTCTTTGGAATTATTTAATGAAAAATTTAAATCCATTTTAAAGCAACAGAATTATGAACCGAAAATCACCTGAATTTTTTCAGAAAATTTTTTTAAACGGTTTAAATTACAATTGCATAAAAGAAATGCCATATCAATTTTTCTTTATGTAAAATGAGTGTTGATTTAGATGTGGCTAAAATAGGAGTGGAAATAAAATCAGAAATCAATATTAGGCTTAACAAATAACTGCATAGAGTTTAGTTCAAGAGCGACAAGATTTCCCAGACCGACATATTTTCCTTTGTAAACACAACCGCCATCGAGCATAATTTTATCGGTTAGAAGAGTCTGGCTGATTTTCTCAATAGGAACGGGAGTATGCCCGACAATGATTTTTTTATTTCCGATGGCAGATGGAATAATATAATCATTTCTTATCCAGATCATCGAAGAGGTGTCTTCCAAAGGGTTTTCTATCTCGAAGTTTAAACCTCCGTGAACAATAATAAAACCATCGTGAATGTAATAATATTGAAGGTTTTTAAAGAAAGAGATGTAATCTTCTGAAAGGTCAGCAGCTTTTGCTATGAGAAAGCTTCTAAGAGTAGCTGCAGCACCATTATAAAGCCAGATGTTGAACTTTTCGTCATTATCAATTGAGTCAAGAAGAAGTTTCTCGTGATTTCCAATTACGCAGTTTATTTTGTAACCTTTATTTATAAGATCTATTAAAAGGTCAATAACTTCTTTGCTCGAAGGACCTCTATCAATATAGTCCCCCAAAAAATATAGGGTATCCTCTCTGGAAACCTTAATTTTATTAAAAAGAAGTTGTTCAAGTGTTTTAAAACACCCGTGAATATCACCAATAACGAATACTCTTTCTTTATCCATATTATAAATTAATTAACTAACAAAATTAGGAAAAATTTATATAATTTTTAATAAAAATTCATTAAAGAGAAAATTGAGTTCAAAGTAGATTTCATTTAATATACATAAACTAAAATTGTAAAAAGACAATAGAACTTTTTTAAATTAGTTTATAATATTATTTTTTTAAAAATTTAAGAATTTTATTGGTGAAAAATGAGAGAAATGTATTTGAAAAACAATACTAAAATAGATAAAGCACAAAAAAGCGGAGAAAGAAAAGTGGTAAAAAAAGTAATTTTTATGAATGTTGAGCGTGAAGTGGAACTTTTTTCGAAGTTCGATATGAGTGGTTTTGACAAAGAGACGATTATAGAGTGGTATAGAATAATACATCTGGGTAGAAGATTAGACGAGAAAGCGGCACTTTACTTAAAGATGGCTAAGGGTTGGTCTTATCATGCACCGTTTGCAGGACATGATGGAATACAATTTGCTCTCGGGAAGACTTTCAGAGCGGGGAAGGATTTTCTTTTTCCTTATTACAGGGATATGCTCACATGCCTGACGGCGGGAATAAGCGTTGAGGAAATAATACTTAATGGTTTAAGCAAGGATACAGATGTTGCTGGTGGAGGCAGACATATGAGCAATCATTTTGCTAAACCCTCGATAGGCATACAAAATGTATCATCCTGCACGGGGAATCATTCCCAGCATGCTGCGGGACTCGGCAGAGCAATTAAAAAATATAAGGGTGATGAAATAGTGTATTACTCAAGCGGAGAATCTGCTTGTTCGGAGGGTTATTTCTGGGAGTCATTAAACTCTGCAACATTAGAGTTACTTCCTGTAATTTTTGTAATTCAAAATAATTTTTATGGTATATCAGTGCCATTGAACGAAGCGACAGCAAATTTAAGGGTTTCAGATAATTATTCAGGATTCAAGAACTTGAAAATAATTAATTGTGACGGGCGGGACCCATTCGATTCATACAGGGCTTTGACCGAAGCAAGGGATTATGTCAGTTCGGGAAAAGGACCTGCCCTTATACATGCTGAATGTGACAGAATAGGTTCTCACTCAAATTCTGACAGACATGAAATTTACAGGTCGAAAGAAGAGCTGGAAACAGTTCATAGAAGAGACCCATTACTCCAATTTAGATATCATATATTAAATAACGGTATAATTGATGAAAAGTCATTAAAAGAAATTGAGAAGGATAATCAGGAAATTATATTTCAGGCAGCCGACAAAGCTGAAGCAGCACCAGCTGCAGATGGATCGAAGTGGAATCAGTTCATTTTTCCTGAACCTGTAGTAAAAATTGAAGACAAAACTGAAGTTCCACATCCGGAGAGCAATCCAGAAATAAGTTTTCTGGAAGCGATAAATCAAACATTGAAAGAAGAATTTCGAAGGAATCCGAATACATTCCTATGGGGACAGGATATTGGTAAGGGCGGAGTGTTTAATGTTGTTAAAGGTATGCCTCAGGAATTTGGAAAGGAGAGGGTTTTCAATGCTCCAATAGCAGAAAATAATATAGTTGGGACGGCAAATGGATTCTGCAGATATAGGGATGACATCAGGGTTGTTATTGAGGGAGCCGAATTTGCAGATTATTTCTGGCCTGCAATGGATCAATTGATAGAATGTTCGCATGATTATTGGAGGACAGCGGGTCAATTTTCGCCAAACATTGTCATAAGGCTTGCCTCGGGTGGCTATATTCAAGGTGGACTTTACCATTCTCAAAATCTTGAAGGAACATTTACAACCATTCCCGGAATCAGGGTTGTGGCACCAGCATTTGCAGACGATGCGGTCGGATTGTTAAGAAATGCTATCAGGTCAAGAGGGACAACGATGTATCTCGAAATGAAATACCTTTATAATTTCAAGGGAGCTCACACAAAGAAACCGGCTGATGAATTTATTATTCCTTTTGGAAAAGCTAAGATCAGGCGTGAAGGTAAAGATTTGACAATTGTATCGTATGGAACGGCGGTTCATTTGAGCCTTAAAGTCGCTGATTATTTTGAAAAGGAAGGTATATCAATAGAGGTAATTGACTTAAGGTCATTGATACCTTGGGATAAAGAGATGGTATTTGAATCTGTAAAAAAGACAAACAGGGTATTAGTGGTTCATGAGGATAAAGTAACTGGAGGGTTTGGAGGAGAGATAGCCTCAACAATAACCGAAAAAGTTTTTAATTATCTTGATGCCCCGGTTCTAAGAGTTGGTTCAAAAGATGTGCCCGTTGGTTTTGCCCGAAATTATGAAAAGGCAATCCTGCTAAGTGAAGAAGATATAAAAGCAGCCATAAATAAATTAATAAGCTATTAATATAGGTCTAATAAGCTTAATTTTAAATTAGGGTTAAGTTTTCTTTATCCAAAACTTAACCTTATTTTATTATTTTATTCAATTGTTTTGATTTATGATGTGTGAAAATATTTTACAAAAGTGTCAGGAAAATAAACATGGAAAAAAATGAAAAATAAAATCAGAAAATATATAAGACTTTTTTAGATTTTTTTTAGTAATTTTACAGTTTAATACAATACAAATTGAAAATATTTTGTTAAGAATAAATAGTTTAAGTTTGTGTGAAAGAATTTAAACAGTGTAAGGAAACGAACACAAGTTATGCACAAAATTGAAGAATGTATAGAACTAAGAAGAAAAAAGTTGGTTATAAATATTGGAATTTCTTTAATACTCCTTTATATTTGTAACCTGAATAATTGTGAAGTTAATTGACCTTAAGAGAAAAATATTTACCGTATGGTAGATAGGCGGGAAGGTCAATTTTGTAGTATTTAAGATAAAAAAGGGGAAATTTAGTAAGAAATGAAGCAAAAAGAAGATAAAAATCAAGAAGAAATAAAAAAATATCCGGAAATCTCACCTGAAGATAAAGGTAATATTATATTAAAAGTACAGAACTTTGTAGAGGAAAATAGGAAGTTAGTAATAGGCATTTCCTTAGGAGTATTGGTATTAGCAGTATTATTTTTCTTTATCAAAAACAGAATAGATGAAAGTAACCGTGAAGATTCAATAAATGCATCGGCAGCAATATCCAGAATAATGCCATACTATCAGGATGGGAACTACCAAACAGCTCTCAAAGGGGATAGTGCAAAGAAAGTTCAAGGGGAGAAAGTAATAGGATTGATCGAGATAGTGAACAAGTATGAAGGCACAGATCAGGGTAAGTACGCAGCTTTATATGCAGCAAGTGCATTGATGAATTTGAACCGATATCAGGAAGCAAAAAAGTATTTTGAAATAGCATTGAAATCACCAGCTAAAATAGTTCAGGAGGGTGCAAATGCCGGACTTGCCACAGTTTACGAGTTCGAAGGGAAGTACAAGGAAGCAGCTGATTATTATGAGCAAGCGGCACTAATAGCAGTGGAATTAGGATTGAAGAACAGATATCAGTTTTTTCAGGCATTATGTTTGGAAAAAGCTGGGGATAAGGAAAAAGCCGAGAAATTATACAGAGAAGTAATAGGAGATAACAGGTCTGACTATGTCAATTCAGCAAAAGCTGGGTTGATTCGTCTTGGCACGATAATTGAGTAATTAAAAAATTTGATATAAAATATCAAAATAGTGTGTAATTAATTAAATAATGAGAAATAAATTAATTTGTTGTTTATAATAGCAATTTTTTTGGAGGTAATATGCGTCGATTGTTTCGTTTAAGTTTACTGATGGTGATATTGTGCTTGCTATCTTTTGCAGAGAGCTTTGCACAGAACCAGGTTTACGTATCAGGACGAATTGCTCCAGGTCAGGTTCGTGTCTTTTTGAAGGACTCAACCTATATTATTAACAGGGACTTAGTGATAGGTGGAACCCTGATAATTGAGCCCGGAACAACTGTTCTCTTCTATCCACAGGGTCGAATCATAGACTCGGTAGGAGGTAGAATAATAGCGGATGGATTAGCATCAGCTACTTACACCTCTAATCCCGGTGGATTAGATCCAATTGCAACCCCCGGTTCAGCACAGAATCCGACGGGTTATTCAGGTTATGCAGACCTAAACTATTTTTTCCATGCTGGTGTGATTAACAGGACAACTACCAATGAGCCAACTGTTAACTCAAGCAAGCGTGATTATATTTACAATGTAGTTTTAAATACAGCAACAAGAAGATTGGAAAATCTTCGAACCGAGGATATCGGACTACCCTTAGGTTCAGACCGTGTTAAAGTTACAGCCGAACAAGCTATGATGTTCATAGCTGCAAGATTAGAAATTGACCCGATGAATGATATTAATTTAAATATCAGACCATGGAGTAGAGTAGGCGATAGACCGGTTACTATAACAACAGGAAGAATCAAATTTATCGGACAGCCAGATAATAACTTTTCAAGAGAATGGGGGCATATTGTTGTACTTCCCGGTGCAAGGGCAGCATTTTTCAGAAATGTTACATTTGAAGGTTTCAGAAAAGATACAACAATTGACAGAATTCCATATTATGCAGAAAATCAACCCGGTGCGGACTGGGCAGAAATTAATGCAACAATGAAAAAATTAACCAATGGAAGCGGTGGAGCTATAACAACCTTTTCAAGCAGAACATGGTTAATCGATTGTGAATTTAATAACAATATGGCAAGAAATCGTGGTGGTGCATTGCAGTTTTTACAAACACCAGATGGTTTCCCCAAAAATGTAAATATTACTCAATATTATCCAGTAGATAAAAATCCAAATCTAACTGAGCGAGATGGTTCAATTTCCAGTATAATTAAAAATCATCCGATACCGGTAATTGACAAAATTGACGAACCCGGAAATTTTGAACCTCTAAGTGATTATGACAGACAAGCCTATGATGATGGGCGACTCGCCGTTTATCTTGGTAGAGTAAGAAATCTTAAATTTAGTGGAAATAAAGTTCTCTTAACTAATTTTGGTGAAAGATTTATTGGAAATCCGCCCGTAAGAGTTGTTATGGATCTTACTGATGAACCAGCTAATTTCCCGCAGGTAACAGGGAATTTTGCTTATGGTGGAGCTATTTATATAGCAGGTAAAGATGGGCAAGGCGGTATGGATTCTCAGATTGAAATTGGATTGGGCGTGAACAATTCAATTAGATTACAAGGAGGATCAGAAATTGTATTTCCAAATGAAGATACTTTTGAAGCAGTTGGAAATAGTGCCAATAACTATCAGAACTCAGGAAACACACTTGGTTCACGAGGTGGTGCTATTTATCTTGGACGATATACATCATTGCTGGTAGCAGGTAAATTCAACGCCAATGAAACATACACAAAATATTTGCAGGATTCACTCACCGGAACAAATATTGGATGGTATTCAAGAGGTGGTGCTATTTACACAGAAAACACATTCGGCAGATTACAGGTTCGTGGCGGTCCAAGAAGAGATATCATCAACAACCCGACTGAATTTACAAGAAATAAATCAGGTGCCGGTGGTGCAATATTTAATGATGGCAACACAGATCCTCAGATTTCTCCAATCATTGGTGGTTCTGATGTTGTAGTAAGAACAAGAGATTACGGATATAATATCAAATTTTCAGAAAACACAGCACTAACCTACGGAGGTGCCATCTACACATTAAGGAACTTTACGATTAATGGTTCTGGTGGTGTAGAAGCCAATTCAATAATTGGTTATGGTGGTAAATATCCGGTTATATTCGAAAATAATACAGCTGGTTATGCTGGTGGAGCAATTGATGTCAGAATTCCAAGCAGTTCAACAATGCCTCCAATAGAGCAAAGAGCAGTCCAGATTGTTCGAGCTGAATTCAGAAAGAACACAGTTGGACAAGGCATTGCAGAAATGAATAAAACACACATCAGGGGTGGTGGAGCCATTTATTCATTAAATGCAGACCTTAATGTTGTTAAAGGTGTTGAATTTACTGGTAACAAAGTATATAATGGAAATGGAGGAGCATTAGCTATTATAAATCCTTGGACAGCAACAAAACGATATTTCGTTTCTGACATTGACCAGGTTGATGTTCAATCAAATATGTTAGCAACAGGATTCACATCAGTTGACGAAGTTATGACTTATCAATCTGATGCTTATCCACCTGATGCAAGAATGTTAACAAGATTTCTTGATAACACAATTGAAGTAGATGAAGATATATTAACATCGCAAAGCGGTTCAGGAACAACACAAATTGGACATGGACTACAGGGAACATCAGCAAAACTTATTGCTACATCATTTATAGACCAAAACACTGGTTTTGCTGTAGGTATGAATGGAACGATAGTCAAAATTACACTTGGAGGATCTAAGTGGGAATACAAGAACTATAATATTCCATATAGATTTAATGATGTTACATTTATAGGCGGTGGAGTTGGGTTCATCGTTGGTGATAGAGGCATTATTTTAAAGACAGTTAACAATGGCGGTGACTGGAGAGTTGTAAGAGATCCACTTGATAATTTTTCACTTAATTCAGTATTTTTCGTAGGAACTGATATTGGATATGCAGTCGGAGCAAGAGGAAAGATCTTCAAAACAACAGATGGTGGCGAAACATGGTTCGATCCAGTAGTCTCAACCCAGTCATTGAATAATTTGAATGAAGTTTACTTTACAGGTGTTAACACAGGCTACGCAGTTGGTGACAGAGGTGCAATCCTTGTTACAACAAACGGCGGTGCAAACTGGAACATACAAAATGCAAATACAATTAGTGATCTGAAGAGTGTTTACTTCTCAGACGCAAGCACTGGTTATATAGCTGGTAGTTATGGAGTAATATTCAAGACAACAAACGGCGGATCAAACTGGTCAAGAATTTATGATGATCCAGCAGTTAATTTCAATTCAATCGTATTCACAACACAAACAACCGGTTATGTTACAGGCGATTTTGGAGTATTGCTAAAAACAACAAACGCAGGAACAAACTGGACTGCATTAACACCAAACACATCATACAGCTTAAGCGATATTTTCTTTGCTTCAAGTGCAGTAGGTTATGCAGTTGGTGATTATGGTTTGATGATTGGAACAAGAGATGCAGGTGCAACATGGAAAGATATTATTCCAGCAGACATAAGTATAGTTGATGTTAAAAGATATCATCCTGATGCAATGCTTCCTGAAAATGGGGTTGGTCTCGGTGGTGCAATTTACATTTTAGATAGTGCAAATTATGTAAACCCCGGCAGACAAGATTCAATATCATTCAACAGAGTAAAAATTCAAAACAACAAAGCTTACACAGGTTCAGCCATTTATTCAGATAATTATGATTTGAAATTAATCTTTTCAAGATCATTGATTACTGGTAATGAAGCATACAGTGATATCGGTTACAACCAGAATGCTATCACAGGACCTGCTAAGAGCCAAAATCAGCAAATTATTGAAAATAAGGCATCAAGTGATTTGGCTGGCGCAACACTCTATGGTGAAATCATTGGACCATTGCCATCCACAAACTCGTCATGGGCAGCCAACTCAATATATAATAATAAAGCAAGATTCTTAATCAGGTTACCTGACGGACCAAATACTAAAGGAGTTCTTGCTGGTAAAGGTGTTGGTCTCGGTGGAACTGATACATTAAGAGGTAACTACTGGGGCAAAACTGAAGCAAACGTAACAATGCAGGTTCAAATTAACAAATGGAATTCAAACGCAAATACTGAAACATTCTTTGTTGAATCTCACTTCAACCCAATGAATGAAACTTATATACCGTTTGTATTCTCAACAAATCCTGCTTCGTTAGCAAATCCGACACATCAGGGTCCATTTGAATCAACAGCAAGATTTAACTACAGACCAATTCCACTTAAGAATGGAGCAAATGAAAATACTGTTGGTGATGAAACTATTCCCGAAGTTATGTTGATGTCTGGTTTAGTTTATGACTTATATGATAAAGGAACAGATATTAAGGCAGCTGATTACTCAAACAGAAGAATGAGCCCGATTGAAGACTTTGCAGTTGGAATTCCGCCTGTAATCAGAAGATATACAGAACCAGAATATAAGGATTATCCATCATTTGGCAAGTATGTCAGACGTTGGTTAAGAGATCCGTTTATTGCCGAACTTAGAGATAATAATGGTGATTTAGTCTATCCTGAATTTGCACAATTGCAAGATGAATTCAGACCCGATAAGTATGGTAATTACTATCATCCAATTGGCTATCCATTGTTCCTCGAAGCAAGGGTAAATTATGACGGATTAGCAGAAAGAAGCAATCACGATACAAGATTATTAAATGAGAGTGTGTTCTTTGTTATAAATGAGAACACTGGTGACTTTATCAGAGTAAATATGAGACAGGTTTCTGAAAATGCTCCATTCAGAGAAATTTTCAGAGCAAGAGTTGAATTAGTTCCAGATTCATCAAATAGAAACCCCAATACAACAATAAGAAGAACTATTGAAGGTTTGTATAATCTCGGAACTGGTGATTATCTACTAAGAAACTTAATACATCAGCCATACAATGAAGATAGAGCAGCTCTTCCAGGAAGAAAATATCATGCTTCAACAGGGTCATTCGGTAGAGTTCCAAATCTATTCTCGAACCGCTATTTGAACAACCCAGTTCCTTATATGGCACCATCCAATAATGGAACAGCTACATTCTTCGCAGGTGAGAGATATACTGCTCTTCCAGTAGATACAGGTGATGTGGTAAGAATAGTATCAAGAACGGTTCTATGGAATGAAGGTGTTATTCCTGCATACGATGATGGATTTTCATTCAAGATCGTTGGTTCAACAAAACCACCGGTATTTACAGGAAACGTTGTTAAACTTCAAACCGATACAATTGTAAAAATCCAACCTTCCGAATATCCATGGAAGAGATCGGCTGGTATAATGGATACACTCAAGATAACAGACTTCTTGCACAGAATATTTGTTACCGAGGACAGAGAATATCCAGTATCTCCCGGAACCTATAGCGGTCTGACAGTTGACGAAGGACAAGGAAGAGATTCTATTCTAACTGTTACAGCAATGGACACAAATAAATTCTTTGATCCGAGATCATTATACTATCCTGATGATTATTCAAGATTAACATATACATGGTATGTGTATTCAGAGTCTGGGCTTGCAAGATGGTTAATGGTTGATACAATACCAGCTGGCGACAATTCAGTAGAAAATCCAAGAGATGGAGCCTTAGGATATATAATGTTCAGAGGTCGTCCAATAAATCCATACGTTGTTCCCGGTGGAGAATTTGTTGAAGTTTCAGCAGCTAACTATCCTCCACACATGAGAACAATCGATTCGCTGAAAAATCTTCCGTCAGGCAAGGAATTACCTGCAGATGTTATAGCAAATTACATTGGTTTGTTCAGACCTTATATGTCAAATGCAAAATATGATATAGCTGAAGAACAAACCAGAGCAAGATATCTACAACAGGATACAATTAATTACGGACCAAACTACAAAATTAACTATCTCTTCAAGATATTTGTTGTGGATTCACAACCCAGATTCTTGAATTGGGTTGCAACACGTGAGGAATCAGATAATCAAGCTGATACTCTAAGAAGAAGAATCAATAGAATTGGTGATGAAGAGGTTTATGTTGTTTATAAACCATCAGTTTATACTTGCGGAATGACTCAAGATAATGAAGTAAAGGCAAACTTAACTGATAAACTCAGAATGCAGTTAGACTTCAATACAGACGATGAGATGGAAGATGAATGGGCAAGGAATTGGGACTTCAGGTTTGGTAAGACTGCTTATGGCTTTATGAACATAGCAATTAGAAATAATGATGGGTGGACAGGTAGAGGTAGTGATACAGTTGTTATTGACACAACAACTTATGATGCTGATATGGACGGAAGAGATGATGATCAGGTGATTACTCAATCCAGACCATCATGGATGGCTAATGACTACTTATTCGAATATGATGAAGAAGATACTTCAAAACGCGATGTCTATGGTGTTCAACTAACAAGCTTTGGCCAAATCAATATAAGAATTGATGCAAACGAAGCATACCAGTTGTTGAAACCAAGAGAGCAGTATAATGGTGCTTATAATACTGACACAGTATTCACAATAGTTGTCAATGACGGACATGGTGGATTGAACTTTATGCCAATGAAAGTATTTGTCAATATTAAACCAACCATTATAACAGAATCATTGCCAAATGCCAAGGAAGATATTGATTATAATCCTCAGTTGCTTGATTCAGCTAAGATGATTAAGATATATGATCCAAACTTCCATCAAAATCATAGATTTGAATTAATTTATGAAGATGATCCAAGAGATTACATCGACAAAGACCCATGCTTCCCCGAAGCTGGTCAATGGGATATCAGAAATCTTAAGACAACACCAAGGTGGCTCAAGATTAACCCAGTCAGTGGTTTGCTCTATGGAACACCCGGAATTGAAGATGCTTTGAGAAATGAACAGGTAACTGTTGCAGTTTGGGATTTGATTGATGGAGAACTTCAGCTATCAGACGTTAAATCACTTAGCCTGTTTGTTGACAGTACAAACCATAAACCAAAACTACTTGCAGCACCACTTGTAAAATGTGTTGACAAAGGAAGACCATACTCCGACACATTGATCGTTTCGGACTACGACCTTAAGAGATTAGTAAAGAATCCTGGCGATATAGTAGAAACATTAACACTTAGAGTTATCAGACCTGCCAGTGGATTTACCATTGAGCCTTCAACGATAACCGGCAAGGGTGGTGGAAAAGCAGATCCCGATTCAATCAAGATAGTTATTAAGACAAATAGCTTTGATGCACCAATTGATCCTGATGGCAAAGTAACAATCGAAGTCGAGGTTCAAGATGCAGCTGGAGCAACATACAGATTAATCTACAGATTGAAAGTATCAGATCCAGTTGACTTTATCTGCCCGATTATAATCGAGAATACTTATCCAATAGCAGGAAATGTTCCCGGTGATATGAAGAGTGCTTATCAGATACTTGAATTCGGTACAGCCGAAGGAGCAACAACCGGTGACGGATTGGACGGAGAAGTTGTTGGTAAGCTTGACAATCAATTCTGCGAATGGGAAATTCCACCAAGACCAACAAATGACGTATTTGATGCAAGATGGACAATACCTCAATCAAACGGTACATATAGAAATATATTCCCGAGAGCAAGAGTTAACGCTGGTGTTACTGTTCAAGACGTAAGAATATATAAAGGTATATTCCAGGCAGGAGCCGAAGCAGGTAATACATCGATTTACTATCCAGTATCAATCAGCTGGAATAGAAATGACGTACCTGCAAAAGATGACGCTGTAAGAAATCCAAGAGGTTCTCAATGGTTCATCAGAGATGCTTATTCAAACGGTACAGTATTTAACTATAACATGAGAACTGGCGAAGGAGCTCCTCTAACTGGTGAAATCTCCATAAAGACAGAAGGCGATAGGTTCAGAATACAAATCAATCGTGATGTAGTAGATGCATTCATAATTCTACACGATTGGGCAAGTGATGCACCAATAAGCGGATTACCAAATGAAACAGGTATCATTTCTGTGAATCCAAATCCATTCACAAAATATACTCAAGTTGAGTTTGGCCTAATAAATAACGGCAGAGTA
The DNA here is from genome assembly GCA_964473465.1 of uncultured Hyphomicrobiales bacterium. GTDB lineage: Bacteria > Bacteroidota > Ignavibacteria > Kapaibacteriales > UBA2268 > CALHRB01. The sequence goes on from CAYYPE010000001.1 coordinate 21,286, forward strand.
AAACTTGACGTGATTGACGCTCTTGGTAATGTAGTAGCAGTAATTGCTGACGCAGACTATGAAGCGGGCCAATACACAGTTAATTGGAATGCTGTTGATAGAAGCGGAAATGATCTGCCGAGCGGCGCATATACCTGCAGAATGACTATTGGAACCACAACTTCAATTTACAAAATGGTAATTGTAAAATAAACTAAATTAAACCTGTTCACACCTTCGGGTGTGAGCAGGATTATAATAGGTATGAAAATAAATTCAATAATAAATATGGAGATAACAATGAAAAAATTTCTAAGAATTGCTGTGGGTTTGATGGTTATACTGGGTATAACTTTAAACTTGCAGCCATTGAAAGCTCAGGTTTATGGTGAGTTCGATACCATAAGAATAAAAACTGGTATCTCTTATCAAGAACTTGGTGACGACAGAGTTGTAATCGGACCAGCCACATTCGGTTTACCTCCAATGTGGACAACTGATTTAGACGACGGCTATTCTTCACCGAGTGGAATTCCAATCGGTTTCCCATTCGAGTTTAATGGAGAGGTTTATACAAGTTTATGGATCTGCATTAACGGATTTGTAACATTTACACCTCCTCCGTTCGTTCCATCAAAGCAACCAAATGGATTGTTTATTGACGCTGTTTCTTATCCGAAAAACGTTATAGCACCATTCTGGGGCGACCACGTTTTCAGACAGCAGAGTGAGAGATTTAATGGCTATATGCCATCAGAAATATCAGTTCTAAGAACAGACAGCGTGTTTGTTGTTCAATGGAAGAACTTAAATATTAATGATGGAACAGTCAAATCAAGTGTAGGTAATTTTCAGTTGAGACTTTACAGATCAAAAGATCCACTATCATTCCAAGGCGATATTGAATTTTGTTATGGTCCAGTAGCTGGAAATATTTATGATCCCGGTACAATAGTAGTAACTAAGGGTGCTTCTGTAGGATTGAAAGGCGAATTCAATGTAATGGGTGGTTATAGTGACTTTTTAAATGGATTATATTATAATAAACCACCACTCGAAGCAAGAACAAAAACTGATTTAACAAATCTCTGGCCACCATCTGATGGTGCCACAGACAAAAGAATCTGGTTTAGAGCACTCTCAAGATTCAATGTTGACGAATGGTGGGGAGATGGTGACGTTGACTTTTCAAAAGCTAATCCATTAAAACACCAAGGAATGGATCAGAGCCGCTGGGTTACCGTTAATGATGCAAGAATAATTATGAGATCAATTGCAACATATACTCCACTCGACAGTGTAAGAAGAAGACAAGCTTATCACGGAGATGTAAATCATAATGGCCGTTATTATTATAGTAATAGTAATGTCAGGACTGATATTCCTTGGAGAGATAAATATTATGGTGATAATCTGCCTGCAGAAGTCAGCTCAATTAAGAGAATTTTCTTCCAGTGTAATGAATATGATGCAGCATTGATTCTTCATTATATAAGTGCAAGGCTGCCTGAGCTTCCATGGCTGCTTGATACAGTTCCACAATATGGTAAGATAGGTGCAAATGACATTGCTAATGGTTTCAAATTTGGAAATGCAAACTTAATATCAGAAAATACTTACAGAATTCCTGTTTATCTAAATGGCTATATGAAAGGTGCCATTGGAGGTAAATTCAAAGTAAACGGTGAACTTATTGATGCAGCAAGTGCAGGTAATTTGCTTGTTGAATACTCTGGAAACAACGTAGTTATTGCCGGATCTGACGAATTCGACGCTCAAACTCCTGTATGCTATCTTACAGTCAGAAGCGATAAACCCGAGATGTCAATTTCGGATATAAGGTTTAATGATGTTAAAGTTGATGATTACAAAGCTACATTATTAACAGTTGAAGAAAATGATAATTCAGTTTTAGTTAGTAATTATCCAAATCCATTCAGTAATAAAACATCATTCAATCTGAATTTACCAAAATCCGGAAATTATAAACTGGTCGTTGTTGATGCATTAGGTAATACGGTGAAAACTTTACTTGATGGATATGCCGATGCAGGAAATTCAGTCGTTGACTGGGACGGAACAAACCAATCTGGCAATAAGGTTGAATCTGGAATGTACTTATTCAAACTGACCGGCGATAATGTTACCGTTTCTGGAAAATTGGTTATTACAAGGTAATAAATTAATATTTCTGCTAACTGTCTGGTTGCTCGTTTTGTGCAGCCAGACAGGCAAAGCAGGAGATACAGTTGACGTTGTTCTTTCTCAAGTTGGTACAATAGATGTTTGCGGAGAAAAATCCGACAAAGATATAATAATATTAATTTCAGTCGGGAGAGTTCTTCAAACAGATTCATTGTTCGGATTTAATTTTGAAATTAAATATGATTCGGTGAAGTTTAAATTTCATTCACCGGTTTACTTGAATACTTTAGCTGAGTTCTTTGACATTAAAGATGTAAACTTTGGAAAAAAAGGTTTAGTAAGAGGTTATGCTTCAGTTGGACTTTTAGGGAGTCAAATATCAGGCAACAGACCGCTGATAGGTATTTATGGAGAATATATAGACAATTGTCCCGGTTCATCAGAAATAAGTTTGAGTTATATTGAATTTACAGATGAGTTTAAAAAAGTAATTAGAAATTATGTTCCAGCAACTGTTAAAGCGATAGAAGGCGATGAACCAAACAGGTTTTTAAGAACAGATTTTGAGTTGGATTCCATTGCAAGTTTAGTAAAGGATACTATATTTGATTTAAGAATAAAATTGCAAGCGGGAACACAGATAAAACCCGATACAATTGATTTTGAAATAATAGCAGATAATAAAGATATTATAGCACTTGTTGATTTTTCGCTTAGTGATGGATTGGAACTTATTACGAAAGAATTTTCTGATAGCAGTAAATTGAAGTTAAAAACTGCAATTAAAAAGCTGAATGAGCAATACATTGATTTAAGAGTAAGGATTAGAGAGAATAAGACTGATAGCTCAATAATAAAAGTGAAACCAATAAACACAAATTACTGTTCATGTGTTACAAGATTATACGAAGACTCAATATTAATAAAGAGTAAACAAAAAATTGACACATCAACAGTGGTTTGGGAACAAGAAGATGACAGAAGGACATTGATGAATTATTATGATTATGTATCAGACTCATTTATACTTGATTTGAATGATTATATAAACGGAATAATAAATATATATGAAATTAACGGAGCATTGATTTTAGAAAGGAAAATTGGCTGGAGCAAAAAAATCTCGATAGATGGAAAATATTTAAATAAAGGAATTTATTTAGCTATAATTAAAACAGAATTGAAAATTAATAAAATAATATTGATAAAAAATTAAATTAATCGTTTACCAAAATATTAGGGGGTATTCATGAAAATTAAATTATTACAACGCAGGGATTTCAGGATTCTGCTGGGATTGTTACTGGTTATAATGACTATTGTATTTACGAATGTAAATACATACAGCCAAACAAGACCTAACATACCCGTTTTATCATTAACAGGAGCAAATAATAACTGGGATGAATCCTGGTATCCTGATGGCAGAATCTGGATGCCGGCTTCATTGAATGAGCCAAGAGAGTTTTTAATGCCTGTCTTTATAGATAACAGATGGCATATCTATGAAGAAACTCAAAACATTTATCAACCAGACCCAATTAAAAGCTTTCAGTTCACAATTATGTATGACTCATCTGCATTGAGAGTCGTAGGAGTTCAAAAGTTTGGACCACGTGATGAAGAACTTGGCTATGAACCATTAGCAAAAACCTTTAACATATCCTGGATGGACGTAAAAGATTTTTCTTATAGAAAATATTTGAATCCATTTACACCAGAACAGGATTCTAAGAAAGGTCGTGCAATCAGAATTGTTGGAACTTCAACTCAACCATTACCAGTAACAAACTTGGATGGTGAAGAGTTCAAAGTATTACTTTATATAAGATTCAAGATTATACCAAAGGATGGAGAACCGTTTGGAACATCAGGTAATACTCCAATCTACATAAAGAATGATACCATTAGATATAATGATATGAATGTTTGCAAAGATGCACCATTTGCAAAATTAAGACCATATTATCCATGGGTAATAAGTGATTATCCGGATCCAAATCCTTATACAGGTTTGGCAGGTGTAAAGAATGGTGATCCATACGATGCATCTCAAAATACAGCAAAATGGCCAGTTGAACCAATGCTGCCTGGTACAATTTATCTTAGATTGAGTGACAGGATTCCAGTTATTGCATATACACTTGATAGAGCAATTGGTACTCAACCACCAATTTCAGAACTGGGACCAGATCTATGGAATTTATCTGATCCTATTACAATTGACTCGGGTTCATTCACACCAATTTACGGCAGAAGAGTATTTCAGCTAAGAAATGGTATTACAACATCGAGATTGCTTGATGTAACACTTGAAAGCGATAAACCTTGGCTAAAATTCAGAGCTTTGAACCTTGGATCAACATCTAAAGTTCCTCTTGGGTTTGGAGGACCAATTGATAAAGGTACTATTAATTGGCTTGACAATGGTATATTGGGTAACGACCAAATCGGTACACCAATTGCTGGTAAGTTAACAAGACCAGATGGAGATGTATGGATTGAAATCCGTTGCGATCCACAAGGACTGCAGCCATCAGAAGGTGAAATGGCAGGTATTTATGTTGGATATATAACAATAAAATCCCATACAGCATACGTTTCTCCAATTAGATTAAGAGTTACATTTATTCACTTCAGAGTGCCTTATGAGCCAGAGCTTTATAATGCAAGTGGCAATCATAATGGTATAAGGTTAACAATAAGAAACTCATCAGGAGCTTCTGGTTACACATCGAACTTAATATTTGGAACCGGCCACAGAGCAACAATAGGAATTGATTCTTTATTTGGCGAATATGCTTATGAATTTGGCTTTACACCGGGTAAATTCGAAGCAAGATTCTTCCCACCTGACGAAGCACCAGATGATGTCAAATTAGCTGTTTCTAATGGTTATGGAGATTTCGCACCAGATGATGATGACAATGATGGTTCGCCAAAAAGATCAAATTCAAGAGATATCAGAGATATAAATGATACATTAACTTCATTGGTTTATAAAGTCAGAATTAATGAAGATACAGCAGCCAACTATCCGATTATGATTGAATGGGATCTTAATGACTTTCCTGAAGGAGCTCAATTGTTCTTACGTGATACTCTTAATGGTGCTTTATTCCCAAGCATTGACATGAGAAAAGCAACTGTTATTGGTACAAGTAAAAGAGCATATGCAATTCAGGATCCAAGAGTAAAATCATTCCTGATTGAATACACATTACCAAGAGTTATCAATTATGTTGATGAATATGGCAACCCGATCATCAAGAAGGGATGGAACTTACTTTCATTACCAGTTAGACCAATTAACTCAAAATGGGATGTATTCTATCCAAATGCAATTAATATACCTTACTTCTTCTCTCAAAACCAGTATCAGCAACCTGATGCAGGAATTCTGAAAGTTGGAGTTGGTTATTATATTAAATATGATGCTCAGGTTGACAGACAATTTGCAGGAACATTTATAAACGATATCTCGAATCCAAGAGATCCAGTCAGAGTTTATCCCGGATGGAACACCATCGGTGCAGCATCTGCATCTGTCAATGTTCGTGAAATTAATTTCACAAACTTTAACCTTGAGCTACCTACTGTAAACTATACAAGAACATTCGGCATCTGGGGTTACAGAACAGACAGAGGTTTCTACGAAGCATCAGAATTGAAACCGGGCTTGGGTTACTGGATAAAAGTTAATGCAAATGGTTATTATAGATTAGTTCTCGAACAAAGAGCTATTGACGTTGAAGCTGAAATAAATCCAAAACAGGAAGTTATAAAGAAATCAGACATGCTGGTTGTAACAGATAATGAACAAAGCCAGAGTCAGGTTTATTTTGCAAACAATAGCGATGTTGATGTTAATGTATTTGAACTTCCACCAGTTCCACCTTCAAATCTATTTGACTTTAGATTTGCTGATGGTAAATATCTGAGCAATCAGAATGAGTCTATAATTCAATTACAGGGAGTTACATATCCATTGACACTTACAATTGATAATGCTTCAGCAAGATATACATTCTACGATGCAGCAACAAATGAATACCTTGGAACCATTTATGAAGGTTCAAAAGGAAGCATTGAAATCAAGAGTGAGAAATCAAATGCTATTAAGGTTTTGAGATCAGTTGTTGCAACAGAAGGTTTCTCTGCATTAGCTTATCCAAATCCATTTGCTGACAAAGGAACTGTAGCATATAATCTACCTGAAAATGGTAATGTTCAGATTAGCTTGTTTGATGTGCTTGGCAACGAAGTTCAAAATCTCTTTAATGGTTTTGCAACTGCAGGCTATCACACATTGGACATTAATACTGTTAACTTAGCTTCCGGCAGATATATTCTTAAAGTAACAGCCGGCGGACAAAGCTTAATACAAACAGTGACAATTGTTAAATAACAGAATTTAGCAAAAATTATAAAGAGGCTGTCTCAAAAGGACAGCCTCTTTTTTTTCTATTAATAATTTAGATTAATCTCTTCCAAAGAGCTTCACAGCTGCAATTTCCTTTATGTATTGATGATAATAAAGGAGTTTGATGGTTTCCTCGAGGGCAGTTTCAATCTCAGGATTCCATTTTCTGATGATTGACCCAGATCTTGCTTGACGGTTCTCATTTTCAGGGATTGTCTCGGTGATAATTTCTTCCGAAGGAAGCGAGGGATCTGCAATAGAATTAATTATTGAGAGAAAATCAATCCCTTCGTGCTCTGAATTTATAACCCAAAAGCCTAATATAAGAGGAAATTCAAATGTGTCGAACCAATCTTCGCTGATGTCAAGTATTGGTTTGTTTTCTTTGCTAACCTTAGAGGAAATAATTACGTCAGAATTTTTAATTTCAATGTCAATTTCAATTGATAAAAGTTTAGGTGATAGAGCGATATCATATTTTTCTGAAAATATTATTTTTGTGGCAATAGAAATGAAATCATCTGGATTATCAATAGAAGAGTTAAAGATATTGGTTAAATCGTTTCGAAAATAAACTGAAGAAAAACCAGTGTAACCCATTAAAGCAAGGATGGGTCCGGGAACAATCCTGTAATCAGAGACAGCAACTCCTTTACTGTAACCATAAGGCGAAAGAATGGCAGCTTCAACTTTTTTTGAAGATATCATTTCTATGCACTGTTTCTCTTCAAGTAGCATTATATCTATGTCTTGATTTGATCTTGAATAGTAGTCTTTAAAAATTGGGTTATTAGGGATAGCAAATCTTAATTTCATAAATGTAAAAATATAAAAATAAAAATATTTAATAATATGGAAACAAAGTTAAAAATTATGTGTTATTAATATTGATAGTATTCCAAATTTTAATAGCTTCGAAAAGAACTATGCCAGTCGCAACGCTAACATTTAAAGAATGTTTTACTCCATACATAGGTATTTCGATAGCATCGTCGCACATATCAAGAATTTGGTTATCAATTCCGGTTAACTCATTTCCCAAAATGAGACATAATGGGAAATCAACAATTTTTAAATTATCATAATTTCTTGAAGCATCAGTGATTTCAACAGCAATAATATTATTACCTTCTGATTTAAGCTTATCAATAGCTTCGATGGTGCTTTTGAAGTATCTCCATGGAACTGTATCCACAGCTCCAAGAGCAGTTTTTTCAATTTCAGCTCTTGGTGGATGTGGAGTGAATCCAGCAAGAACCAATTCCTTTGCAAGAGCAGCATCACAGGTACGAAATATTGAACCGACATTATATAGGCTTCTAACATTGTCAAGTAAAATAGTTACCGGATTTCTAAGTATATTTTTGATATCCGAAGGGTTCAATCTAATATTTTTTATTTCTGCGTTAAGTAATTTTCGCATTTTTGTTTAATTAAGATTAAAATAAGGTTAAGCAAAATATATTTAACTGTTTTATGTCAATAATATTTAATTAAATTTCTTAAACTCATGATAAAACAAAATAAATACAAGAAAAAAGTTGAATTAAAAAACTTCAAATTCAAAATTAATATAAAATATATTTATATTATTACCTTATTTCTTGTTTTTTCTTTTTCAAATCTGGTATCCTCAGATACAAGTTACGACAGCAAAGGAACAGACTTTTGGCTGACCTTTATGCCAAATTTTCATAACGGAAGAAGTGCATTCCCACCCGAAATACCAGATGACAGTTTATATATTTTTATCACTTCTGAAGTGCCAACAAAAGGGAAAATTACTTTTAGAAATTTCAATAATCAAGCATTTACACAGGATTTTACGATAACTGACCCTTCGAAAATCTATGTTTTCAAGCGGAAATATTATGATTTTGAGTTGAGAGGATATAATGACAGTGGTAATAGTTGGTCAAGAAACCAAAATGAAACACCTGCGGTACAGACTTTTCATATTACATCTGAAGACGAGGTAACGGTTTATGCCCTATCGCAAGCAGTAACAACAAGTGATGCATTCCTTGTTCTGCCTACTGATGTCCTTGGAAATGAATATCTTGTAATGTCTTATAATTCAGATGGACGAAATGCGGTAGGTAACGGCAGAACACCCTCTCAGTTTGTGATAGTAGCAGTTGAAGATAGTACAAGAGTGATGATAGAGCCAACAACCGATACCTATTCTAATGGAATGAATATCCAAAACATAATACTCCAAAAGGGACAGGCATATTTGGTTCAGGCAAGAATCACTTCTTCAAATATTACTGGAGACCTAACAGGAACAGAAATTAAATCGGATAAGCCGATAGCAGTATTTGGAGGACATCAAAGAGCTACCGTTCCAGTTAATACAAATGTAACAAATCCATCGAGGGATTTTTTGGCAAGTCAGATACCTCCAATAAAAACTTGGGGGAAAAATGCGTTTCTTATAACTTATGTGCAGCCTACAAACATTATAAGGGAGGGAAACGATATGTTCAGGATTTTGGCTGCTTATGACGGAACTGAGGTTTTTATAAATGGGGTTAGGGTAGTAACTCTCGATAGAGGTGGTTTTTACGAAGCTTCATTGGTTACCCCGGCGGAAATAAAGGCTTCGGCTCCGATATTAGTAGCCCAGTTCAAAAAAACTGCCGGAGGAGATGGAAGAAGATTGCCTAGCGACCCATTTATGATGATTATCCCCCCCAAAGAGCAGTTTATGAACACCTATCGGGTGATAAATGTTCAGGTTTACGAAGAGTTCTACAATCCAGTCTATACTGCTCAATATATTTGTTTAGTAGCACCAGATAATCAACTAAATGGCATCACTCTTGACGGGCAACCTGTTAACGTAGGTGCTTTTTCAAAAATTTCTTCTTCGGGGTATTCTTTTGCGAATATTCCTGTTTCTGATGGAGTTCATCGAATTGAATCAACAGCAGACATAGGTATATATATTTATGGTTATGGCAATGCCAATTCTTATGGATATGTCGGAGGAATGAGTTTCATTCCACTTGATTTAAATCCGCCTCAAATAACCTATATTGATAGTTGTTTCACAGTAAAAGGAATCGCAACAGATTCGACTGCAAATGATTTTGGAATTAAAGAATTATATTCCCCAATTAACTCTCAGGTTAATGTAAAGGTGAATATTGAGCCATTTATTCCACTAAAAAGAATTGTAAGTTTTTCAGCAAATTTAATTGATGACAGACAAGATGGAAAATTCAAGCTTATTGCAACAGATTCATTAGGAAGAAGGACAGAAAAAGAGATAGCAATTCCCGGTTTTACAGTTTCATTAAGCTCAAATATTTTGGCTGATACTGTCAAGGTTTTCAGGGATCAAGTCAAGTTAAATAAGAAAATTTGTCAGGACTTTGAGATTAAAAATTACGGGGCTTTTAATCAATACATTTCTTATCTATACTTTAAAAATAATTCTAATATTCAAATTAATTATAATACTCCAAAAGAATTGCTTCCAAACCAGACTGATATTATAACAGTTTGCTATGAGTTCCCTAATGACACGTTGATAAATGATACTCTTATTATTGAAGGACCCTGTAACGAAAGAGAATTAATTGCATTCATGATTATTGTTTCTGGGGACAAGGAACCACCTGCTTATGAGATAAGTTCAGACGATTGTGAGATAAATTTCCGAATCAATATTACTGATTCAGGTGCTTTTGATTATGGAATTGAAAAAATTGATATTCTTGAACAAAGCAATTGCAGGATTAGTCTTAATAATTTCGATTCGAGGATTGTTTCATATTTTCTTGATATACATGACCCATATCAGGATGCAATTTATAAGTTTAATGCCATTGATTCAGCGGGAAATATAAGAACATTTTCCGACACAGTTCAGGGTTTTACATTATCTTTCCCGGGTTTTGAGTCGAAAACAGGTAATATCCACCCTTTTGGAAAATATTTGATTGGAAGTTTCGGATGCGATACTCTGGAGTTATATAATTATGGATTACTTCCATTGAATCTCGAAAATATTTATCTTTCAAATAATATTTTGTTTTCAATACCACAATCTCAATTGCCTCTAATAATTGAACCAAAAGAGACAAAAAAGATTATAGTTTGTTTTCAACCACTTTCTTCCGCAAAAACAAAAATCTTTAATGATACATTGAATTTCGGATTTAAATGTAACAAACTCAATATTATTCTTAATGGAACAACCGAGGAAATTGTTCAGCAGGCACCAAGCCAATGTGATGTTGATGTTATTTTAGTAACTGAAGAACTTTCGGACCAGTTTATAGTTGATAATGTTCGACCCCTTCCAATAACAAACGATGCAAAATTCAGGTTAATTCAGCCGAATACTTCATTTGTCGAAATAAATTTATGCTCTTATTCGGGAAATCAGGTAATACAATTATATAAGGGGCTGCTCGAAAAGAATTTTTACGAATTTAAACTTGACGCAAGTAATCTAAGCTCAGGATTTTATTTCCTTGTCGCCCGCTCGGGCAATCAGACAATAACAAAAATTGTTGTTGTTACGAAGTAAGTCTTCTTGAACAAACTTTAGATATATTTAATTACTAAAATCCTAAGACAGAGATTGAACTTTTTCCAGTAGTTTCTTTCTTGTAAAATTAATCAAACCACCTGCATCAATTATAGCTTGACGGGCAGGAGGATGAGGTATAATATCGAATTCTATACCTATTGTTTTGTTGATTATTTTATTATGTTCAATTTCAATTTCATCATCAATATCAGCTTCGATATCGGGACAGGTTATTGTGTTTAGACCTAAATTCACGCTATTCTGCAAGAAAATTCTTGCGAAGTTTTTCGCAATGATAATAAGTTCATGCCCTTTGATAGTAGAAACAGCCTGCTCACGGGAGGAGCCGCAACCGAAATTTTTACCTGCAATGATTATGCTGCCTTTTGGGATTTGCCCGGAAATAAGTTTAGAATTCAAGTCTTTGTTATCTGCAAAGGCATACTGTGGGGTTTCCGATGGAAGGACAGTAGCCATAAAGCGACCGGGATAAATAATATCAGTTGAAATATCGTCACCAAATTTGTAAACTACTTTTGCCATTTTTCTTTCCTTATTTAATTAATTAAATCTCTTGGATCAGTTATAAAGCCAGTTATAGCACTTGCAGCAGCTACTGCTGGAGAACTTAAATATACTTCCGAATTTGGATTGCCCATTCTGCCTTTAAAGTTTCTGTTTGTTGTCGAAAGTGCGATTTCGCCGTCTCCCAAAGCACCCTGATGAACACCCAGACAAGGACCGCAACCTGGATTAACAATGACAGCCCCGGCATCCATCAAATCGAGCAGATAACCAGCCTTCATAGCTTCTTTGTAAATCCTTCCTGAAGCAGGGAAAACAAGCATTCTGACATTTTTATCAATTTTCCTGTTTTTCAAAATGTTTGCGGCGATTTCGAGGTCGTCCAATCTACCATTTGTGCAGGAACCAACAACCACCTGATTAATTTTAATTTTGCTTAGATCATTTATCGGCTTAACATTATCAACTGTATGTGGACAGGCAACTTGAGGAACTAAGTCTGAAGCATTTATTTCAATTGTTTTTTCGTATTCAGCATCTGAATCAGGATTGATTAGTTCAATTTCTTCAGTAACACCGGCAGTATTTCTGAGATAATTTAAAGTCTCTTCATCGGGAGGAACAATCCCAGAGGTTGCACCGGCTTCAACTGTCATATTGCAAATAGTAAGCCTTCCTGAGGTTGACATAGAACGAATAGCCTCGCCGTGAAATTCAATTACTCTGAAATTAGCTCCTTCGGCAGTCAGTTGACCGATAAGATATAGTATTAAATCTTTGGGTAAAACATATTTATTGAATTTTCCTGTTACGAGTACTTTTATGCTGGGAGGAACCTGAATATTTAAAATAGTGCCGAGAGTCCAAACTGAAGCCATTTCTGTTGCACCGATACCAAAGGAAAATGCCCCTAAAGCACCATGGCTGGTAGTATGGCTGTCGGTTCCAACAACTAAATAGCCGGGCTTTACATAACCAGATTCAGGGAGAATCTGATGGCAAATTCCCATTTCATCTCCACGAATATCATGAAATTTTGAAATATTTTGCTCTGCAACAAAGTTCCTTACTTTTTTCTGATTTGTTGCCGTTTTAGAGCTTTCAGCGGGAACTCTGTGGTCAAAAATAATAGCAATTTTCTCAGGATCCCAGACTTTGGGTTTTAAACCTGTGCCATTATAAATTTCAAGGAACTGATTTATAACCAATGCCGCATTTTCATGGCTCATTGCAAGATTTACCTTTGGTTCAACCACATCTCCAATATTTAATGAAGAATTACCCGTAGCTTTTGATAAGATTTTTTGAACAATTGTTTGTCCCATTTTATTCCTGAATTTTTATGATTTATAATAAAAACCAATACAAAAATATCAAATTAAAAGGACTTTTTTTAGTTCATATAAAATCTGTTATCAAAATGAGTATTAATAATAAAGTTATTAATCCGTTAAATTTTATAATTCTTTTTATTAGAAAATTAATTACTAATTTTGTTCTTTCTTTAACAAATTATTTTAAAGATGAATCAGCAAAGAAATTTAGAATTCAAGGTTGGGATAGTATCCTTGTTGGCTATCATATTATTAATCCTTGGTATTTCATTTGGAAGGGGAATTGGAGTTTCAGTTACTCAGAATACAGTAAAATTTCGGTTTGATAATTCTGGCGGGATTCAGGTTTCAAACCCTATTGTGGTAAATGGAGTAAAACGTGGGGTAGTAACCTTAATAAAGAATGATAACGGAGGAGTATATATCGAAGGAACAATTGATGATTTAAGCGATCTGAAAAGCGATGCAAGAGCAGAAATCACTATTCTTGAAATTACAGGGGGGAAAAAGATCGAAATTAATCCGGGGGTATCCACAGAAAAATTTAATCCGAATATGGAAATTCCAGGTGTGACCAGAGCGGATTTTACAACTCTGGTTAATCGGGGTGGCGATATGCTTAACGACATTCATTCTCTAATCGTGAAACTGGATACAATATCAACATCACTTGCCGAGATAACTTCAAATCAAAAATTTATCAGCAATTTTAATTCCGCTTTACAAAATGCAACTGAAATTATGCAAATGACTCGTCAGCTTCTCGCAGATAATACGAATAATATTGAAATGACTTTGAGCAATTTGAGGATACTCAGTAGTGATTTAATTAATATTACAAAGAAAAACGATCCAAAACTTGATAGTTTAATCGCTCAACTTGACCATACACTCAAGAATTCCGGAAAACTTATTAATAAAGCGGATACAAGTATAATTGCAATTAACGAAATACTTGATAACGTTAAAAATATCACAAATGAAATTAAGCAAGGCGAGGGTTTGGCAACAAAGATTATTTATGACAGAAATTTCAGTTCGAGACTTGATTCCACTCTGACAGTCCTTTTTGATTTTCTGACTATGGTCAAACAGCACGGAGTAAATATTAATTTCAGGCTTGGAACAAGACCATAGAATTGTGATATGAATTTTGACTGGCTCATCATTGCCCTTGGGAATCTGGGGAGTAGGTATTCCCGAACAAGACACAACATAGGTTGGATGGTTGGATTTGAGCTTTGTAAGAAGCACAACGCTCAGGTAATCAATGAGTCATTAATATATCAATCTGCAAAGCTACGGCTCGGAAATGAAAACGTAATTATTGGATTTCCTACAACATATATGAACAACTCTGGAGAGGCTGTCCTGAAGATGCATTCGAAATATCAAATACCGATTGAAAGAATGATTGTAATAGCTGATGAGTATAATTTTCCTTTGGGGAAAGTTCATATGAAGAAAGGAGGCAGCAACGGAGGACATAATGGAATAGCTTCTATAATATACGAATTGCAGGGTTCTGATTTTTACAGGTTAAGGTGTGGTATAGGACCAAAACCGAAAGATATAATATTGACAGATTTCGTTTTATCTGAATTTAAGGAAGTTGAAACGGATTTGTTGAATTTAACGATAAGAAAAGCAACAGAATCTCTGGAATACTTTTTCAGGGTGAATCCTGAAAGGGCTATGTCAGACATAAATTCAGAAAAACTCTGGATAATAGAAACTGAAAAAAAAAGTCCAAGAGGAAAAGCAGATTAATGAATCAAGTGATCAAAAAGACAAACCCAAAATTACTCCAAATCAAATATGATAATGAAGCAATATTAATTTCTCACCAAAATAAGAAAAAAGAATTTCATTAATATAATTAGACTTTTAATAAAGCACTAAATTAGACCTGCTTTTTGCATAGCTTTTTTGAATATTTCCCGGTTTTTCTTGGTCATTTCGAGGAGAGGCAAGCGATAAACCGAGTCAATCTTTTTCATTAAAGAAAGAGCATATTTGACAGGTATAGGATTAGATTCAATAAAATTCAACTCCATAAGCTCCAATAAATCATAATGAATTTTACGTGCTTTGTCGAATTTTCCGCTCATAGCATTTTTGACAAGGTCGCTGAACTGCTTTGGAGCATAGTTGCTGATAACAGAAACAACACCTTTTCCCCCAAGAGCAATAATAGGGATAGTATAGATATCATCACCTGAAAGGAGATTGAAATCCTTTGGAGCTCCACTGATGATTTTCATCATTTGCTCAAAATTGCCGGAAGCCTCTTTGGTAGCCTTGATATTCTTACATGTTTTTGCTAATTTAAGTTGAGTATCAGCAGAAATGTTTACACCCGTTCTACCGGGAACATTATAAATAATAATGGGAATCCCAACATTATCAGCAATCAATTTGAAATGCTCAAATAAGCCGTCCTGAGTGGGTTTATTATAATACGGAGCAACTAATAAAAGAGCTGAAACACCCAAGTTGAAGGCAATAGTAGAGAGATTGAGAGTGCCTTCGGTCTCGTTAGTTCCGGTTCCAGCAATGATTGGAATTTTGCCGCCGGCAAATTCAAGGGATTTTTCAAAGATTGCAATTTTATCATTTAATGTAAGAGTAGCACTTTCACCTGTTGAGCCACAGACAACGATGGCGTCAACGCCGCCTTGAATCTGAAACTGGATTAAGTCTTTCAGAGCATCGAAATCAATTGCGCCACCTTTTTGAAATGGAGTTACAAGGGCTGTTATTGTTCCCTGAGGTATATAGTTATTCATCGGCTAACCCCTAAATATAAAACATTATTTTCTGAACAGAACATTAAAACAAAATATATAATAAATTTATTATTAAAATAATGCTTTTATTTATTATTTTAAAAAAAAATATTTTATATAGCTTAATTATTTGATATTTAAGTGACTTATGAAAGGAGATATTTGAATAATATTATAAAAAATTTCTTGTATTTTTATTATCAAAGAAAATAAGTCTATTTGATAATTTTATAAATAGCTCCATTTGGGGTTAAAATACTTTCAATCAAGCAGAATTTAAAGCTAAGCATATTGCCAAAAAGGGTCTCAGAATATTTTTCAATTGTTGTTCTGAAATTAGTCCTATCGGCAAACTTTATTCTTTGAAGAGTTATATGAGGGTGATATTGACGCTTTTCGGCTTGATACCCGAATTTTTCCAATACCCTTGTTGTTTTCAATTGGATGTCATATACATCTCGATTTGGATTGATAACATTTGCAAAGAGTATTCTTGGATTTCTCAGGTCAGGGAAAGCACCCAAACCTTTTATGATAAGCTCTGAACGGTATTCAATCAGATAAGATTTTAAATGTTCCATTATTTCATTAACGACAGATTCTTCTGTATCTCCGATGAATTGATAGGTAAAGTGGAGATTTTCGGGCTCAACCCATTTCCCTTTTGTAAAATTCCTGAAATCCTTCTGTAAATTGTTATAGGAATCAGAAAATACAGAACTGTCGATGAAAGTCCCGGTGAAAATTCTCTTTAATGACATAATGATATTTCCCCAAAATAATTGTAGCAAATTTAATGATAATAATAATAAATTGTAAAAAAAGAGGCTTTCATTTTAATACAGCCCCTATCTTGAAAAAAAAATTTCTATGATCTTTTCTAAATTCCAACACCAATAATAGTTCTAAATAAAAATTCTGGTTCGCCAGTTTTAATTCCTCCAAGCATAAAAGTTGGAGCTGCCGCAATCCATAGCTTTGGACTTCCGTGGGATACAACCGGAGCTATATAATGCCCTTTTTCGCTTCCTTTGAATTCAACGCCAAAACATATTAGCTTTAATAATTCATAACTCATTCCCAAGGAATAAGAAAAAACTGGCTTCCAATCATTAACGCTTTCCAGTTCAATGATTGGATTGAAAGAAAAATTGAAATGATCTATGTCTTTTGCCATGATTAGTTTAAATTCGAATTTGTGTTTGCTAAAATCCGGATAGCCTTTGTATTCGGCATAGATAAGCGGGTCAAAGATAAATTCGTCCTTATTCATCAATTTATATCTCGCTCGTAATTTGTAGGAGTCAAAAGTAAAATTAGAGCCGGGTTTCTGTTTAAAAACCTGATAAATTGAAAAATCGAATCTGTCATTCATTCCGACTTCAAGTTCCATTTGATTTTCGAATGTTGTATTGTTTGTGAAGCTGTTTGCGTCAGGTGTAGAAAATGTTAGGTAATTTTCAAATTCAGCTTTTCCTTTTTCCATAGTCATGAATTGATAAGTCCAGACATATTTCCTGTGGTCTGAAAATGTTGCATAATTTATCAGGAAAAGAGCACAAAAAGATATGATTGAGATTTGATAGAATTTTATCATAATATTTCTCCTAATGATTTTAATTAAACTTATTGAACAATAAGAATTAATAACTTTATTTAAGCATGCTTTTAATTTTTATTAATCCTAAAATTTTTATTAATTTCATATAAATATCAAATCAAAGTTAATTAAATCTTTACTGATTACAATAAAATTATGATGATTGTATTTTTTGTGTTGTTATGCTTGGAAACGGTTTGGTTTCTCGAAATGAATATTCAAATTATCAACAAGCTGGAGGATTTTTTCCATTAATTCCTGACGTAACTCAAGTTCAGTCAGATAATCAGGGACATCGAAGAAAAGATTAATCCTGATGTTAATTGAAAATTCTGCGAACTCGTGAAGACTTACCTGAATTGTGTCTTTAACGACATATTTATGTTCGTTAGCAATAGATTTTATTCCTGCAATAAAATCTTCGATGACCGGCGTAGGTGTTTCATAAGAGATTCTTAAAATCTGATTGAAACGGCGGTATTGTCTTTTGCCCATGTTGTCTATGACTGCGTCAATAATTTTTGCGTTCGGAACAGTAATAAGGGAATTATTGAAGCTTCTGATTCTTGTGGAGCGTAATCCAATTTCCTCGACGGTTCCTTCGAAACCGGGGGAGATAATCCAGTCCCCGACTTCGAAAGGTCTATCAAGATAGATGGTGATAGAGCCAAAAAAATTCTTCAATGTTTCCTGTGCAGCAAGAGCCACAGCAAGACCACCGATAGAAACACCTGCTAAAACAGGTGTGATGTCAATTTTTAAATAGTTAAGCAAATAAATTCCTGCGATGGTAATTATTATTACCTTGAGAGTCCTGCGTATTAATGAGGCAAAACTTTTATCAAATTTTGTATTTGTTTTTGAGGCAAGGTGTCTGATGAAATCAGAAATTAAGTGAGTTAATTTATACAAAATACCAAAAACCAGCAAAGGAATCAGTAGCTCATAAACAACAGTGGAAGTTTTTTTGAAAGCTCTCCCTAATTTCAGAAAATCTAAGTTATCATAAATGATATAAATTACAACAATCAGGCTGGAAAGCTTGTAAATTGTTTTAATATAGGTTTCTAAGATTTCTTTGTATTTGGTTCTGGAGAAAATTTTGATCAAGGCTAAGTTGAAAATCCAGCCAAGAATTTTATAGGCAAGATAACCCCCAGCAATAAATGCAATTATACCAAGATATTGCCAGATTTGTAAACCGTAAAACTTATTTAATAAAAATTCCTCCATAAGTATAAACGAGTAAAATATTAACCGTGTCTGATGTGCATAATATCACCATCAAGTAGGATATATTCTTTGCCTTCAAGTCGGAAAAGACCTTTCTCCTTGCATTTAGCAAAAGAACCACATTCAATAAAATCGTTATAATGAACAACTTCAGCCCTGATGAATTTATTATAGAAATCTGTATGAATAACCCCGGCAGATTCCTGAGCGGTCATACCTTTTTTTATTGTCCATGCACGGCATTCGTCTTCCCCAACGGTGAAAAAGGATTGCAATCCAAGAAGGTCGTAAGCACTTCTAATAAGTCTGGAGACAGCGGAATCTTTCAATCCGTATTCTTCCATGAAAATGATTTTTTCTTCATCAGAAAGCTGAGCAAGTTCCATTTCGATTTTTGCGAAGAAAGGTTCAATTCTAATATTTTTGCCATTAAAGTTATTCTTTATATTCTGAACGATTTGATCTTTTTTGGGTATGTCGGTTTCGTTCAAATTCAAGGCAATCAGAAGGGGTTTTGCAGATAGAAGCTGATAATTTCGGATGAGTTTCTGCTCTTCCACATCAAAATCGAGATCTCTGAGTGGTTTTCCTTCGCTAAGCACTTCGTTCCATTTTGTTATAATAGCAATTTCTTTGATTGCCTGATCTTTTGTTTTTTGTTTCTGGATGTCTTTTTCTAATTTTTCGAGCTTTGATTCTGCAAAAGCCATATCTGAGAAAATAAGCTCCTCTTCAAATGTTTTGATATCTCTTAGTAAATCAATAGAGCCTTCGATATGAGGAACAGATTCGTCTTCAAATCCCCGGACGACGTGTATCAGAGCATCATTTGTTCTAACTTTCGACAAAAACTGAGTAGAAAAGGCAGAATGCCCCGGTTCTGGTTTCTGCACTCCTACAAGGTCAACAATTTCGATAGTGGCGTTAACTTTTCGTTTTGGATTGAAAATCTGAGTCAGTTTGTCTAATCTTTCGTCCGGAACTTTTATTATAGCCTGATTGACATCTTTTTTTTGAAGAACGTTAGGATCGAAATGGGTTTCGGTCAAAGTTTGAAAGAAAGTTGTTTTACCAGAGTAAGGAAGCCCTACAATTCCTATTTGCATTAAAACCTCATAGAGTATAACTGTTGATAATATTATTTAGTTCATTAACTTTGATTGCTGCTGATTCATCATAATCCTTTCCGGACGAAGAATAAATAACAGCTCTCGATACATTGATAATAGCCAAGCCATTTTTGTTAGCCTTCATTATTGCTTCTATATCACCTCCCTGAGCCCCTATACCGGGTATAAGTAAAAGATTATCCGGGGCAATATCTCTAATTAGCACCAATTCTTCAGGATGTGTTGCTCCGACAACAAATCCGGTGTTGAACTTTGTTCCCCATTTCATTGATTCTTCAATAATAAGTTGATAAAGAGGTTTTCCATTGATGGTTTTCTTCTGGAAATTTTCGGAGCCGGGATTTGAAGTCAAAGCAAGAATAAAAACAAGTTTGTCGGTATGCTCGAAGAAAGGCAGCAGAGAATCATAGCCCATATAAGGATTGGCAGTAATAGAATCAGCTTGGAAATAATCAAATACAGATTTTGCGTATGCTTTTGAAGTATTTCCGATGTCAGCCCTTTTGGCATCGGCAATTTTTAGTAAATTATCGGGAATGAAATCGAACAGGTTTTTTAAAATTTGATAGCCATCAACGCCATACTGTTCAAAAAAAGCGAAATTTAATTTATAGCCGCAGACTAATTTTTTAGTGGCTTCAATAATATTCTTGCAAAAAATTTCGATTGAACTAACGTCTTTATTCAGGGTAATTGGGAGTTTATCCAGAACAGGGTCAAGCCCTACGCAAATAATGGAATTGTTAATATTTTTTATGTTTATGTATTTTTCGAATGCTGTCATTATATTAATAAGATTAAGGCATAGTTTTTACAAAGAGCTTGTATTCCATTGTTCTGAGATTTTTCTCATCAGGTTTATTTATGCCGGCATCTTTGATTAATTTATCAATATTTTCGATTCTATCCTGAGGAATTGGGTGAGTGTCTTTCAATCTTTCGATTAAATCAGGCTTTGTGTCGGATTGAATAATATTAAAAAAATATTTAATAGCCCCGGGATACCATTGAGTGGATTGAAGATATTTGAATGAATATTCATCTGATTCGTATTCATCTTCACGGGAGTTTTTCATCAAATAAGCACCCGAGAAGAAATTGCCAGCCATTTCTTTCAGCTTGTCAGGATTATCGCCAAGTATGACGCTTTTCAGCAGATCTACACCATAGGCTTTTAACATTCTGTTTTTAGCATGGCGAAGCTCTGCATGGGCAATTTCGTGAGCGAGAACAGCAGCAAGGGAGGCTTCATTTTTAAGTGAGCGAATTAAACCTGTATAAACATAAATGAAACCACCGGGTGTGCAAAAGGCGTTAATAACGTTGTCATCAGCAATTATCTGGACTTTATATTTGAAGATATTGCGATATTTTATTTGCGGTGAAGAAATGATTTTATTTACAATATCCTGCAAATATTGAATAGGCTGATTATAAATATAAAAGGGATAGTCCTTTGGGTTTCGCTTCATTTCCTCATCGAGTTTTTGACCAAGAGCGACATCATTTTCAACGCTGAAAAGTTTGATTAGAGCTGTATCCTTCTCGATTTTTTTGCCAGCTTTGACCACATCGTCAAAGGTAATATTTTTAATCTGATTGCAGGCAATAAAGATCGAGCAAATAATAATTAAAAAGCTAATATTTTTAAAGTTATCAAACATTTTAAATTTATGGTAAACTATTAAGAAAATTCTTATATCTAATGGATTGAAGGTTCATTTCATTGGGTTCGCCAATTTTAAAATCGAGAATCATTTTATTAACAGCATTAAGTCTGTCCTGAGGCATAGGATGAGTTGACAAAAGAACTTCAAAAAATGGGCTGCTTTCGTCTTTTTTAACCTTCTCGAAAAAGAATTTAATTGCTCCGGGATACCACTGGGTCGTTTGTAGATATTTGAATGAATATTCGTCAGATTCGTATTCATCATCACGGCTGTTTTTCATAAGATATAGACCCGAGAAAAGATTTGCGGCAATCTGCTCAATCATAGTAGGATTATTTCCGAGAGCAATGCTGAGAAGAACCTGAATGCCATAGGCTTTTGTCATTCTGTTTGTTCCGTGCCTTCTTTCGGCATGAGCAATTTCGTGACCAAGAACACCCGCCAGAGTTGCTTCGTTATCGAGGAATTTTATTAAACCGGTATAGACATAAATATATCCTCCGGGTGTGCAGAAAGCATTAACGACTTTATCATCTTTCAGAATTTGAACTTTATAAGGGAAATATGACCTATATTTAACCAAGGGGGAATTAATAATTTCGGTAACAATATTTTGAACATACTGATTTGGTTCAAAAAAATTATATAAAGGATATTCACCGGGTTTACTTCGTATTTCAGCATCTATTTGCTTACCTAAGTTAGCATCATCTTCAACAGTAAAAATGTTAACTTTACCATCTTCACAGGAAGTAAACCAGAAAAACGACAAGAGAATCAAAGCAAGGTTATATGTCTTATTATAAAAGATTTTCAATTTCATAGATTTTCTCAAATTTTAAACAAATAATTGAATGAAAAATAAGAATAATACTAAAACAATCCAAATTAACTATTGAGTTTTAAAAAAATGTAAAATTTTTTGAGGGATTTTTTTTCTTGATTTTTCAATCTTCTTTAGGAGATATTCCTGAGCTGAGAAAGGAGGAGTTCCATTCTGAGGAGTTAGTTTTTCGTAACTGCCATCGGGGAGAAGACGCCATGATTTAGTATTATCTTTCCAGTAAATATTTAGTAACTCGTGTAGCTCTTTTTTAATATTTTTATCATAGACGGGAAAAGCAACTTCAACACGTCGGTGAAGATTTCTAGTCATCCAATCTGCACTTGATAAATAAAATTCATTGTTGCCAGCGTTTTTGAACATAAAAATTCTCGAGTGTTCAAGGAATCTTCCTAATATGCTACGAACCTCGATATTTTCGCTTAAACCTTCGATTCCGGGACGCAAGCAACAAACACCACGAACAATTAAGTTGATTTTTACTCCTTTGATAGAGGCACGATAAAGAGCCTTTGTTACTTCGTCGTGAGCGATTGAATTCATCTTTGCAAATATAAAACCGGGGTTTTCGGGAGTGTGAAGCTCAGCTTCTCTGTTTATTAGTCTGATAATATTCTGTCTTAAATTGATAGGGGCAACCAATAAGTGTTTCCATTCTTTATAATATGAATAACCAGTAAGGTAATTAAATAAATGGACAACTTCGGAAGCAATTTCCTTATTTGAAGTAAAAAGCCCTATATCAGTGTAAAGTCTTGCTGTAATTTGATTGTAATTGCCGGTAGCAAGGTGAACATAAGTTTTCAAAACATTGTTTTCTTTTCGGACAACTAAGAGGACTTTGCAATGAGTTTTCAGACCAAGAATACCATAAATAACATGAACGCCAACCTGTTCAAGTTCACGAGCCCAGTGAATATTACTTTCCTCATCGAACCTTGCTTTGAGTTCAACGAAAGCAGTAACTTCCTTGCCTTTTTCGGCAGCTCTTTTGAGGGCATCAACAACGGGTGAATTAGTTCCTGTGCGATAAAGAGTGATTTTTATTGCCAGAACATCCGGGTCGTCAGCGGCTTCGTTTACAAATTTAAGCACACTGTTAGTAAAAGAGTCAAATGGATGATGAACTAAGAGATCTTTTTCGCTGATTGCAGCGAAAATATTTTTGTTAATGCCTTGCAATTCGGGTAGAATTCGAGTCTGAAATGGGGAATCTTTCAGATGGCGAATATCAAGCTTAAGCAATTGCATAAAATCAGGCAGATTCAGGGGTCTGTTCAATATATAAACGTCGTCCTCTTCAAGTTCAAGGGACTGTCTGAGTAATTCAACGAGGTAAAAAGGCATTCTACCGCTCACTTCGAGCCTAACAGCAGCAGTTCCCCATTTTCTGTGTTTGATTTGTTCTGCAATTTCATCAAGCAAATCTTCTGCTTCGTCCTCTGCAATTTCAATATCAGCATCTCTTGTAACCCTGAAAGTATGGGCAGTGATAATCTCTAAACCGGGGAAGAGGATTTGAGCTTTAGCTTTAATAATTTGCTCTATAAGAACAAAATGATAACCAGAAGGTCTGTTGATTCTAATAAATCTTGGGAGAAAAGATGGCAACTGAATAAAAGCAACTTTTCTTTCATCATATTTTTTTTGAGTATCGTTGATGGCAAAAACAATATTCAGACTTCGGTTAATCAATCTTGGAAAAGGATGAGCTGGGTCAAGGCTTAGCGGAGTTAAAACAGGTAGAACAGAATCGCAGAAGAACTGATTCAATTCCACTTTTTCGTCTTCAGATAAATCCCTATAATTATGAAAAAATATTCCTTCTTTTTCCAGAGCAGGAATAATATCCTCGAGCAAAATTTTTGTCTGTTTTTCGTAAAGGGGGATAAGTCTCTTTCTGATTTCCTTCAATTGTTCCTGAGGGGTCATACCATCGGCAGAAAGCTCAACAACGCCAGCCTGTTTTTGGTTTTTTAGACCGGCAACTCTAATCATAAAGAATTCATCCTGATTGGAGCTAAAGATAGTAATGAATTTAAGACGCTCCAGAAGTGGATGTTCGGGGGATTCAGCTTCAGCAAGCACACGTTTGTTGAATTCAATGAGGCTTAACTCTCTATTGAAAAAGAGTTTAGTGCCGGGCTTTAAAAGTATGTTATCCTGTTCTGCCGGTTCCATTTAGAGAAAAATATGTTATTAAACACTAAAACAAGAACAAAAATGTTGCCAGAATTATAATGATAATCTAACGTTAGGCAGCCTGTTTTTGATAGCTTCCTTTTCTTCGTCGGAAATTTCATTTTTTCTCATCTGCAAGACTTTGAGTTCGGGCATTTTTTCAATATCTTCTGGCAGAGATTTTAATTTATTGAAATTGAGAAACATAGTTCTAAGAGCAGGAAGTTTCGTAATTTCTTTAGGCAAAGATTCTAACTCGTTGTTATCCATTTTAAGCGTTTGAAGTGAAAGCATCTTTTCGATTGTTGGAGGCAAAGTTTTAAGTTTATTCTTGCTGATATCCAAAGTGATAAGCATTTTCATTTCAGTAATTTCCTGAGGGAATTCAGAGAAATTGCAGTTACTGAGATTTAGCGATTTCAAATTTACCAAATGAGCAAAAGTTTTCGGCAGATTTGATATTTTACAATTGTTCATATCAAGCTGAGCCAAATTAGCAAGTTTACCGATTTCGGCTGGAACAATTTCAGTTCTGTTATGGCTAAAATCTAAATTTTGCAGTTTTGTTAAAAGAGAAAAGCCCTCTGGCAGCTTTTGAATATCATTTGCCCCTAAAGTAAGATGTTTTAGTTCGGTCAACTGGCTGAATTCATTTGGTAAAGTAGTTAATAAATTATTTTCAAGCTCCAAAAATTCGAGTGATTTAACTTTAGAAATCTCCTTGGGAAGAGACTGAATTTTATTATTTTTTAGGTTCAACTTTTTGAGGCTTGTCATTTTTCCGATTTCGGGAGTAATTTCTTTAATTCTGTTATCACTAAGAGCTAAGGTAGTGAGAGAACTCAATTTAGTAATATTTATCGGGAATACCTCAAAATCATTATTATCTAAGATTAGATCAGTAAGGTTAGTTAATTTTGAAATCTCTGGAGGTATGTTAGTCAACTTATTTACAGAAAGTTTAAGGTTTTTAAGCTTTTTCAGATTCTCGATTTCTTTTCCGATTGAAGAAATTTTATTGTGTGATAAATCAAGAACTTCGATATTTTCGAGTTCAGTTAGAACTTTAGGAAATTCAGAAAAATTATTTCGGTTTAGAATTACAACACGTAATTTTTTTAACTCCTTGAAGCCCGAAGGGAGATCTGTCAGTTGATTGCCGCTAAGGTCAATAGATTCAAGCTCTTTGAATTCACTAATAGTTTCGGGGATCACTTTGAGCCTTTTATTCATAATAATTAAGTTTTTCAAGGTAGCGGCTTCGGGCAGGGCTTCCTCAATATTATTATAACCTAATCTGGCTTTACGAATATTAGGATTAACAACTGGTGGTTTAATTTTTTGGGCGAATAACTCGAACCCGATAAAAAATATCAGAAAGAAAAGTGCATATTTCTTCATATCAGTAAACATAATAAAAACCGAGAAAATAAAAATACAATAAAAATAATCGTCAAATAAGACAAAAATTAAAGTCTTTTATTTTTAAACATTCATCATTGACTTGCTTTTATCAACATTAAATTTGCGTTCAGCCATTCTGGAAAATTTAACAAATGGCAAACCGAGTAGAAGATAGATAGCCGCCACAATTAGACCAGTGCCAAGAAAGTCGAAATAAGTATTTGAGATATAATTATAGACTTTTGTAAGTTCAACCATAGTTATAACAGATACTAAAGAAGAATCTTTCAAAAGAGATATAAAATCGTTAGTAACAGGAGGAAGAACTAATCTTAGAGCCTGTGGGAGAATAATATACCTCAATGCCTGTCCTTTAGTCATACCGAGTGAAATAGCGGCTTCCATCTGCCCTTTGTGAACTGAAAAAAGTCCCGCACGATAGTTTTCAGCTTCATAAGCTGCGTAGTTTAGTCCAAGACCAATGACAGCAGCCCAAAATGGAGTCAGATTAATACCGAAGGTTGGAAGAGTATAAAATATTATCAATAACTGTATTAATAAGGGGGTTCCCCTAATTACTTCAATATATAGAACTGCGAGCTTAGAAAGTGGTGGAGGAGCATAAACTCTAACAAGAGCAATAAATAAACCAAAGATAATTGCAACTAACATTGAAACAACTGATAATCCGAGAGTTACGAGAGCTGCCTGCCCAAACATTGGAAGAAAACTTACATATCTATCCAATTGTTCCCAGAAATCCAGATTTCTGCCCTGAGACGAAAGATAAGCTTCATATTTGGAAGGTGGGACATTTGACTCGGACTTATCATCAAGATATATAGCCATCATATAATTCCAGAGGTTCCATTGCTCAAGTATTTTTCGCAATTCTCCAGATTTTGAGATTTTATCAATAGCACGGTTAATATCTTTGTAAAGGGTTGTGTCGTCTTTTCTGATAGCAATGCCATAGGAAATTTCGCCAATAGGTTGCCCAACGAGTTTATATTGTGGGTTCCAGGCGGCATAATAAAGGGCAATAGGAGCATCAACGAGGCAAGCGTCAATTCGCCCGTTA
Source organism: uncultured Hyphomicrobiales bacterium (assembly GCA_964473465.1). GTDB lineage: Bacteria > Bacteroidota > Ignavibacteria > Kapaibacteriales > UBA2268 > CALHRB01. The sequence continues at coordinate 48,170 of CAYYPE010000001.1, forward strand.
AGCATATCCTGAAATGCGTTGAGTTCGCCTTCGTAACTGCGGACTTCAATACCACCTTTGGCAATGAGAATTCTTTCTGCTAAGGAGTTTTTTAATGCACCCGCTTTCCTGCCAACAAGGTCTGCAAGGCTATTAATTCTGTTTTCATTTTGAAGAACAACTAATTGTTCAAAGGTCAGGTAATATGGTTTGCTGAAAAGAACCTGTTGTTTTCTGTCCTCAGTAATTTCAAGACCATTTATTGCGATGTCGTAATCTTTTCTGTATAATCCGGGTATGAGACCGTCCCACTGATTTTGAACAAAGACAGGCGTCCTGTTTAATTCCTTGCATATTGCATTAACGATGTCAACTTCGAAACCAATATTGTTTATTGGGATTTTAGGATCCTGAAATATATAGGGGGCATTTCCTTCGGCGTCTGCAGCCCACCTTAGAGTTTTTTTATCACTAAAAGAATAGTGATGTATAGAAAGAAAAATTACAAGAATCAGACAAAGTTTTAGATTTTTTTTCATATCTGTCACTTTAATTTCGTAATTAGCAAAGCAAAGATAATAATTTTTAATCTTATAAAAATGAAATAATTATAAAAGTATAAGAATAATATTATTTACTAATCTAAAATTTTTATTATATTGCACTAAAATAATTTAAAATACGTGAAAAATTGGACTGATTAATACTAATAATTATTAACTAATATGATAAAAGAAATTCAGAACGAAGACCCAAAAAAATTAGCTGAATTCGAAGCTAAGATAAACGCAGGAGAGAAAATCGAACCCAAGGATTGGATGCCAGAACTATACAGGAAGCAATTAATCAGAATGATGTCCCAACATGCTCATTCGGAGGTTGTTGGTATGCTTCCGGAAGGTAACTGGATAACCCGTGCTCCAAGTTTAAGGCGGAAATTAATTCTATTGGCAAAGGTTCAGGATGAAGCAGGTCATGGTTTATATCTATATAATTCAACTGAAACACTTGGAGTAGATAGAGGTGAATTAATAAATCAATTGCTTCAGGGCAAAGCAAAATACTCGAATATATTTAATTACCCAACTCTTACATGGGCTGATATTGGGGTTATAGGATGGTTTGTTGATGGAGCAGCAATGGTCAATCAAACTATGCTTGCAAAATGCTCATACGGACCCTACTCAAGGGCTATGATAAGAATCACCAGAGAGGAAGCCTTTCACAATCGTCAGGGCTACGAGTTGATAGCCCAGCTTTGTGCCGGAACACCCGAACAGAAAAAGATGGCACAGGACTCCGTAAATCGTTGGTGGAAACCTGCTCTGATGATGTTCGGACCGCCTGATGATCAATCCCCAAATTCCGAAATATTGATGAGATGGAGAATTAAAACAGAGAGCAATGACCAATTGAGGCAAAGGTTTATTAATATGACTGTTCCTCAGGCAAATGCAAGGGGTTTAACATTACCAGATCCCGATTTAAAGTATAATCCGGAAACAAAGAATTGGGAATATGGAAAATTGGATTGGGATGAGTTTTTTGCTGTGATTAGCGGGAAAGGTGTCTGCAACAAGGAAAGGATGGAAGCAAGAATCAAGGCTCATGAGGAAGGGAGATGGGTTAGAGAAGCTGCACTTGCCCATTCACTAAAAAAACAGGCTATTAATTGATTTCGCATAAATTAATGATAATTAAACTATGAAATTTGAAAGAGGTTTAGATGAGTGAAAATTTGAATGATACTCAATGGAAACCGTGGGAGGTTTTTATTCAGGTCAAAACAGGGGCACCACACGAACACGCCGGAAGCGTTCACGCACCCGATTCAGAATTAGCATTGCAAAATGCACGAGATGTCTATGCACGAAGAGGCAAAGCAGTAAGTATATGGGTTGTTCCTTCCGAATGTATAACAGCAACAAAAAATGAAGACAATGAATTATTCTTCGATCCAAATGATGATAAAATATATCGCTATCCGCATTTTTACAAAGTCCCCAAAGGAGTAAATTTAGATGTCTGAGATTATATCAACAGAAAAAGATGATTTGTTTGAGCTATGCCTGAGGTTGGGAGACGACTGCCTGATACTTGGTCAGAGATTAGCTGAATGGTGCGGGCATGCACCTATTTTAGAGGAAGATATTGCCTTGACTAATATTTCTCTTGATTTACTTGGGCAAGCCATATCATTTTATAAATATGCATGCGAATTGGAGGGTAAAGGAAGAACTGAAGACGACCTTGCATACCTAAGAAATTCTTTTGAATTCAAGAATTCAAAATTAGTCGAGCAACCAAACGGAGATTTTGCCGTTACAATTTTTAGACAATTTATTTTTGACTCATATTCTTTCTTTCTTTATGAAGAATTGAAAAATTCTGCTGATGAAAATATTTCTGCAATTGCGGCGAAGAGTCTGAAAGAAATAAAATATCATCTGAGGCATTCCTCTGAGTGGGTAATAAGATTGGGCGATGGAACCGAAGAAAGTCATAAAAGAATGGTAAATGCAATTAATGAGCTCTGGAGGTTTTCTGGTGAATTATTCGAAGTAGATGAATTAAGCAAAAGATTGGCTGAAAAGGGTTATTTACCCGATATTTCAGCTATTTATGAAAAATGGAAAGTATATGTAAAAGATATTATGAATAAGGCAACACTGGAGTTACCTCCTGAGGATACTTTTATGCAAACAGGTGGAAGAAACGGTTATCATACTGAGCACCTTGATTATATTCTTGCCGTTATGCAAATTCTGCCACGTTCCTATCCAACAGCAAAATGGTAAACTTTGATAATTAATATGATAAATCAGGATTTAAAAGAAATTATACTCGATAGATTATCACAAATATCTGACCCTGAAATTCCAGTTGTTAATATAATTGAGATGGGAATGATAAGGGATGTGGTAATAAGTGAGGACGAAATAAAGGTTATATTAACACCAACATATTCCGGATGCCCTGCTATGAGACAGATAGAGGATGATATTTACACTGTGCTTGGTAAAAATGGATTTTCGGAAGTAAAAGTTGAAACGGTATTATCCCCAGCTTGGACAACTGACTGGATGAGCGAAGGAACAAAAGAAAAACTGAAAAACTATGGAATAGCACCACCTATAAAAAGTAATTCCGAAAATATATTCAATATTATTTCAACAAATCCACAGGTAAATTGTCCTTTTTGTGGTTCAGACAAAACAGAAATGAAAAGTTACTTTGGTTCAACCGCATGTAAATCCTTATATTATTGCCAAACCTGCCAGCAACCTTTCGAACATTTTAAATGTCACTAATAAGGAGCCAATGATGGAATATCGTAATGTCATATACTCAGTTGAGAAGAATGTAGCAAAAATAACATTAAACAGGCCTGATGTGCTTAATAGTTTTAATTTTCCAATGGCAGAGGAACTGCAGAATATTCTTGATGAGGTAAATCAGAATGAGGAAATAAGGGTTGTAATAATAACCGGAGCAGGAAGAGCTTTTTCTGCTGGGCAGGATTTATCAGAAGCAATCAGCCAAAATACAGAATTATCAGAAATAGTAGAGAGAAATTATATACCAATAGTAAAAAAAATCAGGAATCTGGGAAAACCCGTAATAGCCGCTGTTAATGGAGTTGCGGCAGGGGCAGGAGCAAATATTGCATTTTGTTGTGATTTTGTTATAGCCTCCAAAGAAGCATATTTTATTCAGGCTTTCAGTAAAATCGGATTAGTCCCTGATAGTGGAGGCACATATATTTTACCCAGACTAATTGGATTAGCCCGTGCGACATCACTTATGATGCTTGGAAATAAACTTTCGGCAACAGACGCTGAAAATCTGGGGATGATTTTCAAATCAGTAGAAGAAGAAGACTTCGAGAGCTTTGTAAGAGAATTTTCTTTGAAATTGAGTGAGATGCCAACAAAGGCATTGGCTCTAACAAAAAGACTTCTGAATACTTCTTTCGAAAACAGTTTTGAAGAGCAACTACAAGCTGAGAAAGAGGCACAGAGGGAAGCAGGAAAGTCAGAAGATTACCACGAAGGTGTGAAAGCTTTTCTCGAAAAAAGGAAGCCAATTTTTAAAGGGAAATAAATTGTTTAAGAATTTTGTTATAATATGGAAAAAGGAAAAAAAATAAGAGTAGGGGTAATGGGTTCAGGAACCATGGGCAATGGTATAGCTGTTCTTGCTGCCTTGAACGGACACGACGTTGTAGTTTTTGATAATAATCCTCATGTGCTTGAAAAAGCAAAGAATGAATCTATAAAAACCATCGAAAAATTACACGAAAAAAATAAACTACAGGAAAAAAGCCCTCAGGAAGTAACTACCAAAATGTATTATGAGTCAGATTTAGGTATGTTTGGTATTTGTAATATCGTTATAGAGGCTATTGTTGAGGATGTAAACATCAAGCAGGTTTGCTATTCAGAACTTGAACAAATAATACCTGATGATTGCATAATTGGAACAAATACATCATCATTATCAATAGCATTACTTTCCTCGTCTCTAACAAATCCTAAAAGATTTCTGGGAATGCATTTTTTTAATCCCCCTGTTATAATGAAACTGGTTGAAATTGTTCCATCATTACTCACTGACATAAAAATTTTAACTGATGTTAAGGCTTTGCTACAGTCATGGGGAAAAACCACCGTGTTAGCAAAGGATACCCCCGGTTTTATAGTAAACAGAATTGCCAGACCATATTACACCGAAGCTTTGCGTATATTGGATGAGGGAATTGCTGATATACCAACTATAGATTTTGCAATGAAAGAAATCGGCGGATTCAAAATGGGACCATTTGAGCTAATGGATTTGATAGGCAATGATGTGAATTATAAGGTTACTGAGTCAATTTTTGAACAATCATATTTTGAGCCACGCTTTAAGCCCTCAATAACTCAAAAAAGACTTGTCGAGGCAAAAATGTTAGGCAAGAAAACAGGCAGAGGATTTTATGACTATTCACAAGAAATTCAAGCGAAACCAAATACCGATAGAAAATTGGGAACAAAAATTTTCAACAGGATTTTAGTTCTATTGATTAACGAAGCTGCTGATTCATTGCTTTTTAGTATTGCAACAAAAGAGGACATTGATCTTGCAATGACTTTAGGAGTAAACTATCCAAAAGGACTATTCAAATGGGCTGATGAAATTGGAATAAGCAATGTTATAAATCAACTTCAAGCCCTTTATGATGAATATGGCGAAGACAGATACAGAATAAGCCCGATGCTTAAGAGGATGGCTGAAAGAGGTTGGAAATTTTATAACTAATGAAAATGGAAAAAGCTGACCATTCGAAAAAAATTGTTAATTGGATGCTGAATAATGACAGTTTCAGCAAGTGGCTTGGTATTAAAATTAAAAATATAGAAACAGGAAGGGTAACTCTTGAATTGGAAATTACTGAAGTTATGCTCAATGGTTTTGACATTCTTCACGGTGGAATTGCCTTTGCACTGGCTGATAGTGCTCTTGCCTTTGCCTCGAATTCACATGGCCGCAGAGCTGTTTCGTTAGAGGCATTGATTAATTACACAGCACCTGTTTATACCGGCGACACTCTGACTGCTATAGCGGAGGAATCAAATTTGACAAATAATACCGCAGTGTATGACATAACAATTTACAACCAGCACCAAAGGAAAGTTGCACTTTTTAGAGGCACAGTATATAGAACAAATAAGGATTATTCAGATATATTATAAATGATTGAAATATTATGAAAGATAGTTATATAATAGATGGGATAAGGACTCCCATAGGTAAATATGGCGGAACATTGGCAGGAATGAGAACAGACGACCTTGCGGCATTTGTTATAAAGAAGATTGTTGAGAGAAATCCTGAAATTGATATAAATCAGATAGATGATGTTATATTGGGTTGTGCAAATCAATCGGGCGAGGATAACAGAAATGTTGCCCGAATGGCTCTCCTTCTTGCAGATTTGCCATATACTATACCCGGCGAAACAATTAACAGGCTGTGTGCATCGGGTATGTCGGCAGTAATAAATGCTTCGAGGGCAATTAGAACAGGAGATTACAATCTGGTGATTGCAGGTGGAGTAGAGAATATGACACGCTCCCCCTTTGTTTTCGGGAAATCACAAACCCCATTCGGACGGGATATACAGATTTATGATACAACACTTGGGTGGAGGTTTGTCAATCCAAAAATGAAGGAAAAATATGGTGTTGATTCTATGGGTGAAACAGCGGAAAATGTTGCAGAAAAGTATAAAATTTCGAGGGAAGATCAGGATTTTTTTGCTTATAATTCTCAAATGAAAGCAACAAAGGCTTTAGAAAAAGGAAGGTTTGATTTAGAAATCGTTCCGGTTGAAATACCTCAAAAAAAAGGGGAACCACTGTTGTTTGCCAAAGATGAATTTATCCGACCGGAAACAACCCTTGAAGGACTTTCAAAACTCAAACCAGTTTTTAAATCAAACGGAACTGTTACAGCTGGTAATTCCTCAGGAATAAATGATGGTGCTTCAACTTTGATTCTGGCATCAGAAGAAGCAATTAATACATTTAACTTAAAGCCAAGGGCAAGAATTGTATCTTCGGCAGTTGTTGGAGTTGAGCCAAGAATTATGGGTATCGGACCTGTGGAGGCTTCAAAGAAGGCTTTGAAACAAGCAGGATTAAAATTTGAAGATATTTCTGTCATTGAGCTGAACGAAGCCTTTGCATCGCAAAGTTTAGCCTGTATAAGAGAATGGGGGCTTGATCGATCAGATGAAAGAATAAATCCAAACGGAGGTGCTATTGCTTTGGGACATCCTCTTGGTATGAGCGGGTCAAGATTGATTGTAACTGCAATGAATGAACTTGAGTTAATCAAAGGGAAGTATGCATTATGCACGATGTGTATCGGAGTGGGGCAGGGATATGCTACAATTATTGAAAGAATTTGATTGATTAAAATTACTATCCATCTGCTTTTTTTAATGTCAAAAAAATCAATTTAATGATTCTAAGAATTTTTCAGCTGTGATCATAATGTCAGCTTTTTTATTTTGTTCGAAATTATCGTAAGATCTTACGAGCATTCCAAGACGTGGGTTTTGAATGAAAAAATTTCTGTTTATATTTAAAAACCGCCAGAAGAGACAGTCCCAAATTTTTTGCCAATCGCCTTTATTGAAATCACTCATCTTTATTAGATAGTTGCTTCCGCTGATATATGGCTTGGTTGACATTAACCCACCATCAGCAAACTGACTCATTCCATAAACATTAGGAACCATTACCCAATCATAGGCATCAATAAACAAAGTCATAAACCATTTATATACTTCATTCGGGTCAAATTCACACAAAAGCATAAAATTTCCAATAACCATTAGTCTTTCGATATGATTACAATAACCAGTTTCAAGAACTTTTTTTATTGTTAAGTCAAGTGGTTCAATGCCTGTTGAAGCATTCCAGAATGATTCGGGAATTTTTCGGGAAAAATTCCAGAAATTTTTGTTTCGCTGATAGCTTCCTCGTATTTCATAAACAGCCCTGATAAATTCACGCCAACCGATAATTTGCCTGATAAAGCCTTCAAGAGAATTTAAAGGTATTTGATGTTCTAAAGTATAGATTATTGATTGATTAATTACATAATCAGGGGTTAAAAGCCCAACATTAATTAATGGGCTAATAAGGCTGTGATTGAGAATAGATTCCCGAGATAATATTGCATCCTGATAAGGTCCAAAATTTTGGAATCTTTGCTCAAGGAAATCATTAAACCATTTTTTTGCTTCGAGGAATGTAACAGGATATGTCCAAGTTAGGTTAGTATTTCCATAATTTGAGGGGAAACTTTTATTGATGTATTCAAAGGCTTCGGAATAATAATTATTAACAGCAGGAAATTTCACGATTGGTGGTTTCTTGTTTTTGGGATGTTTCAATCTATTTTCATTATCGAAAGACCATTTTCCGCCAACAGGTTTTCCAGAATTTTCCAGAAGAATATTCAATTTTTTTCTTTGCCAAATATAAAAATCTGTTTGTCTGAAAGTCTTTTTATCAGAAAAATAATCACGGATATTTTTTTTTGTGTTTAAAAACATTGGGGAATCGAGTTCAGTAAAGCTCAACTGATTTGCTTCGCAAGAATTGATAATACGCTTTCTGAGCCAGTCATCAGCTACGTCAAAGAAAACAATATGATCATACCCGTAATTTTTTAGATGGGGCAATAAATTTCTGATGTCAGACAAGAGATCATTATAATTAATATATTCAACTGAAAAGCCAAAAGATTTTAGGTAATCTTCATAGAATATCATTGATGCTCTGTGAAAAGCTAATTTTTGCTTATGAAAAGGGTATTGACCGAAGAAAAGATGTTCTTCAATCAAAAACACTTTGTTACAGGCTTGATAGTGACTTACATTCTCAAAAATCTGATGAGGTAAAACAATAGCTACAGAATCCACAATATATTTTCTAATTGATTAAAAAATGATTATCAGACAAATGTTAATTCAAAATATTTGATTTAAGTTATAAAATCAAAAAGAACACAGAAATCACAGAATTTAAAAATAAAAATTTAATTTTAGTTTTATTATTATTTTTAATGATGATTAATGTAATAAATAAAGGTAATATTAATGTTTAGGAATACTTTTATAATTGTTATTTTCAGCTTTCTTTTCTTAGCATTGATTTCGGCAGATACATTAGATTCACGACTTGGTTTATATACATATAACGATTTCGAAGCACCAAAATATTGCGGAACATCATGTCATAATGATTTCTATCGCCAATGGGAACAATCAATGATGGCTCAGGCATTCACTCATCATTGGGACGAAATTGAATATTTTGAGTTAGCAGTTCCCCATGCGGAGAAAGACCCTCTTGTTGCTGAAGTAAAGGCAGGCTGCAATGGTTGTCATGCTCCGATGGCTTATTTAGCAGGAAAAATACCTCCCCCAAGACCAGAAATGAACGATAGGGCAAATGAATCAGTGTCGTGTGAGATATGTCATTCGATAGTTGGTTTTGAAGGCGATACTCCCTACAATTTCAACTATATAATGAAGCCCGGAAAGACTAAGTTCAGCACTCGTGGAAGCGGAGTCAAATCTCCAAATCATAACATAGAGATAAATCCATTGATGAAAACAGGCGATTTTTGTGGAATTTGTCATAATGAAAAGAGCCCCTTCGGAGTATGGGTGAAATCAACTCATTTAGAATGGAAAGAGGGACCATACTACAAAGAAGGAGTTCAATGTCAGGATTGCCATATGCCTAAGGGCAGGTCATTAACAGCTGCAATGGGAAATGTTTATGAAGATGCAAGGCAACATCTTTTTCACGGAGCTCATGACCCGGGCAAGGTAAAAGGAACTATAGAACTCAGAATACATCCTGACTTAAGAGAGGCTGAACCCGGCGAGACAGTAGTATTTACAATAGCACTTTTCAATCAGAAAACAGGACATAAATTTCCTACAGGTTCAGTCGAGGATAGAATGGTCTGGATGACTGTCGAGGCAGTAGATGCAAGTGGAAAAAAATATCATCTTAAAGTTAACAAAAAAGGATTTGAAGGTGAGGAATATACTATTTCTTCGAATGTGCTTGCATATCAGGATATGGGTATAGCAAAAAACCTACAAGATTTCAAAGGAGTTCAAAGGGACGGAATTGAAGAAGGTAACAGGATTTTCAGGATGGCATATTTTGATCCGCAGGGAAGAATGACTATCCAGCAATGGAACACTGCAAAATTAGGAGTGGATTACCGTATCGGACCCAGAGAAACAAAAATTGAAAAATGCAACTTCAGTATTCCTATTAATGTTTCACCCGGAAAGATGAAAATTATTGCCACCCTTTATTATCAAAAATTAGTTAAACCGGTTGCTGATTTTTTAAATGTTCCATCTGAGGAATCTGAACCCATAATAGTTAACCAACATTACACCGAAATAACAATTTTACCATAAATGCTGAATTGATATGAAAAGAATAAATATTTTAATTGTTTTAGTATTATTATGTTTTGTTTTCTCTTTTGAAATTGCAGAAGCTATACCAGCTTTCGCAAGGAAATATGCAATGAGTTGCAAAACCTGTCATGCACCAATGCCAAGGCTAAAGGCTTATGGTGATGAATTTGCCGGAAATGGATTTAAACTGCCTGAAAAAGAAGCCCCGAGATATTTTCTTGAAACAGGAGACGAGCAGCTTTCTCTGATCAGGGACTTTCCTGTTGCTGCAAGATTAGAAGGTCATATAACTTATAATTACGGAAATTCCGAAAACAGCGATTTTGGTGTTCCATTCATTCTAAAGCTGCTTTCTGGTGGAGAAATAACAAAAGACATAGCCTATTACTTTTATTTTTATATGAGTGAAAGAGGCGAATTAGCCGGTGTTGAGGACTGTTATATTATGTTTAATAACTTACTCGGGATTGATCTTGATTTGTATTTTGGTCAGTTTCAAGTGTCCGACCCGCTTTTCAAGCGTGAATTAAGGTTATCATTGGAAGATTATCAGGTTTATAAAACAAAGCCGGGCATATCAAAGATGAATCTTGCTTACGACAGGGGTATTATGCTGACTTTAGGACTTGACTGGGGCATGGATTTGATATTTGAAATGGTAAATGGTTGTGGTCTTACCCATGCAGATGCAAGAAAGTTGTTTGATATTGATGGCCACAAAACATTTATTGGAAGATTAAGTCAGGACATTGGTGATTTTGCAAGGGTTGGAGGTTTTGCTCTTTATGGTAAAGAGGATATGAAGAATGCTACTAATAGTGGTATAACTAATGAAGTTTTTACTTTCGGACCAGACCTTACTTTTTCATTAGGTGAAAAAGCGGAGCTAAATTTCCAGTATATTCATCGGACTGACAATAACTTGTTTTTATCCGAAAATGATATTAACCCATCTAAAGATCTTGAAACAAAAGGAATTATGACTGAATTAATAGTAACACCAGACGGAGATGACAGCAGGTTTTATGGTGCAGCATTATTCAACTGGATTGAATCAGATTATAAAGCATTGAATTATAAAGCAGCTACACTCCATTTAGGTTATCTATTAAAAAGAAACCTGAGGATAGTGCTTGAAGGAACATACAATTTTACAGATAACTATAAGAACTTTACAATCTTTAGTCTTGGCTTTGTCAATGCTTTTTGATAGAAATCAGGACTTATTCTGAGATTTTGGAATGGTAATACTGAAGGTGCTTCCTTCTCCGAATTTGCTTTGAACGTAGATTTTACCGCCATTTAGTTCAATGAATTCTTTGGAGATTATAAGTCCGAGACCAGTTCCCCGTTCGTAGTTTGTCCCGAAAGAACTTTGCATGTTTTCAAGTTTGAATAAATTTGTTAATATTTCATTTTCAATTCCAACTCCATTATCAATAACGCTCATTTTGATGAAATCATCACCATTATCTACGGCTGTAACTTTGACATAGCCTTTTTCTTTCGTAAATTTAATAGCGTTGGAGATTAGATTTGAAACCACAGTCACGATGGTTTCTTTGTCAGCAAAGACTTTAATATCCTCGCTAACAAGGTTTGTAAGAGTAATATCTTTTTGATTAGCGATGATATTTAGCATATCAATGGATTCATCAATGGCGTCCTTCAAGCAGAAACAGGTTCGTCTCAGTTGAACAAGGCCTCTCTGTATTCTTGACCAGTCAATAATGTTTTCGAGGAGTTTGAAAATTCGCTTGGCGGAGTCATTAAGAGCAATTGCAATTTCTTTTATTTCCTCTTTTGCAAAATCATCAACTTTAAGGGCGAGCATTTTAGTCAAACCAATGAATCCCATAAAAGGGCTTCTGATTTCGTGAGCAATTACAGAGAAGAACTTATCTTTTTGGGAATTTAATTCCTTGAATCTTATTTCTGAGAGCCTCAAGGACTCTTCAATTTTTTTTCTGGACTCCCTTTCATTTTTTAGATAATTTACCTCTCTTTTGAGTCTTTCGAGCTCTAGATATAATTCCTCAATTTGATGAACATCTGTTATCATAGAAATATTTTATTTACAATAGTGATTATCGGTAAAAATGGGGAAAAATTTAAATGAAAGCCTGATAATATTTTTAATAAATTGAAACAATTCGAGCCTAATAAAACTCAATAGAAGAATAATAATCGAAGGATTAAAAGTAAGGGCTTATATTATAATTTTACTCCATAAAATCCTTGAATAAGTAAATTATAGTTCCTTCGTTAGTAACTTCGGTTGTGGCTAAGCCTTTGACAACATATTTTTCAAGAAGGGACTTAGAATCTTCAAGACTGAGTGAAAGGTTAACAGTGACATCGGTAACTTTAAGTTGCCCCTTGTATTTTGATGCCAACCGCATTAATTCTGTTTCGAGTTTAGTATCTAACTGTTTTTGAGTGAGGGATTTAAATTTCCTAAGAATGAATATACCTATACCAAGGGGCAAAAATCCCAGAAGGATTATACCAAAGAGAAAATAAGTAAGCTGGAAGTCAACGAATAAGCTAAAAGTTAATAAAGCAGTAAATAATCCGCCTGTAACTATAAGAAGGTAAGCTATAATTTTGGCTATAATATTCATTGATTACACACTATTTTTAAAAACCAACACATTAAAATAAAAAAAAATCTAAATAGTTTTATAGAAATTTGTAAAGTTATAATTTACAAGTATTTAAATTAATCAAAAATGAACGATACACATAAAGTATATATTGAAACTTATGGTTGCCAGATGAATCTGAGCGATACCGAAATTGTTTCATCAATAATAGCCAAATCTGGTATGAAATTAACTGAGAAACCTGATGAGGCTGATGTTATTCTTCTAAATACCTGTTCTGTTCGTGATAATGCTGAAAGAAAAATACACGAAAGGTTGATTCATCTGAAGCAATACAAGAAGAAGAATAAAGAACTTGTGGTAGGCATTCTTGGCTGTATGGCAGAAAGAATGAGAAGCAAGCTGATAGAAGAAAAGAAAATTATTGATCTTGTTGTCGGTCCAGATGAATACAGAAAAGTGCCAACATTAATCGAGAACGCTTTTACGGGAGATAAAGGTATAGCAGTAAAGCTCAGCCGTGTGGAAACTTATGATGATATCGAGCCGTTGAGAACCGAAGGAATTTCAGCTTGGGTTTCTATAATGAGGGGATGCGATAAGTTCTGCACTTACTGTGTTGTGCCATTCACACGAGGCAGAGAGCGATCCCGCCCTTTGAATTCGATAGTGAATGAACTAAAAAAATTATATGAAGATGGTTTTCGGGAAGTTACTTTGCTTGGGCAAAATGTTAATAGTTACAGGGATAAGGAAGGAAGTTACGATTTCCCTGATTTGCTAAGGGAGTGTGCAAAAGCTGTTCCGAATATGAGGATAAGATACACAACTTCGCACCCATATGATATGAGTGATAAATTAATCGAGACGATGGCTGAATACAAAAATATATGCAAATACATACATCTGCCAGTTCAATCAGGTTCGGACAGGATTTTGAAACTGATGAACAGAAATTATTCAGTTGAACATTATCTTGGTAGAATACAAAAAATTAGGGAAATTATGCCTGAATGCTCACTTTCGACTGATATTATATCAGGTTTTCCAACTGAAACAGAGGATGAGCACAGACAAACGCTTGAGTTAATGAGGGAAGTTCGCTATGATGGGGCTTATATGTTTAAATACTCAGCAAGGGATAATACAAAAGCCTTTGCAATGACTGACGATGTTCCTGATGAAGTAAAAACAAGAAGATTGCAGGAAATAATTGATTTGCAGAATAATATATCGAGGGAACTTAATCACAATGAAATAGGGAGGCAGTACGAAATTCTGGTGGAAGGTCCCAGCAAGAAGAATTCTGAAAAATGGCAGGGTAGAACAGATACAAACAAAGTGCTTATTTTCGAAAAGAACGGACATAGCATAAAAACGGGCGATTTGATAAATGTAATAGTTAAGAATTCAACATCTGCAACACTTTTTGGAGAAACACTATAACAAAAGAAATACAAATTAATAATTTCAGTTTAGTAATTTAAAGATAATTAATAATTTTGTTGTGATGGGAATGGTGTCTCCCGAGAACCGCCATAATGGCTGATGACTCCTGTAAAAATTTTATATAATTACAGGAGTTTTTATGGGTGAAATATTTTTAATTTCTTCAATCTGGCTTTTCCTTGCTATAATATCTACGATAGTTGCAAATAAATTAAAAATCTCAATAGCTCTGATAGAGATAATAATAGGCTCTATTTTTGGTTTTATTGCGATTAAGTTCAATTTTGCTGAAAGTATGTATGCTAATTCAGATTGGTTGAAATATGTTGCTTCATCCGGGGCAATACTACTCACCTTTCTGGCAGGAGCAGAACTGGAGCCGGAAGCTCTCAAGAAGAGATTTAATGAGGTTTCAATTGTAGGCATTATTGGATTTCTTGCTCCATTTATTGGTGCAGCAGTAATCTCGTATTATTTCCTTAACTGGGATTTGAGAGCAAGTCTTTTAGTAGGTGTTGCTTTATCAACGACATCAATGGCAGTTGTATATTCTGTGATGCTTGAATATGGCTTTAACAAGACTCTTTTTGGCAAAGGGGTTCTTGGGGCATGCTTCATTAATGACCTTGGAACAGTGATAGCCTTAGGTTTGATTTTCTCGCCATTCACATACAAATATGTGATATTTGTTGCAGTTATAATATTGCTTATATTTATATTGAATCCGATAACAGAATTTTTAACAAAGCATTTTGCTTATAAGACAGCCGCTATCAGGACAAAATGGATTTTGTTTGTATTATTTTCGACGGGTGCTCTTGCAGTCTGGTCAGGAAGTGAAGCTGTTCTTCCTGCATATATTTTAGGGATGGTTTTAGCTGGCATAATCAACAAGGATAATTTCTTCATAAGAAGACTCAGGACATTGACAATAGGATTTTTAACGCCATTTTATTTTCTCAGAGCAGGATTTTTAACGTCAATCCCGGCAATAATCTCTTACCCGATAATATTTGTAATTTTATTTTTTGCAAAAGTAATTTCAAAAATATTTGGGTTATACCCAGTCATAAGAAAGTTCAAAGAGGACAAAAACGAGAAATGGTTCTACACATTATTAATGTCAACAGGTTTAACCTTTGGAACTATATCGGCTTTATATGGCTTGAGTAATGGAATAATTTCGAAAGACCAGTATTCAATAATTGTTGCAGTAGTAATAGCAAGTGCAGTAATACCAACATTGATAGCAAATAAGTTTTTCCTACCCTCACACTTGTTAGAGAAGCCATTGCTTGACGATGAACTTTCTCAGGAAGAAAATTGATATATTTGCTAATTAATTAATAAATTGATAATTACGTCAATGAAATTATCAATTATATAATTTTTATGCTTAAAATTACATGGAAAGCAGTGCTAAATATACTATATTGGAAAAAAGAGCAAAAGAGCTTGAATGCCTATATAAATGCAGGGAAATAGTCAGCAGTGATATAGGTTTCGAGAAAAAAATTGCAATGATATTACAAACCCTACCAAAGGCAATGAAATATCCAGAGCATTGCTTTGTTAAGATTAAAATAAATGAAAAATCTTTTCCGGATGTCAATCTTGAGAGTGCAGGATTATCGTATAAGTCAGAGATACAGTTTGATAGTCAGTCATTAGGCGAAATCGAAGTATTTTACAATTCAAAGGTTATAAAAGATGAAGATAACTTTTTTCTGGAGGAAGAAAAGAATTTAATTGAAACAGTTTCAGCACTGCTCGGGAATATGATTATATCAAACAAGATAAGCAGTCATTCGATTTCGATTCTCGATTTAAAAACAAAGAAAGTAAGTTCATCAAAACCTGAGTGGAGTAGCATACTTGAACTTTTGCGAAAAATTGACAAACATCTGTATTCAATCATTTCGCATAAAATGCTTAACCATTTGTTTTGCAAGGGAGTAAAAGAAACAAAAGTAATATATGCAAAACTTGGAAAAATTGATGATAGCGAATCAACTCTGACAGAGATTAACCGCCCTTCCAAAAAGCAGGTTATGCAAAATACTTATAACCTTAGCAAAGAAATATTTGATATAGCTCTAAATTATCTTAATGAAAATGAAATATTGAATTTGATCCAGAAGTGGATTAACGAGGACAAACTTAATTACCTCTTTAAGATAGTATCCTCCCCAAACAGCACATTACCTGATATATCGGAAGCAATCAGAAGATATTATCACCTTACACCATTTAATTTCAATATTGATGCACCTGTCCAGAGAGGAATAGAAGTTGCATTGATAAGACGTTTTCTGAACGATCAGCTTGAATATATTAATGTTGCTAAGGACTATTGCAGAATAGATGATTTTCATAGCTTACTTGACAACCTGATTTATTCCTCAGATAGTCACGGCAAAATTGGAGGAAAGAGTGCCGGTATATATCTGGCAAAAAAAATAATTGAGGGCACAACGCAAACTCATCCAATTCTTGCGGGGATAAAAACACCTAAAACATGGTATATAACTTCAGATGGGTTGATGAGCTTTGTTTATTATAATAACCTTGAGGATGCCATAGAACAGAAATACAAGGATATGAATGATATACGACAGGAATATCAATATCTTATTCAGGCATTCAAGAATTCAAATTTCCCTCCCGAAGTTGTTAATGGATTAACAAGGGCTCTTGATGATTTCGGGAACAGTCCTATAATAGTTAGAAGCTCAAGTTTACTCGAAGACCGCCTTGGAACTGCCTTTGCGGGAAAATACAAGAGTTTGTTCCTTGCAAATCAGGGCTCACGCAAAAGCAGATTAATTGCTCTGATGGATGCAATTGCAGAGGTTTATGCATCAGTATTAGGACCAGACCCAATTGGATACCGAATAGAACGGGGACTTCTGGATTTTAATGAAGAGATGGGTATAATGATTCAGGAAGTTGTTGGTAAAAAAGTTGGGAATTATTTTTTCCCTGCTTTTGCAGGAGTTTCTTTTACAAATAATGAATTTCGATGGTCTCCAAGAATCAAAAGAGAGGACGGGCTAATTAGATTAGTTGCTGGACTTGGAACCCGTGCAGTTGACAGGCTGGGAAACGACTATCCAATTCTCATAGCTCCTGGTCAGCCGTCTTTCAAACTGAATCAAACTTATGAAGATGCTATTACATATTCGCCAAAATATATTGATGTTATAAATCTTGAAACTAATTCATTCGAAACACTTTCAATTGATCATTTAATTTCTGAAGTTGGAAACAAATTTCCAATGCTTAATGAAATTTTTTCTATTGTTGAAGACAATCACATTAAAAAACCTGTTGGGCTTGGTATTGATACAAAAAAACATCAGGTGGTTGTTACTTTTGACAATTTGGTAGCAAATACCAAAATAATTGAGCAGATTTATACAATGACAAATGTTTTAAGTCAAAAATTAAAATCACCGGTGGACATAGAATTTGCATGCGACGGTAAAAATTTATATTTACTCCAGTGCAGACCCCAAAGCTCAACAAGTGATAGTGTTTCGGCAATAATACCGAGAGATATATCAAAAGACAGAATTATTTTCAATGCAAAAAAATATGTTTCAAATGGAAAAGTTCCGGATATTTCACATATAGTCTATGTTGTTCCGGAAAAATATGCTTCGATAAAAAATCTCGAAGATTTTAAAAATGTTGGTAAAGTAATCGGGAGGTTGAACCAAATTCTTCCACATAAACAATTCATATTGATAGGACCGGGAAGATGGGGCAGCAAGGGTGACATTACTCTTGGAGTTCGTGTTACTTATGCAGATATAAATAATACGGCTATGCTTGTTGAAGTAGCCAAACAAAAAGGTAATTACTTACCCGATTTGTCTTTCGGAACTCATTTCTTTCAGGATCTTGTCGAATCAAATATACGATATTTGCCAATATATCCTGATGATGAAGGAATAATATTCAGGGAATCCTTCTTCCTTGAAAATCAGAATCTTCTTCCTGAATTATTACCTGAATATGAGTATCTTCAAGAAGTTGTAAAAGTGATAAATATTCCAGCATCAACGAGAGGTTTGATTCTTAAAGTATTCATGAATGCAGACGCTGAGGAGGCAATGGCAATAATTGCAGAGCCGTCATTAAAAATATTTTACAACTCTTCGAGTATTGCTGAAATAAACGAAAATTCCAGCGAGCATTGGCAAATAAGGACAAAAATGGCAGAGAAACTTGCTTCGGAACTTGATCCTGATTATTTTGGGGTTAGAGGCGTATATCTTTTTGGAACAACGTATAATAAGACAGCAACATTCAATTCTGATATTGATTTACTTATAGATTTTGCCGGGACTGAGGAGCAAAAAAAATTACTGGGGGTCTGGTTTGATGCTTGGGATAGTGCCTTGAAGGATATTATTTATGAGCTATCGGGAATTAAGATTCAAAAGCTACTTGATATTTACTACTTTTCCTCCGAACTCGAAGAAAAGGATAATTATTTCGCTCAAATCATTAATCCTGAAAAAAAGCTATCGAAGAAATTAAAATTAGCAGAGCCAAATTTAACTATATAATCAGCTGTTTATCTTATTGAAATTACTTTAGAAATTAGATTGAAATCATCTTTATTAGCCCTGTTTTTTTTATTGGTTAGCATCTCATACGGAAAAGATTCATTAAGAGATGACAGATACCGTCTTAATTCTTTCGGTGTTACAATAAATTATCTTGCTACAAAACATTTTACTGATTTTTCTCAATTGCCGGGAATTCTATCTTGCTGTCCAAAGTATTATGATGGCAGAGGAAACGGATTGGAGTTAGGTCTGCTATACAGGGAATATCTTTCGAGAAACATTTCTTTTTCGCCATCAATTGGTATGGTTTTCAGCAATGGTTTGTTTAAATCTAATGAAGAAAAGTCCATTATTATCGGTAATACCCCTGAAAAAGCGATAATCGAGCATAGTCTAGTGACAGAGTTTATGATTTTATACGTAGATGTAAGTTTTAATTACAATTTATTTAATGACTTTGAATTTTTTACTTCAGTTTCCTTAGATTACATAACAGAAGCAAAATTTGAACAAAAAGAAACATTAATAAAGCCTGAAAACAGAGGAACGTTTGAGAACGGAAAAAGAACCAGAAACGAAATCAGTGGTAAAATAAATGATATCAATAAGTTGAATTATTTCCTACGGGTAGGGATTACTTATGAGTTACCACTTAATAAGAGAAAAAGTATTTCAATACTGCCGGGAGCAGCAATATCAGCTGGTTTAAAAAATTTATTAAATGATGAAAGCTGGACTTTAATTCATTTTTCTTTTGGCATAACAATATTATTTAATAATTACATAGATTATTCAACTCCAATTGATCCGAAGCACAGGAACTAAAGCATACCGAGTCTTTTTCTGATGAACCATTCGAGACTGAAAAGCAAGACAATTATAATCAATATCCAGAAGAGATTCCAAAGGGCTATTTCAGATTTATTAACAACAGATTTTTCTGTGAAATTTTTGACATTTTTCAAATCATCTTTGAAATTAGCAACATTTTCTGAAGTGTAGAATTTTCCGCCAGAACGATCTGATATTGTTCTGAGCAATTTGGCATTCATCGTAAAATTTTGATATTCAGGACTCAAGTCGCCAATTGAGAAACGACCATCATCTGTTCCTAAAAGCTTTCCATTCAAAGAAGCAGAGCCTTTAAATGAGTAATCTCCTTCTCTCAATCCTGAAACATCAGCAGTATATCTACCATTTCCCATTGAAACAAGGATTAAATCTCTTTGTTCATTGTTACCTTGAATTTTTACGCTTACAGTAGCATTGTCAACAAAGTTATAAGCTGCATCATAAACTTGAGCAATAAAGGTAATTTTCTCGCTGGAAACATAAAATTTTTTATTTGTTTTAATAACCACATTTTTTTTGTCCTGATTGACAGAGAGCCATTTTCTTGAATTCTGAACAAAGATATTGAACAGATCAACGGCATCTTTTCGTCCCTTAGCAATTTCTGCGGCATAACCGAGCAATTTCCAACGATAAATTCCGTAGCCCAGAACAGCTATTGTTTTTTGACCCTGAAAGGAGCGGGAAACGATAAGTGGCTCTTTAAAGGGAACATTATTTACTTTAAATGAAGAGATTATTTCGGATTCAGGTTTCACCCGAACAAAAGTCTCGGTTCTGAAGATTGGGGGGAGTTCGTTCCAAAGATTTTTATCCTGTTCGTTGCCATTTACCCTTATGATTGGATTTCCAGTAGCTTTTTCGCTTATGTCCGGAACAACCAGAAATTCATTAGCCCGGGTGCTTTGAACTGTAAAGGGTATAAAATCTTCCAGAACCTTAAGTTTGTAATAGTCAGTATTTTGAGAAGCTATGAAAAGCAATGGTTTTCCGTTAGCCAGTTCTTTTTTTATAAGATCTAAAGAACTGTTTGATGTTGAAACAATTGGAAAGCCAACAAAGACAATCAACTCAGCATCTTTTATTTCTGATTGGGTAGGAGCAACATTATAATATTCACTGCCTTGCTTCTGGATGAAGGTTTTTATTTCGATGTCCTCTTCCTGAGAAAAGCTGTTGCGGAGAAAAGTTAAGTCAGGGCTTGGAGAACCTGCAAAAACAACGATTCTTCTTTTACCTTTTAAAACCCTTATAAATTCAGATATTTGATTATTTTTAAGAGTGATTTCGCCTTGAAGTTGACTCGCTTTTGCTGTTAACTTGTGGACACCCTCAGTTTTTGGTATGTATTCAAAAACAAGGGGGTAAGATCTGGTTTCTGGATTAATCAAAATATTCTGTTCGGCAATCTGGTTGTTATTATCAAATAACTGAACTTTGAGTTCACCTTGCTCGAACCCATTGACAAGAAGATTAATATTAACAGGTACAGGAATGTCAACATAAGTTATGTCGTTAGTGATAATTGATTCGAGAGCGACATCCTTAGCTTGATTAGAATCACCAACCCCGACTATAAAGACAGGTTTTCCGAATTGTTCGGCAGAATAGATAGGATTGATCCCTGCATTGAAAGCACCATCAGTGAACATCAGGATAGCCTGAATATTTTGAATCTCAATATTTTTGGAAGCCCAGTTAATGGCTTTTGAGATATCACTGGATTGTCCGTTTAGTTTTAAAGAATCAGTATTGAAAGAAAAAATTGGGCTAACGTCAGAATCAAAGTGTGCAAAGACTATTTCATCATCCTTGAAGTCTTTGATACCTGAATTTTTTAATGCACTTATCAATTCCTCTTTACGACTGCCACGGCTATCGTTCATAGCAACTGACAAGGAATTATCTATCAAGACTGCTACTTTTGGCTTAACTATATTAGCAGAAATTCTTGTAAGAATGGGTTCAAAAATTATAAAAAGCAATAATGAGATGGCAAGTGTTCTCAAAATAATAAGGATTGTCCTGAAAAAATTTGTTATAGGTGGAATTGTAACTCTATATGTATAAAGAGTTAACCCAAATGCAATAAGGACTAATAAAAAATAAACCCATACCGAACCTGAAAAACCAATGCTAATACTATTCATTTAGATTATCTCGTTATGAAGGAACTTCAATGAACAATAATTCTGAATTTTTATTAGCTTTAACGCTAAGTTCCTGAAAGTCGGTAATGCCAATAGCATCTCTTTTCTTAAGAATTTCATTATCAACTTGAATTTCACCCTCGATAACCATAATATAAAGAAGATTATTGGAAATATTGAGTTTATAGTTGAGAGTGTTATTTTCATTCAGATCAGAGAGATATAAAAAAGCATCCTGATTTATCCACAAGGTATTAGGATTTTTTTCAGGGCTGACGATTAATTGAAGTTTATTTATTCTATCTTCATGACTGAATTTCTTTTGATCGTATCGTGGTTGAATATTCATTTCATTGGGCAAAATCCAAATCTGGAATAACTGAAGTATTTCATCTTTCGAGGGATTTCTTTCTGAATGGTAAATCCCGCTGCCGGCAGACATAATCTGAACTTCACCTTTAGAAATCAGTCCCTTTGTTCCAGTGCTATCAGTATGTTCGAGATAGCCCTGCAAAGGAATAGTAATGATTTCCATATTGTCGTGTGGATGAGTATCGAAACCTTTATTTGGAAGAATTATGTCATCGTTTAGAACTCTTAACTTTCCAAAATTCATTCTTTCAGGATTAAAATATCTATTGAAACTAAAGGAATAATTGGTTTTTAGCCAACCATAGTCGAAACTGCCTCTTGATTCAGCTTTATATATAATTTTGTTCATATCTCTCGAAAAATAAGAATAAACGGATAAATACTACAAGCATTTTTATTTGAAGAAAAGTAAAATCTTGTAATTCATCAAAAAAAGTGGTATTTTTGAACTTTCGGGGTGTAGCTCAGCCCGGCTAGAGCACTACGTTCGGGACGTAGGGGCCGGAGGTTCAAATCCTCTCACCCCGACACATTTCAATTTATCGATGATACTTTTGTTATTCACATCTAATTCATAATTCGTTCATTTACAGTTAATTAATTAATCAGATTTTTGGATTTTTTATTATTCAAAAAGCTGAATGGATAAATTATTATTTACCCCGGGACCATTAACGACCAGCATTACAGTTAAAGAGAAAATGATTAGGGATTTGGGTTCCCGAGATACAGAATTTATGAAGGTCATTGAGGAAGTCCGTGATGGAATCCTAAAAGTTGCTGGAACAAATAAAAATGAAGGGTGGGAATCTATCCTTATTCAGGGCTCTGGCACATACGCAATAGAATCCGTTTTATCTTCAGTGATTTCCGAAAGCGATAAGCTACTAATTATATCAAATGGAGCTTATGGCAAAAGAATGGCAAAAATTTCAAGAATTCATAAAATTAACTACTTCGAATTGTCATTTCCTGAAAATCAGATTCCTGATACAGAAAAAATCATAAGTATATTAGAATCTTCAAATGATTTTACTCATCTTGCTGTAGTTCATTGTGAAACCACTACCGGAATATTAAATCCTATTGCCGAAATCGGGAATTTAGCCAGATCATATGGTTTAGAATATATTGTTGATGCAATGAGTAGTTTTGGTGCAATACCCATTGATTTGAACCAATGTTTGATTAACTATCTTATTTCTTCATCAAATAAATGTATTGAGGGTGTCCCCGGTTTTGCTTTTGTAATTGCAAAAAAGGAAAATCTATTGAACACTAAAGGGAAAGCAAGAACATTAAGTTTGGATCTTTTCAATCAATGGGATGAAATGGAACGAAGCGGTCAATTTCGATTCACGCCACCTGTTCAGATTATTTTAGCTTTCAGACAGGCATTGGATGAACTCGAAAAAGAAGGGGGAGTAGAACTCAGAGCTGCAAGATATAAATCCAACCACCAGATTTTGATCAAGGGAATGACTGATATGGGCTTTAAGCCATACATAGATCCAGATTATCAAAGCTACATAATAACATCTTTTTTATATCCTGAAAATAAGAATTTCAATTTCAATAAAATGTATAATTTTTTAAATGAGAGAAATTTTGTAATATACTCGGGGAAACTATCCGAGACGGATACCTTCAGAATAGGTTCAATTGGAAGACTAAATAATCAGAACATGTCAGATCTTTTGATAGCAATAAATGCTTATTTAGACTCCATCAAAGAATGAAAATCATAACAGAAAAAATACAAAACTGGCTTCGATTGTCACATCCGGCAATTTTTGCTATATATGCAATGATATCAGCTTTCACTGTATATTCCTGTATGTATGCATTGAGAAAGCCTTTTGCTGTAGCAATATTCGATGGTATGTCATTTTTTGGTGTGGATTATAAGATATTATTAATAACGGCACAGGTAGTTGGTTATGCCTTATCTAAATTTCTGGGAATAAAGATTATTTCAGAAATCAAACCAAATGAAAGAATAAAGTATTTCATAGTGCTTTTTCTTATAGCAATTCTATCATTATTGTTTTTTCCAATGGTAGGTCCACCGTGGAATATTATTTTTTTATTTACAAACGGATTACCATTGGGATTAATATGGGGTTTAGTGTTTAGCTTTTTAGAGGGCAGAAGAAGCACAGAATTGCTTGCTGCCGGGCTTTCGGTAAGCTTTATATTTTCTTCGGGCTTAGTAAAGAGCGTTGGTGCTTTTCTACTTTATAATTTGAATGTCAGTGAATTTTGGATGCCATTTTTCACCGGTATGATATTTCTGCCCATATTAATATTATCAACATGGATGTTGTTTCAGGTTCCACCTCCGAGCAAGGAAGACATAGAAAAAAGGGCAAAAAGAGAACCAATGGATGCCACAGCGAGAAAAGATCTTTTCAAAAAATTTTCTTTCGGATTAGTAGTGTTGATAATATTATATGTGCTGCTAACAACATTCAGAGACCTGAGGGATAATTTTTCAGCAGAAATCTGGGATTCTCTGGGAATGAAAGGAAATTCAGAAATCTTTTTTTTGACTGAGATACCCATATCATTAATATTACTGCTAACAACGGGAATGATTATATTCATAAAGAGTAATTATCATGCGTTTATTGTCTCCAATCTGATTATACTAATAGGCATAGTTTTAATAGGTCTTGGGGGATTTTTATTTTCTCAAAGATATATAAGCGGGAGTATGTGGATGATACTTCTTGGGACAGGCTTATATATGGGTTATGTTCCATTCAACAATATGCTTTTCGAAAGACTTATAGCAACATTTAAATGTTTTGGAAATGTTGGATTTCTAATTTATCTGGCAGACTCTTTTGGCTATCTGGGAAGTGTGTTAATAATGCTCATAAAGAATTTTTTTAATCCAATGGTA
Source organism: uncultured Hyphomicrobiales bacterium (assembly GCA_964473465.1). Taxonomy (GTDB): domain Bacteria; phylum Bacteroidota; class Ignavibacteria; order Kapaibacteriales; family UBA2268; genus CALHRB01. The sequence goes on from CAYYPE010000001.1 coordinate 73,075, forward strand.
AGCTGGTTGGTATTTGTTATAGATACATCATATATACTTACTGTTATTGGATTTATAATAATAATATTGTCAATTAAATATTTTACAAATAAGTATAAGCAGGAGGGAATGAAAAATCAAGCAGAGTACACTTAATCACTTTCAATTAACTTGAAATTAATTTTTTATGACCAAAAAAATAAATCAAATTAACCTTTTATTTATTTTAACTTAATCAATAAATCATTCTATAATTCAATTTTAGTTTTCTGATAATTTTAATTTTTGACTTCAAATTTTTTAATTAATAATTAATAAATGAAAAGGGGGTTATAAATGAGAAAAAGCAACTACGATAATTCAAGATTCTATCAATTATTTCAAAGGGAGGTCAAATGAAAAGAATTATAACAATTATTGCGATTTTTTTGATATCGGCTAATTTTGTTTTGTCGCAAGTAAGGACAATATCAGGAAAGGTAACGAGTTCGGAAGATAATTCACCACTCATAGGGGTATCAGTATCGGTTAAGGGTTTAAAAATAGGTACGACGACAAAATCCGATGGTACATTTACATTGGATGTTCCCGAAAATGCAAAGACCTTAGTATTCAGCTATGTTGGATACAAAATGCAGGAGGTGGAAATTGGAAATAAAACAGTTATTAATGTTCAGCTTGTTAGTTCTTCGATTTATTCTGAAGAAATAGTTGTAACGGCTTTAGGTTTGGAAAAAGAAGAAAGAGCAATAGGTTATTCAGTTGAAAAAGTTGAACCTACCCCCATCACTCAATCAAGGGAAACAAATTTTATTAATGCACTAGCAGGAAGAATTCCGGGTGTGCAAATAGTCGGGAATCCATCAGGAATTGGAAGTTCCGCAAGGGTTACAATCAGAGGTGAAAGATCATTAAATATAAATAATAACCAGCCATTATTTGTTGTCGATGGTGTTCCGATTTTAAATCAGTTTATTGGCTCAAGCGGAAGAAACAATCTTGATGTTGATTATGGCAACGGAGCCGGACTTATTAATCCTGATGATATTGAGAGTATCACAGTTTTGAAAGGTGCAAATGCAACAGCTCTTTATGGTTCAAGAGCAAACAATGGAGCTATAATCATTACAACAAAATCGGGCAAAGGACAAAAAGGATTGGGGATTTCATTCAATTCAACAACAACATTTGAAACACCGCTTAAACTTCCAGAATATCAAAATGTTTACGGACAGGGTTTGAATGGAGAGTTTGCTTTCAAGGATGGAAATGGCGGTGGATTGAGAGATGGAACTGATGAGAGCTGGGGACCAAGATTTATGGGGCAGGAAATACCGCAGTATGACTCACCAAGGATTGACAATAATGGAAACATACTCTACTATACAGATTCAAAAGGAAACAAAAAAATGTGGAGGGGTGGAGACCTCAACGCACCACCAGGAAGCACAATTAAGCCTACACCATGGGTTGCCTTACCTGACAACATTGCTAATTTTTTTGAAGTTGGAAAAACTTTCACAAATAATATAGCATTTTCGGGTTCTAATTCAGCTGGGGACTTCAGAATATCATTGACAAATATGGATCAGAAAGGATTTATTCCTTACACTGATCTTGTAAGAAACACAATATCATTTAATGGAAGTTATAACCTTACCGATAGATTTAAAGCTTCAGCAACTGCCACATATATTAACTCAGCGAGTTCGAACAGACCAAACTTAAGTTACGGAACAGAAAATATAATGTATTTATTTAACTGCTGGCTTGGAAGACAAGTTAATCTTGAGAACAGCAAAGACTATTGGCAAAGGGGATTGGAAGGAACAAATCAATTCGGATATAATTATAATTATCATGATAATCCATATTTCAATTTAGCTGAGAATACAAACGGTCAAAAAATTGACAGGATTTATGGGAATGTAACATTAAGATATCAATTACTCGATGATTTGAGTTTCCAGATAAGAGGAGGAACTGATTATAACGGTGAAACAAGAGACAGGAAAAGAGCATTCAGCACTCAGAGATTTCCTTTCGGATTTTATAGAAATGAAAACATAAGTTTGCAGGAAAACAATTTTGATTTTCTGTTTGAATATAGAACAATTTTAAGCGACGCTTTTGCTCTTTCGGCTACATTTGGTGGAAACAGAATGTTTAGAAAGACAAATCTAATTGAGGCAGTTGCACCGCAGCTTTTAATTCCTGATATTTATAATTTAGGAAATTCTCGGGTGGAATTGCAAACATCACAAGTATTAACTGAAAAGGTAATAAACAGCTTGTACGGAACAGCACAATTGGTTTTCAATGACTATATCTATTTGGAATTATCAGCAAGAAATGACTGGTCTTCAACATTGCCCAAGGAAAATAACTCATATTTTTACCCATCAGTTTCTTTGAGTGGTGTAATAAGCGATATGGTTAAATTGCCTGAACTTATAAGTTTTGCCAAATTAAGAGTTGGTTTCGCTCAGGTTGGTAATGATACAGATCCTTATCAGCTTAGCAATGTTTACAATCCGGGAACAGCTTTTGGCTCGGACAGAACCTTTGGTGAAGTCAGTCAATTAGCAAACGCTGATTTAAAGCCAGAAATTTCAACATCAATTGAAGCAGGATTCGATTTGAAATTCCTTGAAGACAGAATTGGTTTTGAGTTTACTTACTACACAGTTAGCAGTAAAAACCAGATTCTACCAATTCCATTAACATTAACAAGCGGTTACAACACAAAAGTTCTTAATGCAGGAGAAATACAAAACAGCGGTCTTGAAATATCATTAAAAGGGACACCAATTAAAGAAAATGATTTGCAAGTGGATTTATTCCTGAATTTTTCAAAAAATGACTCAAAAGTTATCTCACTCTCCGAAGGAATCAAAAATTTTGTGTTAGCTCAAAGGTATATAACAGTTGAAGCCAGAGTCGGAGAAAGAATGGGATCTATGTACGGTATTGGATTTGAAAGGGTTAAAGATCCAAACAGTCCTTATTTTGGACAGATCATTAATGATGTTAGAGAGATAAAAGATGATCAAGGTAACGTAAAATATGTTGCAAGACCAAGAGCAACATCGAGTGTGATACTTTTGGGAAATTATAATCCTGACTGGTTAATGGGAATTGGGTCAGAAATCAAACTGTTCGGTGTTTCTCTTGGATTTTTGTTTGATATAAGACAAGGCGGAGAGATTTATTCCCATACTCAAACAGTTGGTCGTGAAGGTGGACAGATCATTGAAACACTCGAAGGAAGAAGGAATTATGGAACTGATGCTGATGATGGTTATGATTTGAGCTTGGAGGGTAATGGAGTTTATAGTCCGGGTGTAGTTGAAGTTAAAGATGAAAGTGGAAAAGTGATAGGTTACAAGCCAAATAATGCAGAAAATGGTATGTCCAAATTAACAGCAAGAGAATGGCATACTGCTATTACATTAGGCCGAAGGTTATTAGAGGGTATGATTTACGATGCTTCATTTGTGAAATTACGCGAATTAAGAATAGGATACACATTGCCAAATGCTTGGACAGAGCCCTTCTTCCTTAGAAATGTTACTCTTTCATTTGTTGGAAGAAATCTATTACTTTGGTCGGATGTTCCCCATGTTGATCCGGAAGCCGCATCAACATCAGGGTCAACTATTATCCCCGGTGTAGAAAGTGTTACGATACCCTCAACCAGGAGCTTCGGTTTCAACATTAATTTCAATATTTAATTAATTAATAGTTAGAAAGGAGTAAATATGAAAATGAAACTTAAAATGATTTTAGTAATATTATTAGCAATAATAATCACCTCATGTACAGAAAATTTTGAATCAATCAATACAAATCCGAATGTTCCGAATGATGTTCCTCCTAATTTGTTATTACCCGGAGTTCTCTATGGTCCACTTAATACTTTGGTTTATGAGTCATGGGAAATAGGGAACATTGTAATCCAGCATACCGCAAAAAATCAATTCGTTAATGAAGACCGTTATCTCTGGGGTGAAAGAAATAGTATCTGGAACACGTTCTATTCAAATTTGAGAAATGTTCAGAATATGCTTTTAAAAAGTGAAACAGAACAAAAGAAAAATTATCAGGCAATAGCCTTAATAATAAGATCATGGATGTATTCTGTTTTAACTGATTGTTATGGTGATATACCATATTCTCAAGCCATCAAGGCTAAAACTGATGGTATAAATTTCCCTGTTTATGATAAACAAGAAGATATTTACAAAGGCTTGTTAGATGATTTGAAGTTAGCCTCAGATCTTTTGGGAACATCAACAGAGAAGGTATCGGGTGATATTTTATACAAAGGTGATTTGACAAAGTGGAAAAAGTTGGCTAACTCATTAAGAATTAGAATGTTAATGAGAATTTCCGACAGAAAGTCAGTGGCAGCGGAGTTGCAATCAATAGTAAATAATTCAAACTATCCGATTATGACAAGTAACGATGATAATGGAGCTTTGACATACCTTTCAGCTTTTCCGAATCAGTTCCCGTTACATACCACAAGAGTTGGATCTTTCAATGAGTATAGAATCAGCAAAACTATAACTGATACTCTGAAAAGCCTGAATGACCCGAGATTACCAATATTTGCCAGACCAACACCTGCCACAGAAAACACTGCAAATCCTGTTATTATGGGTATTCCAAATGGGATGGATGATGTTAAAGCTCTGACATATAACGGTGGTCAGCAGAACCAATCACCTGTTGGAAGGTTGTTTTTCGAAGATGCAATAACCGCAAAGGGTTTGAAAGTGGCAAGAGGCGTGATTATGAATTATGCAGAGTTACAATTTTTGCTGGCGGAAGCAGCTAATAAGGGTTTGATAAGCGGCGATGCAAAGACATACTATGAAAATGGAATCAAGGCTTCTTTCCAGTTTTATGAATTGGAAATGCCAGCCGGATATCTGGCTCTCCCACAGGTTGCTTATAAGGGTGGAACAGAAGGTTTGGAACAAATAGGGTTTCAAAAATGGGTATCATTGTTCTTTCAGGGTTTAGAAGCATGGTTCGATTGGAGGAGAACTAATATACCCAAATTGATTCCCGGCGAATCAAACCTTAATGGTAATAAAATACCAGTAAGATTCATTTATCCAACAATTGAGCAAACACTGAATTCGGAAAATTTAAGCAAAGCTATCTCCAGACAAGGGGCAGACAATATCAACACAAGGGTTTGGTGGGATGTTCAATAGTTTTTTGTTTATGAACTATACAATTTAATTCTTTAAATATAAAGTTATTGGGGATTTCTGTTTCATATTTCAAGTAAGATGAAGAATCAAACGTATGAGATAGGGAATTTCCAAGGATAATGGATTTCGTCGCAAAAATTGAAAAAAAATAAATTTCTTATAATTATTATCACAAGAAAAAAAATGAAAGATTTAAAATATATAATATTTATACTGATAATATTGTTTTTGTTTGTCTCCTGCAAAAAAGAAGCTAAAAATGAAATGTGGATGATCACAGCTCCCGCCGATGATAAGGAAACTTTTGCAAATTTAACTGATTTAAGCGGGACTTCTATAACTCCATTGGGACGATATTTAACACCAAGAGGCAAACAGATTATGACTGCCCCTCATCCTTATGGGTTAGTTCTGAGCAATGATAATAATATTGCAATAACTGCAAATAGCGGCACATCTCCATTGTCAATAACAATTATCCGAAATCTTTTGAGTGATAGCCCGGAGGTTCAACAAATACCTCCGGGGCATAATACCGATCAGGGTATTTTAGCTTCAGTTTTTATGGGGTTGGCAATCTCGCCGGACAATCAAAAGGTTTATGTGTCAGGCGGTCAGGAAAATAAAATCTTGATATTCAATATTAGCGATGGAAGCAAAGATGGTTTTATTGACTGTTCAATTTCAGATGCTAATAATGATTATTCTCATGGCTACCTTGGGGATATGGTTCTGACAAAAGACGGTAGCACCTTATATTGCGTTGATCAAATCAATTTTGTTGTGAATATTATTGATACAAAAGCAAGGAAATTAATTTCGAGAGTTAGTGTTGGGCGATATCCTTTTGGTATAACACTTTCCCCCGATGAGAAAAAATTTTATGTTGCAAATGTTGGAGTGTTTTCCTATAAAGTTTATCCTTCGGTCAATAAAGAACGCTTGAGAGAGACAACAATGCCATTTCCAGCGTTCGGGTATAATACAAAGGAAGCAAGAGACGGATATAAAAATGACTCGGTAGAAGTGCCGGGTCTGGGCGATCCAAATGTGCCAGAGTCTTTTTCAGTTTGGGCAGTAGATGTGAGTAATAAACAAGCTCCAAATGTTATAGCAAAAGTTAAAACCGGGATAAAAGTTGGACAAAAGATTGAGGATTTTCCTGCAATTGGTGGCTCGAGCCCGAATTCTGTGGTTGCAACAAATGAATATGTTTTTGTAAGCAATGGCAATAATGATTGTATTAGCGTAATAGATGTTAAAACGAATAAAATAAAAAAAGAGATATTTCTGAACATTGATGACAGAATCAAGAAATATCGTGGAATAATCCCATTCGGACTGGCATTATCACCTGATATGAAAAGACTTTATGTAGCTGAATCCGGTTTGAATGCTGTTGGTGTGATTGACGTCGGATCATTGAATGTCATGGGACATATTCCTGTAGGCTGGTTTCCTGCTAAATTACAGGTTACAAAGGATGGAAAGAAATTAATCGTTTCGAATGCCAAAGGAGTCGGAAGCGGCCCAAACGGAGGTATCAACTGGAAACCCGGACCTGAGGGTCATAATATTGGCAAACTTATGAAAGGAACTGTGTCTGTTCTTGATATTCCAAATGATTCCGAGCTGAAAAAAGAGACAGAGCAAGTGCTAAAGAATAATTTTTCTTTTACAAAGATAACAGAGGAAATGATAAAAGAAAGAAAAAATAATCCAATTCCACTCTATCCCGGAGAAAAAAATTCACCTATCAAATACATTGTCTTTATCTCAAAGGAAAACAGAACTTATGATGAGGTATTCGGACAGATAGAAAAGGGAAAAGGAGACAAAACACTCGCTCGATTTGGATATCAGGCTCCTGTCAGCAATAAGGCAAAAACAATTCAATTTCAAGCAGATGTAATGATTAATCATTTAAGATTAGCAAAAGATTTCGCAATAAGTGATAATTTTTATGTTAATTCCGATCATTCTGCAGACGGTCATAGATGGCTTGCAGCGACATATCCAAATGAATGGGTCGAAACTTCTGTATCAGCAAGTTATGGTGGCAACAGAATTTTAAAAATAGACTCAAAAGCACCGGGAGCTTTGTCAATGGTTGGCTCTGGGGGGGCAATTTACCCAGAAGACTATAATGAAGCGGGTTCATTATGGGATCATCTTGACAGACACAAGGTGGACTTTTTTAATTTCGGTTTCAGCACCGAACATACTCCTCACTATGCCGATACGACGTTTAAATATACTGGTGTCAGGTATATGATAAATTATCCATTGCCTACTCCTCTTTATGAAAAATCTTCCAAAATTTATGCTACATATAACATGGCAATTCCAGACCAATTCAGGTTGGATATGTTTATTAAAGAATTCAATGAAAGATGGATGGGTAAAGGGAAAACTATGCCTTCGGTTATAACAATTATGTTGCCAAATGATCACGGAGCCGACGAAAGACCTCATGCCGGATACCCCTTTCTGGAAAGCTATATGGCAGATAATGATCTTGCAGTCGGCAGGATAATTGAATTTTTATCAAAAACTCCATATTGGAAAAATATGGCAATATTCATTACTGAAGACGACTCGCAGAGTGGTGTAGATCATATTGATGCCCATAGAAGTTTATTAATGGTTATTTCTCCTTATGCCAAGAAAGGTTATGTTTCGCATAAGCATACAAGTTTTGGAAGTATCTTCAAAACATTCTGGAACATTCTTGGAATACCATATCTAAATCAATATGATGCTACAGCAACAGATTTATCTGATTTCTTTCAGGACAAACCGGATTATACTCCTTACAAAGCAGTTATGGTTGATCAAAGAATATTTGACCCGCAAAAAGCTTTAGATCCCTTCGACGAAAAATTTGATTATAAAGCCTTGAGTGCAAGCCCAGTTCTGGATGATCCAAAATATATGATAAAGCAGAGCGAAGAATACAGGAAACATTATTCAGACAAGACAGCAAAGAAATAATTTTTTTTTCAAAGAACTCAATGAGAAAGACTGAATTTCTTATCATAATGATATTTTTTGCCATCGTTATTAACACTTTAAGGGCAAAAGATGAGTCAGACAGCACAGATTCTGCTGGCTACATAATCAAAAATCAGGTGGTAGTTTCTGCAACAAGGTATGAGAGGAAATCTATCGAATTACCCTATTCAGTAAGTAAGATAAAGCTTGATGGAGGGGAAGAAAGCAACAATACTCCTGATTTATTAAAAACAACAACAGGAAGCTTTGTGCAGAAAACAAATTTAGGAGGTGGCTCGGCTTTTATAAGGGGTGTTACAGGTAATCAATGTTTAATAATGATAGATGGTATAAGATTTAATAATTCAACCTTTAGGTATGGTCCAAATCAATACCTAAATACTATTTCACAAAGTAGTATTCAAAACATTGAATTATTGCGTGGATCAGGGTCGGTGCAATATGGAAGTGATGCCATCGGTGGAGTAATCTATATACAGACAAAAAAACCAAATTATTCTGACAATGGATTTAAATCTGATGGTTTTGTTCAAGGTAGGTATATGACATCTGATATTGAAAAGACAATAAATGGAGAAGTGAATTTAGCATTGGAAAAGACAGCATTTCTTGCAAATTTTAATTATTCTGACTTTGGTGATCTGCCCGGTGGTGGTAATATCGGTATACAGAGTCCAAGCGGTTATGCCCAAAACGGAGTTGATTTGAAATTCAGAACTGCAATAATAAAGAATCTGGACATTATGCTCAATTTTAATTTTCTGAATCAAAAAGATGTTCCGGTCTATCATAAAGTTAAGCTTGAAAATTATGAGTTTAATAAAATGGCTCGTCAAGCGAGAAATTTATCATATATATCAATGGAGTATAATATTGATGAAACATTTCTCAAAAGTATAAATATCAAGGCAGGTAACAGCTATTCCAACGAGATAAGAAGCAGGAAAACAAATGGTAAAAGCATACAAACCGATGAAAATGACAGAATAAATACATATTTTGGAATTTTGGATTTTGCTACCTTTCTGAGTGACGAAATAAGCTTAAATTACGGTGGGGAAATTTATTTCGATAAAGTAAATAGTAAGAGAGAAGATATAGATTTGACAAATAATTACTTAAAAGAATCAAGAGGGCTCTATCCTGATAATTCGGAGTATCTGAATTCTGCTTTTTATTTGCTCAGTAATTTCAAGATAGATAGAATGATTTTTGATTTGGGATTGAGATATAATACTTTTAAGATAAATGTGCCGGATAATATTCTCGGCATGGTGGAGATAAAGCCTTCTGCCTTTGTTTATAATGCAGGTGTTTTATTCAGAATCAATGAGAAAAATTCTGTTTACGGGTCTGTAAATACTGCATTCAGGGCACCGAATATTGATGATATGGGAACAATAGGAATAGTTGATTTCAGATACGAAATACCTTCTAACAACTTAAAACCCGAAAAATCAATAAATTATGAAATAGGATACAAGCTATCGGAGGATATGTTTCAGGGGTCGGTTTCAATTTTCCATTCAAATTTATCGGATTTCATAACCAGAGTGAAGACAAAATATAACGGACAGGATAGTATTAACGGCTATCAGGTCTATACAAAGGAAAATGTGGCTAATTCTGTTGTTTATGGTGCAGAGTTTGACTTCATGATAAATTTTAATAAATTCTTAATACAAGGAAACACAACTTATACTTATGGGCAGAATTTAACTGCAAATGAACCTATGCGAAGAATTCCTCCGTTATTTGGCTCATTAGAACTAATATATAATTTCGACAGAAATTTTACGATAAACTTACAAAATTTATTTGCCGGTCGTCAGGACAGACTTGCTTCTGGGGACAAATCGGATAACAGGATAAATCCAAATGGGACTCCCGGCTGGTATGTTATGAATCTGTCTGCTAAATTCTTACTGCAAGGCTTCAAAATTTCTGCTGGTATAAATAATATTTTTAATGCAGCCTATAGATATCATGGTTCAGGAATAGATGCAGTCGGGAGAAGTGGATTGATTTCTGTTATGTATTTTTTTAATTTTAATTAGATAAGGAATTATGAATTATTCGAATATAAAAGGGGTTATAGTTGATTGGGCAGGAACTTCGATAGATTATGGGTCATTTGCACCTGTGGCTGCCTTCATTGATGCTTTTGGACAATTTGGAATTAATGTTTCGGCAAATGATGTAAGAAAGTTTATGGGCTATGGCAAAAGAGACCATACTCGTGAAATACTAAATTTGGAAAATATCAGCAATGATTGGATTGAAAAATATAATAGAAAACCAACGGAAGATGATGTCGAAAAGATTTTCAATTCCCTCTCATTATCTCTTGAAAATGTGATTCTGGATTATACAGAACCAATAGAAGGAGCGGTAGAGTTTTTGGTAAAGATGAGAACCGCCGGAATAAAGGTTGGTTCAACAACAGGTTACGTCAAAGAAATGATGGACTTAATCATACCAATAGCTGAGAAGAAAGGGTTTAAACCTGATGTTATAGTTTGCCCGAGTGATGTTCCTTCTGGGAGACCCTATCCATGGATGAGCTACTTGAATGCAATAAAAATGGAAACATATCCTTTGTGGGAAATGGTTAAATTCGGAGATACTGTTGCTGATATTAACGAGGGTCTCAATGCAGGGATGTGGACTGTCGGAATAACAAAAAGTGGTAACGAAGTTGGTCTGACCTTAGCCGAAACTGAAAATCTGAGCCATAATGAATTAAATGAGTTAATTAAGGCAGCTGAAATGAAACTTTTGGAGGCAGGGGCTCATTTTGTTATAAATGGTATCTGGGAAGCAGAAAAAGTGCTGGAACAGATTAATGAAAATATCGGCAAAGGGCTTAAGCCTTGATTAATTTATCTGCTGAACTGAATTTCGTATAATTTCTTGTATATACCATTAAAGTTTAGCAGTTCAATATGAGAGCCTTTTTCAACAATCCTACCGTTATCAAGGACATAGATAGTATCACAATCCATTATTGTTGATAATCTATGGGCAACGATAACAGCAGTTCTTGATTTCATTGATTGATTTATAGCCTCCTGAACAACCTTTTCGGATTCAGCATCGAGGGAAGAGGTAGCTTCATCAAAGACCAGAATATATGGTTCTCTGAGAAGAGCACGGGCAATTGCAATGCGTTGGCGTTCACCACCTGAGAGCATAATTCCCCTATCACCAATCTTTGTATTGAAAGTATCGGGCAGTTTCATTATAAAATCATAAGAATTGGAGATTTTTGCTGCCTCGATTATTTTGTCATCAGAAACATTTTTCAATCCAAAAGTGATGTTATTTGCAATTGTGTCATTGAATAGTATTGTTTCCTGTGAAACAATGCCGAACAAAGCCCGATAATCTTCAATTTTAAGCTCTTTGATGTCTATTCCATCAATTAAAATTTTCCCGAAAGTTGGGTCATAGAATCTGACCAACAAATCGAGCAAAGTGGATTTTCCGCTACCACTCTGACCAACAATTGCAATTTTACTACCTTTTTTAATTTTTAGTTCTACTCCTTCCAGCACGGGAAATGTGTCATAGGAAAAACTAATATTATCGAAGAAAATCTCATTTTTGAATTCTTTGATACTTTTCGAGCCGGAAATAATATTTAAAGGATAATCCAGAATTTCAAATACTCTTTCAGTGGCAACTGCCCCCCTTTGGAATTGTGAGATACTGTGTAAAATTGTTGTTACAGGGGACATAATAGCAAAAAGAGAGGCAAGGAAAAGCATCAATTCATCGCCCGGCATCTCTCCAGAAACTACCTTAGAGCCTCCAACAAAGAATACGACACTAAGAGCAAGAATAGCGAAAATTTCATTTATTGATGGTATCAAGCTGATAATTTTATTATACTTTACAGCTGAGCGGACATATTTTGATGTTTGACCTGAAAATTTTTCATTTATTATATTTTCGGCATTATATCCCTTAATAATTCTAATGCCGGATAAAGATTCCTGAAGAACAGTTGTGTAATCAGCCATAGCGGTTTGCATACGTGATGCATAACGCCTCAGGTATTTCATTCCGATTCTAATCAATATCAAACTTATAACGCTTGTGCTGAAAGCTATTAAGGTTAGTTCGGTGGAGACGGAAAGTAGAAGAATAAGTAATAAAATCACCTGAATGCTTTCCCTAAGGAATCCGTTAAAAACTGCAACGGTCGAGCTATTCAGGACAGCAACATCGTTGGTGAGAACTGACATTACATTTCCGCTCTGTTTTTTAACAAAAAATTCTAAGGACAGAGAAGTAATTTTTTTGAAAAGTTCATCCCGAATATGCTTGATTACACCTTCTTCTAACTTAACGCTTGCGATTGAGGAAATGTATTTAAAAAAATTCTTTAGCAAAAATATGACAAGGATGAAAAAGCATAAATTGATAATTGTTGAATACATATCATCGGGGTTCAGAATGATATTTCTTACAAATTGAAAGAAATAGTTCTTCAGGGCTTCTAATGGATTAGCTGCCGGGACAGTCTCTGCTCCTGATGTAAGGTTTGAGCCGGTAATGATTTCAATTATTGGCTTGATTACAGTGATTGAAATTGCAGTAAAGAAAGAAAAGATAATATTAAAAAGGATTGCAACTATAAGTAGCCCGATGAATGGTTTAACAAAAACTGCTATACGTTTCAGCAGTTTTAACTGATCGGAAGCTTTAAAAGATTTATCTGTTTTTTCCAAATTATTTATAAATTTCGATTTATTGCCGAAAATTAAATTGTCCGAAAAAAAAAGTTTCACGAATAATTTCGGGAACAATAAGCAAAATAAGTCATTTTGAGATTTTATCAAAAACTTTGATTAGAGAATAACATGAAGAACAGAAATATTGATAAAAGAATTACTGAAAAACTGCTGGATGACCTTATCGAGGGAATAATAATATTAAAAGCCGATCCATTAAGAATTATTTATACAAATGACTATATTGAGCAAATAATAGGATACAAAGCCGATGAGCTTATTGGTAAAAACTCTGAAGAAATAATTGAAATATTTTTTCCTGAAAACAGAGAATTTCATTTGAAGAGAATTGAGGATAGCATTTCAAATAAGCAAGCTCCTCAAAGATATGAATTTAAGTGTAAGGCAAAAGATGGTTCGGTCAGGTGGCTCTATGCCTCATCAAATCTGATTATTTACGAAAATGAGCCGGCAATAATGATGATCCTGGTTGATATAACTCAAAAGAAAGCAACGGAAGAGTTGATATATAATAAACTGAAAAAATTCAAGGAGATATCAGAAAATCAGGCTGACTGGGTTTGGGAAATTGACCAGAATCTAAGATTTACTTTTTCCAGCCTTGGAATAAAAGATATTCTTGGTTATAATCCTGAGGAAATTCTTGGGAATACATTATTTGATTTTATGACACAGGAAGAAGCACCGGTTAAATATAAAGAATTTATGGAATATTATCGTCAGGCAGTTACAATTCGCAATTTCGATAGCTATTGCATTGACTCACACGGGAAAAAAGTTCTCATCGAAACAAATGCGGTGCCATTTTTCAATGGCGATAATCAATTGATGGGATACAGAGGAGTAAGCAGGGATATTTCCTCCCGACAGAATCAGCTTTTTGGACAAATGGGGCTGAATAAAAACAAGCATAATTCTGAAAAACAATATAAAGTCTTGATTGCTGAAGATCATAACCTGACAGCCAAATTACTGAAAGTAATGCTATTGAATTCAATGATTGTTGATGTTGTGGGAGTGGTTACCAGTGGGCTTGACTTATTCGAGAAATTATTAGAACAAAAAGCCGAGATATTATTGCTTGATCTTGTTATGCCTGAATTTGACGGAATACATTCAATCGAAAAAATATGCGAACAATTTCCAAGACTGAAAATTATTATTCTTTCTGCACACACTGAGGCATGGTTAATTCAAAAGGCTCTAAGTTCAGGGGCATTGGGCTATCTTACAAAATATGCCGATTCAGACGAGGTGATTGAAGCTATCAAAACTGTAAGTCAGGGGAGGAATTATCTTTGCAAAACAACTTTGAACTCGATTACAAACAATTTTATAACAAACCTTGCCCCGGATAGTAAATTCATTAAAGTAAATATAAATAAAAACCTTACTGTAAGAGAGCAGGAAATACTTGATTTGATTGCAAAGGAATATACAACACCGGAAATTGCTAAAATGCTTGCTATTAGCACCAGAACTGCTGAAACTCACAGGAAAAACATACTGAAAAAACTCGGAACAAAAACCACAGCAGGGTTAATAAAGATAGCAATGGAAACAGGATTGCTCAAAATTTGATAAAAATAATCATAAGCTCAATTATAACAAGTTTGTAGTAAAACTTAAAAAAATCATTAAAGCTTTAATTTTTTGAATATGCTTTCTGGAATGGCTTTAACAATAAACATAATATATTTCCAGAACCATGGAAGATAAACTACATCTTTTCCAGAATTTATTGCGTCATAAATACCTTTGCCAACGGTTTCCGCTGAAGCAAAGAGAGCATTTTTGGGAAGATGGGCAGTCATAGGAGTATCAACAAGACCGGGTTTGATGGTTATAACTTTAACATTAGAATGGAACATTCTGTTTCGAAGACCTTGCAGAAAAGTAGAGACACCTCCTTTGGCAGCTCCATAGATATAATTGCTTTGCCTGCCTCTGTCTCCGGCAACAGATGAGATGACGGCAAGAGTTCCCTTATTTTTCTCCTCAAAATAATTTGCGATAATCGAAGAAAGTGAAATTACGCTGACACAATTGATATTGAATTCTCTGATAATTGCCTCAGAGTTCTTTTGAATGGCTGATTGGTCGGGAAGTGTCCCATATGCGATAAGGACGATATCAATACCTTTCATTGCATTAGAAGCATTTTCAATTAACACTTTATGCTTATCATAATCAAGAGCGTCAAATTCTTCGGTAAAGATTTGTGTTCTAAATCTTGCAAAAATATCTGACCTGACAGATTCAAGCCTTCCTTGATTCAAGTCAGCAAGGTAGAGAATAGCATCATCTTTAGCAAAAAATTTAGCAGTGTGCTGGGCAATTGCCGAACAAGCCCCAATAATTAAAACCTTTTCCATACATTAATATTTTCAAGTTTAAATTAACTAAATTAATCAAAAAGATATATTCAGACAAAGAGAAATCTTAATAACCGAAATACTGAGGTATATTTTTCGTCTCTAACTAATCAATTTTTAAAGGAAACAATTATGTTCAATTTTTTGAAAAAGTTAGTTGGGACAAAGCATGACAGAGATAGAAAGCTGATGGAGCCTGTTGTAGCTGAGATTAATAGAATTTATAAAGAATTGGATTCCCTGACTGACGACGAACTAAGAGCGAAAACTGATGAGTTCAAAAGAATTATCAAAGAAAGAACTCAGGAACTCGAAGAAGAAAAAGAAACTTTAAAGGCAAGATTGATTAATGAAGTTCTTGATGTCAATCAAACTTTAGATATCAAGGATAGAATCAAAGAAATAGATGACGAATTGTTTACCACAATCAATAATACACTTGACGAGCTTCTTCCTGAAGCTTTTGCAGTGGTTAAACAAGCCTGTAAGCGATTAACTGAAGCCCAATACAGATATGAATATATGGGGCAGTCCTACACATGGGACATGATACCCTATGATGTTCAGTTAATGGGTGGAATAGTCCTTCATCAGGGGAAAATAGCCGAAATGGCAACTGGTGAGGGAAAAACACTTGTAGCTGTTCTACCTCTTTATCTTAACTCCCTTGCTGGCAAAGGAGTGCATCTGGTAACAGTCAATGATTATCTCGCAAGGCGTGACTCTGAATGGATGAAACCTGTTTTTGAATTTCTTGGGGTATCTGTTGGTGCTATTCAGTCGAATATGGATAGTGAGGTCAGAAAGAAATTCTATAACCTTGATATAACTTATGGAACCAATAACGAGTTTGGTTTTGATTACTTAAGAGATAACATGGTTATAGACAAAGACCAGATGGTTCAGCGGGAACACTGGTATGCAATAGTTGACGAGGTTGACTCTGTTTTGATAGATGAAGCAAGAACACCATTAATTATATCAGGTCCAGTTGGTCAGGCATCAGATCAGAAATTTGATGAAATGAACCCAAGGGTTAAGCGGCTTGTAGAGGCACAAAACAAGCTAATTAACCAGATAACCTCCGAAATTCCTAAATATCTTGAATCATCATCAAAGGAAGATAGAGAAAAAGCCGGAATGATGCTTCTGAGGTGCTATAGAGGATTGCCCAAGCACAAAAAACTCACAAAACTTCTTCAGGAGCCAGAAAACCAGAAACTGATGAAAGAGACTGAGCTTTTCTTTATGCGTGATCAGGGCGTAAGAATGCATGAAATAGATGATGAGCTTTATTATACAATTGACGAGAAAAATCATCAGATAGATATTACCGAAAAGGGGAGAAACCTTCTAATAATTGGTCAGGAAGATCCGGATATGTTTGTTATACCTGACATTGCAGCTATTATGAGTGCAATTGAAGGGGATACAACACTAACACCCGAGGAAAAGCAAAGGAAAATTGATGAAGCAAATTTGCTTTATGCCGAAAGAAGTGATAGAATACATACAATTCATCAACTTCTGCGTGCTTATTCACTTTATGAAAAAGATGTGGAATATGTGGTTCAGGATGGGAAAGTTCAGATAGTTGATGAATTCACCGGAAGAATTTTAGAAGGCAGAAGGTATTCCGAAGGACTGCATCAGGCTATAGAAGCAAAGGAAAATGTTACCGTTGAGCGGGACACACAAACTCTGGCAACAGTTACTCTTCAGAATTACTTCAGATTATACAGGAAATTAGCTGGAATGACAGGAACAGCGGAAACCGAAGCAGCAGAGTTCGAAAAAATTTACAAGTTAGATGTTGTAGTTATCCCAACGAATAAACCTATTATTCGTGAGGACAGAGATGATTTGATTTTCAAGACCAAACGAGAAAAATATAATGCAATAATAAATGAAATTGAAAAAGAGCTAAAAAATAACAGAGCTATTCTCGTTGGAACCACAAGCGTTGAAGTTTCTGAGATTTTAAGCAAAATGCTTACCCGTAGGAAAATTCATCATAATGTTCTAAATGCAAAGCAACATCAACGTGAAGCTGAAATTATAGCCAATGCCGGGAAAAAAGGGAGCGTTACTATTGCCACAAATATGGCAGGTAGAGGAACGGACATCAAGTTAGACCACGAGGTAAGAAAGAATGGGGGTTTGGCAATCATTGGTTCAGAAAGACACGATGCCAGAAGGATTGACAGACAGTTAAGAGGAAGAGCTGGAAGGCAGGGCGATCCGGGGTCATCTCAATTTTTTATTTCGCTTGAAGATGACCTGATGAGACTTTTTGGCGGCGAAAGAGTTGCCAATGTTATGAGTGGTTTGAAAATAGCAGATGGCGAAGCAATCCAGCACTCAATGCTAACAAAAAATGTCGAAAGGGCACAGAAAAAAGTCGAAGAAAATAACTTTGGAATACGTAAAAGACTTCTTGAATACGACAACGTGATGAACCAACAAAGAGAGGTTATCTATTCAAGAAGGAGGTTTGCTCTATTCGGTGAAAGACTCCGTGGCGAAATAATTGATTCAATCGAAGAATTGGTTGAGGAATGGTATGATGAAAATCATCCCAATCTTGATGTAAATGGCTTGTTGAATACTGTCAGAGCAAATCTGTTATCGGATGTAAAGCTTACAGCTGAAGAATTTGAAAAACTTAGCAAGGATGAAGTTGTCAAGAGAATTATGTCAGCGGTAATAGATTTTTATAATAGAAAAGAAGAAATGCTCGGCTCTGAATTTATGGCAAATTTAGAAAGAATTGCTGTTTTGCAGACTATAGATGAAAAATGGAGAGAACACTTAAGAGAGATGGATGAGCTCAAAGAGGGTATTCATCTAAGGAGTTACGGGCAAAAAGATCCATTGTTAGAATACAAGTCCGAAGCCTATCATCTTTTTGTTCAGTTAATCAAAGATATTAACAGAGAATCTGTTAATCTTGTGTTGAAATATTTCCCGAGGGTTGTTGAAAGAAGAGTTCCCGGCGGATATAGAGGAGCAAAGGAAGAGAAAGGACCAGATGGATTGCCCAGAATGCGAAGAACTGTTACCGACTCAAGCTCAATGAGATTTACTCATTCTTCCCAGATACCATCTTATTTAATGGGAGGTGGAGGAAGCGGCGATCAAAACCAACCAGAAGTTAAAGTTTCAACATACAGAAAGACTGAGAAAACCGTAGGAAGAAATGACCCGTGTCCTTGCGGAAGCGGCAAGAAATACAAACATTGTCACGGAAAAAATGTTAGTGTGAGCTAAGAAAAATAAATTATTTTACGTCTTTTCTTCCAATTGAATAATATTCAAAATTGAACTCTCGCATCTCATCAAGCGAGAAGAGATTGCGACCATCGAAAATAATGTTTTGCTTCATTAGACTTTTTAATTTTGTAAAGTCAGGATTTCTGAAGACAGTCCATTCGGTTGAAATTATCAATGCATCAGAATCGGCAAGGCAATGATACATATTTTTTGCATAAGAAATTTTGTTGCCATATTTCATTTCAGTATTTGGCATAGCTTCAGGGTCGTAAACATCAATTCTGGCACCAGCGGAAAGTAATCTGTCAATAATTCTGAAAGCAGGTGCTTCTCTAACGTCATCGGTGTCTGGTTTAAAGGATAAACCCCATAAAGCAAATTTTAAGCCGGAGATATTTCCGTTGAATCTATCAAAAATTCTGTCTATAAACCTTGAAATCTGTTTTTCATTGACTTTTTGAGCTGCCTTGATGATATCAAGAGAAACATTTTCCAAATCAGAGGAATGAATCAAAGCTCTGACATCTTTAGGAAAGCAAGACCCACCATAACCAATACCAGCAAAAAGGAATCTCTTACCGATACGACTGTCTGAGCCGATTCCGAGCCTTACTTTGTCAATATCAGCCCCAACTTTTTCGCAATAAGCAGATATGTCATTCATAAATGAAATTTTTACGGCGAGGAAAGAGTTAGCAGCATATTTAACAACCTCTGCACTTTTTTCATCGAATATGAAAATTGGATTACCACTTCGGACAAATGGTACATATAGGTCTTTCAGGATTATCTCAGCATCTTTATCATCTGTTCCTATTACAATTCTTTCGGGTTTGAGGGCATCTTCGAGTGCAAATCCTTCCCTGAGGAATTCGGGATTGCTGCAAACGGCAAATTCTTTATCAGGAATGATTTCTTTTATAATTTCCCTGATTTTCGAAGTTGTACCGACCGGAACAGTGCTTTTATTAACAATTATTTTCTTTTCAGTTAGATTTTTATTCTTGATAATATTTGCTATCTCGGCGGCAACTCTCAAAACGTGTTGCAGGTCAGCTGAACCATCCTCATTGGGAGGAGTAGGCAAACAGAGGAAGATAATTTTACAGTTTTCAACCGCATCGTTCAGTTCGGTAGAGAAATGTAGTCTTTCCTCTCTTATATTTCTTTGTAATAAAGTTTCAAGACCGGGTTCGTAAATTGGGGATATTCCCTGTTTTAATTTTTCAATTTTTTCAGGGACAATATCAATGCAATAAACATTATTACCTGTTGCAGCAAAACAAGTACCAGTAACAAGACCTACATAACCTGTGCCGATAATTCCAACATTATAAGACATAGAATTTTCTTAAAATTAATTATTATAAATTACAAAATTATGAATTTAACTTCAATCGATTTCAAATTTTCTTTAGATAAGTTAGGAAATGAGTTAAAAATTTAAAGTCAGGATTGAACTTTTAATTTGATTAGTTCCTTAATAATTTTTTCGGGATAATTGGTTACGATGGCTTTTATTTTTAATTGAAGGGCTTTCATAAGGTCTTCTTTGTTGTCAATTGAATAAACCCCGATATAGATATTATTTTCAATGGCATCAATAGCAATATCATTATTGATTTCTGATATAGAGCAAACAAAGGCATCGCAGCGAATTTCTCTTGCAATTTCCGAAGGAAGTCTGTTATCTTTGGGTATTTTAATGGCTGCTGTTGCGATCTCATGATATGCTTTCTTTATAAAATTAATAGAATCATAGTAAAATGAAGAAATCAGAACCTTGTCCAGATAATTATAATTATTAAGAATACTGAGTATTTTTTTTAAATTATCGAGATAATGGTTGTTATTAACGTTCTTGATTTCAAGATTTAGATATGCTTTATTCTGGATTAGATCCAAAACCTCTGTGAGCAAAGGAACTCTCTCGCCTGAAAACTTTTTGTCAAACCATGATCCTGCATCCAGACTTTTAATATCAGAAAGATTTTGATTCCTGGTAAAGCCAACACCATTGGTAGTTCGGCTGAGGCCTTTATCATGAAAGACAACAATCTCGCTGTCTGAAGTAACCTGAATATCAGCTTCAATCATATTTGCCCCGGCTGATAGAGCTTCCCTGAAAGCAGAAAGGGTATTTTCGGGAGCAGTCCCCGAAGAGCCTCTATGAGCCACTATGATAAGTTCATTATTTTTAGCAAAATCTTTTAAAGATATCATCAGGAAAATAAATTAAACATTCTTTAAAAACACAAATTACTTTAAGAAACAAAATTATTTGTTTTTTATTGTTGTAAAATTTTATAAGTTACATTATTATTCTTATGAGATTTATGGAGGTTAAAATGCCAACTTTAGTTAAGATAGCAGATATTATGACTAAAGATGTTTTTACTGTCAATATTGATGATACAATTCACAAAGCAGACGAAATAATGCGTGATGAAAGTATCAGACAGGTTCCCGTTGTTGATGGTAAGAAGTTTATTGGTCTTATAACTGAAAGAACGCTAATGGAATATTCGTTAAGAAGGCTCTATGACTTTGAAGATGAGTATGGTGAAATTGGATATAACAAAATTAATGATTTCAAGAAGATTATGACAACTGAAGTCTATCTTATTTACCCTGAAGATAGCATAAAGAAGGCAATAGAACTTATGATTAAGAAAAAAGTGGATTGTCTGCCGGTGGTTGATTGGGAAAATAATCTCGTTGGGATTGTAACATATTACGATATGCTTCTCTATGTAAATAAGATTTTAAATGAACAATTAAGCAAATCCTGAGTAAAAAAATGTATTCGAATATTAAGTCAGCCTCAATTTTGGGGATTAATGCCTATGTTATAGAAATTGAGTGCCATATCGAAAATGCAATTCCTAATTTTGTTATTGTCGGTTTGCCTGACTCTGCAGTGAAAGAGTCCCGGGAACGAGTAACCGCTGCAATTAAGAATTCTGATCTGTTATTCCCACAAAAGAAGATTACAATTAATCTGGCACCTGCGGACATTCGCAAAGAAGGTAGTGCTTTCGATTTACCGATTGCACTTGGTGTATTAAGTGCAATGGAAAATGTCCAGCAGGATTTAATCCCGGATACTTTGTTTTTGGGAGAATTGTCACTGGATGGGACACTTCGAACCGTTCACGGCGTTCTTTCAATTGCTCTGGAAGCCAGAAATTCTGGGTTTAAAAGAATTGTTCTGCCTGCTGATAATGCGGATGAAGCGGCTCTTGTTGATGAGATTGAAGTCATCCCGGTTAAAAACCTCAAAGAAGCAGTAGATTTTCTTAATAAAGAAATAGAAATTCAGCTAAGGAAGGTGAACATTCAGGAAATTTTCAGTAGCAATCAATCAAAAAATTTACTTGATATTTCAGATGTAAAGGGTCAGGAAATTGTAAAACGTGCTTTAGAAGTTGCCGCCGCCGGGGGCCATAACATTTTGATGATTGGACCACCGGGTTCAGGTAAAACAATGCTTGCAAAAAGAATTCCAACGATTCTTCCACCACTGACTATTGATGAATCGCTCGAGACAACAAAAATACATTCAGTTGCCGGGGCTTTACCAGAAAAAGAGGCTTTGGTAACCGTCAGACCATTCCGCTCGCCACATCATACAATTTCAGATGCAGCTCTGGTCGGAGGAGGAATGAATAAAATAAAGCCGGGGGAAATATCATTGGCTCATCATGGAGTTCTTTTCCTTGACGAATTGCCGGAATTTGCAAGAAATGTTTTGGAAGTTTTACGTCAGCCACTCGAAGACAAACATATAAGTATTTCCAGAACGAAAATGTCAATTGAGTATCCTGCAAATTTTATGCTTGTTTGCTCAATGAATCCCTGCCCCTGCGGTAATTTCGGAAATCCAAGTCAGGAATGCACCTGCACTCCCACTATGATTAAGAAATATCTTTCGAAAGTATCAGGACCGCTACTTGACAGAATAGATATTCACGTCGAAGTTCCTGCTGTAAAATATCAGGATTTAAGTTCGAAAAGAAGAGGGGAACCCTCCGAAGAAGTCAGGAAAAGAGTTGTCAATGCAAGACAAATTCAACAGGATAGGTTCAAAAAATCCAAAAATAAATTCAAAAACGCAGATATGACATCAAAAGATTTGCATAAATACTGCATCTTAGACGAAAGTTCTCAATCTCTTTTGAAAATTGCAATGACAAAACTTGGTTTTTCTGCCAGAGCTTATGACAGGATATTAAAAGTAGCAAGGACTATAGCCGACTTGGCTGAGGAAGAAAACATCAGAACCGAACATATAAGCGAGGCAATACAATATAGAAGCCTTGACCGTGAATATTGGAAATAATTATGTCTAATAATAGATTTAAAAGCAAAAATGAGTTTATTAACTGAAACGAAAGTCTGGAAAGAATTAAATAGTCATTATAATGAGATGAAATCAGTTAAAATGATTGATTTATTTCAATCTGATAAAGAGAGATTTAAGAAGTTCTCAACCGAATTCGAGGATATTTTTTTCGATTATTCAAAAAACATTATTACCGAAAAGACTTTAGAGTTACTGATTAAGCTTGCCGAACAGACTGATTTGAAGATATGGATAGAAAAAATGTTTAGTGGTGCAAAAATCAATATCACTGAAAACCGGGCTGTTCTTCATACTGCTTTAAGGCAAAAAGATGGTGATTCCATTTATGTAGATGGCTGGGATGTGCTTCCAAAGATTAAAGCTGTCCAGAAAAAAATGAAGGAATTTTGTAATAAGGTTCATTCAGGAATTTGGTTAGGCTATTCGGGGAAAAAAGTTACTGATATTGTGAATATTGGTATAGGAGGCTCTGATTTAGGACCTTCAATGGTTTGCGATGCTCTGAAATATTATGCTGTGAAGGGGATAAATGTTCATTTTGTCTCTAACGTTGATGGCACACATATTTCCGAAACCCTTAAGAAATTGAATCCTGAAACTGTTCTTTTCGTTGTAGCTTCAAAAACTTTTACAACTCAGGAAACAATTACAAATGCAACTACTGCAAAGAAATGGTTCCTTGAAAAAACAGGCAACAATGAAAGCTTAATCGAAAAACATTTTATTGCCTTATCAACTAATGAGGAAGCAGTCAAGCAATTCGGTATTAATACAGATAATATGTTTGAATTCTGGAACTGGGTTGGTGGACGTTATTCCTTATGGTCTGCTATTGGTTTGCCGATAGCACTCTATCTTGGTTATGAAAACTATGATAGTCTGCTTGAAGGTGCTTATAAAATGGACATCCATTTTCGAAATGCACCCTTTGACAGAAATATACCTGTGCTATTGGCTCTCTTGGGAATCTGGTATGCAAACTTTTTTGGTTGCAGGACTTATGCAGTCATACCCTATGACCAATATCTTGATAAGCTTACTGATTATCTTCAGCAGCTTGATATGGAAAGCAATGGAAAATACGTTGATAAAAACGGAGAATATGTTGATTATACAACAGGACCGGTAATATGGGGAAAACCCGGAACCAATGCACAACATTCTTTTTTCCAACTAATTCATCAGGGAACACAAATGATACCTGCAGATTTTTTATGTGCTATCGAAAGTCTTAATGATATTGGGGACCATCATAAAATACTTCTTTCAAATTTTTTTGGACAGACCGAAGCTTTGATGAAAGGTAAAAGCGAAGAAGAAGTAATGCTGGAACTCAGAAAATCAGGGGTTCCTGATGAAAAAATCAGAACATTACTCAAGCCTAAAGTTTTTCAGGGGAATAAACCAACCAATTCGATTCTATATAACAAATTAACACCCGAACTATTGGGAAAAATCCTTGCTATGTATGAGCACAAGGTTTTTGTTCAAGGGATAATCTGGAATATAAATTCTTTTGACCAATGGGGTGTGGAACTTGGAAAACTACTCGCAGGTAAAATCCTCAATGAACTCAAAAATAAAGATGAGATAACAACACATGACGGTTCAACCAATGGATTGATTAATTATTACAAATCCAGAAGAAAGCAATAAAATTATTGGAAATAATATTAATCCATTAAAGTATGAAGAAGCAGGAATCATTAAATAATATATTTATTATCAGTAGTTCAGGGAATAAATCAGAGATAGTTCTTAAAGATAATATAAATTTTTCCAACTCAAAAAAATTCGAGATTCTGATACAAGCTGATAATGAAATTTATAGAAGTGATGAAGTTTCTATTAATCTTAATTCCATTCTGAAATATGACTCTTATCTTATCCTTTTAATCAGGAGTATAAGAAAAATATGCAATGAAAAAAGGATAAATCTTAATATTATATGCGATAAGCAGGAAATTTTGGATTTTATTAATATTTACGAGTCCAAAAGTCAGATTGAGTTTACAGAAAAGCCAACACACACATTTTTTAAATCCTATGTTTCAAACATAGGTAATTTCTGGCTAATTGTTCTGAATGACTTAAGACTATTTATAGAATATTTAGGAAATTTATTTTTAAAGTTATTTTCGATTATTATCAAACCGACTGAAGTCAGGTGGAAAGACTTTCCATTGCACTTTACAAGTTCAGGAGTGAATGCATTGCCGATTGTGTTGTTAATTCTTTTCCTTATAGGACTAATCTCAGGATATCAGGGAGCAATACAGTTGCAGCAATTCGGGGCAGACATATTCATAGCAGATTTAATAGGAATTTCGATAACACGAGAGCTCGGTCCATTGATGACAGCCATAATAATAGCAGGACGCTCCGGGTCAACATTTACCGCAGAAATCGGAACAATGATGGTATCAGAGGAGATAGATTCATTGAAGACAATGGGCTTTGATATAACTAATTTTATCGTATTACCGAGAGTTCTTGCAGTTTCAATTGCAATGCCTTTTTTAACAATACTTTCAAATGTTGCAGGCATCGCTGGTGGATTGGTTTCTGGTTTGGCTATTCTGAATATTACAATTTCGGGTTATTTAAATCAGTTACAAAGGGTTTTAGGCGTAGATGATATAATCAGCGGTTTGATTAAGAGCGTAGTTTTTGGATTTTTGGTTGCCAGTGTTGGTTGTTTTAGGGGTTTACAGGTAAAGGGCGGTGCTGAAAGTGTTGGAAGAAATACTACAATATCGCTTGTCAATGGTATTTTGCTAATTATTCTCTCAGATGCATTACTAACATTTTTATTCGATATATTAGGGATATAAAAATAAATTTTTAGTTTTACCTAAATTATTATTAATTTAGTGTTTGTTTCTTAATTGGATTTTAAATTTCGATGTACAGTTGGAATAAAAATATATTAATTTTAAATAAATTAACGGAAATTATTTTCAGGTTAATATACTTTTGCATGATTATAACTTTTTTGCATATTTTTAATTTAAGCGTTGTTATGTGCGAAAATGAGCCGGAATTAATAACTGACAGGCCTGATGTAACTGAGAGTGCAACAGTTGTTCCAATGAAAACCTTACAAATAGAATCTGGATTTGTGTATGAAAGCATATTAAGAAGTCCTTCTCAGGATTTAACATTGATTAATTTTAACTCAACTTTATTACGCTATGGAGTTTCAAAATCAATTGAATTAAGGTTTGGCTTTGAATATCTTGGAAGTTATAATAACAATAAAGTTCAAATGAGCGAAGTAAATGATATAGGAACTGGACCCTTATATCTGGGGATGAAAATACAGGTAACAAAAGAAAATGGGTGGGTGCCGGAAATAGCGGCAATTCCCGGTTTAATACTTCCTTTTACTGCTTATCGCCCTTTCCAGTCAGATTATATTGAGCCGGAACTTGTATTATCTTTTTCGAATACTTTAAAAGACTGGTTATCTTTGGGTTATAATATTGGCAGTGTATATTTTTACGAAGATAAAAGTTTCCTTTTTTCATATTCAATTGCATTAGGGGCTGAACTGCAAGAGAATTTTGGAACTTATATCGAACTTAACAGCTATTTTCCGTCAAAATCAAATGCAACTCATTATTTTAACGGAGGTATAGTCTTTTTGCCGGTTTATAACTTACAGTTAGATCTATCAGGAGGATTTGGTCTTAATTCAAGTTCTTCGGATTTTCATTGGGGCTTTGGTTTTAGTTGGAGAATACCTGAATGAGGATAAAATATGAATAGATTTAGTATATTGATTTTAATTTTAAGCATTTTTCTTATTTCCTGCAATGGTAATGATAAGTCAAATGAGAATAAAAAGCTGAAAGTTGTTGCAACAACAACCATGATTACTGATCTGGTAAAGAAAATTGCCGGTGATCGTGTAGAAATAAAAGGTTTGATGAAAGCAGGAGTTGACCCACATTTATACAAAGCAACTGAAGGAGATATGAACCTGTTTCTTACCTCTGATGTTGTATTTTACAATGGATTGCATTTAGAAGGGAAGCTGGTAGAACTCTTCGAAAAAATGAATAAAAGAGGCGGAAATCTCTTTGCCATAAGTGATGGAATTGATAAGTCATTACTAATTAGTTCTGCTGAATTTGCAAATAATTATGACCCTCATATCTGGTTCGACATAGGAATATGGAAAAAAGCTGCTGAGTATGTAGCAAAAAAATTGGCTGATGTTGACAATTCAAATAAGGAATATTATTATAGCAATCTTAAAACTTATCTGAAAGAACTTGACAGTGCTGAAAATGTAATAAAACAAAAAGTCAATGAATTACCCAAAGAGCAAAGAATATTAATTACAGCTCACGACGCATTCAATTATTTCGGAAGGGCTTATGATTTTGAAGTTAAGGGTCTTCAGGGCATCAGCACATTATCAGAAGCCTCTGTTTTCGATGTTCAGAACTTAGCAAATTTTATTATTGAAAAAAATGTCAAAGCAGTATTTGTCGAGACATCAGTTCCAATGAAAAATGTTGAAGCTCTGCATCAGGCAGTAAAATCAAAAGGGAAAGAAATAAAGATAGGCGGAGAGCTTTTCTCCGATTCATTAGGGAATACGGACAAACCAGAAGGAACCTATATCGGAATGATGATTTATAACGTCAATAGTATTGTAAATTCATTAAAGTAGATGTTTATGGAATATGCTGTTAATGTTGATGACTTAACTGTTGCCTATAAATTCAAGCCTGTTCTATGGGATATTGACCTTGATATACCAGAAGGAATTATGATGGCAATAGTTGGACCGAACGGAGCAGGAAAATCAACCCTTATAAAGGCAATACTAAATATTATAAAGCCTATTGCGGGAACAATACTAATTTTTGGGGAACCATATCTTAAAAATCGTCACCTTGTTGCCTATGTTCCACAGAAGGGGAGTGTGGATTGGGACTTTCCAACAACAGCACTTGATGTTGTATTGATGGGGACTTATGGAACATTGGGATGGATTAAAAGACCCGGCTCGAAAGAAAAGAAGCTGGCTCTTGAAGCTCTGGAAAAAGTGGGTATGCTCGAATTCCGAAAAAGGCAGATTAATCAACTCTCCGGTGGACAACAGCAAAGAATATTTCTTGCCCGGGCTTTGGTTCAGAATGCCAAACTATATTTTATGGATGAGCCATTTCAGGGAGTTGATGCTACAACCGAAAAGGCTATCATTAATATATTAAAGGAGCTACGTTCAAGCGGCAAGACACTTGTAGTTGTCCATCACGACCTCCAGACTGTTCCTGAATATTTTGACTGGGTTACATTTCTGAATGTCAAAAAAGTTGCAACCGGTCCGGTCAAAGATATTTTCAATGACGAAAACCTAATCAAGACCTATGGAATAGGTTATCAAATAAGTATTAAGAAATAATTATACTTTCTTTTTGCCGCTTTTAACGATTAGCAAAATAATCAGCGAAAGAACTACTAATAATATAATAATCGAAACAAGAGTATTTTCGGCAAAAAATTTCCCAATTTTGCAGAAAAATCCGCATTCTTCGGCTTCCATCAGAGTTCTGATATCAGAAATAGCAAGTAAAATTTGTTCAGAATTCCTTCTTACGCATTCAACATTACTCGAAGAGAACCTGTTAGCAAGTTCCTCGCCGTCAGTGATATATTTTTCAATCTGGCTGGGATAAGTTTTTTTATCACGATAGTATTTCTGCAAAGAATCAAGAGTAGTTTTATCTGCCTTTAATCTTTCGATAGTTAACAAATAATTAGATTTTAGCAATTCAGCAAGGTCGCACTCTGTGTTTTCAAGGTCTGCTTTCAGGTCAGCCGGGGAACTTGCTGCCAATTCATCATTTCTTGAAATTAAGCTTCTTAATCTTCTAACAAGATTGATATTATCATCTAATACTGACTGGAGAGTTTTTTGTTCGCTTTTAATTTTTTCATTAACTGACTTCATCTTTTTGATTTCATTACGCATTTTTTCGATTTGTGCAGTGAGTGCTGTAATGATAGATTCCTTGACGGCGATAGTATCAATTTGTGCTTCAATAATAGACTGCTGTTCTTTGGTTCTTTCTTTTTCCTCACCTAATTCTGATGAAAGTTGTTTTTCTTTTTCTTTCTGCTCAACCCAATTTTGATATTCTCTTAAAAATTTTGAGACATCAGCTTTTTTATCCTCAACAATTTTCTGATATCTCTCGCCATAAGTGAGTTTATTAATATTGCTGACAGATTTAAGGAAAGAAATATCATCATTTGTTAAATCACTAAATTGTTTTTGGGTAATTTGATTAATTTTTGCCTGCCAACTTTGAATGTCATTCTGAGAATATGTCAGGGCTGTCAGAGCCAGAGAAAGAATTGCAATCAATAGTATGTTTTTTTTCATTATTCACCTACCTTTGCTTGATTAATTAAAACCCAGGTATCATCATCTTTAAGCTCCCAGACTTTTTCTGAGTAGTTGGAAGCAGTCAGACGTAATTTATAATTCATAGGATCAACATTATTCAATGTGAAGACTGGTTCGAATATTTTAATTTCTTTTTCAGGTAAATCAATTGAGCAAAACTTAGCCTTGTCAGGAACTTTTGGATATAAAATCCAGAGTTGTTTGAAGTCGTTTGCAGTTAAATAAAACTTACCACTGACTTTGGCGATAGCAACCTTAATTCCGGATTTTGGGGTTAATTGTTCTTTTTCGAGTATAGGATTGAGGAAGATGTTTTCACCAGTTTCAACAATAGTAACAAGGCATTGCTCGCCAATCATGAAGGTTACCGGGCAATTTCCATCCTGACATGAAAAACGCTGGGATTTGATGCAGGTTACACAAGTCTGTTCAAAGTGCAGAGAAGACCCACAGGAAATGAATAACAAGCTTGAAATAACAGTAATTAATAGAAATTTTAGTGTCATAAAATCTCCTAAAATTAAAAATGATTGTTTTTGTGAAACTAATTTAAATTAATTTAATTTATCAAAAAAATTAAATTTTTATCAAGTTTTTTGTTTTTTCTTTTTTGCGGCTGGGAATAAAACATTGTTCAGAATTAATCTATAGCCGGGGGAGTTTTTATAAAGTCTCAGATCTGTGGGCGGATCGCCAACAGCATGCTGGTAATCTTCGGGGTCGTGTCCACCGTAGAAAGTGAAGAAACCTCTGCCAATATTGGAATGGATATATCTCACCTGATCGGTGCCGGCTCTTTCGGCGAGAATAGTTACAGAATTTTTAATTGTGTTTTTATGGAAAGCTGTTGTTTGTCCCATAAATCCTCTGATAACATTAACATGGCATTGAGTAAGCATAGTTGGAACAGGATCATACTTAGCAGAAAATTCAAAAAGGGTGAAATAGTCATAATCCTGACTGCCAATTTCATAGGGGCTTACATCTATATTAGAATATTCATAAATATAAGGATCCATGATTAACTGAAAATTTTCGAAAGCAAATGTTTCGGAAAAATCGAGATTAGAATTTGCATTAGGGTCAGCAGGATCTCCATCGAACATTGTTTCGCAAATATCAATTTTTAGTGCAGAGAGTGCAATATCGTAGGTGTCGGTTGCACTGCACATTGCAAAGAGGAATCCGCCGCCAGCAACATATTCTCTAATTTTGAGGACAATGGCTTTTTTTAAGTCGGAGACTTTTTTGTATCCTAATTTTTTTGCTGAAGCCTCGTATAAAGCAACCTGCTCGATATACCAAGGTGCGTTTGCATAGCTCGCCCAGAATTTTCCATATTGACCGGTGAAGTCCTCATGGTGTAGATGCAACCAGTCATAATCCTGTAGTTTATTCGAAAGAACTTCTTCGTCCCAGATAATGTCGTGCTTAATTTCGGCATAATCAAGAGCCAAACGAACAGCATCGTCCCATGGTTGTGCACCCGGGGGTGCATAAACAGCAACTTTAGGGGGTTTTTCGAGGCGGACAAGATCCATATTAACATTTTCGCTTTGAACTTCTGCATAAATCGAGGCAGCAGTTGCACCGTCAATAACTTCAAAGAAAACTCCCCTGATTCTGCATTCTGCAGCAATTTTATTTGTGAAGTCAGTCATAAAAGAGCCACCACGATAGTTGAGGAGCCAGTCTGCAGTCTGCCCGTTTTCCAGAACCCAATAAGTCAAACCATAGGCTTTGAGATGGTCTGTTTGTGTTAAGTCCATTGGGATGAGAATTTTTTGTGAATAAAGAATATTCACACTAATTGCAAAAAATATCAATATGTTAATAATAGTTTTTTTCATATTTATATATATTTCTGTAACGCAAATAACAACGGTGATAATTAATAGATTATTTTAGTTTAGTTATTTTAATAAAAATTTTCAGTCCGATTGTGCTATTTATTAGCTTTTTATTAATTTGAATTTTTGAAATATTAAAGAATTTTCATTTTTTATTTGAAATTACAAATTTGAATAAATAAAGGCATATTATGGTAAAAACTGTTAAAAAGAAAACAACTGCTGAAACAAAAAAGCAAAAAGCAATAATACCAGAAAAATATCAGGATTATATTTTTATTTTTTTTATAATACTCGCTGTTTTTGTATTTCTATGGGAAGCTATAACCGGGGGCGGTTTCAATGAAGCAGATTCATTATCTTCAATGAGTTTTGATAATTTTAAAAAAGAAGCCAGCAACGCAGGCACATTTCCTTTATGGATTCCTTACATTTTTGGTGGCATGCCAAGTTTTGCATCCTTACTGACACAGGGTCAGAGATTATGGGATTTCTTCCCTCAAATATTTTTTGGAATAACTGAATTTATTGGCAATCTTTTTAGCAGTGATGTTGCCAGAATGGCGGCTCATTATTCGATATACGGGATTGGAATGTATTTCCTTCTTCGTTCAAAAGAACTTGACAGATTTCAATCATTTTTTGCAGCCATAGCGGCAATTTTTTCAACATGGGTTATAACATGGGTTATGATAGGTCATAACACAAAGCCAGTTGTTCTGTCAATGTTCCCGTTTATTTTGATGTTTATTGAAAAGCTGAGAGTGAAGTTTTCGATAATTTACTTAGCTCTGCTTATTCTTGTAGTCCATTTTATGATGGAAGCAGGGCATTTGCAATTAATATTCTATGGAGTATGTGCTTTTGGAATTTTCCTGATTTTTGAATTTGTTCATAGAGCTATAACCAAAGCAGAACCCATAAATGTTCTACGCTCAGCCGGTTTACTCATTGTGGCAGGATTAATTGCATTTGGAATGTCTTCGGACAGGTATTTAAGCACAGTTGAATACACTCCTTATTCTACAAGGGGTTCGGCACCGATTGAGCAACCTGAAGGAAAAAAAGTTGATGCAAGTGGAGGAAATGAATATAATTATGCGACAGCGTGGTCATATAGCCCTAAGGAGCTAATAACATTTGTGAATCCAAGTTATTTCGGCTTTGGTCAAAGAGAGGTTAAGCTGATGGCTACTGGAAATGAACCAGTAATGCTTAGCACATACTGGGGACAGAAAGAGTCAGAAGATTCCCCGCCTTATATGGGTATTATGGTTCTTCTG
Organism: uncultured Hyphomicrobiales bacterium; assembly: GCA_964473465.1. Classification (GTDB taxonomy): domain Bacteria; phylum Bacteroidota; class Ignavibacteria; order Kapaibacteriales; family UBA2268; genus CALHRB01. The sequence goes on from CAYYPE010000001.1 coordinate 105,634, forward strand.
CTGGCTATTCTTGGTATAATTTTTTTCAGGAAAGATCCCTTTATATGGGCATTGGTGGTAATTAGTGTGTTCAGTATTTTTCTGTCATTTGGCAAGAATCTATCTTTTCTTTATGATTTGTTTTACTATTTTGTTCCGAGTTTTAATAAATTCAGGGCACCGAGTATGTCGCTTGTTCTTTTGCATTTTGCTGTTCCAATATTATCAGGTTATGGCATTGCCGGAGTGATTAACTGGCAAAAAAACTTTCAGGCAAAAGATAAATCAAAATTGAATATAATTCTTATCATAGCTATTGCTTTTTTAGTTATTGGCTTCATTTTTTCAGCCACATTCAAAACAAGCTATTTGAACGCAGCTACTGATAAATTATCAAAGATATATGGAACAAATCTACCGGGCGAATTTTTTGATGCAGTCTGGAATTTTACTGTTGGTGACTGGTATTTTGTTGGCTTCCTTCTGCTTGCTGGAGCAGTATCAATTTACCTTTTTATAACCGGCAAGATTAAAAGATTTTTATTCTATCTGATATTAATCAGTATATTATTTATAGACTTATGGAGAATTGATACACGCAGGATGCAGGTTTCTGAAACTGATTTAACGACAGTATTTACCGACAGGCGAGATATTTATGATTTTATCAAGCAGGATAAATCAATTTACCGTATTGCCGATTACTCTACTAATATTGCAAATCTACCTGCATGGTTTCTGATGGAGAATATTAATGGCTATCATGCTGCTAAGTTACGAGTATATCAGGATTTAATGGATTTTGCGAATTCTCCGCAGTTTGCAAAATCAACTTCTCAGCTTTTCAATCCTTTTCTCTGGAATTTGATGAATGTTAAATATATTATAACCTCCCAATCGCTCGGAGAAGGAATTCAACCAATTTATCAATCACAAAAGAACAGGGCTTTGGTTTATCTAAATAATACAGCACTGAATAGAGTCTTCTTTGTAAAAAATGCTGCAGTTGAAAAACCCAGAGAAATAATTAGAAATCTTGAAAAGGGAAATTTCAATCCGCTGGACACAGCCTTTGTTGAAAAACGTTTACCATCAACAATCGAAATGCCTGATTCCACTGCCTATGCAAAGATAATTGAAAAGAAGAATGAATACATAAAAATTGAGGCAAATGCTTCGGGTAATAATTTACTTTTCAATGGGGAGATATTTTACCCAGTTTCGTGGAAAGGATTTATCGATGGGAAAGAAACAGAAATCTACAAAACGAATTATGCTTTTCGGTCGGTTATTGTCCCCAAAGGGAAACATATTATCGAAATGAAATTCGAATCAAAAAACTTCGAAATTGGAAAAACATTTAGCATTATTCTTAATATTTTCGTCTTAGCTCTTTTAGTTTTCGGGCTGATTTATGAAAACAAAAAGCAAAAGAGGAGAACTGACACTAAACAATCTGATTGAAATAATAGATAATCAATCAACTGAAAATCATTTCATTGAACTGAGTGATGAGGTTTTTCTGTCACTTGATTATGAGATAGCAAAAACCCTTGCCGATATGTATGGAGCTACTTTATTGATGAAGTTGCCATCAAGAGAGATAAAGTTTTTTGAATGGCTTTATGAAAATGACAGAGAAATCTGGAATGATTTATGGGGAAATACAGAAGAGGAGCCTTATATAGTGGGAATGTCTTTCCTGCCTGTTTTGATTAATAAAATGCGGGGTTATCCAATTTGTGATTTATTGGATAACGATAATTATTACTTTACTTCAGCACATATTGTTGACAAGGAATCCGAAATACTTCTTGAGTCAGCAAGAACAAGATTTATGAATAATGAGGATTTAACTACTGCCCAGCTTTTAATCCTGCAAATTTCAGTATCTCCAACCGATATCTGGCACTTTGCCTATAATTTTAATATTGATATAAACGAAGCTAAAAAAGCAGTGGAGGATTTAGTTCAGGACAATGCCCTTGTTCATTTGAAAGAGGTAGAATATCTTGCTCCATTCATTGATTTTTAAGCAAAATAAGTTATTGAAATTTTGAATATTATGCTTAATTTTGTAGTTCTGTAATTGCGGACGTGGCGGAACTGGCAGACGCGCTAGACTTAGGATCTAGTGAGGAAACTCGTGGGAGTTCGACTCTCCCCGCCCGCACAAACTAAGGCTCCGATATTGGGCAAACATACATTGAAAGGAATTCAAATTGGAAAAAAATTATATCGAACATCCCGGTAATGAGCGTGAACTGATAATTACTCTCACCGACGAAGAAATTCAACCACATTTCGAAAAAGCATACAGAGAAATACAACCTACTCTTGAAATCAAAGGTTTTCGCAAAGGCAAGGTGCCAATTGGAGTAATTAAACAGAGATTCGGGGCATCAGTCGAAGGAGAAGCTATTCAGCAATTACTTTCCGAAGAATTTTCCAGAATCATCAAGGAAGATAATATAAACGTTGTAGGTCAACCGGTAATCAAATCAATTGACAGAGAAGATGGGAACACCAAAGCTTCAATTGTATTTGAAGTAGTTCAAAGCATTGAACTAAAAAATTATCAGGGGTTGAAAATCAATGAACCATTTCATAGAGTTACAGATGAGGAAATAGAGCATGAAATTTATCATATTTTAATTAATAATGGCGATATTGTCGAAGACGATGAAATACTCAGCGATTTACATTTGGTAGATGTTACCATAAGGGAAATTGACCCAGAATCGAATCTTCATTTATTAGGCTCTAAACCTGAAAAAACACAAATATTTCTTCACAGCCATACTATAATTCCTCAGCTGAAGGATATTATGATGAACAAAAGGGTTGGTGATACTTTTCGATTTAAACCAAACGATTATGACCCTTATGCTCCTGATAGAATATTTGAATTTACCATTGATAAAATCAATAAAATTGTTCCAAAGACGCTAAATGACGAGTTCGTAAAAGAATATACAAAGGAAAGATTTCAAACAGTTGAGGAATTTAAGGATGATATAGGTTTTCAGATTCAGGAACAATGGAACCAAAAGAGTCGCGAAGAAATGGAAAAGCAAATAATGACACAATTGGTTGAAATGCATGATTTCGAACCACCAACGAGCATGGTTATCAATGTTGCAAAAGGATTATTCGAAACATTCAAAAAACAATATAATCAGAATTTACCTCCTGATATCACTTTCGAGGATATGAGGGAAGATTTGATTCCAATAGCCAAAAATCAAGTGAAATGGGCTATGATTCGAGAGGAAATAATAAAGAAAGAGGACCTTAAAGTCGAAGATTTTGATATTGAACCACTTGCTCAAATGGAATCTGACAGACTTAATATTGAAAAAGATGTTGCAAAGAAAAATCTAATGAATAACTCCCGACTTGTTGACTCAATCCTGTCCAAGAAAGTCTTTGATATTATTATTGATTTTGCCGAAACTACTGAGGTTCCGTTTGAAGATGAACACGACCACGATCATGAACATGAGCACGACCACGACCACGACAATGAGAATGAGGATGATTTCGGTAATGAAGTTTCAGATGAATCAGAAAATGATATAGCAGATGATAACAGAGAAGAAACAGAAAAAAACTGAAAAAATATAGATTTGCTGTAAATTTTCAGACTGCATTTTTATAAAGTTAATAAATGTTAAGTTACAAAATTTATCAATTGATTTCTTTTAGAATAATTTGTTTATTATCATTATTCTTTATCCCCATTTCAGTCAATGCAACAGTAAAAAATGCCCAAATTAATATTGATGTAAACAACAAGAAATCAAATGTAGTTAAGGATGAGCTATTTGGTGTTTTTGCTGAATTTCTACTTGATAATATTAATGGACCCAATGGGATCTGGGCTCAGGAGTTTATGGACAGAGGATTTGATATAGAAGACTTTTCAAGAATTAATATTGGTCAGGTCTGGAACAATTGGAAAAAATACCCAGATGACAAAGTTGAAAAAATATGGGGTGGCTATAATAAAAATGGAAGATATCAGGTTCGATTAATCGGAAAACATCATGATTCTCAAACAGGGGTTTATCAGACTGTTGTAGTTACAGATACAGTTGGATATACCTTTTACCTTTATTACAGTGGAAGAATAGAAATCGGAAAACTCATGCTTGGCATATTCAACTCCGACAACACTGAAGAAATAATTAGTTATGAGATTGGCAAACCAAGTTCTGACTGGCAAAAAACTACAATAAAAATACCAAGAATTAAGGGAAAGAACAGACTTAATTATTTTATTTACCTTGAAGGAAAAGGTGAGGTTGATATTGACGAGGCTTCGTGTGTTCCTGATGATAATATTCTTGGTATAAGAAAAGAATATTATGATTTATTAAAAAAAATGAAAGTCGGGATATTCCGGTATCCCGGAGGTTGCTTTGCTGATACCAAAGGAAATAAATTAGAATATTGTATTGGTGATATTGATCAGAGATACTCTCCCAACATTGTTTATGGCATGCAATATGAAAGGATGGATTTTGGATTGCATGAATTTCTTCAGCTTTGTGAGAATTTGGATTGCGAACCAAAAATTACACTTAATTTTGAAAATTCTACACCCGAAGAAGCTGCAAACTATGTTGAATATTGCAATGGGGATACAACTACAACATTCGGAAAATTGAGAAAAACCAATGGACGCTCAGAGCCTTTTAAAGTAAAATATTGGGAAATCGGAAATGAGCAATGGTATAATACACCTGAATATCTCAAAGGTTATGTAGAAATTTATGATAAGATAAAAGAAGTGGATAATTCAATCATAATTTTAATTGACGGGAATCATTGGAATGGCAGGAAAAATTTTGACTCTTTGGTTTATTACACAAAGGATAAATGTGAAATTTATTCTTATCACCCTGCCTGTGGAGTAAATATTAACCACAACCTTACAGATTATGAACGCTATATATCATTAATTGGAATGCCACATGAAATGGATAAATTTATTGTTTTAGTTGATAAGTGGATTCTTGAGTCAGGATTTTATCCAAAATTGAAACAAGGCTCAACAGAGTGGTGGACAACATATAGTTCAGACACAAAAGATGAATGGCTTATTGATACAAATTCCCTTCATAGCTCATTAATGATGGGTCTGTTAAATGCAGGATTTATGAATACTTTTATACGACATTCAGAAACATTTGTTTTAGCCATCAGAACCTTGGGTATCGGATTTATCAGAAAAGGATATGATAAATCTGGCAACAGAAAAATATTTGGAACTTTGCCTTATGAAGCTATTAAAATGATTAGCAATCATCATGGAAAGGATTTGTTTAGTTTTGTACTTGAGGTGGAAAAATATACTCCTGCATTCAGGGAAGGGATGCACTGGGTTACAGATGTTCCATATCTGGATGTTTCTGTTACAGGGGGCAAGGACAGTATTTTTTTGATAGTTATCAACAGGTCTGATTCAGAAAGTATTCAAACGAATATAAATATTAATACTCAGATCAAATCTGCAATGGTGTATCAGCTCTATAGCGAGCATTATATGGATTATACCACAGCAGATGAGCCTGATAAAATAAAAGAGACTGAAATTTATTATAAGCCAGACAGTTATAATTACTATGTTTTCCCTCCGCATTCTTTAACAATTATTTCTTATTACTGTCCCAAAATTGATTCAAACTATAAAGAAGAAAATCCAAATTCATCTTCAATTTATTATGATGAAAAGAATCGCCAGATCAGATTTAATAACGAAGTAAATAAATATATTGATTATGAAATCTATATCTATGATTTATTAGGAAGGTTGATTAGAAAACATTATTTATATGGATATATTAATAATTATTCGATCGATAATGATTTTTTAATGAACGGAATCTATCTGATATTAGTTAAGAATTCCTGGAAGAGTATTTTTAACACTATCAATATAGTCAATTAACCAAAAAAATCTACCAGTGCTTAATAATGATTTTCAACCCGTTGTATTAAATAATATATCATTAATCAAGGTAAGTATTACGATGTGGTTTCTACCAGCCGCCACCGCCGCCACCACCACCTCCTCCTCCCGAGGAACCTCCGCCACCACTGCCACCGCTACTTTCAGATGGTGGGGTTGATGCAGATGATATTGTGCTTGAGAGACCAGAGGAAATTCCTGAGCTGAACGAAGAGTAATCAAAACTACCAGCTGTTATGCCCCTATAGTAGGAGGGTTCGTATCCATCCTGAATAGCTTTGTCAATTATGTTCCTGAATTTTTCAGCCCAACGGTTCTCGCATTCAAGAGCTATTGCATAGGGGAGATATTTCTCAAAAAGTTCAAGAGTTTTTTCCGGTGGGTTCATTGTATCAAAAATTTTAGTTTCTGCGGCTTCGAGATACATTTTGAATCCCAGAATATGGTCAACAACCTTTCTACCTTCGGGGGTATAAGATGGCATAATCTTAATAAAAATTATCTGTACGGCTAATGTAGCAAGAATTATTAAAGCACTTGCAATCAAAAGAATGAAAGATTGATTCATAGTAAGATATACCGCAGACCCAATACCCACAAGAACAAGGAAAATAATGCCTAAGCCAGTATAGTTGTTATTCAGATTCAGATAACCTTTGAATATGTTTTTCTTGTTGCGTCTGATGGTCAATCTGTTTAATAAATGAGCTTTCAATGAATCATAAGCATTCTTAATGATAGGATTATAGTTGTTTTTCTTAGCTATTTCGCCGTAGAAATTTTCAATCCTATAGTCATATAGTTCATATAGTTTCCTTTCATAATTTTCATTTATTTCATTTTTGGGCTTATGGAAATAATAAACAGGGGATTTGATTAGAAGACCTTCCAGTTTCACTTCAATATCAATTAATTTATGAACGCCATAATCGATGAGGGATGCTGCGAATAAGTTCGGTGTAAATTTCTGTTTAATTAGAAAACCGGTATCTGCTGGTGACAGACCAGCTGGTGGCTCAAATTCAGGAATTATAGTTCCTTTTACCTCGTCTTTTCCCCATTTTTTCCATGCATAGAAATTAATTGAAAAATAAAGAAGAAAAATTATAATCAATACTGGTATAATAAGATTATCAATTAATAAGGAAGAAAAATTTTCAAAATCAGATGGTGGCTGCAGAACTCCCTTTTTGATAGAAGCGGCAACAGTTAAGCCCTGATAGCTCATCATTGCTTTAGTAGAGTTGAAAAGGATAATATTGTAAGCCAATAAATTAAAATTACAGTCTTTATCGGTAGAACCCTGAAAACCTGTATAGCAATCGTATTCGAATATTTTTGATTTTTCAGGGAAAGTAATCCTGCAGGAGATTTGACCAATAGAAAAAGCCCAGCCGTTTCCTGTAACATTCCAGTAGAATTCATCTTTGTCCTTATGAAAAATAATTTGTTTACCTGTTTCATAAGTAATCTTGTAAGTGAAAATACCTCTTTCGAGGAAGTAATTGCTGCTACCGATGTAAATTCTGATGCCATTGTCAAGGTTTTCGGTTGAATATGGCTCTTTTTCTCCATCTCTCTGAACATCAATCAAATTGAAAGGAACATTTGCAATCAAACCATCTTTTCTAACATATTTAGTGGGAAAGTCACGGACAATACCACGTTTGATTTGATTATTCTCTGCACCTTCGCCGTTATAAACAACAATAGTTTCGGTAACAATAATTTTGCCATTGGATTCAATAATAATATCGGAGTTGAATGAAATGATTTTATCGTTTTCATCAATAGCAGTAATTCTGAATTTAAATGCATCATTTTTATCAATAGCCTGCCTGACACTTTTATTTATCAGTTGAACATAGGAATTCCTTTGATTGTTATAAGCGGGAGAACCCTTTGCTGGGACAGTTGAGAAGTTTGATTCCAATCTTTTAAGGTTTTCTTCTATGTAAGGTAATGATATTTCGAACAACTCAGATTCAAAAAAGGGATATTGTCTTTCGAAAACAGATTTAGGAAGCCTTTTGCTGGTTGCATAATCAAGAGCAGCCTTTTTGATGATTTCTCTATAAACATCATCAGAAAAAAATTGATCAGCTTTTTCGCTTATCTTGATTTCTTTTGATATACCCTGATTTATAAAAAAAATAAAAAATGCGAGAAGGATGGATATTCTTAAAATCTTGTTTTTCATAATATTAAGTTGATAATTTTAGAACTTTATTTTTGGGGCAGTTCTGGATTCATCATCTTCTGCAAAAAAAGTAGCAGGTTTGAATCCAAAAATAGCCGAAACAATATTTTTGGGGAAAACGGAAATAGTTTGATTGTATTCCCGAACAGTGCCATTATAATATCTTCTGCTTTTATTAATTTTATCTTCGATTTCAGATAATTTGTTTTGCAAATCAAGAAAGTTTTGGTTAGCCTTCAAGTCAGGATACTGCTCCGTCAATGATTTGAAGTTAAGCATAGCTTGAGATAAATTAGCGTTAGCCTGAATGCTGTCCTCGGGAGTTGTAGCGGATGCAGATTCATTTCTGGCACGAATAACATCTGTCAATGTTTTATTTTCGTGTCCGGCGTAGCCTTTCACTATTTCAACGAGGTTAGGAATAACGTCGTTACGCTGCTGCAGAAATGTACCGATTCCACTCCAGCCTTCCTGAACAAGAATTCTTTCCTTTGTCAGTTCATTGAATACCTTGATGAGAAAAACACCAAGACCCACTACAATTACAGAAATTACAATTAATTCTATACTCATAAAAATACAATAAAAAAAACAAAATAATTAATTTCAACCAGAAAAGTAAAGTGTAATTTAAAGAAAAGAAATTTAAATTTCATCAAAAATATCATTATTATTTATTAATAGGCAATTATTCTAATTTTCTTTTTTTTTTTAGTTTTATATTTGCAAAAGAAATTAATAACAATTTTTTAAAGTTGAATGAAAAAAGTAAACTTTTCACAAAGAATAAAATATTATTTCGACAATATAATGTCGAAGGGCTCATTTACGCCTATCATACTGGTTTTTGTTATATCCATAATTACGATATTGTTAATTTCACTTGCAATTTATCTGACAAATTCAATACCGATAGATTCGAATGTTCAGATTCAGGGACTGAAAGACAAAGATAACTTTACTTTTCTCGATATTGTATGGGTAACTGTGCTCAGAACATTAGATGGTGGAGTGATTGCCGAAGACCCTGTTGATTTTGCTTTCCTGTTTTTTATGTTTCTCTCGACAATTGGTGGAATATTTGTTTTAAGCTTGTTGATAGGTATAATAAGCACAGGAGTTCTGACAAAACTGACAGATCTGAGAAAGGGGAAATCATTTGTTGTCGAAAGCAATCATACTGTCATTCTTGGCTGGTCTTTTCAGGTTTTTCAGATTATTTCCGAGCTTGTGATAGCAAATGAAAACCAGCCAAAAGCATGCATAGCTATACTTGCTGAAAAAGACAAAGTCGAGATGGAAGACGAAATAAAAGTCAAGGTAGGAAATACAAAAAACACTAAAGTAATTTGTCGGACAGGTAATCCTATTGATTTAAGAGACCTTGAAATAATAAATCTGCACGAAGCAAAATCAATAATTGTTATGGCTCCAGATACTCTTGAGCCAGATTCAAATGTTATCAAAACAATTCTCGCAATAACGAACAATCCGCATAGAAAACCTTTACCCGAAAAATATCATATCGTTGCAGAAATCAGACACCCGAGAAATGTTCCTATCGCTGAAATAGCTGGTGGAGAAGAGGTGCAACTGGTAGTATTTGATTATTTGATATCAAGAATTACTGCTCAAACATGCAGGCAGCCCGGTTTGTCGGTTGTATTTACAGAATTACTCGATTTCAGCGGAGACGAAATTTACTTTCAGGATGAACCAAAATTGGTAGGCAAATCTTTTATTGAAGCCTTGTTTGCATTCGAAACGTCTCTTATAATTGGTATCCATAAAAAAGATGGTAAAATATTGCTAAAACCTCCTATGAATACAAAAATTGAACCGGGGGACAAGATAATTGCTATTTCCGAAGATGATGATACTATTATTCTCTCGGGTTTAACTGAATATAATATTGATCCGGGTGCCATAAGGAAAGCTCCAAAGATTGTTCCTGCAAAACCCGAATCCACATTGATTTTGGGATGGAATAGACGGGCACCATTGATAATTAACGAACTGGATAATTATGTCTGGCCCGGTTCGAAAATAATGATTGTGGCAGACCACAAAAATGTTGAGCAGGAATTAGCTGAAAAATGTGCAGGACTTAAGCATCAGACTGTTACTTACTGGTTCGGAGATACCACTAACAGGAAAATTCTTGATGAATTGAATATAGAAAATTATGACCATATTATTGTTCTCAGCCAGACAGATATGCAGGATGTTCAGGCAACAGATGCAAGGACTTTGAGCACCCTCCTTCATTTGAGAGATATAGCCACAAGAAAACAACATACTTTTTCAATAGTGTCTGAAATGCTGGACGACAGAAACAGAGAATTAGCCGAAATTACACATACTGATGATTTTATCGTGAGCGTTAAGATTGATAGCTTGATGCTTTCACAGATATCGGAAAACAAAGAACTTAAAACAGTTTTTGAATTGCTTTTTAGTGCAGGGGGACCAGCGATTTATATTAAACCGGCTGAATACTACGTTGAACTTGGAAGGCCTGTAAATTTCTATACTGTTATGGAGTCTGCCAGACAGCAAAATCAGATTGCTATTGGTTATAAACTTCACAAAGCCAAGCCAAGATATGAAAGTGGAGTCCTATCGCACGGGGTTATGGTCAATCCTGTAAAATCTAATCAGTTATTCTTTTCTGAGGGTGACAAGATTATTGTTCTTTCAGATGAAGAGCAAATAGGATAGGATTCTTGCGATCAATGTATTGGATTTTAATACTACAGCAGTTAATAGCTTCTACAACACATATTGTAGCAAAAAGCGTAGTGCTTAATCTCAGTCCGACTTTGATTTTACTCCTGAGGGCAAGCATAGCCTCGTTTACTTATGTGTCAACTCTTATTCTAAGAAAATCAAAATTGTTAAGATTAGAAAAAAGAGATGTTATCCCTTTTTTGATTTTAGGTTTAATTAATATTCCGATGAATCAATTTCTTTTCTTCAAAAGCCTCGAATTTACCTCTCCAGCCAATGTAGCACTTGCTTATGCGTTGACTCCGGCCTTTGTTATTGTAATAGCAATGATTTTTCTAAAGGAAAAGGCAACAAAGCTAAAATTAATTGGAATAATAATAGCATTTGCCGGGACTATTTTTGTTCTATTTGAAAAAGGGCTTGATTTCAAATCGGATAGCTTTCTCGGGAATGGACTGGCATTCCTTGCAAGTCTTTCGTGGGCAGTTTATACGGTTTTGGGGAAAAAATATGTAGTGAAATACGGAGCTATCTACACTTCAGCCGTAACAATGGTGTTTGGGTTATTACTTTTTCTTCCTGTTTTCGCTCTTTATGGAGATATAACCGAAATATCAAAGGTAACGACAGTAGACTTTCTTAAAATTTTCTATCTTGGGGTTATAACATCAGGGGTTGGCTATGCACTTTGGTATTATTCTTTAAAAAAACTGGAAGCAAGCAAGGTTTCTGTGTTTAATAATCTGCAACCAGTTCTGACAACCTTGATGGCAGTGTTCTTTTTCGATCAGCTAATAACAATTCCCTTTGTCCTTGGTGGAGTATTGACAATTACGGGAGTAGTATTGACTCAGAAAGGCTAATCAAAGGGCCTGAAAGCAACAATATGTTGCCTGATGTAATTCCTAAGATCATTTATAAATTGAAGCATGAAGTTTTGGTTATGATACTGATGATTAATGGGGTAGGACTCATCGTCCAATCCATAACGCAAGGGCTTTTCACTTTTCGGAAGGTATGCAGTTCCAAAAATCCAATCCCAGATAGCAAGTTTAGTTGCAAAATTCTGCCCAGCACCCTGATAAATTGCTGAATGATGCCATCTGTGCATTTCCGGACCGTTGATAAAATATTGAAGCCAGCCTGATCTGACATCAATATTAGAGTGAATATACATACCCCATATTGCTGAAATTGTGCCTTTGTAAAGAGCAACTTCGGGTGCAGCACCAAGAAGAATAATAGGAGCAAATTCTACTGTTTGATTTATCAGTATTTCCAATGAATGAGAACGTGCTCCGGAGAGCCAATCTACTTCGGGGGTTGAATGGTGTGCCTCGTGCAGACGCCAGAGATATTTGTTGTTGTGCATCCAACGATGAAATAGATAAATATATAAATCATGAGTTACGACAAAGAACACAACCTGACCCCAGACCGGCAGCCCTGAAATTATGTTAAATCTCGAAAATCCGGTAGAATTATCAATCCAATGAATAAACCATGTTATGAGAACTCCGAGAAGATAGCTCTGGGCAAGACTATAGAATAGCAAATCATTCCAGAAACCTTCACGGAAAATTCTTTGGTTTTTGGTATAAGGAAATAACCTTTCAAGTAAAACAAAAATAAATGCTGCAAGAACTATTATTAAAAGAGAGATAATCTCAGGTGAAAAACTCATAAAAACAGATTAAAATGCAAATACAAACCTTAAAATTTCGGACCATTTAGTGAATTCGAAAACCCTGTATCCCAATATCGAGCCGAAACCAATAAGAGTGTAACCGGCAAATTTCTTAATCATTATTATGAATTTATCAGAGAATTTTGAACGATAATGAGTGAGTAGCCTTATAAGGAAATAAATCCATAGGAAATTTCCAAAACCAAAGCCTAATGCATAAGATAAATTGCCAATAGTTGTTAATTCAATCAGTCCTAATTTCTGAACGTTCAAAGAAACATAGGCAAGAGAAGGCAAAAAAGTCGGATTGGCAATATTTGCAAGGGCAACAGCTATACCTAAGAAGAACGAACCCCTGTGGGCTAAATTGTCAAAAAACTTTAATTTCTTTGCTTTTATATCAGTTTCCTCTTCAAGAGGATTTTTCTTGGATTTCAGTGTAACAAAACCATAAATCATCATTCCAGCAACGATTGAGAGCTGGATGAATAAAGTCAAAAGAGGATATCTATCAGAGAAATCACCAAGAAGAGCTAAGACGGCAGATGTTGCAAACATAGCAATCATACAATAGAAGAAATCAATTATGCTGGTGCCCAAACCAATCTGGTAACCATGCTTAGCTCCCTTTTCGAGTCCTAACTTTATTGCAGTTACAGCTACCGGACCGGGTGGCATAGCCATCACAAAACCGATTATCAAACCCGCAAGTAAAGATAGAATCATATGCTTCCTCGCTTTTTGTCAAACATTCCATTTATTTTTAAAGAACCAATCCTTGATTTACACACTTAATTTTACCTTACCATAATTCAAATAAAGAGTAACGATACAAAGTGTGTAAAATTTTCCAAACAATTTATAAAAGTTTCTTTAAATGACAAAATTTTAATCAACCTAAATTAAAAAAAATTTATTTAAAAATAATTTAGAATTAATAAATAAAAAATTTATTTTGAAATAAATTATTCCATTCACAAACATTTAGATTACAAATTGCACTTATGGTTTGAAAAATTTTTATTTTTTTTCGATTTATGGAAACTTTTTATTTATAAACAATTAAAAAGAGAATAATTATGTTAGAAAATGCATTTACCGGATCAAGAAATTATTGGTTATGGGTAATTTTTCTTTTGTTATTAATTGGCACAGGAACACTGTTTTATTTAAAGCAATTTGATTTTGGTCTTGGGGTTACCGGCCTTAGCAGGGATGTTAGCTGGGGTTTTTATATAGCCCAATTTACTTTTCTGGTAGGTGTTGCAGCCTCAGCCGTTATGGTTGTTCTTCCTTATTATCTTCATCATACCAAAGAATTTGGGAAGATTACAATTTTAGGAGAATTTCTGGCTATAGGTGCGGTTATTATGTGTATGACATTCATCTTTGTAGATATGGGGCAACCTTTAAGAATTATGAATGTATTTTTCCATCCAACCCCCAATTCGATGATGTTCTGGGACTCAGTATCACTGATGGGCTATCTTGTATTGAATGTTATTATTAGTATAATTACTCTCGACGCTGAAAAGAAAGGTATTTCCCCTCCAAAATGGATAAAACCGATAATAATATTTTCAATTCCGTGGGCTGTCAGTATTCACACAGTAACTGCATTTTTATATTCGGGTCTTGCTGCACGTCCTTTCTGGATGTCGGCAATAATGGCACCCAGATTTCTTGCGACAGCCTTTGCGGCAGGTCCTGCTTTATTAATAGTTTTATGTTTATTATTACGAAGATTAACGAAATTCGATACAGGAAAAGAACCCATCCAAAAATTAGCAGTCATAGCAACTTATGCTATGATATTAAATGTATTTTTCCTTTTGATGGAGCTTTTCACTGCCTTTTATAGTGGGATTCACGAGCATGCACTCCATTTTCAGTTTCTTTATGTGGGGCTTGATGGAAATTATTCACTTGTGCCGTGGATGTGGACTTCAATAATACTTGCCGCAATTTCATTAGTATTGTTAATTGTCAAGAAATACCGGGAAAATGAAAAGATCCTGCTTTTTGCCTGTATAGCTGTCTTTTTGTCAATATGGATTGATAAAGGGCTTGGTCTTATCGTTGCCGGATTTACTCCATCACCTCTTGGTAAGGTTGTAGCCTACTGGCCCACATTTACTGAAATAATGATATCTATTGGTATCTGGGCTTTGGGAATGCTAATAATAACGGCTCTATATAAAATAGCTCTTTCAGTTAGAAGACAGTTAAGATAATAACATGAAAAAAGTTGTAATTATCGGAGGGATGGCAACTGGTTGCAAAACCGCAGCCAGATTAAAAAGACTGCGACCTGATTTTAATATTACAATTCTGGAAAAATTGCCATTTGTTTCGTTCAGCACTTGTGGAATGCCATTCTTTGCTTCGGGTGATATTGATAGCTTCAACGATTTGATGAAAACTCCATGGGGAAAAACAAGGGATGCCGAATTTTTCAAATCTACGAAAGATATTGACATTCTGACCTCTGTAGAGGTAACTGGAGTTGATTTTAAAGAAAAGGAAATCAAATTTCTAAATTTGAATACTTCTGAGACTAATTCAATTCAATATGACTATTTAGTAATTGCAACTGGAGCAAAACAAGTTGCACCTAAATTTGAATATCCTTCTTCTGAGAGAATAATGACATTTCATTCCCCGCTCGATGCCAGAAAAGTTAGAACCATGGCTCAGAAGGGGGAAATCGGAAAAGCTGTAATTATCGGGGGAGGATATATTGGTTGCGAATTGGCGGAAGCACTTGTTTCGCTCTGGGGAATCGAGACAACAATAATCGAAAAGGAGTTTAATCTTCTTCCGATGGCTTTAGATAAAGAATTAGGGGATTTGCTTTCATGTATCTTTCAAAATAATTCAGTTGAGGTGATTACTAAAGCATCAGTTAAAAGAATTTCGGAAGAAGACCCCAATAAATTTGTTATTGCACTTGAAAATGGGCAGTTAGTAAGTGCTGATGTTGTCTTTCTTTGCACAGGGGTTAAGCCAAATCTTGATTTGTTCGATGAAAGTGGCTTGGAGATTGGAAAATGTGGTGGTCTAAAGGTTGACAAAGAATTGAAAACAAATATACCTGATGTTTGGGCAGGTGGAGATTGTATAGAGGTAGAAAATCTGATTACCCATAAATCTTCATATTTCCCGCTTGGCTCACTTGCTAATCGTCAGGGAAGAGTTATTGCCGATTCAATAGCTGGATTTAACAGTTTTTTCCCGGGTAGTATCGGAGCTGTTTCGATTAAAGTGTTTGATACAATTGTTGCGGGTTCAGGATTGAATCTAAAGCAAGCTATTGCGAATGATTTTAATGCAGCAAAGGTTGTGGGTGCATGGTATGACAGACCAGATTATCATCCTGATTCAAAACCGATATTTGGAAAATTGATTTATGAAAAAGAAAGCCTTAAACTGCTCGGAATTCAAATGATTGGAAAAGGAGAAGTTACAAGATATATTGATGCTTTTACTTCATTGGCAGCGAGGAACGGAAATTTATATGATCTTATAAATTCTGAGCATTGTTATACACCGCCACATTCAAGCCCTATGAATCCATTGAATTATCTTGGTGCAATGGCATTGGAGCAGGAAAATAATGGTATTAATAATTATTCTTTCGATGAAATTCCCGAAGGTGCTTTGATGATTGATTTGAGAGAAAAAGAAGAGAAAGAGGCTGCACCAATCGGATTCGATTCAACTAATATCCCCTTCGATGAATACAGAAAGCATATTGCTGATTTTCCGAAAGATAGAACAATTATTTTTGTATGTCAGAAGGGACCAAGATCTTACGAAGGAGCGGTTTTCTATAAAAATGCTGGATTTCAAGCTACCGGTTACCTTGGTGGTGGAATTCAATTACTATCGAAAATTATTGATTGATATTTGCTTGATAAAAAATGAACTTATATATATTTGGCATAAATCATAAAACTTCGCAAACAAGGGAAAGGGAAGTCTTTCAATTTAACAGGAAAGAAATCTCAAAAACTCTTAATAAAATAAAAAATTATGAAGGAGTCGAGGCTGTATTAATTCTTAACACTTGCAACAGGATTGAGTTCTATTTGCTTCTGGCTGATGGATTTAAACCTGATGAAATTGTGAGGAAATATTACCTTGAGGAAAGGAATATCGATATTGAGGGCAGGAAACATCTTTTTATTTTACGAGAGAATGAGGAGGCAACGAATCATTTGTTCAGGGTTATATCAGGTCTTGAATCGCTTGTTCTGGGAGAATATCAGATTCAAGGACAGGTGAAAGAGGCATATAGTCTTGCCTGTGAAGCAAAAACGCTTGAAAAGATTATGCATAAATTGTTTCACGCTGCATTTCGATGCGGGAAGGCTGTCCGTAATAATACATCTCTTGGCGAAGGAAAGCAATCTGTCAGCGGCGTTGCTTCGAAAATCATAATTGATAAAACTCAAAATGATGATAAAATTGCAATTATCGGAGTAAACGAGAATACCAGAATAATGGCATCTGAACTGAAAGAGAATAATTATAAGGAGCTTATTTTTGTTAACAGAACTCTTTACAAAGCAGAGATATTAGCCGAGGAATATGGAGGAAAGGCTGCTCCATTAGAAGAAGTATCAAATGTTCTTTCAGAATGCAAAGCGGTTTTTTCATCAACTGGCTCACCAGATTATGTCGTAACCGAGGAAATGTTGCAAAAGCTTATCGAAAAGGGAAAATGTCCCGGATTGATTGTTGATATGGCTATTCCAAGAGATATTGACTCAAGAAACCTGCCCGAAGAGATTGAAGTTTATGACCTTGGAAGACTCAATGGCTATCTCAAAAGCCAAAACATAGAGAGAATAAAGGATATACCAAAATCCGAAAAAATAATTCAGGATGAAGTGAGACTTTTCCAGACTTGGGCTGAAAATAGCGATAACGAGTTGCTTCAACCAATTGCAGAAAAGTTCGAATTAGTCAGGCAAAACCTTCTCAATGAATATGAAAATCAATTCAATGATCAAACAAAAGCAAAAATTGAAAAGATTACTCGACAACTGATTCACAGAATTCAGCCGATTTTGATGAACGCACTGCTAAAATCGAAGCAGCAAGAAATAAAATAATTAATTAATAGTATACCAGAGCTATCTCACCTTGTCATTCCCACGAAGGGCATTAATAACAGATCTATTTAAAAACTTATTTTTCTTATAAACCTTAGTAGAAGGAAGATGAATCAAAGCATATATTATTACCTTATTAAATATATTATTTTCATTTCTCTGCATCGAGAACAAATAAGGTAATAAGGTTGTTGACGTTTTGCTTTGTTTTTCTACTAAGGTTGAATACATGAGATAAGGTTTTTTTCAGGATTCCCTGTCAAGCAGGGAATGACTGTGACTATTTCTGATTTGGATTGCCGTTTGCACGGGAATGACTGGCATTAAACAAAAAGCCGAATTCGTAAAGGAGGAAACGAATTCGGCAAGGATTGTAGCTGCCTGTATTAGCAGTTTATTGCGGGTCTTTACCAATACCAATTGCAAATATAAAAAAAATAATAAATAAAAAAAATTTTTTTTCTGAAAAAATAATACATATCCATTTGATAGAATGAATATACAATCTAACCTTGATCATTAAGAAAAGTATGAACTGGTTAGAAGTTTATTTTTAATTGAATACTTTTACTTCGGATTTTTCAGTAACGTATGTATCAAACGAAGGTGGATTTTCGAGTGCTTTCTTAACGGCGCAAAGATTTGCAACATTAATAAGAGCATCTTTATACTTTTCTGGAAAACCTTGGGGAACTTTGATTTCAAGTTCAATTTTACTAATTCTTCTTTGAACCGGATCGTAAATAGGTCTTTGCTCTATTTCAATTCCTTCGGCAGAAATACCACGACTTTCGCAGAATCCAAGAACGTAAATGCCTGCACAAGTCCCAATTGAGGCAAGGAATAATTCGAAAGGAGCTGGTGCAGTTCCGTCGCCACCGTCTGCAATTCGCTGGTCTGTATGGACAGTGAAGCCGTTAATGAGGGCGTCAACTTTTTTATTGCCGGGGAATATGATTTTTATGCTCATAATTATTTCTCCATTATTTATTAAATTATATTTTTTTTAATTTATTAATTAAAATCAAAATATATAACTGATTATTCATATAATTATTTTAAATGAAACGAAAAAGAAAAAAAAGCAATGTTTGGCTGAAGTTATCAATTCTGATTTTGTTGGTAGTTTCTGGCTTTTCTTATGTTTTCTATAGAACATTAGTTAAAACTGTCCCCGGTGAAAGGGAGATATTTGTAACAATTGAAAAAAATTCAAGCATTAGTCATATAGTGAAGACATTTAACAAATACGGGATATTTGAGCCTGATTGGTTGTTTGTTCCGCTGGCTAAAATTTATATGGAATTGACAGGTTCGAAGGTCTATATCGGTAAATACAGGTTCACACCCGAAAATACTAATCTTGATATATTGAGAGCAATATTTTCAGGCAAGCAATTATCAATTGTGAAAGTGGTTTTTCCGGAGGGGATTCAATTGACAGATTTTGCTTCAATAGCCAAAAGGAAATTAAATATTGATTCTGCAGAATTCATAAAATTGTGCTATGATGAAAGTATAATTAAAGCTAACCAGATACCTTCGAATTCTATTGAGGGTTATCTGATGCCGGATACGTATGAATTTTTCTGGGAGGAAAAGCCTATAAATGTCATAAACAGATTATTACAGGAACATCATAGAGTATGGCAGACGAATTTCAGCGAAGAAGCCAAGAAATCAAGCTATACCAAACATCAGATTCTTACCCTTGCTTCAATTATCGAGGCAGAGACAAGAGTTCCGGGCGAAAGGGCAAGAGTTAGCGGTGTTTATTACAACAGGCTAAGATTGAACTGGAATTTGGAATCGGACCCAACGGTGCAATATGCAATCGGGAAAAGAAAAAGACTAACATATACCGACCTTGAATTAAAAAATCCTTATAATACTTATATTTATAAAGGCTTACCTCCCGGACCAATCAACTCACCAAGCAAGGGTTCAATTTCCGCAGCATTGAATCCCGAGCAGCATAATTATCTATTTTTTGTTGCAGTGGGTGATGATAGCGGAGCTCATAAGTTTTCCACGAATTATAATCAGCACCTTAGGTTTAAATCGCAGTTCAAAAAAAATCAAAGAAGTTACAGTGCTGAATAATATTAACCAATCTTGAATTGATGCTAATATTTTAATCCTTTTGATATATATTCCAAATTAAAAAAATATTATCCGAACATTCGATATTGAGCTAAATCATTGAGAAAGTGCAATAAAGAATTGAAGGATTTAACCGAAAAGTTATCAGCCTGATTCTGGCACAGTTTTTAAAACATAGATAATTGACTTGATAAAAACTTAATTTTATGAAATAGTTGACGATTATTGAATTGTTAATAATTAACAACTAAGGAAGAATGAAATGGCAAAAGAAAAGGATAAAACTGAGGAAAAAGAAGGGCAGGAACCAGTAAAACCGGAAGCAGATGATAAAGTGAAAAAGTCTGCGGGTTTAAAGCTGCCTTTTGTTCTTGGGATTATTGCAGGAGTATTAGTAATTTTAATTCTTGCGGTGAGATTCCTTTTTCTTCCATATATTGTAGGAAGTTTAACATCTGAAGCGACAGCAGGAGAGAGCAAAACGGAAGGCGAATCAAAGAGTGAACATGGAAATAATCCATTAAAGGAAGAATTAGATGTGTTCAAGGCTAACGAAAAGCTGTCCGAATTTTTTCAAACAGGGAGGATAACAACGAATCCGAAAGCGTCTACACAGTTTGTGGTTGCAGACTTTGGGATTATTTTCTTTCCGAAGGATGAGGAGAGCCTTAAAGAACTTTATCCTGAAGGAAAAAAAGAAGAGGGGAGTTCAGCTCTTCCACCCACTCTATCCTCAAGAGTGAGAGGTATAATTAACAGCGTTTTGGGGTCAATGACTGCAGAGGAACTCCAGATAAAAAGGGATTCGATACCAGTTTATGTTATGACAAACCTCAAACCCTTTTTCAAAGAAAAAAATTTGTTTATAAAGGAAGTAATTTTACAGGAATTTATTATTCAGTAAATTTAAGAAGCTATGGCAGATATTCTATCACAGTCTGAAATTGACTCATTACTGAGTGAAATGACCTCGGGCACGGTTGATGTGGATGATTTTATTAGCGGGAAATTAAAAAAATCAGATATATCGAGCTATGATTTCAGGCGACCAAACAGAATATCAAAGAATCAGGTAAGAACATTACAGACAGTTCACGAGAGTTTTGCAGAGGTATTTGGATATTATCTGGTTTCAAAGCTTCAGACAGTTGTGTCCATATCGGTAACATCGGTAGATCAGCTGTTTTACTCAGAATTTATTTTATCGGTTTCAAACCCAAGTTGTTTATATGTCTTTGAAATAGATGGAACAGATGGAAATGGGATTCTTGAAATCAGTCCGCAACTTGCCCTGACAATTGTTGAAAGATTATTGGGTGGAAGTGCAGAAATACAGGCAAAACCAAGAACAATAACACCGATTGAGCAAGCCGTTGTTCGAGGAATAGTTGAACATGCACTTTCGGATCTAAGGAATGCATGGCGTTCTGTTGCCGAGCTAAGTTTTAAATATCAGCGGCTCGAAATGGAAGCAGATTTTGTGCAGGTGGCTCCCTCGTCCGAAATTGTGGTTGTGGTATCATTTGATGTGAATATCGGGATACATACCTATTTAATGAATCTGTGTTTTCCAACATTTGCTCTTGAGGATGTTTTAGCAAGGTTGAACAGACAGCAGGTAACAACATCTGTAATGCGTCAATCACCGGCAAGAATCAAGGAAAATACAGCGATATTAAGGCAACAGATGTCAAACACATTCCTGCCTATTGTCGTAGAGCTTGGCAAAGCCGGGATAACAGTTCAGGAACTGCTTGCACTGAAGGTAGGCGATGTGATAAAGCTAAAGAAGAAGATTAATCAGGAGGTAGAAATTTCAATAGCAGGAAGGAAAAAATTAGCAGGCCGTCCCGGTTCTGTTGATGGCAGGAAAGCCGTTAGGGTTACTCGTTTACTTAATGATGAAGATCTAATCGAAGAAGATATAACTTACAAAAAGGAGGATTAAAATGTCTATGTCTCAGGAAGAAATAGATGCAATGGTTTCGAACAACTCTCAGATAGATTCTGGAGAAAATCAGTCTGTTCAGTTGAAAGAGCCAGAGTTTCCCGAAATGAGTTTTGGTGAAAAAAACTCTGAGATAGGAGAACAAAAACTGGAACTGCTCTATGATTTACAGATGCCGGTTACAATTGAACTCGGAAGAACTAATATGATTATAAGAGATATTTTGAGGCTTGGCAGGGGCTCTGTTATTGAATTTGATAAATTAGTAAGTGAACCGGTTGATGTTTTAATAAATGGAAAAAAAGTGGCTGAAGGAGAAGTTGTTGTCATAGATAAGCATTTTGGCATAAGGATAACAACTCTAATAGACCCGTCTGACAGATTAAGAGCAGCAAGAAAATTAAATTAAAGGAAGAAAATGATGGATAATAGTTTGATAAGCCCTTTCCTAACTCTATTTGCTATGGCAGGCGGCTTAATAGCCCTTATGCTAATTGTTAAAAAAGTGATTTTAAAAAACAAATCTCTGAATTCAAATTTAGAGCTGAAGATTCTGTCCAGACTTCCTCTTAGGCAAAAATCATCTCTATATATAGTAAAAGTAGGAACCAGAACACTATTAATAGGTGCCTCGGATCAAAATATAAGAGCAATAGCTGATGTTTCAGCCGAGATCAATAAGAATAACAACTCTGATTTATTAATAAATAAACAACAAAGCATAGCAAGGCAAAACGAAATAAGCAAAAATGAAAATGACCTCTCATTTTCGAATTTCATAAAATCTGCATTTAAAAGACAGAGGAATTAATTTATTCCTCTGAATCTCTGATCATAGTCAGAATCATCTTAAATTTTTCTGTTGCCTTTAAGGCATGAGGCTTATTAGCCGGCATAATTATCATCTGGCCAGAGCTTATTAAATAAGATTGCCCGGAGATAATTATTTCAGCCTCTCCGTCAATAATCTGAACCATTGCA
Organism: uncultured Hyphomicrobiales bacterium; assembly: GCA_964473465.1. GTDB lineage: Bacteria > Bacteroidota > Ignavibacteria > Kapaibacteriales > UBA2268 > CALHRB01. The sequence goes on from CAYYPE010000001.1 coordinate 128,359, forward strand.
TCAAATGGGGCAGTATGTTCGCTCAAGCCTTCGCCTTTGTCAAAAGCAAAGATTGTAACTGTTCCCTTTTTTCGTTTTATTATCGTCCTGCTTACTACAGCACCTTCCTGATAGGCTATTAATTCCTGAGGATTGATTATTATTGATGTTAGGTCGTCTCCAAATGTTTTAAGAGGTATTACCATTTACTTTCCTTTCTATTTGCTAAAGTATGTATTATATAGTGTATCGTTTTCTTTTTCACAATGAACTTTGAAACCCTGACTGCCAATCATATCTATAAGAGGAGTCGGCTGAAAAGGAGTAATCAGCTTGTAGATTTCACCATCGGCTAAGGATTGAACAGACATCATAACTTCCTGTATTGGATGACCACCACTCATAACAATTGGTCTGGCATCCAATGTTTTAACTATTTTTTTATGATCAAACCAATCAGGCAGATCAGATACAAATTCGCTTTGCTCTAATCCTAAATATGATCTCAATATATTAATAGTTTCGGCAAGGTTTTTATTGTTTTTCGAGCATAATTGTTCGATAGTGGTATTTTTATAAAGTATATCCTTTAATGCCGGATTTGATAAATTTGAAAGCTCAGGAAATAGTTTCAGGAAAGACTCCTGAATTTCAGGGAAAGAGCTGATTAATTCATCAACAGTAATGTGAGGGGTTATATATTTTTTTTCATCCATTTTAATTTCCTTTCTGAATATTATTTATTGTAATTAAGCAATCTTTGTTCGCCTTCGAGTTTTCTTGCTCCTGTTAAATCCTGCGATACTTCAAGAGTTCCAAGATATTCGCCCTTGTTATTTCTCAAGGCAAAGTATTCGATTAAGATGAATTTACCGTGCAAGTTTATCCAAAAAGAAGCAAGATTTTGTTTTCCAGATTTAAAATCATCTACAATCTGATTAACAATATGAACACTTGAAGGAGGATGACACATACGAACATCACGTTTTAATATGGCTCGGTTTCGGTTGAAAATTCTGTCCTTAGATTGGGAAAAGTAGCTAACTTTGTCATTCCTATCCACAAAGGTTAAATCGACCGGCAAAGTGTTCAAAATAGCTTCCAGTTCTTCGGCGGTAAAACTACCGGTTGGAAGTTGGATTGAGTCTGTTTCCTGAACTAAATTGGGCATTTGGGATAAATCCTCGGGTTTCCATTCGACTTGTGGATCATAAAGGCAGAAGCCAATTTCATTTGTCTGAAGATATATTTCATACCATTCAAGCTCTGTCAATCTGTCCATACACATTGGAAACAGAATTTGCTCTTCCTTGAATGTCATATCACTAACAGAGTCAGATGCTGGTTTTAGCAGCATTTCGACAATCAACTTCAATTCCTGACGAGAAATCAGACCCTCCACGTTCAGTGCTGAAAAAGCTTTTCTGAGTAAATCTCTTGTTTGGTCGTGTTTTCCCCACATAACTTTTGGTGGACCGGTGATACCATATTTTTCAAGAAATGGAAATAGGAGATTTTCTTTTCTTTGATAATGTTTTTCAACATCCATAAGATTATTGAATGCCGATTTAATTTGGAGTAATATTTTATCTATCATTATTTCCTGACTGACATCAAGAATTTTGTCGTAAATCTGATTTAGTTCATTGACAACTTTGAGCAATGCTTCATTTTCTCTTAGGAAAGTGTCAACAGGATGACCGGGAGGAACGGGTTTAGCTCCTTCGAGGTCTATATTACCTTCGAGAGCTTTTGTATGCAAATCGCAAAGCCTGAGGACTTCCTCTTCAGGCAAACCTTCATTGATAAGTTCCTGCTCAACCTGTACAACTTCTCCATAGGGAATTTTTTGCATCAGTGCGGCAATCCGATTCTGGATTTCATCAGGTGCAGTGCCTTTATGCAATTCCAAAATCATATGTTTCAGTAACTCTTTTCTTTTTATAGAATTATTTATTAGTTCACTCATATTAAAAATCCTTTGTATAATTCAGACTAATTTATCCGATTAAAAAGACGAGGTTAAAATTTTATTATTATGATTAATTTAAAAAAAAAATTTACCATTGAGCTCCGCTAATTGAAAACATCAGCTTGGGTTTTGAAGTCTGTGAAAATCTGGCAACAAGGTCAAATCTCAAGAAAAGCAGCAAGCGGTTTAAAGCTATACCTGCCTCGAAATATAGCCCATCAGAAGTTTGAGAAGTGGAATTTTGAAGTTTTAAATTATTTTTTTCAAGATAGAGTTTTGTATTTTCTGAGAAGGAAGTCCATCCTATATTTGCCAGTGTTATGAATTCTATTCCGAAAGAGGCAATATTAGGAATTCTGAAAACGCCGGGAATAATTTCCCCGAAATTATGCTCCATAGAAATAGCAATATACTTATCACCATAGAATTCCTTGACAAGCAATCCTCGGAAAGCACTTTCTGTTGCAAAATTTGAGACAGCCGATTCGAGACTGAAAAATTTTTGTGGGGGTGCATCTCCGGTTATCAGTCCTCCAGTTAATCTGAGGTCTAACCTCCAGAGTGGCAATGTTCGGGTTCTGACATTAAATGAGGAATAAATCCTTGTGAAGTTGAAATCACTACCGAGGATTTCAGGGTTAGAATGTTCAGTATGAAGATGGAAGCCAAGGTTTGTCAATCTTCTATAAGGATGAAAATTAAGATTTAATTCGAATCCTACGGAGCTGTTCAGACCTTCGATAATTTTTGGATTGTCTCTGAATGAACTGTTAGAATTAAAGATTGCAAAATTTGTATTATTATAAGAAGTTTTATGCTCTTCATACCTGAAAAAGATGCTAAAAGATGAAGGGCGAACAAAAACTTCACGCCTGAGAAATCTTAGCTGACCCCAAGATGTTCCGGCAGAGAATTCAAATCCGTTCCTGTAATAATAATCTCCATAATCGTTTTTTGAAAGGAGTGAAAGGATAGTAATAACCGGATATTTAATAATATTGGGATTATCAATCCTTGAAAGTGTCTTATAAGCAGAAAAATTGAATGAATTTATCTCATTTTTATCGAGGAAGAATTTAATATTTCCCTCCAGAATAGGAATTTTTGATGAAAATGGGTATGCAGTATATAGACTTAATTCACCACGCTCGAAAGGTCTGAATTTTAGCCCTGCACCTAATGTAAAGCCGTTTACCCTGTTATATCTTATAACATCCTCCAAACCTGTGAAAGGTGGTCGTGTTAATTGAGCGAAGAAATTCACGACAGGTCCAAAAATTTTCTCAAGAACATTAGTTCCTTCGAGGGAATCCGGATTATCCCTTAATGATTGAATAGCCTGATATGCCTGAAGTTCCTCATTTCTTAGCGGGATAATGATATTATCATTCCAGAAGGCTGTGTCAAATTTATTAGCAAAGTCATTGATTTCGACCCTTCGTCTGCTGAATAAAGAATTATCAAGGGGAATGTTGACTTTATAATCGAAGGCAGAGGTTTCAATTTTAATATCGAGCCTTGGAGAAAAAATCCAGAACAAATCAGCCTGAAGAGATGAAAATATTCTAAGTCCTTTTGGAAGGAAAAAGCCATTACCAACATCTTCGAAAGTCTGGTAATAAGAAAGTTTTGCATCAAATGGTAATTTAACTGCTTTATTAGGAATTAAATCAACAAGAACCGGACTTAAGTTTTCAGCATCAATATATACATAACCATCAAATAACTTCCTGAAATTTGAGATGGGTTGAGCTCTAATTTTTTCAATTTTTCTTTCTGAATCTTCTAATTCACCAGCTAAAGTAAAATCATAAAAATCGAGAGCATCGGGATGAAAGGGTGTTGCGATTTCCTCATTCAAAATATTCACGTAATCATCAAAGGCATTTAAATTAGTTCCATAGGCAACATAATTGGCTTGAGGTGGAACATTAGCACTTTGCCTTCGTTGAATAATTTCGTTATAGTATAAGTCAGGCTTCTTGAAATAACCAAGAGAGTAAGATTCAAAAATCGAAACGATGGTTGTATCGGCAGGTCTGTCTGTTCTTCCAGCGGTTAGAGTGTCGGTAGATGCAACGAATTTAGTGTAAAGACTGTAAGAATAGGTTCTCAAAGAATCCATTTTCTCCAGCTTGTTTTTGATTACTTTTCTCATTAATCTTGCTCCCGGATCTTCGGCAATCACTTCAACCTGCGGCATTTCAATAGATGAGGGTTTCAGGAAAACGTCCAAATGAACATTTTTATCGGCTATTGTAACTTCCTTGTTTTCGGTTTTATAACCAACAAAAGAAAAGCTAAGCTGATATGTTCCGGGGAATAAATGTAATTCAAAATAACCTCGTGAATTTGAAAAAGTCCCTGTCTGGATATTCTTGATCTTCACAGTTACAAAGCCCATAATATCTCCGGTTGAAGAATCCCTGATGGTGCCGGAGATTTTATGTCTTGCCGATGGTTCAGAATAAACCAGCGAAGAGGACATAACAATCATAAGGAAATATATTAATATTCTTATTGGCATCAGTTGATTTAAAAATTAAAATTTGGCAAATAAAAAAACGATATTGATTGATATTTGTTTATTTTTTGGAATTATGACAATGTATAAAAATAAACTAATATGAAAAATTATTTCGATAAAAATTTGTAACATATATAAAATTAAAGTGTTAATTTAAATTGTTATGTTAAGATATTTGATAATATTTTACCTGTCTATTTTTTTGGCTTTTTCGCAGAAAGAGGCATCTATTTGGTATTTTGGCGAAGGAGCAGGGCTGAAATTTGAAAATTCTACTAATTCCCCTATAGTTTTAACCGACGGATCTATGACAGCACCGGAAGGATGCTGTTCAATTTCGGATTTTGAAGGGAATCTTCTCTTTTACTCGAACGGGGAGACAATCTGGAACAAGTATCACAGGGTAATGAAAAACGGTGATGGGCTTTCGGGAAGTATTTATTCTACACAATCAGTAATTATAATACCAAAGCCCGGGGATCAACATCTCTATTATGTTTTTACGATTAATTCGGATAATGAGAAAATCGGGCTACAATATTCAGTTGTGGACATTAGTCTTGATAACGGGTCTGGAGAAGTAATTGAAAAGAACATCCCCGTTTTTTTCCCGGTAGCTGAAAAAATCAATGCAACAAGACATAAGAATGGCAAAGATTTCTGGATAATTACCCACGAACTTTACTCTAACAGGTTTGTAGCATTTTTACTAACAAAAGATGGTTTACAGCCAGATCCGGTATTTAGTTCAGCAGGTATGACCTACTCAGGAAACAGAAGTATAAATATGGGGTCACTAAAAATTTCACCGGACGGGAAAAAGCTGGTGTGTGGGGTCTTTTCGAAATTTACCTTTGAGCTTTTTGATTTTAATAATGAAACCGGTAAAGTTTACAACCCGATATCAATTCCGACGAATGAGTCATTAAATGCCTATTCGTGCGAGTTTTCACCTGATACAAAAAAGCTTTATACTTCAAGTTTTGATTCTTTTGTGAGGCTTTATCAGTATGATTTAAGTTCAGGCAATGCTAAGGATATCATAAATTCAGCGGTTCTGATTGCAGATATTGATGCAATCAATGTATTGGGGACATTACAATTGGCACCTGACGGAAAAATATATCTTGCCAGTAATAAAAGTTATTATCTTGGTGTTATCGAAAAGCCTAATGAATCGGGTTTAAACTGTGGATATAATCCAAAGGGCGTTTTTCTCAATAATAAAATCTGCAGACTTGGGCTACCAAATATTATATATGACTACTACAACCCCGAATTAATTTCAATATCAGTAAGTTTGCCAGATACATCTGCTTATGTTGGAGATATGATAAGTCTTCCTTTAATACTTAAGAACCATAACCTGAAGAAACCAAAAGGTGTTTATTCATACTCTGCAACAATTGTAATAGATGTAAGGCTTTTAGAAATTAAAGAGGTGAAAGGTGCATTGATTACGAGCAACAAAATTATTGACGGTAAAAGATATCTCACTATCGAATCTGATTATCTGATATTAGATAGCGATGAATTCGTTCTGGCTGAAATCGTTGGATTAGTTCTTCTGGGTTCCTCCCGTGAAAATAAATTGGAAATAAAGGATTTTCAAATTTCTGATGATGCGACAATTAACAAAAAGGATGGAAGTTTGATTTTAAAAGGTGTATGTCAGTTTAACCTAAATCAGATAACAAAGATCAATGAACCAAGTTTAGAGATTTATCCAAATCCGAGCGATGGCTTGATAAGTCTTAATATCAAAAATTTCCCGGAAGGTTTGTATGATATTGAAATTTATGGTTTAGAAGGCAGGATTGTATTTAATGATAAACTTACTATATTTGAAAATGAGAAAGTAGAAGTAATAAGAAAATACAATCTGGAACCCGGGAATGGGGTTTATAAAGTTGAAATCAGGAATAGGAACATTTTTATTGATGACTTTTTAATAATAATTAAATAATTAAATGTTAAAAATAGCTACTAAGTATATAATATTAATATCAATATTCTTTTCAATTTATTCGGGCGAAATTTACTCCCAAAAGGAAGCTTACAACTGGTATTTTGGCGAGAGGGCAGGTATAACTTTTCTGCCAGATGGAAAAAATCCGAGAGCCCTGACAAATGCGGCATCTTTGTTCAATCAGCTCGAAGGAGTAGCATCAATATCAGATAAGGATGGAAACTTACTTTTCTACACAGATGGAAGCAACATCTGGGACAGAAGGCATTACCTTATGCCAAACGGAAGTGGATTGCTCGGAAATTTCTCAGCAACACAGTCAGCAGTGATTGTTCCACAACCCGAAAGAAAAGGTATATATTATATTTTCACGGTTGATGCAATAGGCGGGGGAAACGGCTGCAGATATTCAATAGTTGATATGTCATTGAATTTTGGCTATGGCGATGTTATTCAAAAAGAAAAAAATATTCTTTTATTCTCCCCCGCAGCGGAAAAAATAACTGCTGTCGTTCACAGAAACAGCATTAATATCTGGATAATAACCCATGAGTTTTTGACCAACAAATTCAGAGTATATCTGTTAACAAGGAACGGCTTAAATGTACCGATAATACAGGCGATTGGGAGTATCCACGGACGAGCAGCAGATGATATTTTTAACTCTATTGGCTATATGAAAGCCTCGCCGGACGGGAAAAAAATTGCCCTTGCTATTTGTAAGGACAGCAAGATAGAAATTTTTGATTTCAATAATTCAAATGGAAATTTATCAAATCCGATTTCGATAACAGACACAAAATATTTTAATGCTTATGGCATAGAATTCTCTCAGGATGCCTCAAAACTTTATGTTTCAACAAGTTTCATAAATTTTACTCAGGTCTATCAATTAAACCTTCGAGCTGGCACAAGAGAAAGAATAGCAGCTTCAGCAGTTGAGGTGGGTAATCCCGCAAGTTATTACGGGGCTTTGCAACTTGGACCCGATTGGAAGATATATGTTAGCAGGAAGGACGAAACCTGGCTGGCTGTGATTAACAACCCAAATGCAAGTGGGGTAGCTTGTGGATATACCGATCAGGGAGTTAATCTTATGGGAAGAAAAGCTCAACAAGGACTTCCGACCTTCATACAAAGCTATTTCTCAATAGATACCGATATTTTTACTAATTCCCCGATTTGCGAGGGAGAGTCCCTTGAAATTGAAGCAAAGGAAACACAGGGTGCCACATATAGATGGACTGGACCAAACAATTTTTCTTCTAATTTTAGAAAATTGATTATACCAAATGCTAAACCCAATCTGACCGGGATGTATTACTTAAGAATTACTCTCTCGGGTAACAATTACTTTGATAGTGTTTATATACAGGTGAATCCAAAACCAAAAGCAAAGATTAATCCACTTGGGAATATTGTTTTTTGCCAAGGCGATAGCGTAGTTCTCGAAGCACCGGCAGGAAAGGATTATTTTTACAAATGGTCAACAGAAGAAACAAGCCAGAGGATTACTGTTAAAAGGTCAGGAGAATATTCTTTGATAGTAACAAATGAATTTGGTTGCAATGATACGGCGAATATCAAAATTATTGCTCACCAAAATCCATTAGTTAGGATAAACGTTCAGGGTAAAACTAAATTCTGTTCTGGGGATTCAGTGATTTTATCATCGAGTATAGTTGGAAGCGGTTATCAATATAATTGGTCAACTGGCGAGAAAACCCGTCAGATAATTGTTAAATCTTCAGGCAGATATATTTTAACACTTACAACATCCGAAGGTTGCAAATCTTCAGATTCGATTGATATATTTGTTAGTCCAAAGCCGAGCCCGATAATCACTATTACAGGGGGCAGCAAATGCGAAGGTGATACTGCTATTTTAGGTCTAACAAAGACCTACCTCGCATATCTCTGGTCAACAGGTGAAACTACCCCGAAAATTAAAGCTTACCGGCCGGGGAGGTATAATGTTTCTGTTGTTGATTCTAACAACTGCTCTGGTGAAACTTTTATTGATTTAGAGTTCAACAAGAAACCCGATATTGAATTAACAGGTGACACATTGATATGCGAAGGGGAGGAAACAACAATATCAACAAAAGATAAATATTATTCATATTTATGGTCAACCGGAGAAACTACAAATTCGATAAAAATCTATAAAGAAGGGACTTATAATTTGCAGGTTAATGATAGTAACGGTTGCTCGAGTTCAAAAAGTTTTCGCATAATAAAATATGATATTCAACTTGAAGGTGCGGACCTGATTGATTTTGATTCTGTTCCGGGAAACTCATTTAATACAAGAGATTTAATATTTAGAAACAAAGGAAAACATGACTTCAGGATCAAATCAATTTTGATTTCAAACGCAGAATCAGTTTTTGAATTAGATATTAGCAAAACATTTCCAATAGATTTAAAGAGCTCAGAGAATTTTCAATTTACTGTCCGATTTAAACCGCAAACTCTGAATACTTTCGAAGACAGTATAATAGTAGAAATTGACTATCCCTGCAATCTGAAGAAAATAATTTATCTAAGAGGGACGAGTGTGACGAATACACTTGTATTTATACCTGACACAGCAGGAGAGGTGGGAACCCCCGATTATAAAATTCCGGTTTACGTAAGGAAACTTTATGAGTTCAGTTTACCAAAAGTTTTGGAATTTGAAATAAGAATTAGTTACGAGGATAATTACTATGCATTAAACGACAACAGCCCTAATATTAAATCCAAAGAATTAACAGGAAACATAAGAAGATTGACAATTGAAGGTGTTGTGGACAATATATCAACAAACAACACTCAAATAGCCGAATTAGTTGGACTTGTATGTTTAGGAGATGGTCCGGGAACAAAATTAAAGATAGACTCATTCGCTTGGAAAAATCAATTGATGTCAACTGAAACAAGGGATGGAAGTTTGATGATAACAGGTGTTTGTAAGCCGGAAATTGCAAGGATTAAACCTTATTTGATTACAACAATTCGACTTTTTGCTGCTGATTTTGATAATAATGCAATTGCTGAAATTAAATCAGAATCAATCGGATACTATTATCTAAGTATTTTCAATATTAATGGTATTATGGTCGAAAATATTGAATGGTATAGAACTGATGATAAGTTAGAAGAACGAAGAATTAATTTAGACTTTAAAAGATATGGGGCAGGAGTATATTTCCTAAGATTGATTTCACCCGATGGTATTCAGGTGAAAAAACTAAATATTTTAAAATAGAAAAAATTTAAGCAACTCAATTTAATCCGGCTGATATTATGAAAAAGTTTCTGATAATATTATTGTTTATTCAGTTTTCTGTGTCTTTGATAGCTGGATTAAATAATAATGTCATATCACGAAGTGCCTGCGGATTAAAAGTAATTCATAAAAACATAGAGATAACATACAGACATACAAGTTTCAAAGGCACTCAAATGCCGGTTTTGTTTGAAATCACCGAGTTACCTGATTCTTGTTATGTAATAGAAAATGCAATTCTGTGGTGGACTGTTTCATATTGGAAGAAAATCGAAAAACCAGTTGTAAAAGTAAATTTTGGTAACGAGATAAAGAATTTCAAGGCAAAAATAACGGGTGAAGCTGGTCCGAAATGTTGGGTTGAAAGGGGGACTCTTGGATATCGGGCAGACATAACAGATGCTATAACCGGAAATGGATTATATTATATTTCGGTAGAAACATCAGAGTTGGAGACTGATGGATTGACTCTTTTGATAATTTACCGGGATTTAAATTCTAAATCGGAAGGCCATCTTTACATCCGTGATGGGCTTATAACTAAGGGAGACGGAACTAATTATCAGGATACTACTCAGGTGTTAGATGGCTTCAAAGCGTGTGATAATTCAGATTCAGCATGGGGTCTTGTTATAATTTCAGATATTCAGGGAGCTGATTTTTCCTATAGAATGATTGTAAATGGTGATGTCAATCCTTACCAACCAAAATTCTGGAATTCAGAAATGATGAATACAATGGTAAAGAAGAATCAAACTTCAGCTTTGTTTGGGGTTGGAGCGGTAATGGATTGCTATTCGTGGGTTCTTATGGGATTATATTTTCAAACTTCTAATTGCACAAATTGTTTCCCTGATAAGCAAACTTATGCAAATTTTAAAGATACAATTGTCTGTCAGGATAGTGATTTACTAATTCAGGGATTTGGGGCTGACAAATATGAATGGATTGATGAAAATGGAAAAATTATCGGAAGAGGTAGAACATTCAACTACAGAGCTTCCAAGAATACAAAATTGATTATTCGGGGGCTATTTAATTCCTGCGGAGTGATTGAAGATACATTATCTATCAGGGTAATCAGAAAACCGGCGATAACAGTCATTTCAAATCCAATCGAATCGGCTTGTGTGATGACACCAAAAAGATTAAAGGTTAAGATAAAGAATGAAAGCGAACAGAATGAAAGGATTGAAGGCATAACACTTAAAAATGGGACAGATTTCAATTTAATAAGTAGGTTTAATTTTCCTTTTGAATTATTAGCAAAGACTGGGTTAGAAATAGAGATTGAATTTAACCCAACCAAAATAGGCAAAATAAGCGATTCCCTGTTGTTTGAAATAAAAAATCAGTGCCAGTCAATTTATCCAATTAAATTGATGGGCGAGGGACTGATAAATAACTCTTTTGTTTCTCTGCCGGACACAACAGCAATAATAGGGATAAGGGATTTTAATATTCCATTAAAAGGGAGATTAATATGCGAGATATATGACTCAGTTTATATTAGATATGAGGGTGTAATATCTTTTGAAAACTCTGCTTTTGAGCCTGAAATTAGTAAAAGTGTCAATATTAATCAGAGTTATGTTCAAAATGGAAACAGAAAGTTAAAAGTAAGCGGAAGAATATTTAATATAATTGATTCAACATCTACTCTTGCTGTGATAAATGGCACTGTTCTTCATGGGAGTTATCGAACAACTCCTTTGATAATAGAGGAATTCAGTTGGGAAGACGATGCAATTAGTGTCGTTAAAGACGATGGAAGCCTGACTGTTGATGCCTGCGTTTATGAACTTGGTAAGATTCAATTATTGAAGATGCTTGAATTCAACATGAAACCAAATCCAGCAAATGATAGAGTAAAATTGGAAATTATAAATTTCAGCCCAGATTCAAGTTTTTCGGACATTGCTAAATTGAAAGTTTTCAACAGTATTGGGGAACAAGTCATTTACTCGGAATTTAAAGGTAATAGCGATAGGATTGAGAAAGATTTGGATGTTTCTTTTCTTGCTTCAGGTTTATATAATATTATCTTAGAATCAGCAAAGGGATACATTTACAAGCAATTATTTATAATTCGATAGATTATTCGAAGAGACTAATTGAATTTGTCTTTGTAGCAGAAATCTTAAGAGCTTTTTCAGCATTGTTAAGGAGGGATTCAATATTATCTTTTGATTCTGATTGAGCAATTCCAATGCTGATTGTAACATTGAACTTTTTGGAGTCAATTTCGAGGAATGTTCTTGCCACATCTTTACGAAGTTTTTCAGCCCATTTATTAGCTTCGGTAAGATTCAATCCCGGAAGCAGGACACCATAATTACCACCTCTGGATTTTCCAAGAATATAATATGGTTTTAAGCTTGCTTTTGCAATTTTCATAACATGTTGAAAAATCTGCTCATTTCTTTCCTGATAAGAAGAAGGGTCGAAAGAAGAATATTTATCAATTTTGAAGAGACACAAAGTGAGATTTGTCTTCATGTCCTTTGCTTTTGCAATTTCTTCAACAATCCTTTGATTGAAAGCATTTGTATTCATTATACCTGTAGTGTTGTCGAATAAAGCACTTGATTGAAGGACCTCCATCATCATAACATGTTCAATACTAACGCCGGCGTTCTCAGCCATCGTCTCGAGAATACTAATGTCATAAGCAGTGATACCACTAAGTTCAAAACCTTCAATGAATAATGCTCCGTAGATGTCGCTAATGGATTTAAGAGGGACACCAGCAAAAAAACCACCAATTAATTTGCCTTCGTCGGGATGAACCCGGATAATATTTTCAGTTAAATTAGTTTCATGAACTGTTTTTCCGGTTACAATTACTTTTCCTACAAGAGAATTTTTCAGATCTATAATACTGCCAATTTTTAAATCCCTGCCTTCAACTTTGGTCTTGTATCCTTTGATACACCAGTTATTAACTTTTTCATCAAAAATTACAACGCCAATAGTGGTGAAATCGAATATTTTGGTAGCGGATTCAATGATTGCATCGGTTAAGCTTTGCATTGAAGGAGCTTTGAGAGAAGTGTAATGTCTGAAAAGACTAATCGCTCCTAAGGCTTTCGAGGACTGCATCAACTCATATTTTTCAGTATAGCTTTCGACCAATGCACTTATTAACTTTGTAAAATGACCTAAAAACCCAACAGTGAAAGCATCATAAGCTTCAATAATTGTTGAATCAGCACACAAAATACCAATAACGGCATTTTTGAAGAAGACTGGAACACCTATAAATGAATTAACGGGAACAGCCCTTGAATAATAAGGAATTAAATCGCTAACAGCTGAAGTATTTATTTCTGTTAGAATTTCAGGTTTGACATTCATGACAATCTGGCTTATAACATCGTTTTTCAATGGAATTTTTCTGCGGGTTGTTAAAGCATCGGGAATGTCGGAATCAATTGACTCAAGTATCAATTGTTGTTTTTCGTGATTAACAAGGAAAAAAGCAGCAGTGCGGGTATTTGTAACAGACCGGACAACTTTCAGAACCCTTAGCAGGAAAAATTCAAATTCCTTTTTGGGTTCATAACCGGCAACTCTTTCGTTATCAATTAAAGCTGATAAGGTAACATCAACGTTTATTTGCTTAAAGTTCTGTGGCAAGGGTTTATCGTAAGAACTTTGAACTGATGGCTCAGCAGGTTTATTTGTTGTTTCAGTTTTTGGTTTAATCTTTATTTGAGGCTGCTTGGAGAGTTCCTGGCTTTGTTTTGATTCAACTGTTTCCGCAGCCTGACTTTCTTTTTCTTCAGTTTTTTTGAGTTGGTCTTTACTTAAATCAATATCCAGAGGAGAAAAACCAGGAACAATTTGAGGTTCGGCTTTCTTTTCCTGCTGTGAATCATCAACCGGCATATCGGTTTTAGGGGCTTTGGATTTAATACGAATTTCGGAAACATCATCACCGAAAACAATGTCCTCTGTTATTTCGGTTTTAACCGGAGGTTTAATTTTAATCTGAGGTTGAGGAGGTATTTGTTCCTTTTTTTCTTCACCTTTTTTTTTAATTTTAAAGCCTTCTTCAGCTCGCTCGAATTCTCTCTGGTTCATTTCTTCGGATTTAATGGGGTCATCGTTTGCGAATGTTGATTCAAAATTTTCGAAAACCTGTCTGACGGAGTCCTTGTCACGAATTTCTGAAACAGTAAAGGATGGTGGTTTAGCAGTTGGAGTATAAATTGACCCAACATAATCTTTGAGTCTTTGTGAAATCATTAAAAAGAGAGCAACAGCACCTAAAATTGACACAGACACCCCAATTAATCTAATTGCAAGCTCGGGCAGAAAGATAGCAATGAGCAAGCCTACAATTATTATAACAATAGTAAGCCCATCACCCGGCACAAGGATTTTACGAATATTTATTTTACGTTTAGCCATAAGGATAAATTAACCCAAAGAAAAAACATTTCTCCCCCCGAAGAAAAGTTCAAATGCAAATAGGGAATTTTTTTTGAAATTTCAAAAAAAATTCTTACAAATTTTGCAAATTTTTTAAAGATTTACTAATCAAAAAATAATAACATCTTGGCTTTTAATTAAAATTAATTTTCAAAGATGCGAAAAATGTTCGTCCCCAAGCAATTGGCAGAGTTGTTGAACCTGAGCTATGGAATCCCTCGATAGATGGGGCTGTCTGGTTGATATTTTTAACGTTCAGTAAATTTTTCCCGCCTGTAAGAATGTTGAATTGTAAGTCAGGAAAAATTGTCAAACTGAAATTATAAGTAAGAGTAAAATCCAAAATGTGATAGTCATCAATGAAATACTTCATTGGAGTTTTTTCGGTTGTCAACGTGAAACCGGGCTGTTTGCCAGTGTATTTATAAAATAATGATAATTTTATATCGAATAATTTCCAATCATAAATAATATTTGTTTTGAATTCTGGAGAAAAGCTGAACTCTTCATCTGGTATCAGGTAATCTTCTGTTTTGTTATATCTTCCAATGTAAGAAAAACCGGTATTGAAAGTCAGGGAAGAGGAATAGAAGCTGAAATTGACATCACCCCCAAGAGTTTTATATTGACCGATATTGAGATAAGAGAACTCATCTTTCTTAACTGCTGCCAGTGTTATTAAATCATCAATATGGTTATAGAAGAATCTTGGTTCTAATTTCAACAAATAATCGTTGGACAGAATCTGATAAGTAAAGATGGTATTGAAACTATGAGATTTTTCCGCTTTAAGGTCGGATTTGCCAAGAATATTGTGGTTAATGTCAACGAAATTAAAGAATAATTCTTTCAAGCTTGGTGCTCTAAAACCACGTGCATAAGATAAACGAAAGATAAATTTATCATTAAGATTCCATTTTAAATTAAGGGAGGGAATTATTGGTGCATCATATCTTGTATTGTAAATAAATCTCAAAGCAGGTTGAATAACTAAATTATCATAGGGCTTGAACTGAAAACTCAAGAAAGCCGCATAATCCCCAATATTCTGTGTCAGGTTTTCAATTCTTCTGCCACCTGCATCTTCCAGATTAACATCAAAACCAACCTGATAGCTTAACATTTTGATAGCAGCATCCCGGCTAAATGTTCCCCTGAAAAGAACAGAATTAAAGACAGAAGTATCCTGTGCAGTTGAATCTGATGTGATTATTTCTTCCAAAGTAATCAGATTTTTGAAAAATGTATTCTTTCTTCTTTTAAAGTTTGAATAATTAGCTACGAAATCAATGTATTTATTTTCACCAATTTTACCTTTAATAAAAATTGAATTTCCTAATCTATGAGTAAAATATTTATCATCAAAAGCAGATTCTCCATAAGGTAATCTTGGTTCGCCACGATTAAGAATAAATTCATTGAAGTAGTTAACAGAGTATTTAAGCTCGATATCACCAAAGTTTTTGGCAATGGAGAAATTGCCAAAATATTGCTCTTTAGGCTTCCAGTCCTTATAACGCTTTTGATTAGAATTTGAGAAACCAGCAAAGAAATATCGCCCTCCATTAAGAAGTAGTCTGTAATCATCAAAGCTTGCAGTTACATCGGCATCAAAATTTGCTACTCCGATTGATTCGTAGTAGGAGTTTAGAGAGGCAGAAAATTGATTTTTTATGTCCTTCGAAATAATGTTAATAACCCCACCAAGTGCGTCAGTTCCGTAAATTGCGGACATAGGTCCTTCAATAATTTCAATTCTATCAGCATTATTTAAATTCAACTGATTCAAGTCAATGTTTCCGTTCAAACGCCCAATAACGGGAACGCCGTCAATCATAATTTTTACATTCTGTCCGGAAATTCCGTCAATGGAGATATTGCTTCCAAGAATATTGTCAACTCCAATTCTCATATTCATTTCGGTAGCAAGAACATCCCTTAGATTTAACGCAGCCTGACTTGCAATTCTTTCCTTGTTGAGAACATTCACCGGGAAGACCGATTGTTGAACTGTTGTTGGGATGAACTGTCCGGTTGTTACAACTTCATTAAGCATTATTGATATGGGGGTCATAAAATATTTTAGCTCTCTGGAAGTACTTTCAATAGTGTCTTCAATTGATTCATAGCCAATAAAAGAAATTTTTATGATAGCTTTTTTTTGTAATGGATTTTTAACAAAGCCAAACTTATTAGTTTTTAATATGATGGTGGAATCTTTGCAATCATTGTCATTGCAAATTATTTTGACGGTTGCATTCTGAAGCGGGGTTTTGTTGGATTGGTCAAGAACATAAATATTATTTGAAAATACTGTGTAACATATATTTAATTTTACAATAAAAACGAACAGATATTTAAATACATATTTCATTATTTCGGACTATGATATTATTATAAAAGCAGGAGGTTGGTTAATCCTCCTGCTTAATTCTAAATTAAAAGCTATTTTTTTTACCTGACAATCAATTTCTGGCTGAACGCCTTGCCATCTATAATAAATCTTACTGTATAGAAGCCAGAACTAAGATTCAGGTTGTTTAATGAATAAATATTATTTGTTAAGCCCGAATCAAAACTTTGTGAAAAGACCTTCGAGCCATTCAAAGAGTAGATATCAAGAATAAAGTTATTTTGTTTATTTTCCCCTGAAATAAATATATTTAATGGATCGCCATTTGACAATACATTTGGGAATATAGCAAAATATGAGCTGTTTTCATTCTCTTCATCTAAGACTGACAATAGAACTTTTTCTGTGTTGAAATAGATGCTTCCAGCTGAACTGACAAAGCCGGTAAACCAGAGTTTATAAAGATAACCGTCGTCTTCGGAAATCACAAAATAAGTAATTGTATCAGGAACAATCCACTGGAAAGTATTCTGGTTAAAAATTTTCCAGTTGTAACCAATTGCATTTGCTGAATTTGTAAATTGAGAGAGATTTGGCTGTTGGGCTTCGTTATTTTTAACACCGGAAACAACAGCAACTTTAACATTTGGATTAATTCTTGCACCGGTAACGGGATAATTTTCATAAACAACGTTCCCCATTCTTGCAACATCAGTGTATTTGCCGAAAACAATATCCCAATCACTTGTTTTAGGTTCTAAATCGAGGATTTCATTTGTTTCTAAAGAATAGTAAACGAATAATTTGCCTTCGTAATTTTTAGCATTAATATCAAGGGTCTGTGAATTAGAACCATCAAGATTTGCATACTTGACAGTATAGATCCAGTTAGACCACTTTGCGATGAAGATCTTTTTATACTCACCATTAGGCAAAGCAATAATGAAAAGAGATTTACCGCTTAATTGATGAATTGCCTGATTATACTGACCCCAGCCGAAATCACCGCCTTGTGCAAACCCATTTTTACCCATGTTGAAAGCACCGATAGCCCATGTTTTTGGGGAATTATAATATTGTTTAAACTTAACGCCGGTAACATCGGAAGATAATCCGTTTGTGTCAATAGTACCGGGTTCATCGAAACTTGTAGCATCACTACCTGCGACGTGCCACAATTTGACAGCAGATGCATCATTAATTCTGATTGAAGCATCAAGGGCAGTGGAAAAAGCTATATTCCACTTAGATACATTAGCAGAAAAAAGAGATTTTGTGCCAAGTTTATACCAGCTTAGTAATGAATATCCTGGCCCAATCGAAACGGAATCAGTAGCGGCATTTGATTGAGAAAATCCGCTAATAATTAGTAAGATAACTAAACTATATTTTATTAAATTTTTGTATAATGAAATCATAATTACATATTCCTTAAATGAAAAATATTAAAAATGAAAAAACGGTTAATAAAATAATTAATTGCTAAAAGCAGATTGAATTAACCTGTAAAAATACTGAATTATTAAAATCAAAAATTTTTGTTAAGATAGAATTAATCAATATTTCCAGCGAAACATATTCTAAAGTATTCTGTTAATCTCCCGATAATACCACTTGACACGGATGTTAATAAGTAGAAATACGGATATTCAATCAGGAATTGAATGTATTTTTATTATGAAAGACATCCAAACAAAAGAAGAAAGCAGCATCAAAACCAGCCTCGAACGAGGATCTGAACAACATTCTATCTTCATTCGAAATCATTCAAAAAAATCTGAAAATAAAATTTCATTAAATGAAATATCCAATTTTAATAATAAATCATTATCAATTTATTGGGGTTTAAAATGAAAAACGCATATTTTTTACGAATTTTATTCGTTCTTTTAGTCTTTTTCGTAGCATACACGTCTAATGGAGCAATAATAGATTATTACGTATCAACCGGTGGTAATAACAGCAATAATGGAAGAAGCGAAACAACGCCATATCGCACAATTGCATACGCTTTAACAAAATGCACAACAGCTACTGATGATTATGTTATACACCTTATGGAAAACAGCCAGTGGGGAGCATTCAGAGAGAATATCAGAATTAGAAAAACAAGCTCTATTAAGTTTAATTCTTTAACTTTAACCGGTCCTGATATAGAATTTGGTAGCGATGGATTACTTGAGCTTGAAACAGCAAGAATAGGTGGTGTTGAATCCAGCACGAGCTATGGTAATCCTGTAATAAGTGTTGAGGCGAGTAATGTTGAAATAAAAAATTTAAGGGTATATCATCCTTCAAGGATAAACACAACTTCCACAGGGAGTAATCTAATCAGTATTGCAGCGGGATGTAGCGACATTCATATTTATCGCTGCTTTATTGGACCACAGGCAATGGAAAATGCAATTTACAATAGTCAGGGGGATAAAATTAATGGTATGAATGTCGTATGGGAGTTTGATGTTGATGATGGTGACGACACACCCGATTTTTATCCCGGTGGTAGGAATGGAATTTTCATAGATGGAACCGATAGAAATACTTATAATATAACTATAGAAGAATGTGTTATTTATTATATAACAGGCGAAGGCGAAGGCATCTTGATGTATGCTCCATTAACAAGTACTTACACAAACAGTTCAATCTATAATGTATATATACTAAATAATTTGATAATTATGAACCGCAGAAGCGGTATTGTTGCTGCCGGGCAGATTTCTAACTCAGTTATTGAAGGAAATTCTATATATCATAATGGTTGGTATCCATTGGATTTTGATGTAGCGAATACTTCAACAAGACCGGCTGCAGAGTATGGCAATGGTATAGTATTAATGAAATGTTTTGATCAGTCAGAAGATAACTCTGAAAGAGAATCTATAGATTTAACGGGAAATTCAATTTTTGATAATTACAACACTGGTGTTTATGTTTTTGGGGGAACAAGTTATTTAAATATCTCTTATTATTCAGATATTTGGGGTAATAAAGATGGTCTTGTTTTTAATGGTGACCCAGCTGATCCAGCACATCCCTACGACCAAAGCGTTGGAAGCGAGGATTATAATTTCTCTAATATAAGTATAAGCGATTTATTAATTCATTCCAACCAAAGATTCGGTATTTATTATAATACAAATGATAATACTAATCCAATTGTAGCAGAAGATACTTATTTCGAGGAGCCATCCGCTGATTACGGTTGGGGTGGTCCAGATTCATCTCTTGGTCCAAAAATGGCTTGGGGAGATTTCGATAAAGAGGCAGATACATATTATGAACAGAATGCTGAAAGGGATGGTGGCAGAGATTACATCAATGAAGATTCATATTATTATGATCCGTCAGATCCAAATAATTATATGACTCTTCCAAGCATTGTGTATGGACCAGTTGATGCTAATCCATATCGAAAGTCATTGATTTATCACAGTACTAATAATTATGTGGTGAATTCAGATGAGAGCGATTCTTATTTTGATAATCTTAACAACGTTACAAATTGTACACCAGCTGGGTCAGCAGAAGAGATTATTTACGTTTTACCATCAAGTACTCCTTATACAAATAATAACATTAGTTTTTCGAGACCTGTAACAATTTTAGGAGTTGATGACGAAAATGGAAATAAACCTATACTTAAATATACCACTGATAACGGCAATTACATACCTGCTTTGGTTTCGTCATGTTCATCAAACATAATTCTCGAAAATATTAAGCTTGTCTGCCGTGATCAAAATGGAGATTTGTTAGGTAAAATTTCAAGTTCAGAAGCAACAGGAAATATAACACTAAAGAAATGTGATTTTTATAAGGAAAATGTTTCAATGAATAATTATAGCTGGACACAGCTAAGCAATTATTTTGAAGATAATGTTGACCATAATGATGGCAGAGGTTTATTTGTTAAAGCAGATTTGATTCCAGCTGATACAACAGGTTGTGTCTTATGGCTAAAAGGGAACAGCATTACAGATAAATCAGATGGTGATTTAATCAGCTCATGGGAGGATAATTCAAGCTATTCCAATGATGCTCTTCAAAGTTCTAACAATTATAAGCCAAGATATACAAGCAATGTAACTAATTATCAACCCGGAATTTACTCTAATAGTGGAGAAACTAAATTCTTAACAATAAATCCGGTTAGTTATTCTTTGGAATCAAATTCCTCAAAATCAGTATTCATAGTGTTTAAGACACCATCATCTATTCCATCTGCCAACCAATTTATATTTGAGGTTGGTAATTTATCATGCGGTTATAGTGTCGGTGTAATGTATGTAAGTAGCACCCCTAAACTTAACTTTACTCTATGGAGAGCCAATAACTCAACAACAACTTATTTAGAGGAGGTTAATAGTTTACAGGCTAACACAGTATATTTTGCAAGATTCTGGTATAATGAAAATTCATCAGGTACAAATTTCCGTGCATATTTAAATGATGCCCAGGTAGGTGACGGTAGAAATTTTGCAGGGTTTACATTTAATACTAACACAGATTATGGAAATACTGTAATTGGAGCTGCAGATAATGCCAGAATGAAAGGGTGGTCGAGATCTGGCACTGGTAGCCCATTTATAGGTCAGATTGCAGAAATTATTGTTTACAATAATTATGACGTTGACCAATGGAATGCAACTGTTGACTATTTTACCGATAAATACGGATTTTCTGATGGCTGGCCAAAAATCTCTCAGAATGACGGTGAGACGGATTCGGAAAAACAGTTCTTTGATGGTGAAATGGAAAGCATTTCCATCTATCCTAATCCTTTTGTTCAGCAGGCAAACTTAATGGTCGGTATTCCAGAAACCCAAAATGTAAAAATTGAGCTGTTTGATGCACTTGGCAGAAACATCTCTACTATGTTTGATGGAACAATGAATGGAAAGACTATGTATGAATTCAGCATAAGTGCCAACGGACTCCAGTCAGGTATATATTTTGTCAGGGTATCAGGAAATACATTTGTCAGAACTGAAAAAGTAATTTTAAGTAAATAAGATATAAAAAAGCTCTAAAAAAAGACTGTCGTTTTTTGCGGCAGTCTTTTTTTTTATTAATAATTTATATTAGATTTGCTTTAAAAAGCAGAAGAAATTATGGAACAAGACAAAAATTCAAGAGAATCGGGCAATGAAGGTGAATTAATTGCCATTGAGTATCTTAAGTCGTTGGGATATAAGATAATTAAGCAGAATTTTCATTTTGGTAAAGTAGGTGAGATTGATGTAATATGCAAAGATGGAAATACTATTGTTTTTGTCGAGGTGAAATACAGGAAGTCTGATATTTATGGCACATCTATAGAAAGCATTACAAATTCAAAAATCAAATCAATCAGGAAAGTTGCGGAGGGGTATCTTTACGTAAACAAACTGAGTAATGTTGAATGCAGATTTGATTTTGTTGGTATTGATTTAAAAAATGGAAAGGCAGAAATAACATATTTAAAGAAAGCTTTTTGAACTTAAATCAATTCATCTTCAAGCAAATCCATTTCATCAATTCCAAATTCTTCTTTTAAATTCTTCTTAATATCTTCTTCTTTTGGGGGATGAATTTTATTGTTTTCCCAGAGTCTTAACATATCAGGATAGGGCAAATAACAATATAAACCAGTTGAGAGCATCTGGATATATGCCTGATTTTTAAATATATCAACCTTGACGAGTTTAGCATTTCCCTCTGGCAATTCAATAATCGAATTAAGAGGGGGGTAATTCTTGAAAGCATCAACATAAATATCGTGTTCGAAAAGGAGACAACATTTCAATCTGCCGCAATAACCTGTAAGTTTTGCAACATTATTGGCAAGCTGTTGAATACGGGCATGATCAAGAGTAACATGGGTAAACTCCGATACAAATGAAGTGCAGCATAAGCATCTACCGCAAGGACCCATTCCACCGATTCTTTTAGCTTCCTCTCTTGAACTTATCTGTCTAAGTTCAATTCTGGTTTTGAATACTCTTGCAAGTTCTTTGACTAATTCCCGAAAATCAATTCTCTGGGGTGCAGTGAAATATACTGTTAATCTCTGTCTATCAAACTGCCATTCAGTTTCTGTAACTTTCATATCAAGATTAAACTCTTTAACGATAGTTTTAATCTGAGCCAGAGCCCTAATTTCATCTTCAAGATTTTTCTTATGCTTCTGGAAGTCGTCGAAATTCATGTGTCTGATAATGGAGAATTCAGGCTCTTCTTCTTTGTAAACTGTATGAAATTTGTTAATGGCTTCTTCACCGCAGGAATATATAGTTCCAACATCAATACCATTATCAACCTGAACAATAACGAATTCGAATTCCTTAAGGGGATAATGTTGTGTGTTTTTGAATAGTTTTTTTCTTTTGCATTTAAAAACTATTTCGGCATAAGGAGAATATCTCTTGCTAAATGAATCTTCCAACGAATGTTTAACTGTTGATACAGAGGGATCTGTAAGATAATCGGAATTGTAGTATTTGACTATTCCGTGATGAAATTGTTTCTTAAAAATATTACTTTTCTTCTGTTGTTGTCTGAAACCTCTTTCATCCCTCTTTTCTCTTAAATCCTCAATTTCATCTATTTTATTGCCATCATTTATAATTTCATTCATTTTATTTTAGTCTTTGAACAATTCTGTTTCTAAAAATAAGTAAAAGAAATGAAGCAAACAATTATAATTCATTCATTTTTAAAAAAAAGTTGAATTTTGTAAAATATCTGCATTCATATTAAAAATTAAGGCAAAATTCGGATAAGAAAATGAAAATTATTACTATGCTGACTTTACTTAATAACAATCAAATTAGAAACTACCACCAAATTTAATTTTGACTTCCCACTCTTTTTGATTTCTGCTAAGTGTTTGGTTTAAGTTGGTTGACCTAGTTAGCTGGATAGCTATGTTATTTAGAATATCAGTTTGCTGGAAAAAATTCAAAGGTATGTCTATGCTAAATTCATTATTAGCGGAAATATCAGCAATTGTGCCACCAACCCTCCAAGTTACATTCCCGAATAGCTGACCGCTAAGACGTAGCTCAGCTTTGTCAAGCTCGAAAGAACCGGAAGCAAAATTGATTTCTGCGTTTTGAATTACTCCAGTTCCCTGCAGTAATTCTGTGGTAAGTTTGGAAATATATGAGGATAAACCGGATGATCCAAGTTCGCCAAAGTCGAAAATGCCTTTTTGAGAGCCGCTCTCAAATTCAGATTTGGTTTTACCCATAACCAGCAGGAACAAAGCATCCTGACTAACTATGGAAGAATCTGCAACAGCCGGGTTTCCATCAAGATTATAATCAAATCTTATGGAGGGTTTGTTCTTGGTGCCGGTTATTTTCATTATAACCTCAAACGGGCGGGAACGATTATCTTTCATTGAATAGCCTTTATAAACAGCCGTCAGGTCAATTCCCGGGTCATCAATAGAACCGGTGGGGAAGAATATATTTCCGCTGGTTTCAAATATTTTGAAATACTTTAGTCGGGAACCCTCCTTCAAAACAAGCTGACTGCCACTCAATTTGGGGATTCTGTCCTCACGGGATACTTCGTAGTGTAAGGGAACGAACCTATCAGGAGTTCCGATAATTGCGAAAACCTGCCCAAGCTGATTTAATTCCATAGTTACAGTGAAAGGCTCCAAAATTCTAAGGTATATGTCATAGTTCAGTAAATCTGCAAATCCAACTTCTTTCTCGGTAGTTCTTTGTTCCGAGTTTTTCGTATCCTGTTTTTCTGGCTTAAGTGAATCCTGTTTAAGAGTATCAATTGATACGCCCGGATTGTGAAGGAATTCGTATCTAACGGCAGTCATACTGCTTTGAACATTGGTGGTTGTTAGAGGCATAAACAGCTCACTTCTACCAAAGACGTTAATATCGCCAGCGAGAGTTGGGGTTTTCAAAGTGCCATAAAGTCTTAAGGGATTTGGGCTTGTTGAAATAATAAAATCACCGTAAAGAGTGGGCATATTTTTAATTGAACCACGGTTAAGAACCTTGAATCTTTTGGTATTGAAATGCAGGTCAAAATCATTTATCTGGTAATTAAGCAGATTAATTTTTCCGTCAATGATAAATTTTCCATCAGCTAAATCTTCCTTGGTATTATACAGATTGAAGTTTTTAATGACAACACTATCGGAGTAAAGCTCAAGCCTGCCATCTCCGTAGTATTTCATATTGTTGGGAGTAACCAGAAAACTTGAAGTTAAAATATCAAGATAGCCGTTGAAGTTGAAATTATCAGGAGCATAGCCTGTAAATTTTAGCTCTGCATTTGCTGTGCCTTTAAGATTTTCTACTTGTGGGACAAAAGGACCAGCTATTTCCAATGGGATTGATTTTCCGATAATATCAACCGAGATTTGATTCCGGGTATGGAATCTATCTTTTACGTCTGAGATAGATAAATCAATTGGAAAGGTATCAACTTTTGCACTAAATATCTTTGATGAATTAGAATATATTTCAAGAGGACCACTGATTATGGAATTAGTATGATGTAATTTCCCGGATAAAACACCAATATTAAAATTATTTAGAATAATATCCGAAGTTTTAAAATCGAACGCAATATCGGGGTTTGATAAGCTATCATTAATGAGTATGTCAATTTTTTCGAATTTACCGCTTATCTGGTTAAGAAATTCGGTTTGTTCTTTTGGCAGAAATTTTTTAAGGGCTTCAAAATTAAAATTAACGATGTTTATTTTGAGGCTATCAGCTTTGTTTAGGTTGACTTTTCCTTTTACATCAATAATCTCATTTTTTTCACGATTGAAATTTAGTTCTTCAATATTGTATCCGGTTGAATCAAGGAACGAGATTAATGGCTTAGTCAGAGACCAGAGAAAAGAGTCATTCAATTTGAAATTACCATCGAGCAAAGTTAAATTGTATCTATTGGGTTCAATTGTAAATAAACCGGAAATGTATGTTTTTATGGAATTATTTATACTAACCCCTGCACTAAATTTAGTGCTGTCATTTGAAATAGATGCAATTACGTTAGGTTTTTCGAACGAAATATTATTGATGTAGCTAATCGAAGAGGAAGACAATACGACATTGGAGGAATTGATGACCGGAATTGAATCTTTCAAGACCAGAGCAAGATCTGCAGAGATTTTTAAGGGATTAATATTAACGTCAGCCAGAGGATTTTTGAATCTGTATGTAATTAAATTCAAAGAATCTAATGATATTATGGCAGAGTCTTTCCCAGAGACCATACTCAAAGCAATATCTGCCCTGAGAGACATTTTGGCATCATCGAGAAAAATATTTACTGGAGAAATATCCTTGATTTTACCGATTAAGTTTAATCTTCCTTCCTTGAAGGATTTGACTTTTCTTTTTGATGAATCTTGAGTCTGATAAGCAAGATGGTTTATCTTTCCAGTTATATAGTCAGCGATATAAATACCCTTATTAAGAATGAAATCTTCAAAATCTATGAAATTAAATTTTCCACTGATGTCAAGATTCATAAGGTCAGACTCGATAATGATTTTTCTTTCGTCATTTGAATCTATGTCGGAATTAACAAAGAAATTGAATGGAAGTAAGGCACGGTCCCCAAACAAACATTCTTCTACTTCTGTGAAAAAGGTGCCGAAGATACTATCAGGATTAATTCCTCGTGCATTAATGTGAAAGTTACTTGTAAAAACCTGAGGTGCGAGATCATTTTCGGTGAGCTGGGCAAGATTAATATTTCGCAGGATCCCCGAAATCTGATATTTGGGTTTTTTCAGGTTATTAATGTCAATCATTCCATTAATGGAAAGGTCTGAATATTTCAAATTTTCATCTGATAGAGTATCCTGACCTTTGGAAAATAATCTTACATCAAGGGTATCAAGATTGATAATTGATTTTTCGATACTTGAAGAAAGTTTAAGTTTATTGATATTGAAATCGAAAATACGGGAATCGGTTATGTCAATATTTACTTTTGAATTCATTTTTTTCGGTTCGGTGCCTTTGCCGGTAATCAATCCTGTAAGATTTAGCTGACCGGTTATCTGATTTTTTGTTAATCGTTTTAAATCGAGAGAATTAGCTTCGAGCTTAACATTATATGATAAATTCTCAGAAGGTTTAATAGAATAATCTGAGATGATATTACCTAAATCACTTTCAATATTTATTGAGCCATCAATTTGTTTTGAACTGCCGCTTGCTGAAAGCTTTTTTATTACAAGACTATTGAATTCAGGTATAGAGCCTGCTAAATTTTCGGGCAGGTATGCGGTCAGATCTTTGTAATCAATTTTTGAATCAGAAAGTTCCAAAGAAAAATTAGAATTATCAAAATCAAGAGGGTTATTAATTTTTCCTTTAAGAGTTAGGTATGTTTTTTCACCGAAAAGCAAAAAGTCACTGACTTCAATTGTTTCAGAGTTTCCTTTGATAAGAGTAGATAATAAAAACTTAGTCTGTAAATTACTTTTTGATTTAGTAAATATTGCAATATCTGAATTATCAAGGCTATCAATTTGCAAAAAAATGTAGCCGTTAATCTTATTTTTAAGACTGTCATTATTACCAAAAATGTTTATATTTTTTATGCTGCTTGAAATTCTGATGCCTGAATTTTTAGTTAATAATGATAAATTATTGACAACTGTCCTATTTGTATCAATATCAATATCAGCAATTAAATTTTTAATTGTCAGGTTATTTTTATTTTCAATAAATGAAAAAAGATTGATAGAAGAATTAATTTTTGATTTTTTTATGTTATAAGAAGCACTAAGATTGATATTCAATTCGGAAATTTTTAAATCTGTAGGATTAAAATTAACAGAATTACGATTAATTGAAGTAGAATCGTAAAGCAAGATAGTTCCATTGTTGAGAGCAAATTTTTTCAAATCAATAATCCAAGCGGGTTTTTCAGATTCGGTAGTATCCTCGTCAGGTTTAACAATTTTTTCGAAATTCCATAAACTATCGCTTAAGTTTCTGATTAATTTGAACTCAGGATTTTCGATTATTATATTATCAAGAATCAGACGCTTACGAAAAAGGGGAAAAAAGTCATATTTAATTTGTATTGATTTAACATCAGCAAAAATATCACCATCAGCAAAAATTTTTATTGAATCAATTTGAACGCCCTTGAATATATTAATTTTTATATCATAAACTTCGATTTTTCCGAGAAGTTCATTATTTACCAAATCGAGGGCTGTGTTAATAACAAATTTTCTGAAAGGATAAATCTGATATAATAGAACAAAAAGGACTATTGCCAGAAAAAAAGAGGCTATAAGCCAGAAAAAAGTTTTAAAAATTTTTTTTAATATTTTTCCGGATTTTCTTTTTTCCGATATTTTATTTGCTATATTTACGTTTTTTTCTGACAATTCTCTGAATTGTAAAAAGCACAAATTTAAAATAAAAAAAATATCAATTTTGTGGATAAACTTAAAAATAATAAGTTAAGAATTTAAAACGTTTAAAAACAAGAAAGTAGTAATAATTTCATATAAAATAATAAAATTTTGGCTACACAGGTATCATTAAAAGTTTGGCTCACGTTCTGGTATAGTGCAATAGTTGCACTGTCTTTATCGGCATTTGGGGCTTATACATACTTATCAGTTTCAAAAAATTTACACGAAAATCTTGATGTATCGCTCATTAAAGTTGTTAATTCTTTGGATTATATCATTTCCGAAAATCAGATAACTAACAAAAATGCGTTAAATGCAAAGTTAAATCGGGTAGGAAAAGACAAATTTGCAATTTTCAGAGAGAGCGAGCGAAGCCGATTTGTCGGACCCTTGAGACCCTCTCTGGAGGCTCAGATAATGCAAAGCGAAAAGCAGGATGCTGTCTGGTCTTCAGTTTACGAGCATATTCTTCTTAACCCAAGAAATTATTTTATTCAAATTGCCGACACGAATAATGAAGTTATATGGAGGTCGAGGAACTTATTGACGGATTCCCTGCCCGTATTAGCTGATTTCAAAAAAGTTACAAAGAAAGATACATTATCAATTAAACCACAGGACAAAGACTCAATCATTAAGTTAACTTATGATGATAGCGGCTCGGGTGACAAACTTGATTCAGTTTTTACTTATTATAACCTTCAAAATCAACAGGTAAGATTACTGGTCAAAAAGACACAACATGCTATAATATCTGTTGGTTATAGTATGTCTGATATACAATCGAACCTGAACGAGCTTTTTGCTATTCAAATTCTTGCTTTCCCATTGGTGTTGTTGTTATCAGTCATAGGTGGATTAGTTCTATCAAGGCTCGCCATGAGGACTGTTGACCAAATTACTCTGGCAGCAGATGAAATCTCGGAGAAAAATCTTAGCTTAAGAATACCTGAAGTAAATACCAAGGACGAAATAGGACATCTTGTAAGGACATTCAATAGTATGATATCAAGGCTTGAGAAATCATTTTCCCAGATTAAGCGTTTCACATCTGATGCTTCTCATGAATTGAAAACTCCTTTGACAATTCTTCGGGGTGAACTGGAACTTGCACTTCGCTCGGATAAAAACATAGAGCAGTATCAGGACATTCTTTTAAGTGCTTTGGAAGAAGTTGTTAGGTTAACAAATGTTGTAGAAACACTGTTGGAGTTATCAAAAGCAGAAGCCGGACAAATTAAGATGAATTTTGAAAAAACAAATTTATCCCGCTTGATCCTTGATATTGCCGAAGATGCTGAAATTTTAGCAGAAAGCAAAGATATTAAAGTAAAGAAAAATATTCAGGATGATATTTATGTTTATGTTGACTCCGCAAGAATCCATCAGGCAGCACTCAATATTGTTGATAATGCTGTAAAATACACTCCACAAGGGGGCGAAATAAAAATTGAATTGACAAATAACCTGAACTATGCACATTTGACCGTCTCTGATACAGGTGTAGGAATACCCGAAGATGAGCTAAAGCATATTTTTGACAGGTTCTACCGTGTTGACAAATCCCGTTCAGGGACAACTCACGGAGCCGGTCTTGGTTTATCTATTGTTAAATGGATAGTGGATGTTCATAACGGGCAAATAGAAGTAAAAAGCATTTTATACGAAGGTTCAACCTTTATAATTAAGCTTCCAATTACAAAAAATGAAAATAATTCCTGATATTATACTTCAATTGAATTGAAATGTTCATTAGTTAAAAAAGTTGAGAAATACCATAATATTTTTTAAGCTTTATTTTGTGTTAATGTTAGTTTTCTCCATAATTTTTAGCCACTAAAAAAAAAATGGAGGAAAATGGAACTTTTTTAGTCTAAATTAAAAATCTAATTTTGATTGATTTAAAATGAAACATTAATTTTTTTTTTTTGGAGGCTTATATGTTAAAACGAGTGCCTATATTACTTTTTGCTATTGCAATGATGATAATATCTTCGTTATCATTAAGTGCAGCTACAACTTATTGGGTTAGCAAGGATGGTGATAATTCAAATCCCGGAACTGAAGCAGCCCCCTTTGCAACAATTCAATATGCTATTAATCAATGCAATAGTGGTGATGATTATACCATCAATGTCACAGGCAACAACCTGGGGGAATATTATGAAGAAAATATTACCATTGCATCAAACTTAAACTTTCAAAGTTTGTTAGTTATCGGTGTTGGTGATTTTATTTCTGTAGTTGACGAGAATGAACCTTTGCCTCAATATGGCTATTCTTCAAGACTACATGGACTTGATGGAGATAATCCCACAATATCCATTTACCATTCAAATGTTACAATTAAAAATTTAAGAATTTTTAATTTGAAAAGGGCTTCACAGGATCCATTTTCAGAAGATAATGAAAGAAACGTACTGATTTATGTTGCACCTGGTTTACAGAATGTAATAATCACACAAAACAATATTGGACCTCAAACAGGGGATGGTACTGTTGTGAATATATATTATGATATTTCCTTTGATGAAGGAGAAGATCCAGATGTTTATGTTGGCGGTACTCACGGAGTTTTTGTTGATGGTAACGGCAGCGGTTTGGAAATAACTGAAAATGAAATAAACGGCATTTCCGGAATGGGTGATGCAATTAGATTTGAAGCAGATGCAACTGGATTCGATGATTGCACAATCCAATATAACTATTCATATAATCACAGAATGAGCCATATTACTATTTTAGGCAAAATGACCACTTCTGTGATTAATAATAATTATGTTGTCGATGGCGGTTTTTATGAACTTAAGTTCAACCTTATTGGTAATGAAGGAATAGGTGAAGGTGCTTTGGGAAATGGAATAGTGCTTTTAAATAATTCTTCTAACAGTGTTGAAAACGTTGAAATACAAGGGAACAGTATTTATGTTAATTCACATACTGGTATTTATATCTATGGTGGTGTTGACGGAATTGACATCAGCAATAATGATATGTTTTTAAATATGGATGGAATCACCTTGAATGGCGATAATGATGAACCATTCTTCCCGGGTGATCCCCTTGAAATAGATGATAATTACAGTTTTGACAATATAACAATTTACAGGAATGTTATTTATTCAAACACAAGATTTGGATTATTTAATAATACCGATTATGACCTTTGTGCTGAGGAAAATTACTGGGAAGAACCAAATGAAAATTTTGACTTAGGTGGTTTTGACCTGTCAAATGGTCCTCAATATGGCTGGGGAAACTTTGATCATGATCTTTATTATTTTGATGGTACAAATTATGATGGTGGAAGAACTTACTATAATACCACTGCTAGTTATAAACCTGCAGTTGATGATGGCAATGTTCTACCCGGAGGAAGCTTAATATACGGGAAAATTGATTTTTCACCATACATTACTAATTTATTAGATTATTCAACGAGAAACATTACTGTTAATAATACTACACCAAGTTCTGCTTTCGCCACAGATATAAGTGATTTTATTCTGGATACAGAAACAGAAACGGGAAATACAGCAAATGAATTTGATAATATAAGCAATTCAATGCAGGCAGTTCATTCAATTTGCGGTAATGAAAGAGATATAGTAGAGGTTGTAGCTACTGGAAATAATTATTCTGAGGCATTTACAATTTTTAATCCTGTTGAGCTTGTTGGAATTGGCGGAACTCCCATTATTGATCCATCAACAGGTCCAATTATAACATCAAATGCTGACGGTGATTCAAAAATTTCAGGTTTTCAATTTAATATACCTTCTACCGGCGGTTTAGGTTTTATTGATAATAATTCAGCTTACACTGGCGATGTTTATATGGAGGATAATACGTATTTTGATGAAGATAATGTAGAACTTGATTCATATACAGAAATTGATCCAACAGTAACCGATGATATGGATTATACAAATAGTCCGATTAGAGGTGCAGGTTCCGTTGGCCAATTCATTTTTGATTTTCCTCTTTCCTTTACAGCTCCAGATGATGTAACAACAACAACTGATCCCGGTGATGATGTGGCAACAGGTGTTGATCTTGGTACCCCTACTGTTAATGTTAATGGCAGTTCTTACACAATAGAAAACGATGCTCCAGCTGAGTTCCCGATTGGAACAACGGTTGTTACATGGACATTGAAAGATGAAAATGGTAATGTTATTCAAACAGCAACGCAAAATGTTACTGTTAATGATGATGAAGCTCCAACGGCATCAGCTAAGGATATAACAGTTCAGACAGGACCAAGCGGAACAGTAACAGTTAACCCGGAAGATCTGGATAATGGAAGCACAGATAACAGCGGAGGAGATTTAACTTTCACAATTATTTATAATGGGACAGAATACGGACCAGGAACAACAGGCGGTGATTTATCATTCTCAGTACCTGGGACTTACAATGTTCAGCTTAAAGTATGTGATGAATCAGGAAATTGTTCAACAGATGATGCAATAATAACAGTTGAAGACAACACACCCCCTATAGCAGAAGGTAAGGATATAACAGTGCAGCTTGGTCAAAACGGAGAAGTTACAGTTACAACATCGGATGTTGATGATGGAAGTTCAGATAATAGCGGTTCAGTAACTTTGTCATTCTGCGAAGAAGAAGGAGCACCTAATAGCTTAACTTTTGATGCACCCGGAACTTATGAAGTTGTGTTGTGCGTTGTAGATCCAAGTGGAAATGAAAGCCAGGTTACAGTTTTAGTAACTGTTGTTAATTATCCATTCAATTTAACTAATGCCGTATTGTGGTTAGACGCAGGAACAACCTCACAGAAATGCAAAGGCTCCAAACTCCCATTATCACCACCTAATGCATGGTCTTGGGAGGATCTGACACAATATGATAATCATGCAAAACAGCAATACAAGGATAATATTCCTCATACATTGCCAAAGAAAGTTGGCTCAACAAAGAAAAGAGGAATTTTCTTCAATGAGCATCAATGCAATGAAAAGAATTCAGACTTCCTCAAAGTTGCAAATGCTTCCGGAAATCTTAATGATCCAGATTATTCAAAATCAATCTTTGTAGTATTCACAACCAAGAACAACATCGGAGATAAATGCAACTGCAAGGACTATAATCATAATCATGACAATAAATGCAAACACGATGATGAAGATGATGATGACTGCGGAAAATGCTCTGGTGGCGTTACCAAACTTACTTTAAAATACACAGGAAATTCTGGATACATTAAAGTAGTTCAAAAAGACTGTCAGGTTATTTTTAGTGGATATGTTTATAAAAACACAACCTTCAGCTTTACTGGCAAGGGAAGTGGCAATAAAATGGGAACAGATATAAAGATTTATATCAATAATTGTTACTACAAATCAATCCACACCAGCTGTTCACAGCCAATTGGTCCGGGACTTGAAGTTGGATACTTTACTGTTGTATCTGGTGAAAGTTATAAAGGGGGTGACCTTTGTGCAATTAATTCTGGTGGAGATGATGATGATGATGATGATGGTGACGACGACGACGACGATCATGAAAATGGAACCAAAAAATGCAAAATGGTCCTGTTTGAGATGGGCGGAACTTCAAGCGGAATAAACTTCTATATTGAAGACAAGAAACTTTATGCTGGCGTTTGGGGTGGTGGCAAATCACACTTCAGAAGCTTCAATATATCCAGAAAAACAACCTATATGGCAAGACTGAGATATAATTCATCAACCGATAGATTTGATGTTTACTTGAATGGTAGCGGTCATGAAGGAGTTGGAACCGTTGAATTAGCTGCTGACAATAGTGATAATGGTGTTGGAGCCGCAGTAGGCGGAACACGATTCCATGACGGGTCATTCAGCGGAACTGGTAAGTTCTATGATGGTTATATTGGTGAAATAATTGTTCATAATTCAACAAATGATGAGGTTTGGGAATCAACAAAAGATTATCTCTGTTCAAAGTATGGCTTTGGTAATAATTGCAATAATAACTGGGCAAGAGAAAATGAAGAATACGTAGATTATCAAATGACAGACGAAGTTGAAATCTTCGAGGCTTATCCGAACCCATTTGAATTGAACACAAACTTCTCGATGGCTGTCAGACAGGCTCAACCAGTAACAATTGAGTTATTTAACAATCTTGGCGAAAAAGTCCAGACAATCTTCAGCGGAAAACTTGAAGGTCAGACATATTATGAATTCAATATTGATGGTTCTAATTTACCATCAGGAATTTATATCTACAAAATTAATGGAACAACTTTCACAAGAAGTGCAAAAATAATATTAAACAAATAAAAGGCTTAAAAAGCTTGTAATTTAATCTCAGGGGCTGTATGTATTCTACTCTATACAGCCCTTCTTTTTTTTGAATAAATTAATTTTTTATTTTTTATTAATGCAAAGGAGTAATATGAAAAACTTGATATATTTGTTTATGGCTTTGATTCTTGTTGGATGTGGTCCCTCGATTAATCCTGCATTGCAGCAAAAAGTTAATAATTTCTATGGGAAAAATTCATCAAAGTCATATTCAATGACGGGAAATTTTGTGAAACCTATGCCATTGAAGGTAGGGCAGTGGGTATTGCAGGGAAATACTAATGACGGAAAAAGATCAATTAATAAAATATCAATTGTTGGTCAGGAGCAGGGAGGCTGGATTTTTGAATTTTATACATTAACTGAATCGTCCGAGACATGGAACCAGATGCTAATCAAAGGAATAGATAAAGCAAATGAGACAGGGAATTTTGATGACATAGATATAGTCTGGGTTAAAATAAAAGATAATGATGGTAATGTATCTAATGTTGATGGTATGGTTCTTAGCTTATCAAAAGGTATGTATAAAGATTTATTATCTTCGATGAATTTCAAGTTAAGCTCGGGAGCAAACGGTGGTTCTGTAACAGTTCCTGCAGGAACATTTAACGGCACATTTAAAACCAAATCTGAAGTATCTGTATTAGGAAGAAAATATACCACAGATGGATGGTATCATAGTGATGTTCCAATCAATGCATTGGTCAAGGCTGTTAGCGAAGATGGAAAAACCATAACCGAATTACTTGACTTTGGTTTGAGCGGTTCCACACCATCATTTTAAGTATCTGATTTCAAGAAATATATTAAATAAGTAAATATTTTTACATTCTTTACGATAATTGTATAACATTGAAATATTAACAATGTTAACAATTTGAATATAAATACATTAAAAACTGGTGGTTACGAATTCAATGGGCTTGAATTCCCTATTGAGGAATTATACTTTACTAAAATATTAGATTCATTACCTGATGCGATTTTAGTTAAGGATGCTAAAACGCTGAAGTATGTCTATATTAACCAGACAGTCCAGAAATTAATTGGATATAGTGAGGAAGATATAATAGGCAAGACCAACTATGAAATTTATTCTAAGGAGTTGGCTGACTATTATACTTCCTACGATCAAAAATTACTCGAAACTCAACAAACCATTGAAATAGAGGAAGAGTTTCATAAGACTAAATCCAATGAAATAAAAGTATTTGAAACAAAAAAAGTATTGATTACTTCTCTTGATAATCACCCAAAATATATTCTTGATATATCTCGAGACATTACGGAAAGCACAAAGACAAAGAAATATCTCGAGGAAATTGAATTAAGATTTCTGAAAATGTTCGAGCTAAGTCCGGTTGGAATAATAATTTTCAGAGCTAATGATTTTACTGTTCTTGATACAAATAACTCTTTGCTTGACTTTCTTGAAATTAAAAAGGATGAGATACAAGGTAGAAAGTTTTCCGATTTAAATTATTTCATCGAAAAAGATGATGTATTAGATACTTTTCGAAGTCTAAACGCCGAAAATCAGGTATTATATAAGGAAGTTCAAATTATAACATCGGGCAATAATGAGCGAACCGCATTAATGTCCCTTGGTTATATTGATTCAGAAACACTCGAACCCTGGATAATATGTATGTTGCTTAACATCACCGAAACAAAAGCTGCAATTAAGGAGCTTGAATTAATTGTTGAGAAGGAGAAAGACTTAAACATACTAAAAACAAGATTTATTTCGATGATATCCCACGAGATGAGAACGCCTTTGACGTCGATAATGCTATCTACTGATTTGTTAAGAAGATACGAGGGAACATGGAATCTTGCCGAAAGAGAAAAACACTTTGAAAGAATTCAAAAGACAGTCCTGAACCTGACTCAGTTGATGGAAAATGTTTTGATCATAGGAAGGCTTGAAGCTGGAAAATTTGAATTAACTAAAGAATTGATTGATTTGATAAGCCTCACCCAGTCAATTGTTGAGAATGTTCAGCTTTCCCGAGGTGTTGATGACAGGATTGAATTTGTTTATTATGGGGGACCGTTCTATGCAAAAGTAGATGAGAATTTAGTTGTGCTGATTATTACTAATTTATTATCAAATGCAATAAAATATTCTGACAAGGAAAGCAAAATAAATCTTGAATTAAGTATCCATGAGAATGAAGTAGTATTCAAGGTTAAAGATAAAGGAATAGGGATACCATTGGAAGATCAGGAGAGGATTTTTGACACATTTTATCGTGGTTCCAATACAAATGGTGTTTATGGATACG
This sequence comes from uncultured Hyphomicrobiales bacterium, assembly GCA_964473465.1. Classification (GTDB taxonomy): domain Bacteria; phylum Bacteroidota; class Ignavibacteria; order Kapaibacteriales; family UBA2268; genus CALHRB01. The sequence goes on from CAYYPE010000001.1 coordinate 164,891, forward strand.
GGCTTGGGCTTTCAATAGTCAAGAAGTGCGTTGAAGCTCATAACGGAAATATATTCGTTAACAGCAGGGAAAACGAAGGAACAGTCTTTACAGTGATTCTCCCTAAATAGAGCCTTAAATATTAGTCTTAAAAGGCTCTAAATTCTTTTAAACAAATCGCTAACAATTTCAATTATAAAATTTTTTCAGATCAGGGCAAAAAAAAGAACTGTCTCAATTGTGAAACAGCTCTTTCAAAAAAAATTTAAATAATAAAATTATTTGGATTGATTTCTAATATTTTTTCCTGATTCAACAATAGCATCAATAAATCTTTTGTATTGTTCAGCCTGAGCCCCTGTGATTCTTGCTCTGCTTAGAAGGTTAATAAGGTTCTGGGCAGTAAGCAAGGGCATATCGACAACCATAGAATCAGCTGGTTTTTTATTAGAAGTCTGGGCTGTCTTGATAAAGCCTTCAATCATAGTTTTGCAACCGAGGAAGGATTCGACTTCATTGCCAACGATTTCCACATTACCCAGAGTTGTATAAGCAAAAGCAAGATCTTCGACGATAACTGTGGGTTTTAGTATAATTTGCTTCTGTGGATCTTGAAGATTAGCCTGATTTTGCTGTGCAAAAAGAGCAGAAGTAAGGAAAAAACTGAACATTATTAAAAATAAGCTCTTGAAATTCATAAAAAAAACTCCATTTTAATTTAAACAAAACACAAAATTATCTTCCAAAAATTAAAAATCCAAATTGATACCGATACGATGCAGAAAAGTGTTATAGCCATACTGGGTTATAGCGTAATCAATATTTACCGTATTGGTTTTAATACCAATACCAGCAGATAGTCCGGTAAACTGTTTATCGTTCTGCGGGGCTGCTTTTCGTCTGATTTGATTATCATAACCGAGCCTCGCCTGAACATATTCCCCAAAGTAAAACTCACCACCAATAGAAAAGTTCAAAAATTTATCAAAGAAGCTGTCAGACTCATCTGCAAGATGATGGATACTAAGGTTAACGAGTAGGGGTAAACCACGCAACCTGTTATTTACTCCAAACCTGACATCCAAAGGCAATGGTTCATAAAAATCAACAAATTTTGAAAGCTGGGCTCCAGCATGAAGGACGGAAAGTCCAATATTAGTCCTGCTATCAGGAATCTGGTATAATAACCCAGCATCAAATGCAATTGATGATGAATTATATTTATCAATATTATTATATAGGTATTTTAAACTAATTCCATAATATAGATTTGTATCAAGCTGATTAGAATATGTTGCCGAAATTACTATGTCATTAGCGGTAAATGAGCCGATTTGAGAACCGTATCTGTCTGATCTTATGAAAGAACCATAATTTGTGAAAGAGATTGATGCCCCAAAAGTTCCTAAATCTCTAAATTTCCTGATATAGGCAACATTACCGGAATTAATATCTAGAACGTGTTTAAGAAATGTTGCAGAAAAATGTTTTTCCTCAACTGTGGATATGGTAGCAGGATTAAAAAAGATTGCTCCGGGGTCATCTGGCATAGCCTCGAAGCAACCAGCAATACCAGCGGCTCTCGCATTAGAGTTAAATCTCAGGAATTGAAAAGGAGTATTCACTGCATAAAGATGAACTCCTTCAAATAATATTAAAAGCAAAAATAAAATTAACTTTTTTATTAAGGGCATTCTTAATCCACAATAACAAAATGTAATCAAAAAACGGTTAATTATAATTAATATTGCTAAATATTTAAGCTTAATGCTTTTAAGAAAATTTCCGGAGGTTTCACAGCTCTCTTTGTTGATGAATTCATAAAGGAATGGATTGTGTAACCTTCGGCAATCAAATCACTATCTCTAAGTATAATATAATCAAATTGAAGCTTTGCAGTAATTTTTTCTGTATCAAGTTTTGCATTAATAATAAGTAAATCATCATAGAATGCTGCCTTCCGAAAAATTACTTTTGCCTCAATCAAAGGAAGATGGTATCCTGCTTTTTCGAACTCTGTATAAGGCAGATTGTTTGCCCTCATAAGTTCAGTCCTGCCCACTTCAAAATAAACCAGATAAACACTGTTATAAACGACTCCCATTTTGTCAGTATCTGCGTATCTGACTCTGATGTTAGTATTTAAATTTATTATACTCATTTTTATTTGTAAATTTAAAATAATAAATTTACAATAATAAGGTTTTTGTGATTATTTCCAATTTTATTTATGTGTAATATCGAAAATATAAGAATAAGATTTGGCAGATTGAATGATGCTGAAAAATTGGCTGAGTTCAACAAAGAGATGGCATTCGAATCAGAAGGATATAATCTTGATTTTCAAACAGTTCTGTCTGGGATTAAAAACCTGATGTTGCAAACTGAACTTGGTTTTTATTTAATTGCTGAGACAGACAATGGAATTGTAGGAACCCTTATGATTACTTATGAATGGACTGACTGGCGGGATGGATTGTTTTGGTGGATTCAAAGCGTTTACGTTGTTCCAGAAATGAGGAACAAAGGTGTTTATAAAGCTCTTTATCAGAAAGTCAAAGAATTGGCTGCAAGTGATAAAAGAGTAAGAGGCTTCAGGCTATATGTTGATAAAGATAATGAAAGAGCAATAGAAGTATATCAGAAAATGGGGATGACAGAGACAAACTACTTGCTTTTCGAAGAAAAGATTAAGTCATAGGATATATAAGTTTGATTGCTATTATATCCTTTTCTTTGCAAGAATCAGATATTGAAATACAGAAAAACGGGTGAGCCTGCCTAAAGTAATTTTATTCAAAAGGTTCAGTTTCCAGCCTGAATTTAGATTATAATCAATTTTAAGAATTTCATATCCAGTTTCGTCAAACATTTTTTTTATTGTGTTAAGCGTGAAAAATCTTAAATGAGTTTTATCCAAAATGCCTGAATCTTCATAATCAAATTTGCTTGTAAGTAGTTTTTTTATTACGAGATAATTCTGAATATTGGGAATGCTTGCAATAATATATCCGTCATCACTAAGATAGTATAATAATTTTTTTAAAACAGTCCATGGGTCACGTGTATGTTCGAGAACGTCAGCACAAATAATACAATCAAAATAACCTTCAGGATAGTCAAGGTCAAGCAGTTCAATATCAGAGGTGAGAACCCTATCAAGATTTTTCTGAGCAATATTTGCAGCTGGTAAATATGGTTCAACCCCAACAACAACTGAGGCTTTGAGTGTTTTTTTAGCTTCAGCACAAGTGTATCCCTCGCCGCATCCTACATCAAGAATAATTTTTACTCCCTCAGGAATCATCTTCAAAACGTCGTAGCGAACGTAGCTGTAATATTCTTTCCCTTTGTTCTTATAGTATATTTCTCCGGTAGCTTTTTCCTTCTTATTTTTCATAATACAAATTTTACAGGGCGAAGAAAATATTGAGTTTTACTTAACATTTATTTTTTAATATCGATTTTAACAATATTCAATATCGTTATTTTTTTCGAAATATGTTAGCATATTTTATAAATTGTAATTAAGTTATTTTTATTTTCAAAAAAAAGAACTGAGGTTTATCAATGTTTGAAAGAAAAACAAAAATAATATGCACAATTGGACCATCAAGCTATCAAACTGATGATTTAATTCAACTAATAAATAACGGAATGGATGCGGCAAGGTTGAATTTTTCACATGGAAGCCATGATATTCATAAGCAATATATACATAACATCAGAACTGCATCGAAGCAAACAGGAAAAGAGATTGCTATCATTCAGGACTTGCAGGGACCAAAAATCCGAATCGGAAAAGTTGAAAACGGGAGAGTTTTTCTGACCGAAAATCAAAAATTTATTATTACAATAGATGATATTCCCTTCGGGACATCCAAATGTGTTTCGACCTCATACAAAAATCTGGTAAATGAAGTGAGAGCTGGAAACACTATACTTCTTGACGATGGTTATATAATATTAAATGTGGAGAAAGTAACAAAGAACAACATAGAGACAACAGTTGTCAAAGGTGGATACCTCAAAGATAATAAAGGAATTATTGCTCCCGGAGTATCGAGTTCAGCCCCTTCTCTGAGCGACAAAGATATTGAAGACTTAAAATTCGGACTTGAAGAGGGAATAGATGCAGTTGCTTTATCATTTGTTCGTTCGGAACGGGATGTAATAGAATTAAAAACAATAATGAAACTCTTCAGAAAAACAGTTCCGATTATTGCAAAGATTGAACGTTATGAAGGAGTGGAAGATATAAAGGATATCATTCACGAATCTGATGCTATAATGGTTGCCCGTGGGGATTTAGGTCTGGAAATGCCCCCCGAGCAAGTGCCTGTTTTGCAAAAAGATATAATAAAACATTGTAACTACCATGGGAAACCCGTAATAATTGCCACACAGATGCTCGAATCAATGATTGAGAATCCCAGACCAACACGAGCAGAGGCAAGTGATGTTGCCAATGCTGTGATAGATGGTGCTGATTGTGTTATGCTTAGTGGAGAAACAAGCATAGGGAAATACCCTATTGAAGCTGTCAGTTATATGCATAAAATAATATTGGCAACTGAATCAAGATATCATAAGTTAATGGAAGAATATGAGAATACAAATTTTATATCAGACGCACTTGGAAAAGCATCGTGTGTTATTTCAATGCAGATAAATTCAAAAGCCATCGTTGCACTTACAAGTTCGGGATATACCCCCCTGAATATAGCCAAATACAGACCGAAAGTGCCTATATTAGTTCTGACAGATGAAATCGGTGTCCAAAGGGTAATGAATTCACTGGTTTGGGGTTGCGAGGCACATTTGATCCCCGAACATTTCCCGGAGCAGGATATAAGCAAACTAACAGAATTATTAAAAGAAATTGGTGGATTTAATTCAGATGATTTATTAGTATTGGTTGCCGGGCTTTCGGCATCAAGATTCTTGAATGAAAATATAATAAAAGTAATAAAAATCGAATAGATTAAGAAGAATTTAAATTATTTTGCGATGTAGTATTTAACTAATTCCATTGGATTGGCAGGCTCTTTGCCGAAATTAGGGATATAGTTAACCATACCAATATAAGGAACAAAATAAATATTTACATTTCCGAGATATTCCTTTGGGCTTCTCAGGGTGCGATAAATCAGGAAAGCTCCAATGTATTCGATACCACCTGAAACTCTAATGTGTTCAACTCTTTCAACTATAGCCTGATCGTTGATTGAATCTTTATCGAGTATTCTATATTGCCAATGGTTTGTAATTTTAAGTGGTAAAATATAAGCTATGAATACTTTTTTGGGGTTATAAATATCATTCAGGTCAGTATAAAATTTAACAGTATCTCTGAGGCAGGTAACATACATAAGTGAATCATAATCAGGATCGGATCTCCTTGTCAGTTTCCATACTGAGGCTGTGTCCAGATTTGGCAGGATAATAGTTGAAATTATTTCAATTGTCACTGAGTCCGCAGAAGGCAGTCTTGGGTTTTCGAGATAGACCCATTTCGTTCCAACTTTATTTGGAAAATAACCCGGATTCTTAGTAATAAAATAGGGTTCCTGCTTATTATTATTGGGAAAAACACTTGCCTCGTGACAGGAATAAAATGAAAGACAGAAAATCACAAAGATTCCTGCAAGAAGAAATCTATTCCAGTGCAACATAGGATTCATTTCAAGAACTAAATATTAAAGCCAAAATTGAAAAACACGGATATTTTTTCTGTGGTCTGGATATTACCTTTGAATTTGTAGAAAAGCATTGTTCCGTCGAGACCTACAACAAAATTGAACATATTATTTGGATTGAGATTCAATCCGATTGCTCCCTTTGTTATTGCTCCATACTCAGAAAATCCTGTGGCAACATCAACAAAAGGTGTAAAATATCCATTGAAATCGAAAACAGGAATTAACTGCCTGTAGCTTGCTCCGAAGGTTAAGATATTTGAAACAGGCGTAAAATCATTCAAATAATCAGGGTCGTTTACACGGTAAATACTAAAAGGTTCTCTTCCTACAAAAGCTCCTACGAGATTATTTTTTCCAATTTTGTAATAAAGACCAAATCCGAGATTTTCGTAAATCTGGTTAATTGAGAAATTTTGAGAGGCAACGGGAAACTGATTAATATTTGTATTGCCTTTAATTTCAAAATAAAAATCATTACTTTTTGTTTGTTCATTCAAAAACAGCGGTGCATTCTGAGTAGAACTTAGACTAATTAGGCTTTTATTTGGTGATAGTTCGTTGCTGAAATTAAGAGAAGCTAATCCATTATTGTTAATATTAATTTCCGATGAATTAATTTTTTGGGAATTAACATGCTTGGTCTCGGAATCAGGTATAATAATATTGTCTGATTCAAAGCTCTGGGTGATGGCAAGATTATCGGAAACAGCTGAATTTCTGTCAACAGTAATAATATCTTTATTTTTGTTTGCAAGATAAGTATTTATGAGATTATGCTGTCTTAAGATTAAATCGTTAGACGTCAGGATACCTTTGCTGGTTGAATTTATTCTGTCATTCTCTGAATTGAAAAGTATGAATGAGAAAAATGTTAATAATGCACCCAAAAACATAAAAGCAGCAGGTTTGAAAAGATTTTTCAGCTTTGGAAGAGAACCATTAGACACTGGTGAAATAGAAACAGAAGAATTATATCCATAGGGATAAGTCATACCAGCAGATGAGAAAATGGAAGTAGCAAGATGAACGGGTGGATTCAGATTATTTTTGTCTGACTTAAAACCAGAATAGACTTCAAGAGCATTTTCGAATTCAGATCTGAGGTCAGAATTTTCTGAAAGAGCTTTGAATAATATTTCCTGCTCGAGGGGAGAAGCCTCCCTATCGAGGAAAAGATAAATTAAATCAGAATGTGAATTATCAAAATTATTTTCCATTTTCCACCTCAAGTTCTTTCAAAATATGGAGCTAAAATTTTGCTGATTTTTCGCTTGGAACGAACAATCCAATTTCTGACAGTTGAAACAGGAACACCAAGAAACTCCGCTATTTCAGCATAGCTCATATCATAATAAACCTGCAAAATCAAGGATTCTCTTTGTACTTCGCTTAAAAGTTCGAGCGAGGCTACGACCATTGAAGCAAGCTCTTTTTTTTCAAGACTTTCGTCGTTGAAAGATAAATCAATATCATTAATTGAAACAATAGGTTTTTTTGTATCCCTTATATGTTTATGACAAATATTTCTTGCAATACGTAGTATAAAGCCGCCGATATTTGTCATAACCCTATCAGGATTGATAGATTGAAGAAAATTTAAAAAGGTTTCCTGAAATGCATCCTCAGCCTGCTGTTGATTTCCAATAATTCTGAAACAGTAAAAATAAATTTTTCGTGAATAGCGATTATATAATTCGGCAAAGGCTAATTCTTTACTACTTTTATTCTCAAGAATAAAGTTATAAAGCTCTAAATCGCTATATTCTGAATATTTTTTTGCCATCAATTTTTTCAGGAAATCCGTAATTAAATTTTACTTCATCTGTAAAATATAATATACCAAAATTAAATCTTTTGTTTCATAAAATAATAAAAAAAAAGCTAAATAAATTCCATCAATTACATTAATAAACAACAAATTACGTTAAAAACTGTTATATTATCAGAATCAAATAAAAGGTTATAAATTTTTATGAGTGTAAGAGTAAGGTTTGCTCCGTCTCCAACGGGATATCTTCACGTAGGTGGGCTGAGGACGGCACTTTATAATTATCTGTTCTGCAGGAATCAAGGTGGTAAATTCATTTTAAGAATTGAAGATACTGATAGAACAAGGTTTGTGGAAAATGCTACAGAAGGATTAATTGAAATTCTTAATTGGGCTGGTATTGAGTTTGATGAGGGTCCCGGTGTGGGCGGTGATTACGGTCCTTATGTGCAATCGGAGCGTCTTGAAATATATAAAAAATATGCAAATATTCTCATTGATAGTGGTCATGCTTATTATGCTTTCGACAGTTCCGAAGAAATTGAACAAATGAGGAAAATCCAGCAGGATAAAGGATTAAATTCAAAATATGACCGAAAGACAATGAAAAATCAATTTACTTTATCAGACAATGAAGTAAAGGATAGGATTAACTCCGGGGAACCTTTCGTCGTCAGGCTATTAGTTCCTGAAAATTATAAAGTTCATTTTAAAGATGTAATCAGGGGGGATGTTGTAGTTGATTCGAGCGAAATTGATGATCAAGTGCTCCTAAAATCTGATGGTTATCCAACCTATCATCTTGCAAATGTTGTTGATGATTATCTGATGAGAATAACTCATGTAATAAGGGGTGAAGAATGGCTTCCCTCAACACCCAAACATATTTTACTTTATGCAGCTTTTGGGTGGGATAAACCACAATTTGCACATCTGCCTCTGCTTCTTAATAAGGATAAGAGCAAATTAAGCAAACGACAGGGCGATGTGGCAGTTGAAGATTACAGAAAAAAGGGATATTTCAAGGAAGCTATTATTAATTTTGTCGCTCTGTTGGGTTGGAATCCATCGGGCGACAGAGAAATATATGATTTACAGGAATTAATTGATAGCTTCAAGCTTGAAAAAGTGAACAAAGGGGGTGCAGTATTTGATATCGAAAAATTAAACTGGATGAATTTTCAATATTTAATGAAGAAAGATACAAAAGAGCTTGCTGAAGAATTAAATCTAATAATCAAAGATAAAGGCTATGCTGACTTTGACATTGAATATCTTGAAAAAGTAATAAGGCTTCACAGGGAACGTGTTACTTTCTTACATCAGATTCTCGATTTCTGTCCTTATATGTTTCAGAAACCTGAAAAATTCGACAGGGAATATTTCGAAAAACACTGGAAAGATTATTCTCTCGAAATTTTAAAGGAGTTAATTAGTAAGTTTTCGGAACTTGAAAATTTCACTCATGAGGATTTGCACAAAATTACTAATGAGACTGCAACGAGCAGAGGGTTAAAGCTGAAAGATATAATACACTCAGTCAGGCTTGTTATCACTGGACGCTCAGCCGGGGCAGGAATGTTCGAAACTATGGAATTGCTGGGAAAAGAAGAATGTTTATCAAGGATTCAAAATTTTATTGAAAATTATGAAAAAAATACACTGGTTTTTTAAAATAGGGCTGCTTTTTAGCATTTTCTTTATTGTTTCCTGCAAGAGTCTTGACTATGCAGAATGCACAAAAGTTCACCATAAAGAGCTCATAATAAGGTGGGGAGAAAGTTACAAATCTGGAAACAGAAAAGTTGGATTTGAACTCAACAGTAAAGCAGAATTGTTTGAATATGAAAACATGAATAATAAAACTACGAGTTATTCAAAAGTCGGAAATGTTGATCAGGACAGATATTGCAATGTATTATCAATGATAACAAAAACAATACTGAAAACACAAGTAGTAAACGAGATTGGAGATACACTAAGATATATTGAATATCTAAATACGGGAAAGAATTCAGATTTATATTTTAAGTGGCATCCGAGATTTAATACAAAAAACAGCAGAGGTTTTCAGGAAATTTATGATAGTCTTAACGTATTAAAATTAAGTCTGGATTGATATCTTCATAACTTTATAATTTATAATAAATTATAATTCATTTTCAGAAAGAGCAAAAAATTTATTAATTTTACTTATGCTTAATTTTACTCAAACGGATAACTTGTTAGTCCTCATCGCTGATGACGATCTGGATTTTTGCACAACTATGGCTGATATTGTGCAATCATTCAACTATCAAACACATACAATCCAAAAACCTGACGAGGCAATTTTTTATATTGAGAAGAATTCTCGTCGGGTCGGTCTTGTTTTGCTCGATATAGAGTTTGGACCAAATGCAACAATGAATGGTATTGACGTGCTCGAAAGCCTCAGGAGGAGCTATCCTGCAATCCCGGTAATCATGGTAACCGGCAAAGGAACTATAGAGACTGCCGTAAAAGCAACAAAGCTGGGGGCGATTAATTTTATCGAAAAAAGCATATTGAGCAAGGAAAAGATTAGCGAAGTCCTTTCGAGTGCTATGAGCAGACTTGATCCAAGAACTGAGGCAAAAGAGATTGAAAAATTTCTTCTCGCAAATGATATTGTTGGAAAAACAAGAGTTATGATTGAACTTGGGGATTCGATTATTAGATTTGGTAGAACGGATCTGAATGTTCTAATATCAGGTGAAACCGGAACCGGAAAAAAATTAGTTGCAAAAGCAATCCACAATATCAGCAGGCGTGCAAAATATCCCTTTGTAACCGTTGATATACCTAACATTCCGAAAGAGCTTTTCCAGAGCGAACTTTTCGGGCATAACAAGGGTTCATTTTCAGGAGCAACCGAGACAAAAAAGGGACTCTTTCAATCAGCACACAAAGGGACTTTGTTTCTTGACGAAATTGGAGATTTAAGCCTTGAACTACAGTCGAACCTGTTTATTCCAATCGAAGAAAAAATGATCAGGAAAGTAGGCTCAATCGAAACTGAGGAGTTAGACGTAAGGTTTATATCAGCAACAGACAAGGATTTGCTATTTGCTATGAAAGAATCAAAATTCAGAGAGCAACTATATCATCGTTTAAGGGAATGCGAAATAAGGATTCCGCCATTAAGGGAAAGAGCTGAAGATATACCTCCAATAATAGATTCAGTTGTGTCAAAGCACAATAAAGAATATATTGACAAGAAGTTTTTCTCACCCTCTGCAATTCAATATATGCAGGAGCTCGAATGGAGAGGCAACGTCAGGGAACTAATCAGTGTGGTTAAAGTTGCTTTGCAAACCGTTCAAAGGGAGCAGATTGAAGTTACTGATCTGAATAAGATAATGACTTCATCAAAACCTCATTCTCCTGATGAGCCGGCAAGCGAGATTTCAATATCCTACGGTAAGACTTTGAAAGAAGATCTTGCCGAAGTGGACAAAAAGAAGATTGAAGCTACTTTAGAACGCTGCGACGGTAACGTTAGCAAAGCAGCGGCAATGTTAGGAATCAGCAGGGAAACACTTCATAACAAAGTTCGTAAATACGGAATCAACACCCAGTTATTTAGAACCAAAAAGCTATAAACAAAAAAAGGCTGTCATAATTGACAGCCTCCGATAAATTAACAACGGAGCGAGCAAAATTATTCCATTTCGAGAGTTGCACGATGCTGGCGTCTTGCGGCTTTCAATCTTGAAAGTCTTTTTTCGACAGAGGGCTTTGTGTAAGCGGTTCTCTTCTTGAACTCCCTAAGAATACCGCTTCTTTCGTATTTTTTCTTAAATCTTCTTAAAGCTCTGTCAATGTTTTCATTGGTTTGTAAAGTAACGCCTATCAAAATTGTCTCACTCCTTTCTTTTTTTTATTGTTTTAAATTTTCAATTAATCGTTTTTCGTTATTTTTTTCGAATTGCACAAGAATAGATTTCCCACCTGTGCTGGTAACCTCTTTAGCTCTAACAATACCGACATCATCCCAGATGCTATGGAAAATAACATCACCAATTTGATATTCTTCTCTTGGGGAGTATTTTCTGGCATCTTCTCGAGAGATGTGAATGACAGCTTTGGATTTATCGGCTTCGGCTTCGATAGCGTCCAAATTGATAAGTTGTGAATGGTGGCTTCTGGTGCATCTTGCCCACTGTTGCCTACCTTTATCAGTTTCGACGGGTTCGCCGATTAGTTCGTGTTTTGTTTCCTTCATCAGGAATGGTGAGTAGAGGGTTATATATTTAGCTCTCCTCGAACGTTTTCTACCTTCCATAATGACTTCTTGATAATTTTAAAATAAATGAATTACAAATATATTAAAAAATTTTATTCTGACCAAAAATCTGGTTTCAGTTATATTATAATTAATTATTTAATATATTCAAGAACTAAGACGTTCTTTTAAGTAATTTATTACAGGAATTGGAGTTGGGTCAATTTTATTTTCGATAGCAAGATAGTAGCTAATCCAATCGCCAAGGTAAACAAGTTCAAACATTCTTGTTAGGAAATATTCACCATTGCCGGAGAATGAAAGTTGAATGTTCACTTTGCCTTCCATAATATCACTTAAAGCATCAAATCTATCTGAGATTCTGGGATGATCGTCTTTGTCTTTCAAATAAATGATTGATAGCCTTTGAATTAAGTCCTGCGGATGGCTGAAAGAGTTAATTTCGTTATGATTCATTTCCGGCAGCAGACTACCGTAACATAAATTTTTTGCGTTCTCATTGATTTGGTCTCTCCAGCGAAGATTAACCGAATCAAGTCTCTCGGTTGAAGAGTAAATAATAGGTATTGAATTAGCTATTTTTTTTGCTGTTGAAAAAGCAATATTATTTTCATCAGGGACAGAGTAGATATCTGAAAGTTGAGATATTTTTTCAATGGTCTCTTCGATTGCCTTTTCGATTTTTTTCTCGGTGTTAATTGAAAAGAGATTCAGCCTGATTAAAATATATAAAAGGGGGAAAAAAGAATAAGCTAAAGCACACCTCGGTTGATAACCCGATGGTATTTTGATTATAGGTAAATTGTATTTTTCGGCAAGAGAAAAAAGATTACCTCCCGAGGAAATACAGAGCAGGTTATTGGTTTGTTTTCTTGCCGATTCAAATGCTGAAATTGTTTCTTCGGTATTGCCGGAATAAGAACTTGCAATAACCAGAGCTGAATCTCCGATAATTTGATTAATATTATAATTTCTGTTGACTTTTATTGAAACAACATTTGTTTCGGGACTTGATTGGATAAAGGAAGAAAGTAAATCTCCTCCAATAGCTGAGCCACCCATACCCAGAATTATAATTGAATCCGGTTTGTATGATTTTGAATAAATTTTAGCATCTTTTCCGATTTCGATAGCTTCTTTTATTTGCTCAGGGAAATTTTTTATCACATGATGCATATTTTGAGAGTCAATATTAAGTAGATCCTGTATATTCATATTTTTTTATTATTACTAAAAAGAAAATTCTAATAAAATTTAAAATTCAATCGTTTCGCCGAATTCCATAACTCTGGAATTTTTCCCGATGCTTTGAACTTTTCGCTTAAATTCATGAGGGTCTGCCTGAATAACCCCAAAGGTATTATAATGCATTGGAATGGCAAGTTCAGGACTAACAAATTCAACAGCTTTGACGGCATCATCAATTCCCATAGTGAAGTTATCGCCAATGGGTGCTAACATAATATCAATTTTGTTCAATTCACCAATGAGTTTCATATCGAGGAACAAACCTGTGTCACCTGTATGATAAATGGTTTTTCCGCCCATATTGAAAACTACACCGGCTGGTTCGCCCATATATCTGCCATCTGGAGATGATGAACCGTGATGAGCAATTGTAAATTTCAAACGACCGAAAGGAAAGTTCCATCCGCCGCCAATATGCATATTGTGGGCCTGACAGCCCTGCTCGGCAACATAATTGGCAAGTTCGTTAACAGCAATAATGAGTGCGTTATGTTTTTTTGCCAGAGTAACTGCATCACCAAGATGGTCACCGTGGGCATGAGTAAGAACTATGAAATTTGGCTTTAAATCCTCTACTTTGATTGGCATTGTGGGATTACCGCTAATGAAGGGATCAATAATCAGATTATACTTTCCATCGTTGAAAAGGAAACTTGAATGACTAAGATAAGTAAGCTTTAACATGGTTATTTCTCCTTATTAAAATCAACAAAATAATAATTTATTCAACAAGATTATTCTTGATGGCGTAATGAGTTAGCTCTGCATTGCTTTTCATATTCATTTTTTCCAGAATTCTTATTCTGTAAGTGCTAATGGTGTTAATACTTAAAGCAAGTTCTTCGGCAATTTCTCTTACAGTTTTTCCTGAAGCTATCATACACATAACCTGAAATTCCCTGTCGGATAGAGTTTCATGTTTAGCGGTTTCGGAAGAAGAGCCAATATTAGCAGCAAGAAGTTCAGCAAGTTCGGGAGATACATATTTTCTGCCCTGTGATACCTTTCTTATGGCTCCGATAATTTCTTCCGGTTCACTTTCTTTATTGATATATCCGTAAGCTCCAGCCTTGAGAACCCTGACAGCATATTGCTCTTCAGGATATACAGTGAACATCAATACTTTAATATCTGGTTTGAAATATTTGATTTCTTTAAGAGTATCAAGTCCATCTTTGCCGGGCATAGAAATATCAAGCAGCACAACATCATAGTTTTTTTCCCGGATTCTTTCGAGCAGCTCATAACCTGAACTTGCCTCGTCAGCAACGACAATGTCGTTGGTTTCCTCAATAATTTGGCGTAATCCTTTTCTAACTACTGAGTGATCGTCAACAATGATGACCTTAATCATAATTAAATCCTTTTATTTTAAAGGTAAAGTAAGAGTAACAGTAGTGCCTATTCCGGAAACACCCGAAATAGTAAGTTTTCCACCTAAAGCTGTAGCACGTTCATACATACCAATGAGACCAAATGACTGTCTGCTGTTGATATTTTCCTTTTTGATGCCTTTTCCGTTATCACTTACTCTTAATCTTAATTCATTATTTTCAACTTCGAGATGCACATCAACCCTTGTTGCTTTAGAATGACGGGCAATGTTAGTAAGTATTTCCTGAAAAATTCTGAAGATTGCAGTTGAGTATTTTTCATCAAGATTCAATTCATGATTGGGGACAACAACTTTGCAACGGACAGCAGACCTTTTTTGAAATTCGGCTGCCTGCCACTCAATAGCAGCAACAATACCAAAATGATCCAGAACAGAAGGACGGAGTTCCGAAGAAATCGAGCGAACTTTTCTGATAGTAGATTCAATCAATTCGTTCATTTTTCTTGTTCTTTCGTAAAGGACTTCCTGACGAAGGTATTTTTTCTTGATTAACCACATTAGTTCGAGTTTCAAAGCTGTTAATGCATGTCCGAGTTCATCATGAATATCTTTTGCAATCCTCTTTTTTTCTTCTTCTCGGGAAGATTCGATATAAAGTGCAAGATTTCTGAGTTCTTCGCTGGAAATATTCAATTTTTCTTCAGTTTCTTTTCTTTCAGTAATATCATAGAGAAAACCGTAAATAAATCTTTCATTAAGTTGATTATTATAGATATTCATCATCTTTTCTCTTATCCATTTTTCGGTTCCATTATGAGAGTTAATTCTATATTCGATTATAACTTCGGAATTAGGGCTTTTCTTAACATTTTCAAGACTTGCATTATATTTTTTTATGTCTTCGGGTTTGATTAGGTCGTTCCAGTTCAGTTTATTTTCAATAAAATCGCTTTTATTGAAACCAGTGATTGCCGGAAAAGCTCCCTCGATGAATAATATTTTCAAGTTCATATCTCTTTGATATGTAATGCCTTTTAAATTAATTAAAAAATGTTTTAGCAAGTCATATTCATCTTTAAAATTTAAATCCTGAGAGGTATTAATATTTTCTTCATCGGTCTTTTCAGTTGGTGACCTGTCAATAGTAGAACTTTTTGACAAAAAAGTAAAATTATTTTTTACCTTGATAATTACAATCACTCTGTCATCTTCAGAACTTTTTCCTTTTAATGGAATTGAGATCATTTCGGAAAAGATTCTGTTATTATTGTCATCTGAATTTAACTCAAAAAAATTATTTTCAATTTGACCGGTAACAAGAGTGTGAAGGCAATAGCAATTTTCATTGTCAACATTACCACAAATTTGATTACATTTATCAAAATTCAAAGAATTGAAGAAATTCTTGAAAGCCTTGTTTTTCCAGATAATATTCTTTTGAAAATCAATAATAAAGACTGGTTCATTTAAATTATCATAAATATCAATTAAATCCTTACTTAATGGTTTAATTGGCGATAATTGCCTAAAGAATTTATCAAAAAAAGGAAGAAATATATTGCTTTTTTTATTTCCCTTTGATTCTTTCATTTTACGAAAATGTATGTTAATTGGTTTGATTGAGAATGTAACATAATAAATATCATTGAATTTTAATAATCTAAAATTAATAACCCGGAAATTTTCATGAGTTCAGATTCGAATATTTTTGCATTGTATTTTGCACTAATTAATCTGTTTTTTGCCTGAAAAAACTTTTGCTGAGCTTCACGGAATTCGAGCGGAGTTGAAACTCCCTGATTGAGTCTCTCGGTAGCGATATCGAGATTTTGCCTTGCTACTGAAAGATTTAGTTCTTCTAAAGTAATTAACTCCAGATATTTTTTGTAGTTAGATATATTAATAGTAAATGCAGAATGAATGTTTTCAATAATCTGATTGTGATTCAGCCTGTTGTTCATTGCTATAATTTTTTTGTTTTCAAGTTCAATAGAATTTCTGAAGCCATTGAAAAGATTATAAGAAAGATTCAGCCCCAGACTATAACCGGTTTGGGTGTTTGATTTGAGAACCCCGGCATCGGAATAGGAATTCAGGTAACCAAGGTTGGTGTAAAAGGATAATGTTGGCAGAAAATCAGATTTAATGATATTGTAATCATAATCTGAGATAGCAATATTTTTCTCAGAAATTTGCACAGAAGTATTTTTGATTTTAATATCATCGAAGATAAGATTACTGACTAAATTTTGTTTCAAAGGTATGGAATCCTCGACTTCGAATTCAGTTTCGGGATTTCTTGCCAAAATATTATTCAATTGTATTTTCAGGCTTTTTAAGATTTCCTTTTGATTGAGATAATTGGAGGAATCCTCGTTAAAATAAACCCTTGATTGAAGAGCTTCAATTTGGGAAGCAGAGCCAACGCTGTTTTTCAGATTAGTTAGATTCAGTCTGTCTCTCGAAATGTTAAGATTTTCCTCAGCCAGTTTAACTATTGATTTCTGGGAAACAATACTGTAATATGTTTTATAAATATTTAACAATACTTCTTCAATTTCGGATTTAAGGACTAATTTGGATATTTCGTTGAGTTCAGAAAGTTTGTCATAATTTAAAAACATTGCAAAGCCATCGAAAAGAGTCCAGTTGAGTGCAAGACCCGTGTTAAGTGAACCAGATCTGGCTCCAGTTCTTTCGGTAACCCTTCCATCAAAGAATTCAAGATTAGTGTTGTTTACGCTTGTGTTATAACTTCCGTTCAAATCAATTCTTGGTAAAAAACCAGCGTTACCCAAAGAAACGTTATTTTTTGTAATTTCAGTTTCGTTTTTTCGAAGTTGTATAGAAAAATTATTGTTCAGAGCTAACTTAATGGCTTCTTCAATAGTTAGCACAGGTTGAGAAAACAGGGGACTGAAAAAAAAGAATAACTGTATTATAAAAAAAAGTTTTTTCATTCAAAATCAACAAAAAAATAAAAATCTAAATTAACGATTTCAAAGACGAATATCAATCAGGATTTGTCAAATCATTAAATATTAGATAATTTTGTTTTTTTTAAAATAAATATGGTGAAAAAATGCAAAGCAAAGAATATTATCTTAACCCCAAAAAAATAGTAGAACATATTGACATAAAAAAAATAAATTCGGTTGACATTGTCGAATCAATGGGGAAGACAGCTTTTCAGGCAAGGAATTTATATCGTGCTTCGAAAATTTATGATATGATGTTGAAGGACGAAACTTGTTCGGTTATTCTCACTCTGGCAGGTTCGCTTTTCAGTGCGGGCTTAAAAAAAGTAGTGGTGGACATGATTGAAAATAACATGATTGATGCCATTGTCAGCACAGGGGCAATAATAGTTGATCAGGATTTTCTTGAGGCATTAGGTTTCAAACACTATCAGGGAACTCCATTTGTTGATGATAATGAGCTAAGAGAGCTGATGATTGACCGAATTTATGATACATATATTGATGAGGAAGAGCTAAGAGTGTGCGATATGACTGTTGCAGATATTGCAAATTCGCTTGAACCGAGACCATACAGCTCAAGGGAATTTATTCAGGAAATGGGACGTTGGCTGGTAATCAATAACACTGGAAAGGATTCAGTAATCAGAACTGCTTATGAAAAGGGTATTCCGATTTTTGTTCCCGCTTTTTCTGATTGTTCGGCTGGTTTTGGTCTGGTTCATCATCAATACTATTCAAAGGGTGAAATTGTATCTATAGACTCTGCAAAAGATTTTCTGGAACTTACAAAGATAAAAATTGCAGCTGGAGAAACTGGAATTTTTATGGTTGGAGGAGGTGTGCCTAAGAATTTCACTCAGGATGTAGTTGTCTCCTGCGATGTTCTTGGCGTTGAAGCTAATATGCATAAATACGCAGTTCAGATTACAGTGGCAGACGAGCGGGACGGCGGACTATCGGGTTCGACTCTCAAAGAAGCAAGTTCATGGGGGAAAGTGGAAACAACTTATGAGCAGATGGTTTTCAGCGAGGCTACAATTGCAATGCCACTGATAGTTTCTTACGCTTATCATAAAAGGGGATGGGAAACTCGCACAGAAAAAAGGTATAATGATCTATTGAATAAATCATAAGAAGAATTTTTATCTGAATTTTAATCTTTATTAGTTTTTCAAACGAAGTGGAAATGAATTACAAATCTATAGATTTTCGCTTCGTTATTTTTTATGTAGTGTATAAATAGGTTTTAGAAATCAAAAAATATTTAAACCAGATTTTCGTTAATACATTGATTTTATAATAAATTGGCTTTATTATTAACAAAGTTTAATTTATTTTTCATCAGTTGTAATTTATTTAAGTTATAATTTTGATGTCGGTTTTGAGCCGATATTCAAAAAATGTTTACCAAGAAAAAAATATCAAATAACATAGATTTAAGTTTCAATCCTCAATCAGATAGATTATCAGGCTTGGATTTAGTCCGTATCATCGCAATGATAATGATGGTTCAGGGGCATGTTATATTCGAATTGACAAATCCATCTATCATTGATTATAACGATATTTCATGGAATATCTGGAATTTTTGTAGAGGTTTGACTGCACCAATTTTTCTTACTGTTTCGGGAATTGTTCAGGTATTTGCTAATAAAAGGGATGAAACAGGAAATCTTCCAAAGAAAACAGTTTCAAGAAGAGTATTCGTTGCAATGAATTTAATCCTTATTGGATATTTTTTGGTTTTTCCTGCCGAGAAGATTTTTCATCTTCCTTTCGTTGAACGCTCAGTATGGGATTACTTCTTTCAGGTGAATGTTCTTCAAATGATCGGTGTCTCGTTATTTATTGTTTTATTATTATTCCGATTGACAAAAAATGATAAGCAATTGGGAATAAGTTCTCTAATTCTGTCTTTGACGATATTTTTACTGACACCTATAGTATTTTTAATTGATTGGTTCAACTATCTTCCTGTTCCGATAGCAGCTTATCTATCAATCAAGAAAGGGACATTATTCCCAATATTCCCATTTACCGCATTTATGCTTGCTGGGGTGGCAGTTGGCACTTATCTGAAATCTGTTCCAAAGGAACTAAGATATCAGCATTTGATTAAATATGCTCCAATTGCTGGAGTTATAATAATATTAATTAGTCTTTTAATTTCACTATTGTTTACACAATTTAATTATTTATATTCAGACCCAACAAAAGCTGATCCGGGAATTTATATAATGAGATTGGGCTGTGTGTTTATATTTATCAGTCTGGTATCAATTATCTATCAATATACAAAGAAATTTTCCGATTTTTACTCAATATTAGGAAAGAGGGCATTATTTGTTTATGTTGCCCACTTGATCTTGTTATATGGGATACCATGGATTCCAAGTATAGGAAGGTTAAAACCGGGGGCTTTCTCACTCGAATTTACCATTCCTTTTGCTTTTTTGATAATATTGATATCACTATCTACAGCATATATTTATGAAGTATCAATAGCCCGCAACATTAAGCGAAAAGTATTTTTCAGATATTCTCTAACCGCTTTGTTAACTTACCTTCTTTTTGTGTAATAAATTAACACAAGAAGAGCCAAACGAAATCTTTATTTTTCAGAACAATATATTTTTTAATAACTTTGCATTTTTGAATATTAAAATTATCTTTTAATGCTTCAGGTTATTCAATATCAAAAAACCGGAGAAATAATTGTTGAAGATCTTCCGGCACCATCTTGTCCAGATAATGGCATTCTTGTCAGAACTTCTTATTCTGTTATCAGTGCCGGGACGGAAAAAATTTCAGTTACAAATACTCAGGCTTCACTCATTCAAAGGGCAAAACAGCAGCCCGATCAGGTAAGACAGGTGCTTGATAATATAAAGAAGGAAGGTATAATTAATACTATATCCAAAGTAAAATCAAAATTAGAATCATATAAATCACTTGGATATAGTGCAGCGGGTGTAGTTTTGGAAAGCAAATGTGATAAATTCAGGATCGGAGACAGAGTAGCATGCGGAGGAGCCGGTTTGGCGGTTCATGCAGAATTTCTTGCTATTCCAAAGAATTTAGCAGTTAAAATTCCGGATAATGTTGAATTTGAGCAGGCTTGCTATTCAACGCTCGGAGCAATAGCTTTGCAAGGGGTAAGGCAGGCGAATCTGAGGTTAGGCGAAAAAGTTGCTGTTATTGGGCTCGGATTACTTGGTCAAATTACTGTTCAATTATTAAAAGCATCAGGTTGTAGTGTTTTGGGACTCGATATCGATGAGACTTTATTCCCAAGGGCAAAGTCATTTGGATGTGACCTGACATTATTATCTTCATTTGATAATTTAAATTTGATGAAACAATTTTCAAAAGGGAATGGGTTTGATGCAGTAATAATAACCGCAAGCACAAATTCAAATGAACCTATTGAACTTGCAATTGAACTTGCCAGAAAAAAAGGACGGGTCGTTGTTGTTGGTGCGGTGAATATGAATTTGCCAAGAAGTCCCTTTTATGAAAAAGAGCTTGATATAACTATATCCTGTAGCTACGGTCCCGGACGTTATGATCCAAAATATGAAGATGAAGGAATAGATTATCCCTATCCATTTGTCCGATGGACTGAGAACAGAAATATGGAAGCAGTAGTTGAACTGATTGGAAGTGGGAAATTAGATACTAAATTATTAACAACTCATATATTTTCAATTAATGATGCTGTTAAGGCTTACGACTTGATTACAGGCAAAGTAAAAGAAGATTATCTTGGAATACTAATAAAATATCCAGAAAAGGATGACCAGCCAAAGAAATTTATTCAATATGAGACTTCAAAACCAAAAGACAGGCTAAATATAGGATTTATTGGGGCTGGACAATTTGGAACTTCTTATCTGCTGCCACATATCAAGGCTACGAATTCTTCATTAGTAGCTGTATCTACCAATAATCCCGTTAATGTTGCAACTGTGGCGAAGCAATTTGGATTTGAGATTGCTACTACTGATTCTGATAGCATTATTCATAATCCTGATATTGATTTAATTTTTTGTGCAACCAGACACGATTCACATAGCTACTATGTATCAGAAGCCATCAAGAACCATAAGGCTATATTCGTTGAGAAACCATTGGCTGTTAATAGGGAACAAATGGAAGAAATTGACCGTTTAATGAAAGAACACAACGGACAATTGATGGTTGGTTACAATAGACGTTTTTCAGCTCCTTTCAGAAAAATCAAAGAATTATTCAATCATTTCACTGAACCAAAATTTATTACATATAGAGTCAATGCGGGCAAAATTCCAATAAATCACTGGGTTTATAGGGAAGAACAGGGTGCAGGACGAATTATCGGGGAAGCCTGCCATTTTATTGATTGTATGCTTTATCTGACTAACTCACTACCTACACAGGTTTCTGCATGCTCCCTATCTTCATCATCAGATGATGTTTACAATAGGGATAATGTTTCGATGATAATAAAATTCAGAGATGGCTCAGTGGGTAATCTTAATTATCTTGCAAATGGTGATTCAAAATTAGACAAAGAATATTGCGAGGTTTTCTGCGGGGGCTCAGTTGCCCTGATGAATAATTTTGAGAGTGTGGATTTTATAAGCTCGGGAAAGATGAACAAATATAAATTTGATGGCAAGAAAGGGCACAAGAAAGAGATAATAGAAGTTATTGAATCTATAGCTCAGGGGAAAGCCTTCCCAATCAGCTACGATGAGTTAAAAGCAGTTTCAATTGCGACTTTTGCTGCACAAGAGTCGCTTATTAAGGGAATACCCATAAATATCTGATTATTTGATTTTTGAGGTTATTATGATATTTGAAACAGAAAAAAATGAAAACAGGAAAATAATTAAACCTATTTTTGTTAGAAATATTACTTTATTATTTTTATTATTGCAAATTATTCTATGTTTAACATATACCGAACTTAATGCTAAGGAATATACACCCTTCAGTCAGGAAGAAATATCGAAAATAATTCAATCGGAATCAAGATTTATAGTAAATCTTAGTGGAAATTGGGAAATGCTTGATAATGATGAACAATGGCAGAATGTTAAGATACCCTCATGTAAAAATACAAGAAGCAAAATCGTTTATCAGAGGACAGTCAAAATAGATCCCAAAATTCTGAATAAATTTATCTGGCATATTTATTTTTTTGGTATTGATGACCATTTAGAGGTTTATTTTAATAATCAATTTATCGGCAAATATTTCGGTGGAATGACACCATTTACAGTTCAAATACCATCAAGATTAATACAAAAAGAAACAAATACTATCAGGTTGGAATTATTTGCAGCTGGCGAAAATGCACAGAAGGTAAAATCACAATATATTTTTTCCAAAAAAATTTACACAGACATAATAAGAGACGTTTTATTAGTAGGAACACCTCAGATATGGATTAGTGATATAAAATATAAATCTAATTTGAAATCTGATTTTTCGAATGCAAGCGTTGAAGTTAAAGCAAAGATTTCTTCGGGTAGTATTGTTCCATTTAATGCCAAGGAGCAAACTCAGGATTCGTTAATAGCCTTAGGACTCGGAAAAACATCAATACTGGCTGAGGTGTTGATTAAAAACAAGCAGACAAATCAAATAGTTACCCAAAGCCAGCCTCAGGTTGTTGAAATACAGCAGGACAGAACAATTCAATTTAATGCGATTTTAAATGTTTTATATCCTTCTTTGTGGTCTCCCGAGAGCCCAAATCTATACGAAATTATATTAAAAATTTCAAAAAATAATATATTAATTGATGATCTTGGAGTAACACTTGGTTTTCATTCTATTGTAATATCAGAGAGTAATAAGCAGCCAGCTTTTTTTCTGAATGGGACAAAATTAGTAATAAATGGAATTGATTATATCGAAGATTATACAGCATATAATCAAACACTGACTGCCGCAAGAATGGAAAATGATATAAAGAGTATTAAAGTTCTGGGAGCAAATCTGATTAGATTTAAATATGGAGTTCCCCACCCTTACTTTGCATACTTGTGTGATAAATATGGTTTGTTAATGATGATTGACTTACCAATTTATTATGCACCGAGCAGCTTGTTGTTAAGCGAGGATAATTTAGTTAGAATGAGAAATATTTCTGATAGGATTTTAAGCTTTTTTTCAACTCATCCATCATTATTTTCTTGGAATTTATCATATGGAGTGGAAGAGGGAGATGAAAAAATTGATAATGCCATGAATGATTTGCTAAATTTGTTTAAGACTAACTCGCAGAAAATGGTTTCCAAAACAATTCTTTATGGAGTTGAGGAGTTAAATCACAAAAACTATGATTTTCTGATTATTCAAACAACAAAACAATTCACAGCTAAAGATAAAATTTTATCAGAATTGGAAAGAATCAAAAACTTAAGCAAGGGAAAACCTTTATTACTAACTTATGGAACAATTGTCCAGCCTGACAATCATAACGGATTTTCTGATCCCAGATCACTTGAATTTCAGTCTTCTTTTATACAAACTTATTATCATATAGCAGAAGAAGCCAATCTTAACGGATCAATAATCTGGTCGTTTTCGGACTATGAACTCGAATCTCCATTATTATTAGCCGATATTCAAGACAGGTTTATTAATACATCTGGACTGACAGACAGGTCAAGAAATCACAGAATATCTTTTGCCACACTTCAGGCATTATTCAATAAAGAGAAAGAACCGATGCTCGATTCTGGAACTTATACTGATAAAACACCAATTATCTTTATCATAGTTGGTTTAATTTTGAGCGTTGCAATAATTTTTATGGTAAACAGGTTCAGGCGATTTCGTGAGTATGTTTTCCGTGCCTTTTTGAGACCTTATAATTTTTATGCTGATATTCGTGACCAGAGAATAATGTCTTTACTTCAAACAATATCACTTAATGTTATCATTTCGTTTACATTGGGTTTATTTCTTTCTTCGGTATTGTTCTATCTGAAAAGCGATGAATACTTTCAATTTGCATTAAATTTAATCTTACCATGGCGAGGTGTAGCCGCTTTTTTATTTAATTTAATATGGACACCCGAGCTATTGTTATTTGTCTTGTCTTTGTTATTTATTATTCTAAGTTTATTGATTAGTTCAATCCTGAAACTGTTTACTTTTTTCATAAGGAGCAGGATATTTTTTACTGACACATTGACAATCACAACGTGGGCAAGTATTCCTATATTAATACTTTTGCCATTTTCGATAGTTCTGACAAAATTGCTGAGTTTGAGCGATTTTCTGAATTGGTTAATTTTTATTTTATTTATAATAATAATGATATGGAGCATTGCGAGGATAATTAAATCCTCTTCGGTAGTATTTGATACCAGAATGTCAACAACTAATCTGGTGGCAGGGTTGTTTTTAGCCCTTGTAATAGGCTTAATTTCAGCATATTACCACTATCAGGTATCAATATTTTCTTATATAAATTATTTTGCAGATAAAATCATCAATTAAAATAAAACTTAGTATATTGCGTAAAAGCTATTTCGATTTATTGTATTTTTAAGGAATGATTTTTTAGGTTAACAATGTCAACTGAAAATATAAAAACAGAAGAAAAGGAGATTAAATTGAAAACATTTTATTCATTGAAGGAAGCTTTGAATGACCCATCAATAGTTTCAAAGTTGGACCTTCATCTAAAAAATCTCGAGTCAATTCCTGACGAAGTATTTAATTTTCCAAACTTAGTAGAACTTAATCTTGTCAATAATAAAATCACCGAAATCCCCGATAACATCAAGCAGTTAAAAAATTTAAAAAAATTAGAACTAAGTGGAAACAGATTGGTAGATTTTCCAATTGCTGTGACTAACTTAATTAATTTACAAACATTAGTTCTCAGTTGGAATGAAATATACTATATACCAGAGTCTATTGGATTGCTGAAAAATCTTGAATGGTTTGGAATGAATCATAACAAATTAAAATATTTGCCTAATAGCATTGGTGATTTAATAAATTTAAAGGAATTGGTTCTTAATGACAATGAGTTGACTAATATACCTGACTCAATTGGAAATTTAATGAACTTAGAAAAATTGAGAATATCAGGGAATCATTTAGTAAATATTCCAGACGCAATCGGGAATTTGAAAAATTTAAAAAAGCTTGAAGCACACGAAAATAATCTTTCATCTCTGCCAACAACAATTGGCGAGTTGGAAAATTTGGAAAAATTAAGGCTTTACAAGAATCTTCTTGTTACATTACCTGATTCTATTTCAAAATTGAAAAATCTCAAGAAATTGATACTTTACGAGAATGAATTACAATACTTACCAGATTCAATAGGTCAATTAGAAAATTTAATAGAATTAGAACTAAGCTATAACGAGTTGAGTTCACTACCATCAACTATAGCAAAGCTTCAGAATTTGCAACTATTAGATTTGAGTAAAAACGAATTTACAATTGAGGAAATAGATAAGATTAAGACTTATCTGCCAAATACAAAGATTATCACAAATTAGTTAATCAAAAAAGACTAATTTGCAAAAAATACAGATTGCAAGATAGTCTGATTGAACTAATTGAATGAGCTAGTAACTCCTTGATTATAATTATTATTATTTGACTTAATTCTAGGTCTTCCAGGTTTAGGAGCATCAAAAAGACCATGAATTCCTTTTTCTGTCCATACATCAATCCACCTGCTAACGGTGTCCCTATGAACATCAAAAATGACGGCGATGGTTTCGATTGGATATTTTTTTGCACTTAACATAATAGCGTGAGCTCTTTGGCGAGTTCTATGCGTTGAACCATTTTTAATTATTCTGTTCAATTTTTTTTCTTCTTCTTTTGATAAGGAATAGACGAATTTCATAGGACCCTCTATTAATAAATTTTTAAAAAAATCGATATTAGTAAAAAGAAATATTTGAAAATTTTTTTTTAATTTGCTTTGTAAAATATATTAAATACATAATTAACAATTGACAGAAGCGAAATTAACATACAACATTTGTTAAAAAAAGTTCCATTTTCCTCCATTTTTTGAAAATATGGGCAAGAGATTAAATATATCACCATATAAATTGGAAAAATTGAAGAATGCTGTTCTTATTACACTTGGCAGACAGATAGAAACTCATTCCGATTGTGAGATTTTATCTGAGAAAATATTGCAGAAAACAGACAGATCAATTGGAATCACAACTTTAAGGCGATTTTTTGGTCTTGATCCGGCTAAGAATTTACCTTCACCATATACCTTAGATACGTTGGCGATCTTTAGTGGATATAGTTCATGGCAGGATATAGCAGAAGCTGATACACAATATCAACAAAACATTTCGGATATTTTTATCCAAAACGTTTCAACTGATGCAAAAGTGACATGGGAAAAGTTAAAATCGAATTCTCACTCTATATCACAATTCAATTTAAAGGCATTAAAGAAAAAAACAGGAATTGCTTATGAGCATGCGATCCAAAGAGAGTTTGCAATAGAACAAATCCTCAGTTTTCTTGAATCCAATTACTCGGCAACAGCTTTTATTGCACCAGGGGGATATGGTAAATCAACATTACTTTCAAAAGCAATCGAAGCAATATGGTTTTCTGAGACTCCCGTTTATAAAAATGACATAGTCTGGTTTATTGATGGTAGCATATTAAATGGATTTCTTGTCAGGGGTTTCGATTTTTCAGCATGGCTGGCAGGACAAATAGGATTGAACCATAGTCAGAATTACAGAGAAATATTTTCAGGTGATAATCCTCCAAAGGGGAGAATGATTCTTGTTGTTGATGCAGTTGATGAGATAACTCAAAAGGATAGTCAATTGCGGGAAATAATATTAGCAATATTGAACCTGATAGCTTCCAATACTGATACTCCATGGTTAAAAATTATTCTGGCTATGAGAAATTTAACATGGAACCGCTTTGTGCACTATCATAATAATTTCCCCAATATTCAGAATTATTGGTATAATGTTCCTTTCAGGGTATATAACGAGGATTTTACAAATATACCTCCCCTTAATACGGATGAAATGTTGAAGATAGCAAGAAATATCCGACAAAATTTCGACGAAAATATTTACGAAAAGCTTGAGGAGGTTATTCTTTCGGGAGATTTTTCTTATGTTCTATCCTATCCTCTTTATTTTCAGATGTTTATTCAATTGATACAAGAAAAAAACGCTGTTCCTGAAAGTGAAACAGAGTTATTTATCGAGTTTATCAGAACAAAAATATCTGCTGGAAGTTTTGCGGAAGGAAAGCAAGCAGTTATTCAGGCAATTCTCGAGGAGCTCGATTATGGTTATAAAGGCATTGCAGCTCCAAAAAAGAAACTAATGACGAATGAGCTTTTCAAGAACAATTCAAGAGCTTATCACGAACTTTTGTCTTTTGGAATCTTAAGGGAGTATCAGCATTTTAATAATTTTGGAGTAATGTCAATTCACGTTCAGTTTGGACATAAAAATTTACTTGAATTTTTAATAGCTACACATTACGCTGCGAAGGATGACAAACTGTCAGTTTCTACATTTGAATTTATCTTTAAAAGATACCAAAATAATGAACTTAAGACTGAAATAATCAAATGGTTAATCAAACTTGCCTTTTTTCAAAAAGAGTATGATGTTGTTTTTAATCTTAATAAGTTAATCAAAAGGTATGACTATTTTACAAAGGAAGACAAATTTCAATATTTTGATGAGTATTGGGAAACAATACAGACGATAGGAACAGCGTTAAGGCATGATAATATAGCATTTGATGTTTTGATACCGAGATTTGCTGCCGACACAAACTGGCAAAAATGGTATTTTGAAACATTTGTAGATATTGATTACCTTGTTATTAAATATGGGAAAGCACTCTGGTATTATTTAGTTTACAACAAAACAAAAGAAGGACAAATATTTGGACATTCCCTACTGCTCTATAAATATATACTCGAAGCAGAATACGAGGAAGCCAAATACGAAATAAGTATCCTTGAAAAGATAGATTTTGATCCTCTTGAGTTACATCCGCTTCTTTTAGGGAGACTTATGGCATTTCGGGCAATCTACCGCTATTTTTTTGAAGGCTCTTTGCCAAAGGAGTTACTAAATTCAATACTTGAATATGAGGAACAAATTCACTCATCTGTAAAATATCAAGAATTTATTCCTTGTTACCATGCTACTTTGATTTTTGCACTCAATCTTTGCAAAGAATATGAACTGACAAAATTATTATGGGAAAAAATCTACCCTAAGTATGATGAATATATATTGAAATTGAGAATACCAGAGATTGACCTTGCAAAAGTATTTCTTGCCAATTCATATCTTGAAACAGGGGAGCTCGAAAATGGTTATGTTATATTAAATGACTATCACGAAAATCTTTACCAGACGACCAGAAACAGCTATGGTATATATAAGAATATAATTGATGCAAAATTCCTATTTCTGCTAGGCGACCTCGAAAGAGCCGACAAGCTAATGGAGGAAGCTTTGATAAAAACCAAAAAGTTCGGATATAAATTGCTTGAATTATTTATATCCAGAGGTTTAGCTGAATCCCAGCAATTTATGTTCTGATATTATGTTTATTCATTATACTCGATAAATTCAAGAACCTTTGTAATTCCTGCTCCATGTCTTATTATACCGAAATCATCGGTAGTCATATCAATAACAGTGGATTCACCGACAAAATTATATTCGTCCATCTTGATGATTAAATCTACCTTATTATTAAATGTTTGAAAAAATTCATCATAATCCTCGAACTGTCTGCCAAGAGGGTCTTTAGCACTAATTGAGATAATGGGATGACCTAATTGCTTAATGATAGATTGACAAAGGACATTATCGGGAATTCTCATACCAACGGTTTTTCGTTTAGGATCCTGAGCATATTTGGGGATAAGTTTGGTTGCAGGAAGAATAAAAGTAATAGGACCGGGAACGAGTCTTTTAATAGTTTTATAAGCAGTATTGCTAACTTTTGCAAATTCAGAAACATTAGACAGAGAATCACTAAGAAATGTCATTTCTTTGTGTTCTGGTAACTTTCGTATTGATTTGATTCTTTCAATTCCCTCTTTATTTGATAAGTTACAACCTAAAGAGAAGCCAGTATCAGTAGGATAAAGGATAACAGCACCATCTGTTATTGCTTCAGAAACTTTTTTGATTTTTCTCCATTCGGGTGTTTTTGAGTGAATATTAAGAATTAAAGCTGACATATATACTACCTCGATTATTAAAAAATCCATTTTAAAAAAATGCTTTGCTTAAAATATAATACATTATTGAATTTTCCTAACAAAATCTTCACAATTTGTTATTTTTATATTTGAAGTAAACATAGAAAGGAACACCCATCAAGACAAGCAATAATCCAAACAATGATTTTATTATACGGGGTTCGCCGGGAGCAAAATTATTATTTATGAAATTCAGTATGTCCGAGTATAATGTGAAGGCAACAAAGAAAATTGAGAATATCACAAAAATAGCAGGAACAAAAGGATATCCAAATACCTTATAGGGTCTTGGATGGTCAGGCATTTTTTTCCTGAGAACAAATACTCCATAAGCTCCTAAACCGTAAAATATCCAACTCACGAAAATCAACATATCTGTCAAAGTGTCAAAAGTGCCGCTGAGAACAAGAACGGAAGTCCAAATAGCCTGAAAGACAAGTGAGTTAGCTGGTGTATGAAATTTTGGATGCGTCCTGCCATATAAATCGAAAAAGACTTTTTTCTGCGACATAGCATAGTAAACTCTTGCACTAACCATAATGGTTCCGTTTGAAGTTCCGAAGGTTGAAATCATTACTGCGGCAGCAATAAAAGCACCACCATAAACTCCAAGGAATTTTACAGCAGCATCGGAAGCTACAAGTTTTGAATTTACCATCTCATCAATTGGCAAAATATAAAGGTAAACCAGATTGATAAGTAAATAAACAATGATTACAATTGATGTTCCAATAAATAACCCTAACGGAATATTTCTACGAGGATTTTTGACTTCTCCGGAAATATAAGTGATATTGTTCCATCCGTCATAAGCCCAGAATGCCCCGGAAAGTGCCATTATAATCCCAAAAAACAATGTCTGGTTCGACGATGGAAAAGTTAAATCAGCAGTAAAATTATTAAATGACCCTGTTCCACTGGCAAAACCAAAAATGACCAAAAACAGTATGGCTGAAACTTTCATAATTGTAAAAAAAGCAGAAAGCCCTCCACCAAATTTAACTCCCAAATAATTTACAGTTGTTAATAATATTACTACTAAGATAGTAAGGGATTTAACCCCGATATTTGCAAGAGGAGCTACTTCTCCTAAGAATGGGATGAATAGAACAAAGCTATTTTCAATTTCTTTTGAAAAATGAGGTAAGGGGAAAAAATATTGAGTATATTCAGCGAAAATATAAGTAATTGAAGCTATAGACCCTGTTTGAACTACTGCAAGCATAGCCCATCCATAGAGAAAAGCAGTGAATTCACCATACATTTTTTCGAAATAAACATACTGACCACCGGTTTCGGATATCATTCCTGCAATTTCGGTGTTTGTCAATGCTCCAAATAATGTGATAACTCCTGCAACAACCCAGATAAGCAGGAGCAATTCAGGTGAGCCAAGCTGAGAAGCCATAACAGCGGGTTTTTTGAATATGCCTGAGCCAATCATAGCTCCAATGACAATTGTTATGGTTGTGAATAGGCCAAGTTGCTGAACCAAGCCTTTATTATTGGTAAATCTATTATCGTTCATACAAATTTTAATTATTCATTTTAGTTTTTTTGATGCATGTTATTTTTCTGGTGGTGGTGGTTCTGCAAATAATAACTGACCGGGGTTCTGGGTGATTTTTCTCAAAGTTCTTTGCAATTGTTTATTAGTTAGATTAACACCCTGCATAGTTTCCCCCATTGAAAAAAGAACGGTTTCAGTCCTTAGTCCAAGAATATTTAGAATTTGACTTGTTTGAATCATAACAGAATCATACTGAGACACAATATTTGTTACTTTTCCGGGAAGGTCAACTCTGATAAATTGTGACTGAATGGAATCAGAAAGATTTTCGAGATTGGTAGAAGTTTTTTTTAGGCTTTCAGTGGTATTAATGAGATTAGTTAAAATTGCCGAACTATCAGTTTTAGTCAGGATATCAGAAAGCGTTCTGCTTGATTTTTCGAGCTCAGAAATGATATCATAGAGTTTTTGATTATTAAAAAAATTTGATGAAGCATTCAGAAATGAGATCATTTCATCAGAAACTTCTTTATATCTGAATTGCAGTAGTTTATTCAGCACATCTCTGGCTGCTATTTCGATTTCTTCGATACCTGAAGGGGAAGAATAAATTACAGGATAGACAGGTTTGAAAGAAAGTAATGGATGCATTCTGGAAATAAGAGTGTCAGATGGATAGTGAAGCTGAAGGAACTTGCCGCCTGCTAATCCGGACATTTCAGCCTTAACTCTTAAATCCTCATCTATTTTGATTTTACTGTCTATTTGCATTAATACTTCTACCAGTTTTCCGTCAGGAGCGACGTCAATCTTTTCGATATTTCCCACGGGAACACCGAGATATTTAACTGGGGAGCCTTTTTCGAGACCTTGAACAGACCCTTCGAAATATGTAACATATAAACTGGTTTCTTTAAGGAATTGTTGAGTTCCTAACCAAATGATACCTCCAATTAGAATTAATGTTCCAGCAAGAACAAAAATTCCTATCAGGAATGGGCTTGTTTGTTTTTTTGATCTGCTTTTCATGATAAAAACCTCTGGTTTAGGGTAATCTATTGAAAAATCTGAATATTTTTTCATCCTCACGTTTATTCTTCAATTCAGACGGAGAGCCTACAGCGGCAATACCACGAAGATCTCTATCAAGAATAAGAACTCTATCGGCAATACTCATAATACTGCTGAGGTCATGGGAAACCACAATTACGGTTGTTTTCAGTGCTTTATTTAGTTCCTTAATTAATAAATCAAGAGAAGCAGAGGTAACCGGATCTAAGCCTGACGAAGGCTCGTCGAGGCATAAGATAGAAGGATCTAACGCTAAAGCACGAGCAATAGCAGCTCTTTTTTTCATGCCTCCGCTAATTTCGGAAGGATAATAATCATAGAACTCAGCAAGACCAACTAAAGCGAGTTTAAGGAGAGTGAGTTCCTTGATTTGATTATGCGATAAATCGGTAAATTTTTCGAGGACTAACTCAATATTTTCACCTATTGTAAGCGAAGCAAGCAAGCCCCCTGATTGGAACATAACCCCAAATTTTCTAAGAAGTTCCTGTCTTTTAAATGAATATGAATGGGTAAAGTTTTCTCCTTCAACAATTATTTCACCTTCGAAAGGAATTTCAATGCCAATTATTTGCCTTAGCAGAGTGCTTTTACCACAACCGCTTCTTCCGGCGATAAAGAATATTTCTCCATTCTTTATAACAAAACTAATCTGATGTAATATAAATTCATCATTATATTTCACACTAATGTTTTTGCACTCTATATGACTATCCTGAATCATTATCAAGAAAAATAAAAAAAAACCGAGAAATAACTATAGAATTTATGAATAATTTACAAATAAAAATAGAAAAAAAATGTAGTAAAAACCGTTACAAATAAATCATATTAAACATTACAAAAATTATAGAAACAAAATTACAGTTGATGTGTTATATTATTTATATTTTACCAAAAAGGAAAATAAAAGAAAATAAATAAATATAGGGCTGATTATGAGAAATTTATTAATCGTTATAATAATAATTTTATTTGGACAAGTTACGGAATCATTCAGCAGGGTTTTTCCGCAGCTTGATGTTACTGTAAATAATAATCCATATCCCGGATATATTTTTATTGGTCCGATAGCAACAAATTATTTAGGTATTTATGATACCTATGGCGATGTCCCATATTATAAACAAATGTCAGAAGAGGGCTCAAGATTTATAAACCTTGAGGTTCAGCCTAATGGAGTTTTGTCGGCATTTGATATGATAAATAAAGTATGGTTTCTGCTTGACGAGAATTTGAACGTTATAGATTCTGTGAAGGCTGTTCCGCCATATTATGCAGATTTTCACTCATTTAAAATATTACCAAACGGGAACTTTCTTCTGATTGCAACTGATATGAGAAGAATTGATATGAGCAGGTATTTCGAGAATGGAAATAAAGAAGCTTTGGTTACTGGTTTTGTTATTCAGGAAATAGATAAAAATTCAAGAAGTGCGGTTTTTATGTGGAATACATTTGATCATTTTAGCATACTCGATGCAGCTGATTCAATTGATATATTACAAGCCAATCCTGTCCCATTTCATTGTAATTCTGTGATTAAGGATTCACAAGGTAATTATCTGGCTTCGTTCAGAAATATGGATGAAATAACAAAGATTAGGGGCAGCGACGGTGCAATAATCTGGAGAATGGGTGGTTCCAAATGCAAGAATAATCAATTCAGGTTTGTAAACGATACGATAAATGGATTTTTTGGTTTTTCTCATACACATGATATTTCTATAAATTCAAATGGTAGATTATTGGTTTTTGATAACGGTAATCTAAAGCCAACTCAATATTCAAGAGTGGTTGAATACTCAATAAATGAATCCAATAAAACTGTTACAAAAACATGGGAATATGATGCCGGGCGAGAAATTTATTCGGGGTATATGGGTAGCGTTCAGGAGTTACCAAATGGAGATATGTTTATAGGATGGGGTGGAAGTGATGGCGGCACGCACGGAAAGTTATTGTCAGAAATTACAAGAAGTGGCGAGGTTCTCTTTGAGATTCGTGGAACTCAATATGGAACATACAGAGCATTAAAACATATTTTCAAAATGAATGCTGTTGTAAAAGCCGTAAATTCTTCCGGGACTTATGATTTCAATGATTCAAAATATACAACCGGTGTTAAATTAACGCTAAACTCTGTTAGCAGTGCAGGACATGTTTATGTTCAAAAACACGATTACGAACCTTATAATATGTCTTTCTCGGAGGACGAAGAGCCCTGTTATGTTTTTCCAAAACGATGGGTAATCAGTAGGAGAGGGGTTAATTTTAGCTCAGGAACGGTGAAGTTTTCGGTAAGTAATATAGGAAATGTGGAAAATCCAAGATATCTTAAGATATATTATCGTTCGACAGAACACCATGGAACATTTTCGTTACTAACAACAACTTACAATCAGGCAGAAAATGTTATTTCAGCAAATATAAATGCACCCGGAGAGCTAATAGTTGCTTATAGTGATGTCTCGATTATTACTCTTCTTAAACCATATGATTTATCCATAAATCAGGAATACACAACAACTTTACAGTGGACGAGGAATAGTCCAACAGAAAAATATTCTTTACAGGTAGCCAAGGATGGAGAATTTACTGAAATGGTCTTTGATACTATGGATTTAATCAATAATGAGTATGTTCTCAGGAATTTGCAACCAAACACAAGATACTATTGGAGGGTAAGGTCGCAAAGTTCAAATTGTACC
This sequence comes from uncultured Hyphomicrobiales bacterium, assembly GCA_964473465.1. Taxonomy (GTDB): domain Bacteria; phylum Bacteroidota; class Ignavibacteria; order Kapaibacteriales; family UBA2268; genus CALHRB01. Next base: position 199,732 of record CAYYPE010000001.1, read on the forward strand.
TCAAAATGGTCAAAAGTATTTTCGTTCAAAACCAGAATAAAATCACCGACTTTATATTTTCCATTCAACAATAGGGTGAATATACCGGTTGAAGTGGAATTGAATTGGATTGCCACCCCTGAAGCAAGTAATTATAATTTACAAATATCAAAGAATCCTGAATTTTCGATGCTTGTCGCAAATGTTCAGGGTTTGACATATGCATTCTATCAATATTCTAATCTTGAGAATTTTACTGATTATTATTGGCGAGTTTGTGCCGTAAACGGAGAGGATATAAGTAACTGGTCTGATGTTTGGACTTTCAGAACAGTTATGGGAAAAGTTCAGCATTTTTATCCAATAAATGACACAATAAATCAGCCAACAACATTGGTTTTGCATTGGAATAAGCTCAAGGGAGCTGATATGTATCAGTTACAGGTGTCTCTGGATTCGAATTTCAGGAACTATGTACTAAATTTAACTGGAATACAGGATACATTTCAAGCTGTAAATGATTTAAAAAATTCAAATGTTTATTATTGGCGGGTGCGGGCAGCAAACAAAGACGGAAACAATGAATGGTCTAAACCTTGGCATTTTGAAACCATATTAAGCAAGGTTAGACTAAACTCCCCCAAAAATAATGCTGAAAATGTTTCAACATCAATATTGCTTCTTTGGGAAGCACTTCCCCAAGCCCAGAATTATATAATAAACATTTCTACCGATATCAATTTTGAAAATAATACTATCAATTTATATTCTTATTCTTCATATTTTCAATTAAAAAATCTGGAATATGAAAAAAAGTATTATTGGAAAGTTCAAGCTATTAACGGGGAAAAATTTGGTGAGTGGTCGGATATTTATACCTTTACAACTCACAAAAAAGGCAGACTTGCAATGCCTCAACTATATAGTCCTTTTAACAATCAGGCAAAAGTATCTGTTAATCCAACATTAAGCTGGAATATGACTGAAAATGCTATTTCATACAATGTTCAGCTTGCTCGTGATAATAATTTTACGGATTTAGTAGCTGAAGCTTCGAACTTAACCACAACTAATTTTCAGGTTTATGGATTAACATACAATACAAAATATTTCTGGAGAGTATTGGCAAAAAACCAAAGTTCAGATAGCGAATGGTCAGAGACATGGAAATTTTTAACTCAGCTACAAAAGCCTTTATTAATTTCACCTTTGAATAATGCCATCATAAATTCAGGAATAGTTCAACTTGAATGGGAACATGTCAGCGGTGCAACTAAATACAGATTGAATGTTTCCGAAGATCCTGATTTCAATGTTTTAATTGTCAATTCAGATGAAATTAATTTCAATAAAATTGATTTAAATAACTTAAATCAGGATATAGTCTATTACTGGCGTGTTATGGCTTTATCTGATGTGAATGAGAGCGATTGGTCTCAGGTTCACTCTTTCAAATTGAAGCAAATAAATAATGTAAATGATGAAATTATATTTGACCAGAAAAGCGTTATTGCTGTATATCCTAATCCAGTGAGTTCATATATTATATTTGAATTAGATCATTCTGCTGACGTGATGGATAAAAACGGAATCAAAAGCGTTCAGATATTTGATATTATTGGCAACAAAGTTGTTGACATTAATTTAACAAGTCCCTTGGATGAGTTATCAATAAATATTGAAAATTTGCCACAAGGTTTATATAATTATGTTACAAAATTTGGAAAATACATATATAATGGCAGATTTGTTAAGATAAACTAAAAAAAAGTAATTCAAATCAAACAAGGATGGTTGAACTAAATAAAAATAAGTTCAATCATCTTTTTTTAAACAAAAGACAAAAAATTGTTCGTTACTTATTTGTTTCCAATCTTTTTATCATATTTATTATTTGTTCATTTTCAGGAGCTATTTTATTAGCATGCTTCAAAGCTAAAAGAGCCTGATCGGTTCGATTGTTTTTTAAAGCATAGTTAGCTGTCAAATCCAACAAATAATATAATGATGTATTTTTTATTCCATCAACTAAATGACCAGAATTATTTCTCAAGGATTCAGCAAATTTATCAACATTGATTTTTTTTAAGTTCAATTGAGCAGTGGTATCTTTAATAAGTTTGATAACAAAACCCACCGGGATTTTATTATAATCTTTTCCAATATCATCATCAACATTTTGATTACCATCACTCATGAATATATCAGCGGTAATATAAATGGGTCTTTTATTATAGTTTTGATCAATAATACAATTAATCATTGAAATAAACCTTTTCTGTATTTCTGCTGGGTTGTAAGGCTTTCCATGTTCGAATAATTCGAGTTGCTCTTTATAACTATTAATTGCATCATTGCAAGGATTAATTGCTTTGGGATATAATAATTTCAGATGAGGAAGATACCATGTTCTTCTGAGAAGCTCTTTGTCAATGATAGTAACGTCCTCTCTTAAACCTTCAATTCTTTGTTTATACCAGAAAGCTGAAAGCCAGTAATCCCATTGAGAGGAGAGAATCACGGCATTTGGTTCAAGGTTGTTTGCAATAAACTGAGTATATTCTTTGACTGTCACATCGTCGGAACGGTCGTTTTCAGAAAAATTCATAATAAGTTGTAATAACGGAAGCGCAAAAAGAAAAGGTATAATTCTGTTGTATTTATCAGCAAACCAATAGAGCCCGATAGACGAAAATATGATTAATCCAATATAGGCAGTGGAAAAGTAAGAATCAATATCGTGTATTGGGTAATTAAATGCAATGGCAATGCAGAAAATTATTACAAAAGCAATGAAAAAGAAAAATGTTTTGTTGATTTTGTAAGTAACATAAAATCCAAGAATAAGTGAGAGAAGCCCAATCCAGGCAAGTTGCCCGGGTAGAAGTCTAAAGAAAATTTCAGAATTTTTATTCCAGATTTCAGAAACTTCTTTGAATGTGGCAGAAAGTCCAATCTCAGAAGAGCCGAATATTGCTTTAAGTATTTTTGTAAAACCCATCCATTCCTGAAATTGCTTGCCCTGAACATGATATAAAAAATAATCAAATCCTCTGTGAACCCAGCCCCAGTTAAATTCGGGTAATGATGATGAACGCAAAGGAAGATATATATACAGGCTTAAGGGAAGAATAAAAGTGATTAATAAAAGCAAGCCAAATTTTATTCTTGATGTTGAGAAATCCCAAGACTCACCCGGTTGCTTGAAAAAGATAAAAATAAAGGCGGGAACAAGCATTATTGTTGACATATGGTTTGTGGATCCAAGACCAAGCATCATTGCTGACAAAAGAAAATATCTTGCTTTATTATCCTGCTCAAATGTTCCTTTAATTAAAAATAAAATTATAAGATTAATTATAAGAATTTGCAATGAATATACTTCAATATAAGTAGCCTGAGACCAGATAGTGAAGGCAAAAGAATAAAATAAGGCTGAAATAAGAGATAGTAGTAATATATCGTTTTCGTTTAATTTTTTCAGAATATAGGGTTTCCTATTTGATTTCTGTCCTTTCTTCGGTGTTACTGGCTGATAAGATTTAATCAAATCTGGTAGATGCTGGAAAATTGACTTAATTAATAAGAAAAATACTAGTGAAGAAATACTTGTAAGTAATCCGGAGAATAGATTTAAGGAATAAATTTTTGAAAAGGGTAAAGGCAAAAGGCTCCAAAGAAACCCAAGAATAGTGAAGAGAGGATAACCTGTTGGATGGGGTACCCCCAAGGTTACAGCAGCACCTGCAAGCTCTCCGCTATCTGTAAATGTTACATCCGGGGCAGCAGTGATAATATAAACAAAAAAAGGAATCAAGAAAGAAAGAAAAAGAAAGATTGTGTTCCTGCTTATTTTCATAATTTTTTTAAAAAATTGATAAAAAATCAAATGAGAATTGGTACAAAAAACATTATTTCTGAATTACTTTATATTCTTTACCAAGCAAATTGACCAAGCCATTTTCCCCAACAAGATGTGCGGCACCAACAACGATAAAGTATTTTCCCGGCTGGGTTAGGTAATTTTTTATTTGTTTGAGCATATTGAAATTTCTTTTATCATTAAGGAGATAGAACATTTCTTGGTAGGTTTTATCATCTCCGATGTTTGATTTAACATATTCTTCCATTGCTTTGACATCACCATTTTTCCAATAATCGAAAAGCTGGTCAATCTGAGATTTTGTCTCTTCCAGATCTCTCAGGGTATAATCAATAAAGGAGTTACCGAAAAGTTGTATTAAGGTGTCCATCAGGGCAATATGCTCCTCGAAGGATTCAAGTTCCAATACTTTCTTCTTTTGAGTATTTGCTTTTTCAAGAAAATAGGAATCAATTCCGGCATCTGGATTATATCCTGAGGAAGCCAGATCGAGCATAACAAGATTAATAGCCGCAAACCATGGTTTATATTTATTAAAAACTGACTCGGGTATTCCGATTTTTTCGAAAGAGGCTTTAATTTTCTGATAAGAGATGGAATCAATATTATCTTTGAGATTATTGTCATCACTGTATGTGCTTAGTTTAAGGACTTTGAAGGGGTCAACTGTTTTTAAATCAAATTCCACAGCAAGATAATTTGAGTTCAGAAAAGCAGTTTCAATAACGCTATCAAGCGGGTAGATATCGTTTTTTGCCACGTGTATTGAGCCCAGCAGATAAACAGTAGATTCGCCAGAATTGATTTCCCAAAAAAAATGTTTTTTTTCTGAAACTGACTGTTTTGAACTGCTACAAGATATGAAAATGAAAAATGTATAAAAGAAATAAAAAAATGGTTTGAATGATATTTTCTTTTTCATAGTTTTTTTATTTTAATTGTAACATTTTTATATTACATTTGTTAAACTAAAATATTGTTTAACTTAACAATTGTAAAATATAAAAAACCTGAAAAAAATGAAATTAAAAATACAGATTTTATTGAAAATCATATTATTGATAACCTTAATATCCCCATTAAAATCACAATACTGGGAAAAAGTAAATCTGCCAATTGGATATTCAACTAATTATTGGCTGGATGTGTATTTTTTGCCTGGAGACCCAAATTATGGTTGGGCATGTGGTTTTAACGGTATGGTTATAAGAACCACTGACGGAGGAAATAGTTGGGCTGGTTCGACAATATCAGGGGCATATCACCTTGAGAGTATTCATTTTCCAAGCAGAACAGTTGGTTACACATCAGGTGTTGATGGGATTTTTAAATCAACAAACGGAGGAGTTACCTGGTTTGATATTCGACCGTCTGATGCTGGTGTTGGAATGTTTTTCTGGGGTTGCTATTTTGTTGATGAACTGAATGGAATTGTTGTTGGTGATGGATGTGTAACAGACCAACATTTCTGGAAGACCACAGATGGTGGGAATACGTGGACTTTGTTCACTGGAAGTGAAGCAGAAAGCGGAATGACTGACGTTATTCTTTACGAATCAAACGGAAGAGGCTTTGCAGTTAGCAGTGGGAGAATCTGGAATACCACCGACGGAGGGTCTTCATGGCAGGTTTATGCTAATTCTGGAACAAAGGTCTGGCAGGAAGAAATCACACATTTAGGAACATCATTTTTAGTTCCTTATGCCGGAACAACCTGTCAGGGTGGGGGAAGCGACGGAGGTATGCGTTTTTCTACAAATCTTGGAAATAGCTGGACACAGTTTCGGGTGGGAACGCCAATGTTTGGAACTTTTTTAATTGATGGAAGAACCGGTTGGGCTTGCGGATATAATCAGGCAGTATATTATACATCTGACGCAGGGGCAAGCTGGGAACTAAGAAATTGCGGTATTGACAGAGGAAATCTTGATGATTTATGGTTTATAAATGCAAATAATGGCTGGGTGGTCGGAGAAGGTGTTTATAAATTATCACCTTCGACTCAGAAAGTATCCAAAACAAATCTAAATTTTGGTGAATTTTGCATCGGCTCGCCAAAATATGACACAATCTGGGTTAAAAACCTTTCATTCAGGAGTGCTTCGGGAAGCTGGTCTATCGGGGGAACTCATCCTAATGATTTTAGGGTGATTGAACCATCACAGAATTTTATTATGAACTCTTGCGATTCTCAAAGGGTTATTGTTGTATTTAATCCAACTCAGGGCGGGAATAGAAGTGCAGATCTTGAGATAATAACGGAAGGAATAAGGCAGTTTATTATTCCTTTAACAGGTAATGCAATACGAGCAACTGCCGTTCCTTCCGATACACTAATAGTAATCAATCGGGCTATCTGCGGATTTAAATATGAGAAGACACTACGCTGGACTGCCGAAGCTTCCGGGGAGCGTATCACGATGATTCAAAAGATTTCAGGCTCGAATGAATTTGGATTTTCAGTGAGGTTGCCCATTTTGGTAACAACTATGGGTGTTGAAACGAAATTCACAATTCAATTGCAGGATACAGGCTGGCAGGAAGCAAGATTCAAAGTTAGTCTTTTCCCCTGTGAAAGGGATACTTTCGTTACCATACGGGCGTATGGTGTTTCACCGATAATTAATGCTGATGCATCGGGAAAAGATGTTAAACTGGAATGCATCAAGAAGGGAAAACTTGAATTTGAAATTAAGAACACAGGAAATGACTCATTAATCATCAAATCTGCCCGATTGATTGATCCAGGGGCTGGGTTTACAGTTGCAGGATGGAAAAGCGGAAAAAACATCCCAATAACTTTACTTCCGGGCGAAAAAGATACATTGATTCTTAATTTCAATCCCACTACTACCGGCAGGTTTGTAACAAGGTTAAGACTTGAGAACAATGATGTTACTACTGCCAGGGGGGATAAAAATCCTCTGGAGCTGACTCTTACCGGGGAATATGGATTTGCAAACCTTAATCCAAAAATTAAAAATATTGACTTTGGAAGAATTTGTATAGGCGATTCATTATCTGTTCCTGTATCATTTTTTAAGACTGGCAATCTTACTTTGACGGTTAATAAACCAAATTTCATTAAAAATCATTTCTCGTATAGTTTTCCTGCTTCACTTTTTCCAAGAACTATTACTTTGCTGACAGATACTTTAAAGGGATTTATAAGTTTCAAACCAACAACAAGAGGAATATTTTCTGATACTCTTGTTTTAACTGCTTTACCCTGTTTCGACACTATAAAAATAGCTATAAAAGGCGAGAGCATCGAGGGAGGATTAAGGCTCAGCCCTGCTTTCTTTGATGGTATTTTTATGACAAACCAGCCAAACCAAAGGGTTGCCAGAGTTACTAATACCGGAACAATTGATTTAAAGATAACAAAGGTGTATATAAATCCTCAATTGACAAATTTTTCTTATAATTTTTCTCCAAATCTGCCAGTTGATATAAGTCCCGGTCAATCATTGGATTTTACATTCAATTTTATACCTTTGGTTGATTCGAGCTTTAGGACAAATTTGTGTTTTTTTGCGGAAGGAGAGTGCCCTGTTGAAGAGTGTTTATTGATAAATATTCAGTCATTAAGTCCAAGTCTTGAGTTCAACAGGACTGCGATTGATTTTGGATTGCAAACCTGTAATCCCTTCAAAAAAAATGAGAATATAAGAATTACAAACACAGGTGTTCTGGCTGATACTATAACAATACTTGAAATTATCCCCGATGAGACTCATTTCAAAATTAACAATAAACCAATAATACCAATTATCATTATGCCGACAGAGTCAATGGATTTAGAAGTTTCATATTTTCCTTTAACTGAGGGGATTCATAACGCTGAAGTAATAGTTGAATCAAAAAATATGCAAGGGAAAAATGTTAGCATAAAATTGAGTGGTGAATTCAGAAGGACAGAAACAACACCAAAAACTTTTACTTATGATTTTGGCAAATTTGAAAATTGTGAGAATGATAAACAAATAAAAATTACTTATCAGAACAGAGGTTCACTAACTGATACGCTGATTATTACAAAATCGGGCTCATCATCTGGTTTTTCCTCTATCCCTAATGGTTATCTAATTGTAGAACCAAACAACACCAGTGATTTGTTGATATTATTGAAACCGGTTGAATTCAATATAGACGGCGTTTACAATACAACATTTTCTTTGCTCAGCAAGATATGTAATTATACTTTAACAGCTGATGTTATGGGTGAATTAACAACACCGAGATTGACAATTAGCCCGTCAAAACTTGATTTTGGCTCTATCTGGAAAAATGATGAGGCAACAAGGACTATCAGCCTAGAAAATAATACTTCTGAGAAAATTGAAATTAACGAAATTAAAATCAACCCTGAAAACACAGGATTTTCTTATCAATTAAATTTACCTATTATCATAGAGCCTTCAGGTATTGTCAATTTGCCGGTGAAATTTACTGGAAATGCAGAAGGAGATTTCGTAGCAAATCTGGAAATAATTCAAAAAACAAAGTGCCTTGATACATTTTCTGTAGAATTACTGGCAAGAGTCCCACAAGAGCGATATAAAAACAGAATTGCTATTGGAGAATACAATGTAGCACCGGGAGATAAGTTTCTTGTCGCAGTTTCCTTGCAGGACAGTCTCCCAAGAGTAAACCTAACAAAACTTGATTATACAATAAGTTTTGACCGATGGCTATTTTATCCTTATAATGTATTAGTAAGGTCTGGCGAAATGCCTATAGAAACAACATTTGAATATCAGAATGGAGTCTTGAAGGGTTCTCTGAGCGAAGAAATTGTAAAAGATTTATTTAAAAAATCCGGAGAATTTCTCTGGATAGATGGTATTGCTCTTGCATCTGACCCAAATGTTACAAAGTTAGAATTAAAAGAAATTGAAATAAATAGCGACAAAGATGTTGATATTGAGAAGAAGGATGGCTGGCTTCAGGTAGCTCCTTTATGTTTACCTGTTGCGGCTATTAAATATACTTTCATACCAGATTTGATAATAACCACAAGAAATCAGATAATTAATGATGGGAGATTTATTGTTGACATAAAAGCTACTGACGAAATGAATATATTTGTAACAATAAATGATATCAATGGAAATGCTCTAAGCCAAACGACACAAAAAGTAGGCAAAAATACTAAAGAATTAGTGTTTGAATTGAGCCAATTAATTTCTGGGACTTATTTCATAACAGTTAAATCAGACTATATGCACATCTGGCGAGATAGATTTAATGTCATCAGATAGTTCAGCAGCCAAGCCTTTTCCTGAAATCATCAATTGTGTGCATTAAGCCAATATTTCTTGGAACTTTAGGTTCCCAGTTCAATAGTTTTTTTGCCAAAGTGATGTCTGGCTTTCTGACTTTCGGGTCATCTTCGGGTAACTCTTTGAAAACTATCTGACTTTTTGAGTTTGTAAGTTGAATAATTTCCTTTGCTAAATCGAGCATTGTAATTTCATCCGGATTGCCAATATTGACTGGATGAGTAACATTAGAGTTAATCAGTCGGAAAATTCCCTCGATTAAATCGTCAACATAACATACTGACCTTGTTTGCAACCCATCGCCGAATACGGTTACTACATCATTGTTCAGGGCTTGAGATATGAATGCAGGAATGGCTCTTCCGTCGTTTATTCTCATTCTGGGACCATAAGTATTGAAGATTCTAACGATACGAGTGTCAACACCATGATAGCGATGGTAAGCCATAGTCATAGCTTCAGCAAATCTTTTAGCTTCATCATAAACACCACGGGAGCCGACTGGATTGACATTGCCCCAATATGATTCATTCTGAGGGTGGATTAGCGGGTCACCATAAACTTCGCTTGTGCTGGCAAGGAGGTATCTTGCTTTTTTTTCTTTTGCCAGACCGAGAGTTTTATGAGTCCCAAGCGATCCAACCTTTAAGGTTTGGATGGGAAGCTTTAAATAATCAATGGGTGAGGCAGGAGAAGCAAAATGAAGGATAAAATCAACATCTCCGGGAATATAAGTATAATTGGTTACATCATAATTGATAAATTTAAACTTTGGATTTCCGAAATTATGGGCAATATTTTCGGCACTTCCGGTTATTAAATTATCAATACAAGTAACCTCATCGCCCTCTGCTAAGAATCTGTCGCATAGATGAGAGCCAAGAAAACCAGCCCCACCTGTAATTACTACTTTTGCCATAATTCAATAGAAAAAATTACAAATTTAATGTTTTTAGGATAATTTTAATTAAAGTTTTTCAGATATCCTGACAATAGCTTCGAAAACCTTATGGACGCTTATATCGTCAATTATTTCGCTCTCTTCAGGTGTCATAACAGCTTCATAGCAATCGCTCAAAGGATGAAACATTGAGTAAAAAAAGGGGTTATTGGCAAAAAGTCCAACCAGTTTTCTATTGTATGCAGCGGCAACATGGACTAAAGCAGTGTCTGGAGTAATCACCAAATCGCTACTTTTAATTAATGAAACCACATCCAAAAAGTTTCTTGATGGAAAGTGAATAATGTTTTTTGTATTTTGAAGGATATAATTAACTTCACTTGATTCAGTTGGAGCAGAGGTTATGACAAAATTGAAATTTTCCAGTTTTGAATTTTGTTTTGTTAAGTTGATTAATTCAATCCATTTATTTGTATCCCACATTTTTCGCTTTTGGCTTGCAGAGATATTAATGACAATATATTTATCTATACTATTTTTAGTCTTAAATTCTGAATAATAAGCGATGGAATCGGGCGATTCGTAAATAACTGGTTTATAATACATTTGAGAAATAACAATATCCATATATCTAAGTGGATTAAGAATCTTTAAGGAATAATGCTTACCTTCATTTTCCTTATTGGTGGGGATGGGTAAGTTAAAACTACTCTTCTTGCCGGAGATAAAACCTATTTTGTTTTTTGCACGAATAATTTTTGACAGAATGGAACTTTCTTTCGAGAAATGATCTTTTGGATCAATATAAAAATCATATGTATTTTTTCTGATTTTATTTAAAAAACTAATCAGTTTAAATGGTGATTTGTCATAAATATAGATTTGATTAATATGCGGATTAAATTGAATTACTGAATGATTTTTAGTTCCGCAAATAACATCAATAGTGCCATCGGAATATTTTTCCTTGATAAGTGAAAACATTGGAGTAAGCAAAATCATATCTCCAATACGACCAAGTTGAGTAATCAGGATTTTCAAATTATTTGACTGTCTTGATATTAACGGATAAAATTTTTATGGGCTTGACTGGCATACTATCGTCAGGGTCAATGTTTCCAGAGATTATATCAACATTTGAAATTTTTTCAACAACATCCATACCCTCGCTAACTCTACCGAAAATAGTCCATCTAGGCTCCAAATTAACTGCTTCGTCGAGGCATATAAAAAACTGACTTGTGTTTGTATTTGGACCACGATTCGCCATAGCAACCACCCCTTTATGATAGCCGATTTTGAATGAAGGAGATTGAGGATTAATTTCATCATTGAATTCTTTGCCAAAGCTTGATTTTCCTCCAAGTCCCCATTCGTTTTTTTTAGATTTGAATTTAGTATTACCATCACCGGTTTGAATCAAAAAATTTTTTGCCACTCTATGGAAAAGAACTCCATTATAATAACCAGATTTTGATAGTTTAATAAAATTTTCGACTGTTTTTGGTGCATCTAATCCGAAAAGTTCAATCATGATATTGCCCATTGAAGTTTTTATAAGGGCAGTATGTGTAACTACGGGTGTGTCTGTTTGGTATTGAAGTTTTATTCCGTTTTTAGCCTTATCTTTTTCGGTAATTTCATTTTTATTATCAGTTGATTTGTCAAGTTTATCTTCAAGTTCGTTGCATGAAATTAGAAAGATAAATATAAAAATGCTTAATGATAGTATTTTTAGCATAAAGATTTTCATAATATAACATTTAAAAAATTAGATCTAAAGTCCCCTGATTAGGATAAAATAACTCACCATCAGCTGTTTTAGTATGGATAACAATGGAAATCAAGGGTTTATTAACTGCAAGAAAGCCCTCGAAAAAAGTATTTTTTGAAATACTAAATTCAATTATTTCATTTTTTGCAACCGATAAATGGTTTATTTTAATTCCATCATTTGAATTTATCTCAAAAGAATTTTTTCTTATTGTTAGGTCAATTTTTTTAGGGGATTTAAAGCTGAACAAAATAAAATCATCTGATTCGAATTTTCTGGTTTTATCGCAACGGAAGTAGATATAGTTTTCGTCTGAGCCGAACCAGATTCTGTGAATTAGTTCGCCAACCTTGTGCATGGCAGACATAGAGGCTTTTGCATCATAATATCCAGCATTATCCCACTCGGATTCATAAATCAAACCGTCAATTTTTGGTGAAATATGACCTTTAGGGAAAACCAATTGCTTGATCAAACCATTTTTTCCTAATGGATAAGAAAGATAGTCCGGAACCGCAGCTCCTATGAATTTATAAGCTTGAGAAAGGTGATATCTGAACATAACATCGAAGTCAGCCTTGTTTTCAGCGGTATGTTCATCGCCATACCACCAGAACCAGTCAGAACCTTCGGCAATATGGATTTCGGTGAGAGCAGCATCATAAGATTCATTATCAATATTATCTTTGGCTTCAAGGACGGCATTATGTGCATCAGAAAGAGCCTGCCAAGCAATTCTGTCATCTTTATGACCAATCCAGATTGAAAAATTTCCGTTAATCCATGAGCCAGCTTTAATATGAGTGATTGGTTCAAGGAAATCGTCTTTTGCCAAAACTTCAGAGAATTTAACAGTTTTTAGTTCTGATGATTGGGTAAATAAACTATAAAGGTTGTTTAGATAATCATAGCCGTTGTTTTTATAATATTCCCAACAATTTTCGCCGTCAAGGATAATCGGCACAACTGCAAAATCAAGTGCATCCTCTCCATAATGATTAATAATATCAATCCTGATTTTTTTTAGTTTATTTATAAAATCATTAGCAGCGTCAAAAGGATTCCATCTTGAATAAACAAAACCAATTGCATCGGACAAATAGTGATCACGGAAGAAAAGTGAGATTTTTCCGTTCTCGCTTAAGTAAGTCCTTTTAAAGTATTTCTCTAAATGAAAATATCTATCTTTAAGGGTATTTTCGAGTAATTTTTCGTCAGATCCTGTCCATAATAAGCCTGATTGAATCATTAAGTTCAAGACTTCATCTGAAAGAGAGCCTTCGGAGGGCCACATACCATTGGGATTGAATCCGAAAAGAGAATTATAGTAATTTATTGCCGATGATATATGAAACTGAGCACTTTCGGGATGTTTATAGGTGAGTCCATTTAGTTCAAGGTCCGGCATGGATTCAAGAGCTGAATTTGTGTCACATAGAAGAGGAAGAATAGGATGATAATATGGTGAAACACTTATTTCAATTTGATTTAATGAATAGATTTTTTTAAGGGTTGGAACAATAGAAGAAAGTGTTTCAATGGTGAAACTCATAAGTAGCAATTTTTCAGCCTCTGTAAAATTTTTACCCTTCTGGAAAAGTCTGCGAATAGCTTTATTTTCACGATTAATTGGACCAAACCATGTTAAATTATACCAAACCTGTAAATCGAGCCAATCCTGATCTGTCATCGAATTAATTGCTGAGTCATTTTTTTGTGATTTATCAAATAATTCTTTGTATCGCTGATATGATAATATCATATTTTCGTAGTTGCAGATAAAAAAACTTTTGAGAATGCTCTTTTTATCTTCTAAGTTGAGTTCCTTAGCGGGTTTCTCTGTAAGAATTTGAATTTTATCTTTTGTATTACCGGAGACATATTCTTCTATCTGCATTATAAGAGAAGGGGCAAGATTAAATGTTTGGTGAATGTTAGGAAATTCATATAAAATTTCTACCAAATCAAGATAATCTTTTACACCGTGAAATCTGACCCAAGGTAAAACAAATTCATTGCCCATTTCGTAATAAGGCTGGTGTTGATGCCATAGGATAGCGATTTTTAATGCTTTCATAAAAATTGATATTCTCTTTGATTAAAAAGCTAAGTTTTAAAAAAGTAATTTAACAATATTTTATTATTTTTGATATTGATAATTACAATCCTGCTCTGAGTAAAAATATTGCTATCTTTCTGACTGCGAGAGAATAGGGTTTTCACGCAGAGGTCGCGAGAGGAAGAGATAGGTGAAACTTAGCGAACTTTGCGAAAGGAATAGATTTCACGCAGAGAGACGCAAATGGAAGACACGCAGAGGCCGCAAAGGAAAAAGAGAAAATTCAATAAGGTGAAAATAAAATTTAATTCAGGCTAATTCGATTTTTTAGATTTTAGACTTGAGGGATTTTATGAAAATAAAATTATTAGGTAATAGCGGGTTGAGAGTATCTGAAGTATGTTTGGGGACAATGACATTCGGCGAGGATTGGGGCTGGGGAGCTGCCCATGATGAATCAAGGAAAATTTTTGATTTATTTGTTAATAAGGGAGGTAATTTTGTTGATACGGCAAATAATTATACCAATGGCAGTGCAGAGAGGATTACCGGGGATTTAATCAGATCGGACAGAGATTATTTTGTATTATCAACAAAATATACTTTAAGTAAAAGGAAAAATGATCCGAATGCTTGGGGAAATCACAAAAAAAATATGATAAGATCAGTAGAAGCAAGTTTGAAAAATCTTGGAACTGATTATATTGATCTTTATTGGGTTCATATCTGGGATTTTACAACTCCTGCTGAGGAAGTTATGCAAGCTCTCGACCACCTTGTATCATCCGGAAAAGTTCTTCATATTGGAGCATCGGATACACCAGCATGGATGGTTTCATATTCAAATGCCTATAGTCAATTGATGGGATGGCAAAAATTTGACGCCATTCAAGTAGAATACAGCCTTTTGCAACGAACAACAGAATATGAACTTATTCCAATGGCAAAAACTCTGCATCTTGGTATTATGGCCTGGGCTCCTCTTGCAGCGGGAGTTTTAACAGGAAAATATAACAAACCGAATTATGATTCTAAGAGGGCTGCAAACATTCAAGGTAGGTTGACTGAAAAAAATCTGAAGATAGTTGAAGAGGTAATAAATATTGCAGATGAAATAGGCAAGACGCCGGCTCAGGTGGCAATTAATTGGGTAAAGCAGCAATCTGAATTGATTATACCAATACTTGGTGCCAGAAAATCAGAACAGATTGAGGAAGTGCTTGAAGCAAATGATTTTGTTTTAGACCAAGAACACGTTCAGCGACTCTCGGAAATAAGCAGACCTCCGGGGGTTACTCCAAATAATATGTTTAATAATACTGCGATGGTCGAAAATTTAATTGCAGGGGGTGTCAAAATTGAAGGTTGGAAAACTCCTTATTAAATAGGACTTTTAATTAACAAATAATTCTGAGTTAAAGCGAAGAAAAAGATACTAATTTATCTTTCATCCATAATATTTTAACCAAAGAGCGAAAAACTGGTCTGATAAATAAATTAGATTATTTTCCTCGTGAAGAAGTTCCTTGTCAATCAAGGATCTAATAGCTAAAAGAATACTACTTGGAGCAGGTAAATTATATTTTTTCTGAAATTGAGCCGATCCGGGTTCTTCAATACCGTCATTTCGAGCAATAGCTTTCAATACATGCCATTGATTATTGGTAAGGAAATTTCTGTAACTGTGATAAATTGTTTCATTATTTATAAGGATCTGATTGAGTATCAGATCAATATCTTTTCTGAGAATTATCTTTTTACCAGAGCTGAAAATAACATTACAAAGAAACTGAACAAAGTAAGTATGTGCTTTGGTAAGTTCAAGAATGTAATCAATATTATCCATACTGATTGTTCTGCCATTGGTACTAAATTTTTCTGAAATAAAACCAGCATAGGCATTTCTATCAATGAACTTTAGATCCATAAATTCACAACTCTGGAAAAAAGGTTTGTTGGCTGAAGAAAACATTTCGAGCAGAATATGTCTTTTACTACCCGAGAAAATGAATGTTGAATTGTTCAATTCCTGAATGTGGTATCGAAGGAGAGCTTCAATATTTTTTTCAGGGTAAAAGGCAATTTGCTGGAACTCATCAATAGCGATGTTGAATTTTCTTGAATCATTTTTGATATAATTAAAAATTTCTTCGAGAGTTTTTTCTGCTTCTCCATAGCCAGAAAACTTAAATTCTAAAGAAGGCTGACCTGTAAATTGATCAATACTGATAGTAGGGGTAACATTAGAGAACCATTGCTTTATTTTATTAATCGTTCGGTTGCTGAAGCTCGATGTTTGCTCAAAGAAGGATTTTGCGAATAAAGATATAAAAGAGGATAAATCTAATGTTGGCATTAGATCTAGATACACAGGAACAATGTCAGTTTCCTTTTTTAATTTATCATGAAAAAATTTTATCAAGCCGGTTTTTCCCAATCTTCTGATTGAAGCAAGAACTATATTTCTGCCATTTGTAGCTGCCTCCAGAATTCTTTTATATTCATTTTCTCTGTTGCAGAAATACTCTGGACCAGCATATCCTGAGATAATAAATGGATTTCTCATAGTATTAAAATTATTTTATGTTATTACATATTATATGTAACATAAAATATAAAATATCTTTATAATTTTCAAATTTATTTTGATTTTTTTGAAAGATATTATAACATAAAAAGATTTTTATAATGAATATGATAATTAATTTTTTGAATATCAAAGAAATGGAAATAGCGGAAAAGTATAAAATTCATATAATTATCTTATACATTCTGCAGCTCTGAGCTTTGCACTTCTGGAGCGTGGGTTTTGTTGTTGTTCTTTGAAACTTGGCTCAATTGGTTTGGGAGTGAGAGTTCTTAGTTTTGGAATGGGATCGCCAAGGATAATTTCGGTAGATTTTTTTTCTTTTTCCTTGAAGGCATTTTCCTTGAAAAAATTCTTAACAATTCTATCTTCGAGTGAATGATAAGAAATTACAACGATTCTGCCTTTGTTTTTTAGTAGTTTCAAAGAATTTTCGAGCATTCTGGATAGTTCTTCCAACTCTTGATTGACGGCAATTCTTAGGGCTTGAAAAACACGAGAAAGAGATTTTTTCAGCAGTTTTTCTGGGACTGACTGTTCAATAGCGAATTTCAGGTCAAAAGTAGTTTTAATAGGAGAAACGCGACGGTTGTTTACAATCCGTCGCGCTATCACCCGAGCGAAAGGTTCTTCTCCGTAGTCCCTAAAAATTGTCTCAAGTTCATTCTCGGAGTAGTTATTCAAGATGGCTTCAGCACTTTGAATACCGCCTTCGAAACGCATATCAATGGGTGCATCGAACCTGAAACTGAAGCCTTTTTCAGCAATATCAAACTGCCGAGAAGAAACACCAAGGTCAAGAAGAATTCCTGAAACCCTACCAAAAATCTCCTTTATGCTGCCTGCCTTGTTGTAGCTGTCATTATACAGAACGAGTCTTGTTCCCCCCAGAATTTCGAACTCGTCCTTGAATCGCTTTTTACAATAACCTATCGCTTCTGAATCCTTATCAAAAGCCAGTAATTTCCCGCCTTTACCGAGCTTTTCAAGGATTGCTGCTGCATGCCCGCCCCCGCCAAGGGTGCCATCAATATAAATACCTTCCTTATCTGTAAATAATAAATTTATTGATTCTTCCAAAAGAACCGACGTATGGTAATCAGTCGCAGAACCTGATTTTACTGTTCCTGTTTTATTTTGCTCCATCTATCTGAGGCATAACTTTTTGACTCATAACTCTCGCTGCAATAACCTCGTAGGGTTCTTTTCTTCGATTGATCATATCAAAGTAAATATTCGGATTCCATAATTCAATATGATCAATTTTTCCCAGAATAAACGCTTTATTACTAATTTCGATATCAATTTCAGCTAATTCCCAGAGCCTTTTCGGCACCATGATTCTTTGCTGAGAATCGAGCTTCACTTCGAAAGCATACATCAACATTGTTGAGATAATATAATCATTATCTTCATCAAATTGATTTTTATTCATCAGTATTTTCTGAAACTTAGACCATTCGTCAAGAGGGTAAGCCCAAATACATTTTTTAAAGCCTTTTGTCAGGATAAATGTGTCCTTGGCTTCCGGGGTCATTTCTTTCCTCATCCAATAAGGCACACTGACTCTGCCTTTGGAGTCTATTGAATATGTGTCACTTCCTTGAAAAAAGCCCATTTTAAGAAACCAATTTTTAATTAAACACTTTTACCCACTTTATTATTATTTTTACCCTCTTTTACCCACCCAATTTAAATAATTTATTATTAAATGTCAAATTTTTTTTTAAAAAACTTATTCACTTTAAAAATTTTAAGATTTTAGTAAGTGCATTTTATTTACTATAAAGCTTTTTAAGTAGAATTATTCAATAAAGTGAAGCATTTCAGAAAAGTGGGGAATTGTGGCACTAAAAATGAGACATTTAAATGAAAAGTTTTAAAACGAGATTTGATTTGTGAATTTTTTATAAAGTTTTTTAAATAGTTATTTATTTTTGAAATTTCTGAATAAATCTTTCGTTAATAAACTGTTAAATCTTTAAATATTTTATGAATTTCGAAGGTATCAAGGTTGAAGAGAAGAACTAAAAAGTATGGAAGGGCAAAATTTTGGTCTTTTATAGCGGTTTTATCGTTGTCATTTTTTATTATAATATGGTTTTTATTCTCAACTTTTTTTGGTAAAAGCTCGGAGATAACCCCAGATAGATCATTACTGATAGATACAATTAAGCAGAAAGCACAAATTGAAAAATATAACACAGAGTTCTTAAAAGCAGCTACAAGCAACGAAGATACTTCTTACACAACAATCAGAGTGAGTTCGCCGGAAGGGTTAGAATTTGAATATGATAACAATGCAGGAAAGCCAATAAGGAGGGTTTATACAGGCAGAAGAATAAATATTGCAATAACAGGATTAGATTCAAGGCTCGGGACGAGATCTAATCATGCAGATGCAAATCATGTCTTATCTTTTCTTTTAGATAGCGGAAAAATAGAAATCACATCAATTCCAAGAGATACCTATGCTGATGCAGGTATGGATGATTCAACCGGATTAAATAAACTGACGATTGTAAGGGCAAACAGAGGCAGAAAAATATATCATCAGGAATTAGCAAAAATTGCTGGATTGGATAGGATTCATTATTACGTAGAAGCTGGCTTTTCGCAGACTATGGGATTGATTGATTTTCTCGGATTCAAGGATTCGAAGTCAACTCTTCAGGTATTGAGGTCAAGGACAGGACTTGGAGGTGATGACTATCAAAGATGTTACAATCAAGGGCAGTTCATAAGGCAAATGATATTACGCCATTATGATATTTTGAATGGACCATTTAGTCAGATTGTTATAAGGGGTGGAATCGCATTAATGGAAACCAATTTAACAGCTGATGTTATGAATAATATAGTTACAACACTTGCCAGCAAAGGATTTCCACGATCTGATTCAGACGTTGAAATCAGAGTAAGACCTCCCGTTCCATTAAATTATAAAATATATAATTTTTCTGACGAGACAACTATTGCGAGCTTGACAAAAAAGATTGAAAATTTCAATCGCCACCGTGACGATGATACAAGCTTTTCTAATAATAAACAAATAAATGTTGAAAGAAAACTAAAAAAGCTCATAAGCGAAGCAGCACAGGACTCACTCAAAAGACCAAAACAAGTGATAAATAAACTTGAGGTTTATTTTGAGCAAAGAGCATGGCATCAGATTGATAATTGGGAAGAGAGAAACAAAGTTAGAGATGAAATTGGAAAACTGCTGGAAGGTGCTTATTTGAAAACCAAAAATTCTTTAAAAGCTAATAGGATTCGAGAAGCAATAGAGGCTGAAAAATTATTATTCGAAAAATCATTAAAAAAGCACTAAATCGTTAAATAAAATTTTTCTATGAAAACGATTATTTTTGTCCGTCACGCTAAGTCTGATTGGGGTAATCCAGATATTTCTGATTTTGAAAGGCCTCTCAACAAAAGAGGACTTCGAGATGCTCCTTTTATGGCTGATTTGATAGCATCCAAAGGAGTAAAACCCGATTTGATCATTTCAAGCCCTGCCAATCGTGCTATTACAACTGCTAAATACTTCGCAAAAGCATTAAATTATGATATTGAACAAATAGAGCAAATCAATCTGATTTATACTTCAGGGATATTGTCTATAATTGAGATGTTAGCATCTTTGGACAATAAATATAATTCTGTTATGTTATTTGGTCATAATCCTGCAATTTCCTCCTTAGTATATAAACTTTCCGGGGGGAAGGTTTCCGAAATGCCTACATGTGCAGTTGCCTGTATTGATTTTGAAATAAGGAATTGGAGTGAGGTCAGTGAAGCCGAAGGTAAATTGAGGTTTTATGAATATCCAAAGAAATATAAAAGCTGAATAGTTCCTCAGTTAGCAAAAAGATTTTTTTTATTTACCTCAATTGTTCTGTCCGAACAAGATATCAATCATCTAAGATTAAACGATAAATTTAAGGTTAATTTTTCATTTTTTATAAAATACAATTTTATAAATTTACTCTTATTGAATTAATTTTATGAATTTTAAAAGAATCAATAAAATAATCAAAAAAAGTATATAAGTAAATCAAATAAGCCTCCAATGACTGTCAGTATGAGAAAATGATGCTCAGGTTTTTTTTATGGTGGTTTTTGGAGGTTTCTTGAAAATTGGATAATAGTTAAATTGCAAAGCTGTATGTGACAAATAATAGAAACAATTATTGGTGGAACAATATTTTGAAAAATACGGAATAAAATTTATTGATATTCTTGGTGATGAAGAAATAATTCACTGGGGCGATGGAGATATTAAGATAGTAGGATGTTCACTATTAAACGAAGATGATGAAGAATCTATAATTCTGGAATGGGGAGAGAAGATAAAAGTCATAATGCTTGCAAGAACTTTTAAAGATGTAGATTGCGAACATATTGGCTTTGGGTTCAGCTTTAGAGACAGAAATGGGCTTGATATAATTGTTTCGACAACAATAGAAGAAGGAAGGGAATTTGGTCCTTTGTCAACTGGTGATGAGGTGCTTATAACTTATGAACTGGAAAACATATTGGCTCCCGGCGAGTATCTTCTGACTTTTCAGTCCGAGGACAGAACTTATTATATGCCCAAGTATTTTGATTTTGTTGAAAACGCAAAAATATTTAAAGTTGTAGCAAACAAACGTTTTTTTTCGCTGACTCAGCCAAAAATTGATCAAAAAATAAAGATTAACAAGAATTGAAATTGAAACAGAGGTAAACTTATGTCTGATGATAAATTAGCGATAATAGAAACACATCCAAGACCGGATATCTGGGACAATGTCGCTAAAGAATATTCTTACGAAATAAATGAAAATGAAAAAGAAATAGCTAATGGTTTAATTGAAATTTTCCAGTGGCTTAAATTACCTGAAAATGCAAATCTTTTAGAATTAGGTTCCGGCAGCGGACATATCTCAGGTTTATTGAACAAATCGGGTTATAATGTAACACTTCTGGATTTTTCGCAGACAGCTCTCGAAAAATCTAAAGACTTTTTTAGTTATTATAACCTTGAAGGGAATTTTATAAACGGAGATATATTTGATTTGACAATGATAGCACCAAACTATGATATTGTCTGGAATAGTGGTGTAATGGAGCATTTCAATGATGATAAATTATTAGAAGCACTAAAATCAATAAAACAAGTAATAAAGAAATATTTTATTTTCTTGGTTCCAAATCCTTTATCCCTGCCTTATCTTCTCTTCAGATACAAGAAAATGAGAGAGAATAACTGGCAATTTGGCACTGAGTATTTAAGAAAAGATTACGA
This sequence comes from uncultured Hyphomicrobiales bacterium, assembly GCA_964473465.1. Lineage (GTDB taxonomy): Bacteria > Bacteroidota > Ignavibacteria > Kapaibacteriales > UBA2268 > CALHRB01. Next base: position 221,490 of record CAYYPE010000001.1, read on the forward strand.
TGTGTTCCTTCGAAAAGCTGGGTTCAAAACTTTAAGAAAACAATATCTCGGATGGAATTTTACAAAGTATTTCATAAGTGGAGCTTATGAGTCTGAAGATGTCTATCAATACTATAAAGACCTTGTTGATAACAACCTGATTCCTGAAGAAAATGCATATCTTGAAGTGTATGTTACTACGGTTGAGGATGCACCTGTTCAGTCAGAAATTCAAGATCTGACATTAAAAGACAGCCTGACTGAATTAAAGACAAAGAATTTTGATTTGATAGCAAAATATCAAGGGCTAAAGTCACTCCTTGAAACACAGGGATACAACCTTGAAGAAATAAAATCACCACAGTCTGAAAAATTAATTCAGATGAAAGATGAACAAATTTCAGCCCTTAACAAAGCTATCGAAGAATTAAAATCGCAAAATGAAGCTATTATTGAAGAAAAAGATAAAATCATTTTATTAAAAAACAATACCTTAAAAGAAATTGAAAAATATAATTTCAAGCTTCAGGATATAATTATTGAAAATTATGTTTCAATTTCCCAAAAAGATGAATTAATCAATAAACAGGAAATTCTTGTTTATGAAAAAGAAAATGAATTAAGACTTAAGACCGAACAATTAGCAGAGAAAGAGCTTGAAATCTCCGAAATTCAAAGAAGAATTGATGAATTGAGAGCTAATATCGAGGAAAAAGAAAGAATTATTTCAGAGAAACAAAATCTTAATGAATATCAATCTGAAATAATTTCAAATCAGAGTAATATAATAACCGAAAAGGAAAGCCTGATTACTGAGTTGAACGAAAATCTCAATCGGATTAATTTAGTTATTCAGGAGAAAGACCAGATAATTAATAATATAAACTCTGAACTGCAGAATAATTTATATATTATTCAAAACCTTGAAAGCAAAATCACAGAAAAAGATGAATCAATAACTAACCTTGAATTAGCAATCTCAGAAAAAGACATTGTTATAAATCAAAATGCCATTGATGTTCAAATAAGAGACAATATAATAAATCAGAAGAATTCTGATATTGAAGCTTTGAATAGATTACTGGATGAAAAGGAACAATTAATTAAAGAAAAAGAGACACTTCTCGAGCAGAGAGAGAATCTTATAAATTATCAAAAACAATTACTCGACGAAAAAAATATAGAGCTTCATGAAAAAGAGATCCAAATTATTGACCGGGACAAATTACTCAAAGAAAAAGACGAACTTTTACTGCAAAAGGATAATCTGATTGCTTTTCAATATCAACAGATATTAAGTAAAGATGAACAAATAAAAGACATCGAATCTGAAATTAATGATAAGAATATTCAAATTCAAAAGCTTGAGGAAACGATCAATTTTCAGATTGAATTAGTAAATCAAAAAAATGATGAAATCAATGAAATCAATTTGAAGCTTGACGAAAAACAATCCATAATTGAAAAGCAGGAGGAACTTCTTGACCATTTAGCTTTGCTTGCCGAAGAGAGAAATAACCTTTTAAATGAAAAGGAAAATTTAATCATTGAAAGAAACAAGTCAATTGAAGAAAAAGAAGATTTTATTAAACAACAATCTGCAGTTATCAGGAAAATCGAAGAGAGCTTAGCCAATACCAGACTCGAATTGATAGAAAGACAAAACCTAATATCTCAGCTTGAATTTGAACTCGAATTTAGGAACGAGATGATTCAGGATATGGACAAAGCCATATTTGAAAAGGACCAACTTATTCAAAATAATTCGAGTTTAATATCAGAATTTGAAGAAGAAATTTCTAAACTCAATGATGAATTGTTAAAAAACAAAAAAATTCTTGAATATTATGAAGTAAAGCTTGAAGATAAAGATGAGATAATAAATAACCAGAAATATGCTATTGATAATAAAGAACAGACTATTCTCAACCAAAGAGAAAAAATTCAGGAATTTGAGCAAAGAGTTATAAAATTAGAAGAAACACTTGAAAACAATAACAGAGTCTTGAATGACACTCACGCAAGACTCAAGGAAAAAATTGATGAATTATATGAAAAATCAATAAAAATAACAGAACTTGAGCAGCAAGTTTCGGAAAAAAGCCATATTATTGAATTAAAAGATCAAATAATCTTAGATAAGGAAAACTTGATTTCCGAAAAACTAAAAACTATCAAAGAAAAAGAAGAACTTTTAGTTCAATATCAGGCAGTAATCAAAGAGAAAGATATTGCATTATCAGAAAAAGATAGTGAGATAAATGATTACATAAATAAAAATCACATCAAAGAAAAAATAATAGAAGAAAAGTTAGAGATAATCAAATGGAAAGATAGTGTCATAAATGAAAAAGAGGTAGCTCTCAAGATTTCAGGGGAAACAATAAATCGTCTCGATGAGCAAATAAAAGAACTCGATCAAAGCGTTTTCGAAAAAGTTATCCTGCTTGAGGAAAAAGACCAGATTATTGCAAACAAAGATACAGCTATTCAGAATATTACAGCTCAACGGGATTCAATGTATACTCAGCTGAATAATTTGTTTGCAAGCAGGTCATGGATGGTCGTATATTACTTACAAAAGCTTGACAAAATGCTGCCATTTTTAAAATACCCTATAATTTTTGCATATCGCTTATTTGCAACTTATCCATCTGAGTTATTGAAATCCTTAAAAAAATGGCGGGCACGCTCCAAAGCCAAGCATTTAGAAGGGTCAGGGAAAAAGTTAGAAATCCAGAATAAAGTAAGTGCAGATGCTATCAGAATGATTGAAAATCTGGAGCAGAACGTTTCGATCCCTAAATATGATATCCTTTTCTTTGCTATAATTGACTGGGATTTTCGTTATCAAAGGCCACAACATCTGGCATCAGGTTTAGCTGCTAAAGGGCATCGGGTTTTTTATATTTCCGTGCAACTTGGACAGGAAGCAACAAACACATATAGACTGATTGAGCCAAATGTTATCGAAGTGAAACTACCATATCGAACACAGACAGCAATTTACACAGAAGATATTGCATCAAATCTTGACGGGCTAAAGGAAGCTATGAAAAAGCTTTATCAGGAACAATCAATCAAAGAGGCTATTGCTTTTGTTGAATTTCCTATGTGGCAACCTCTTGTTTCCTATGTTTCTGATAAATTTAATGCCAAAATAGTCTTTGATGCACTTGATGAATTTGCAGGATTTTCTAATCTGAATCAAAAACTCAAGGATTATCAGGATCTTCTGATTCATAATTCAGACGTCATTATTGCAACTGCAAAGAAAATTTATAAAATGGTGAAGACCGAAACAAATAAGGTCAATATGTTACCGAATGCTACTGAATTCAGGCATTTCAATGTATTACCCGAAAATGATACACTCGAAGCAATTCCAAAACCAATAATTGGCTATTATGGAGCTATTGCTGAATGGTTCGACTCCGAAGTAATAGAATTTGTTGCGGAGTCCCGCCCGAATTGGAACATTGTTTTGATTGGACATACTTTCGGCTCCGATATTGAGAAGTTGAAAAATATGAAAAATGTTCATTTTCTCGGGGAAAAGCCATATAAAGAACTGCCGAAATTCCTTTATTGGTTCGATGTTTGCTTAATCCCATTTAAGTTGGTTGATTTGATTTTGTCAACTAATCCTGTTAAGTTTTTTGAATACATCAGCAGCGGAAAGCCTGTTGTTGCATCTGATTTACCCGAATTACATCCATATTCTGACATTGTATATCTTTCACATAACAAAGAAGAATTCTTGAATAATATCGAAAAAGCTCTCGTTGAAAAAGATGAAAATATTATCAAGAAAAGGATTGAAACTGCAAAAAATAATGACTGGGAGCATCGGGTTGACAATTTAGAAAAATACACTTTGGAAGGTTTTCCAAAAGTCAGTATAATCATCATAAATAATAATAATGCCCGAAATCTTGAATATTGCATAAAAAATATTTTGGAAAATACAGCATATCCTAACTATGAGATTTTGATTGTGGATAATGCTTCAACGGACAATAGTAGGGATTATCTTATTGCTCTTGAATCGAAATTTGATTTTATAAAGGTTATTTATAATGATAAAAATTTAGGATTTATTAAAGCAAATAATATTGGAATAAAGGAAGCAAGCGGTGAATATCTTGTTTTATTAAGTCCCGAAGCTGTGGTTCCTAAAGGTTGGATTAATACTATGATGAAATACCTGAAAGATGAGTCAATAGGTATGATCGGTCCAACTACAAATATAAAGGGCAATCAAACAGCAACAAATATCGCTTATAATTATTATGAGGAATACCTTGATTTTTCCGAAAAAGTCTTGTATGATAACTTTTATAAATATAACGATATAAATGAACTTAGTTTGTTCTGCACAATGTTCAGGAAAGAAGTTGTCGAAAAAGTTGGTTTAATACCCGATGAGAAGGAAGAAACAGTATATAATAAATTTGAAGAGTATGATTATAGCATAAAAATAAAGAATAGTGGATTGAGATTGATATGTTGCAAAGATCTTTATGTGCACGTTGGAACTGGGAGCTTAAGAGAATTTCATCAGAAGGGCCAGAAAAAAGTTGCTATAATAATTTTGTCTTATAATTTGCTTGATAAAACAACTAAACCTTGCATTGAAAGCATCTATAGAGCAAAGACTCATTGCGATTTTGAGGTTCTTGTGGTGGATAATTTATCAACCGATGGAACAAGAGATTATCTTTTGAGTGCCAAAGATGAATATAAAAATTTAAGACTTTTGTTCAATGAACAAAATCTTGGGTTCGCAGGAGGAAACAATGCAGGAATGAAAGCAATTCAGGCAGATTACTATATTTTACTAAATAGTGATACCATAGTAACCGATTATTGGATTGATAAAATTGTTGATTTTATGGAAACCCATCCAGAAGTTGGCATGGCTGGTCCTATAACGAATTCAGCTGGGAACGAGCAAATGATATATGTTAAATCAACAACAGAGGAAGAAATAATCAAAGAAGGTCTGGAGTGGGCTAATAAGCATAGCAAAGACTACTTTTTCACAAATCTGCTTGGTTTTTATTGTGTTGCAATCAGAAAAGAAATATTGGATAATGTTGGATATCTTGATGAGGCATACGGGATTGGTATGTTCGAGGATGATGATTTCTCACTGAGAGTAATGAAGGCAGGTTATAAACTTGCAGTTCTCGAAAACGTGTTCATTTATCACAAAGGAAGTGTTTCATTTAGTTCCTTATTAACTGATGAGTTTCGTAATAAAACATTTTTCAAAAATCTTAAATATTACGAACAAAAATTTAATATCAAATGGAAGTCAAAGTTTAATACCGATACTTTTGTGGAAGTAATTCAGCACTATTTAAGAAATGTTGATGATAGCAATGCCGACAGAATCAAGGAAAAAATTGCCAATAGGTTGGAAATCATGAAAAATTTTGATTATGCCGGGAAAAATCTTGATAATATAATGCTCTGGCAGCAGACATTACCTAAAGAGCAAAGGTTTATCGAATAAAAAACTTAAGATAATAACATAAGAAATTATAATACGTCTTAATATATTCACATAAATTTTATTAATAATAGTAGAGGGAAAAATGGTTTCAAATTATTTGGTTGAGGCGCCTCAGATTCTGAGATTTGGTCCTCATACAACCAATGCCGGAGTTGAGTTCAACGTTCAGCAGAACGGTGATTCAGTTATGTGGTTCAAAGTTGCCAATGGAAAAGGCACAATTGTAGTTAAGTTTGACGAAGAGAGGTTAAACGGATATTTTGGTGGTGGCGATTTAATCACATGCAGCATACCGAAAAAATTCTTTGAGTCCCCCGGTGAGCATAAGATTTATCTACTGGATACAGCAACAGGATTAACATCTAATATTGTTATTTTTACTGTAAAATAACAATTTTAAGCCAATTTAATTATTATGTTTAACTATTTTTATTTGATAACATGATGGAAACATTAAATGGGTTTGATATTCCAAAGATAATAAGTTTTGGACCCGTAAGAGTAAAGAATGGTCAGGACTTTAACATCCAGACCAATGGAGATTCAGCAATTTGGCTTAAAATCAACAAAAGCTCAAATTCATTAATAGTTAAAATAGATGATAGAAGTATAAAACCATTCATCAAAGATGATTTACTGACTTGTAGTGTTCCAAAAGAATTATATCAGAAATCGGGTGAGCATAAGATATATCTCAAAGATGAATCAACTGGACTTACGTCAAATGTTGTTATTTTTACAGTAATTTAAAAAAAATATGAAAGTTTCTGTATTAGGGCTTGGCTATGTCGGTCTGCCTCTGGCTTGTGCTATTGCTAAAAGGACCGACAATAAAGTTGTTGGATATGACTTAAATTCACAAAAAATCGAAAAAATCAAAAGAAAAGAATGTCCTATTGACGATGTTCAATGCGAAGAGGATTTGAAACTTGTTGATTTTGATGTTTCTTCGGTTCCTGATATTCTTGCTGATTCTGATATTTACATTGTTTGTGTCCCGACACCAGTCCTTGATGATTATACTCCCGATCTGGGACCTGTAAGAGGAGCCACGATGACAATTAGCAAGTATCTGAAAAAAGGTCAGGTAGTAGTTATTGAATCAACGATTAATCCCGGGGTTTGTGATGAAGTTGTCAAACCAATAATCGAAGAGAAAACCGGTTTAGTAGCTGGAATTGATTTTGATATAGCACACTGTCCGGAAAGAATTAATCCCGGAGATCCGAAATGGAATGTTTATAATATCCCGAGAAACATTGGCTCCACTAATGGCGAAACCACCAGAAAAATTGCCGATTTTTACAGATCTTTCATAAGCGCTGAAATAAACGAAATGCCTGATTTGAAAACAACAGAGGCAACAAAGATAATTGAAAATACATTCAGAGATATAAATATAGCTTTTGTTAATGAGTTAGCCCGCTCTTTCGATGTGCTTGGAATTGATTTAATTACTGTAATCAAGGGAGCATCGAACAAACCATTTGCATTTCTTCCTCACTATCCAAGTTGCGGCGTTGGGGGACATTGCATACCTGTTGATCCATACTATCTGATTGAAAGGGCAAAGCAAAGCGGATTTGACCATAAATTTCTCAAGTTAGCAAGAGAGATCAATAATTCCATGCCTCACTATACTGTTGAGTTATTGGCAGAAGCATTAAATCATTTCGAAAAGCCTATCAAAAATACAAAAATTTGTCTTCTTGGACTTTCTTACAAAGCTAATGTTGGAGATTTAAGGGAGAGCCCTTCTTTAAAAATCAAAGAGATATTGAACCAAAAAGAAGCTGATTTATTAATATATGACCCATATTTTCCTGAATTGAGCAACGTTGTCAATCTTAAGGAAGCACTTCAACAAAGCTTTGCTATTATTCTTGCTACAAATCATAATGATTTTAGTAAAATCACCGCCGATATATTGATTAATTCAGACGTTAAAATTGTGATTGATGGTAAAAATTTCCTCAACAAAGAAGAAATATTAAAAGCAGGAATTTATTACAAAGGTATTGGAACTTAATTTGTTTATTTTATTTGTTTTAATTTATGGATAATAATACAATTTTAGAAAAAATAAAAAATGATAATGTAGAGTTTATCAATCTACAATTTTCTGATATGATGGGAATGTCCAAAAGTGTAACCATTCCGACTTCCAAATTTCAGGAAGTTCTTATTCATGGTTTGTGGTTCGATGGCTCATCGGTCGAAGGATTCACAAGGATATTCGAAAGTGATATGTTATTGAAACCTGATTTGGATACCTATGCAGTTGTGCCATGGTATTCAAATGGCACTGGGAATATTGCAAGGTTCATTTGTGATGTATATATGCCAGATGGAAACCCTTACGAATCCGATCCAAGATATATATTAAAGAAGGTAATTGAAGAAGCCCGATCAATGGGTTTTGAATACTATACTGGTCCTGAACTCGAATTTTTTCTGTTTCGCAGAGAAAATGGTAAAATAAAAACAGCCCAGAATAAAGTGATAGAGCCGCATGATAGGGGGCAATATTTTGATCTGGTTATGGATCTTGGTTTTGAAGTCAGACGTGAAATGATGAACGCTCTTATCAAAATGGGTATTGATGTTGAAGCGAGCCACCACGAAGTGGCACCCGGTCAGCATGAAATTGATTTCAAATATGACAAAGCAATAGTAACAGCCGACAGGGTTATGACATTAAAATCCACATTAAAAGCAGTAGCTGAGAGTTATGGATTATATGCCACATTTATGCCGAAACCGATTGCCGGGATTAATGGAAGTGGTATGCATGTTCATCAAAGTCTTTTTACGTTGGATGGGAGCACAAATTTATTTTTCAATAAGGATGATAAATATAAATTATCAGAATTAGCATATAATTTTCTTGCCGGGCAGATGCATCATATCAAGGCTATGGCAGCCATTCTCAATCCAACAGTCAACTCATATAAAAGGCTTGTTCCCGGATACGAAGCATCAACATATATCTGCTGGGCTCAGACAAACCGCTCAGCACTGGTTCGTGTTCCTATGTATAGCGCCGGAAAAGATAAAGCAACAAGACTTGAAATTAGATGTCCAGACCCAAGTGCAAATCCATACCTGGCTTTTGCTGTTTTATTGAAAGCCGGTCTTGATGGCATTAAAAATAAAATGATCCCACCCCCACCAGTTGAGGAAGATGTGTATGAGTTCAATTTCACTGAATTAGAAGAAAGAAATATTGATTTTCTTCCTTATTCCCTCTGGGACGCCATTCATAAATTAAAAAAGAATGAACTTATCCAATCTGCTTTGGGTTCAGATTTAACAAAAAAATATATTACTGCCAAAGAGCAGGAATATGAACAATTCAGAATCTCTGTAACAGATTGGGAAATAAATAATTATCTCGAGAACATTTAATATTTAAAATATTCAATTTAGGTTAAGTAATGCAGTTTATTGATTTAAAAAGACAATATTCCCGAATAGAAAATGGAATTCAGTCCGGATTTAAACAAATTTGTGAATCTGCCCAGTTTATTATGGGTGCCGACGTTTATCGTCTCGAAGATATGCTCGCAAACTATGTAGGGAGGAAATTTTGCCTATCTTGCTCCTCCGGGACAGATGCTTTGCTAATACCTTTGATGGCTTGGGGTATAGGCAAAGGCGATGCTGTTTTCACTTCGCCTTTCACTTTTGTTGCTACTTCCGAAGTAGTTGTTTTAACAGGGGCAACACCAGTATTCGTAGATATTGATAAAAAAACTTATAATATCTCACCATTTGAATTAGAGAAAGCCATTGAAAAAGTAATTTCAGAGGGTAAGCTGAAACCACGAGCAATTATACCAGTTGATTTATTTGGCTTACCGGCAGATTATGATGAGATTAACAGAATTGCTAAAAGATATAACTTATTAGTTCTCGAAGATGCGGCACAAGGCTTTGGAGGTATATACAAAGGGAATAAAGCATGTAGCTTTGGTGAAGTTGCTGCAACCTCTTTTTTTCCTGCAAAACCACTCGGTTGTTATGGTGACGGAGGTGCTGTTTTTACCGATGATGAAAAATTATTCGAAATCTTTAAATCAATACGAATACACGGGCAAGGTTCTGATAAATATGATAATATCAGAACAGGTATCAATGGCAGGCTTGATACTCTTCAAGCAATAGTTCTTATTGAAAAATTGAAAATATTCGATGATGAATTAGACAAAAGAAATAAGGTTGCAAAGAAATATAGTCAATTATTGAATGGAAAGTTAGAAGTTCCATATATTCCTGATGGTTGTGTTTCTTCATGGGCACAATATTCTGTGCTTGCTGAAAGTTCAAAGCATCGTTCAGAGATACAGGACAATCTGAAAAAGAATGATATTCCTACTGCTATATATTATCCGATACCATTGCATTTACAAACAGCATACAAAGAATTGGGTTACAAAGCTGGAGATATGCCACTATCCGAGGATATTGCATCGCGAATATTTAGTTTACCTATGCATCCCTATCTGACAGATGAGGAAATTGAATTTATTTGCTCTAAGATAAACTAAAGCAGTAGTTAGCCGATTATAAATTTGTGAATTTAGAGAAATTATGAAAAACTTTGCGATAACTGGCGTTGCTGGATACATAGCACCAAGACATCTTCAGGCAATCAAGGATACTGGTAACAGATTGGTAGCCGCTGTTGATACACACGATTCCGTTGGGATTCTTGACAGATATTTTCCCGAAGCAAGTTTCTTTACCGAAATTGAAAGATTCGACAGGCATCTCGAAAAACTACGCAAACACTATCCCGAAGATAAAATTGATTATCTCTCAATCTGCTCACCAAACCATTTACACGATGCCCATATCAGGCTTGCATTAAGGCTGCACGCAGACGCCATTTGCGAAAAGCCATTAGTAATTAAACCCTGGAATCTCGATGCACTTGAGGAACTTGAAGAAGAAACAGGTAGAAAAGTATATAATATCTTGCAATTACGAGTCCATCCTGCGTTGATTTCAATTAAGAAAAAATTTGCAAAGACTGAAAGAAAACATGATGTTGTGCTAACTTATATTACCTCGAGAGGACCATGGTACAAGTATTCTTGGAAGGGAGACATTAATAAATCCGGTGGTATAGCAACAAATATAGGAATTCATTTTTTTGATTTTTTAATGTGGGTTTTTGGGAAGGTTCATGAAAGCGAAGTTCATCTTTATGCCGACGATAAAATGGCGGGATATATTGAGCTGGAAAATGCAAATGTTCGCTGGTTTTTATCTACCGATAGATTAGATTTGCCACAGGAAGCCATTGAACAAAACCAATCAACCTATCGCTCTATTACAGTTGACGGAGAAGAGGTTGAATTCACCAAAGGATTTACAGACCTCCATACAATTGTTTATCAGGAAATATTAAACGGGAAAGGTTTTGGAATAGCAGATGCAAGACCATCAATTGAATTGGTATATAAAATCAGGAATTCAAGTATCGGGAACAAGTTTGACTTCCTACATCCTTTTCTTTTAAGCAAATAATGTTAGTTATCAATATTTAGATTTATGGGATACTTTAAACACGAATCGGCTTATGTAGATGATAATGTTCAAATTGGCGAAGGGACAAAGATATGGCATTTCTCCCATATTCAATCTGGTGCTGTCATCGGGAAAAATTGCGTTCTGGGGCAGAATGTCAATGTCGGAAATAATGTCAAAATTGGTAATTATTGCAAAATCCAGAATAATGTTTCTGTTTACGAAGGAGTTGAACTCGAGGATTATGTTTTTTGCGGACCTTCGATGGTATTTACTAACGTTGTTGACCCGAGATGCAAATATCCTCAAGTGGGAAGTAAATATTACCTGAAAACATTAGTCAAAGAAGGTGCTTCAATTGGTGCGAATGCAACGATAGTTTGCGGGGTTACAATAGGAAAAGCAGCATTTGTTGGAGCTGGCTCGGTAGTAACCAAAGATGTTCCTGATTTCGCTCTGGTAGTTGGGGTACCTGCAAAAATTATTGGATGGGTTAGTGAAGCTGGAAAAAGGTTAAATTTCGACGAAAATAACCTTGCCTATTGTGAAAAATCCGGTGTTACATACAAGTTAGAAGACAATAAAGTAATCGAACTTTCTCGTGATTAATTTTAATAATATTATATCTTAACCACATGCTAAACGGAAAAACAGTAGCGGTTGTTGTGCCTGCGTATAATGAAGAGAAGCAAATCTCAATGGTTATAGATACCATGCCATTTTTTGTTGACAGAATAATAGTTGTTAATGACAATTCAACCGACAGGACTGCCGAAATTGTGATGGATTATATAAAAAGGGAGGAACAGGCTTCGGTTCATATTGTTGAAGTTATGGGCGAAATAATCGAAACCAGATATAACCGTGCTGACATAGTAGCCCAAAAAATAAATGAAAAAGAGATTGAATTTTTTCCTCCTTCTGTCGTTGTCAATAAAAGTCCTGAAAATGATAGAATTGTTCTTATAAACATGCTCCAGAATACCGGTGTGGGGTCTGCAATTGCAAGGGGATACAAATGGTGCAAAGATTATGGTATTGACTGCACTGCTGTTATGGCTGGAGATGGACAAATGGATCCCGCTGAGCTCGAAAGCATTTGTAAACCTGTTGTTGAGAATGGGGTTGATTATGTCAAAGGAAATAGACTCATCCACCGCAGTGCTTTGCTTGTCATTCCAAAAATTCGTTTTCTGGGTAATTCAGTCCTTTCAATTTTAACAAAGATAGCTTCAGGTTATTGGCATGTTTCGGATACTCAGACAGGTTATACTGCGATTTCGAAGAAAGCACTAAATGCAATAAGATTACATAAAATATATCCTCGCTACGGGATGCCCAATGATATTTTAGTAAAATTGAATATAGCTTTTTGCACACTGAAAGAAGTTGAAATCAAACCGGTTTATGACGTTGGCGAGCAATCAAAGATGAAGATATTCAAGGTAATACCAAAAATATCGTGGCTTTTGTTCAAGTCTTTTTTCAAAAGGTTATGGCTGAAGTATCTCTTTCGTGATTTTCACCCCCTATTTTTGCTTTATCATTTCTCATTTATCACAGGTATCATCTCTTTGCCCTATGGATTCAAAATTTTGGAAAGGCTTTTGCAGGGAAGTCAGATAGCCGAAGGCACATTGTTGGCGTTCTTCTTCGTCTTTATCAGTAGTTTTCAATCTTTATTATTTGCCATGTGGATGGACATTCAGGATAATGAGAGATTATATAAATAAGATTGCCTTATCAATTGATATTGAAGACTGGTATCACACTCCGCTTGTTACCGGGGCATCTTTTTCCCGCTATAAGACTCTGGAAGAATTTTTTTCGGAATGGAAGGGAAAATATGACACTATAACAGAGCCAACCTTGAAAATTCTTGAACTCTTAGAAAAATATAATATAAAAGCTACTTTTTTTGTTGTTGCCAATGTTGTCCAAAATTATCCCGAGATAGTTCAAGCTCTGAAGAAATCATCTCATGAAATTGGATGTCACAGCTTGAATCATTATTCTGCGATTGATTCACGAACCAAAAAGCCGTTGCAATCTATCGAAGATTGGAAAAATGAATTATTTGAAGCTAAACGAATATTAGAAAGCACATTTGATAGAGAAATTATAGGCTATCGAGCACCGGGTGCTTACTTTGGTAAATGGATGATACCAATTCTGGAAGAAGCTGGCTTTAAATATGATTCTTCAATTGCCTATAATTCCCTTTATAATAAAACTGATGTTGAGCTTGTTGATATTCCTAAAGCACCATATCGGTTGAATTCCAATACGCTTGGGGCTGACGCTCCGGATACTAATCTTGTGGAATTACCATGGGCTAATTTCAGCTTTTTGGGAAAAAACTTACCAGCAGGAGGGGCATATTTTTTTCGTTTGATGGGTTATAATTTTTATAAATATGTCCTTAAAAAGAATCTGGAAAAGGGTGATACGATGTTTTATTTTCATCCTATTGATTGCACTGATTCCGAAATACCATTGAGCAACTTCAAGAGCCGACCATTTTACTGGATTAATAAAGGCACCAAAACATTGAGAAAGATTGAGAAATTATTCAATTATTTTGATGGCAGGTTCTGCTCCTGTTCAGAAATATACGAAAAACACTTTTTACAGCTAAATGCTCAGATTGGTTAAGTATAGCGAAGACAATCATTTTTCCATCTGGCAGCAATTTGTCGAGGAAAACGGTCATTTATTTCATGATATAAGATGGTTGGATATAATTCAATCTTCTTACAGGCTGCAGCCTTATTATCATTTAATTTATGAAGCTGATAATTTGATTGGGCTTGCTCCTTTTTTCAAAGTTGGAAAACATAAATTGTTGTCCTTGCCTTTTATATCTTTTGCTGGTTTTTGTTTAAGTGATAAAACAAATAATAATCGCCAAGAAATAATTGAAGCTCTAATGCAGGAGACAGAATTCGGAAATTTTGAAGTGGAAATACGAAAAAAAAGGGAGAGAAAAGAGAATTTCAGCGAAAAAGATAATGATGACAAGAATAAATATGTTACCATGATAAAAAAATTAGATGGAGACATTGAATCAACGTTCAGAAATTTCGATAAGAAGCAAAGGAATATGATTAGAAAAGCCGAGCAGGAGCCATTTAGTATTTTGGAATGTGATCTGGACAGTTTTTATCGAATATATCTAAAAGCAACTAATGATCTGGGAACTCCGGGACATAGAAAGGCTTTTTTCAGGAAAATAATTGATTCATTCGGGGATAATGTTCGGCTGAAATTATTAAAGCGGGAGAAAATGGAGGTTGGAGTATTGTTAGAAATTGATTATTTTCATACCCGGTATGACCTATGGGCTTTCAGTTTGAAAGAATTTTTCAATTATAAACCAAATGTTTTCTTATACTGGGAAACGCTGAAAGATGCGATTTCGAAGGGGATGGAATTTTATGATTTCGGAAGAAGCACAACCGGAGGTGGGACATATAACTTCAAGAAGAATTGGGGGGCTGAACCTCAATATTTAGACTATATAAAAATAAAAAAAACAAAAAGTGGTATTACGAAAGAATTCCTATTACCCCATTCAGGAGGAAAATTACCAATATTATGGTCAAAAATACCTCATTTTATTACTAATTTTGCAGGTCCAATAATAAGAAAGAAGATTTTATAAAAAATGACCGCAGAGCAGTTAAGGAAATTATTGAAGAATCTTTTGTACCAATAGCGTTGACATAATAGATTTCAATAATGTTTCAAATAATTTAGGGAAGAAGCATTGAAAAAGTTTGTGTTATGGAGTTAAAGATAAAGAAAAAACCTACAATATATGATTGCACGATTATACAGCTGCCGAGGATTACTGACAGAAGAGGAAATATTACACCTGTTTATAATAATGTTCATCTGCCGTTTGGGATTGAAAGGGTTTTTTATTTATACGATATACCCGGTGGGGAAAGCAGGGGAGCACATGCTCACAAGGAGTGTCATCAGTTTTTGATAGCAGCAAGCGGAAGTTTCGAAGTTGCCTGCGATGACGGGGTTAATAAAAGGACATTTTCCTTGAACAGACCCTATTATGGTTTGCATATACCTCCTATGATATGGGCACACGAAATGAACTTTTCTTCGGGTGCGGTTTGTCTGGTACTAACATCAATGAAATACGACCCAGATGACTATATAAGAGATTATGAAGAGTATTTGAAGGTAATACAAAAATGAGTATTTTCATACATCCAACTGCTGAGGTTCAGACCTATAAAATTGGAGATGAGACAAGGGTCTGGCAATTTGTTGTCATTCTCAAAGAGGCTCAGATCGGACAGAACTGCAACATAAATAGCCATTGTTTTATAGAAAATGATGTTATAATCGGTGATAACGTAACTGTTAAATGTGGGGTACAAATCTGGGACGGCTTAAGGATTGAAAATAATGTTTTTATTGGACCAAATGTAACATTTACAAATGATAAAAAACCACGATCAAAGCAATATCCTGACGAATTCGAAAGAACAATTATCAAAGAAGGAGCTTCAATAGGTGCAAATTCAACGATATTATCAGGACTGACAATTGGAAGGTATTCAATGATAGGGGCAGGAAGTGTAGTAACAAAGAATATTCCCGATAATACACTCTGGTATGGGAACCCGGCAAGATTTGCAGCTTATGTCTGTGATTGTGGCACAAAACTTGATGAAAATAAAATCTGCCCAAATTGTGGGAAAAAATTTATTTAATCGATTTTTCATTATTAATAAACCAGCTTTGATTTATTAAAATAAATATTATAGATAAAATCAAGTTCATCCGCATAACGTTGAAAAAAATACTCACAAAAATATTTAACCTCCCAATCATAAAAGTCTCAACAATGACATCAGTATCTACTGCTGTCAGAATGTTAACTGCATTCATAACAACAAAAGTGGCTGCTATCTTAATTGGACCGGCTGGTGTTGCTTTGGTCGGGCAGCTTCAGAATTTTTCTTCGATAGTAATGGCAATTGCAACCGGTGGTATTAATACAGGGGTAACCAAATATGTTGCAGAATATAAAAATTCAAAAAATAAAATACGTATATTTATCAGCACTGCATTGAGAATCAACTTATCATTATCAGTTCTTGTTGGAATTGTAATGATTTCGTTATCGTCTTATTTATCTCAACAACTCTTCCATAGCGATGAATATCAATTAGTTATTATAATTTTTGGTTTCACTATTGTATTATACTCACTGAATACATTGCTATTGTCAATTCTTAACGGGTTCAAGGAATTCAAAAAATTTGTTACAATTAACATTTTTGCGAGCATAACAGGTTTGATTTTCTCAGTCAGTTTGATTTATTTTTTTGGGATAATAGGAGCTTTGATTTCGGTTGTAACATATCAGTCAGTAGTTGTAATTGTTACAGTAATAATGCTAACAAAAACCGAATGGTTTAATATAAATTATTTTTTATTTGGCTTCAGCAAACTTGCCCTGAAAAAATATCTTGGATATACATTGATGGTTTTGGTTTCAGCTTTTTCAGTTCCAGTAGCTTCAATAATTATAAGAAACTTTATAATTTCCAGCCTGTCATTGAATGAAGCCGGCATCTGGGAAGGAGTAAATCAGGTTGCTAACCTGATATTTATGTTCATTAATACTACTATCATAACATATTATATACCCCGCCTATCTGAATTAAAAGATAGAAAAGACCTGCAAAAAGAAATAATTACTACTGCAAAATTCGTGCTCCCAGTTACACTTTTAGCTTGTTTTTTTATATTTTTATTACGTGATTTTGTTATTAAAATTCTTTTTAGTCCTTCTTTTTATACGATGAGAGATTTATTCTTTTTTCAATTAATTGGTCTCTTCTTCAAAATATTAAGTATACTTGTTGCTTCCTTGATGCATGCGAAAGCAAAAACATGGGAATTCGTTTTAACAGAAATTATTTTTTCAGCTACAAATGTTTTGCTGTCAATTCTATTCATTAATATATATGGTTTAATTGGAGTTACTATCGCATTTTCGATAAATTACTTTTTATATTTAGTAACTATGTTATTTATCTTTCGGGATATTGTTTTTTTTTGGGAAAAGGCAGTTACTCCCTGACAAAATAGAGTTTGTTGTCCTCGACTTTATACATCATTGGAGCTATTATAATTTTGGGGTAACGTTGCCGCAGGCGTTTTACTTCACTAAGTATAAAATCAATTTCATTTCCGATCTCGAACATGGGAGCAAAATGATAAAAATGTTCTTCTGCCTGTTCGGTTGTCCAACCGGCATTTTCTATAAGCCCAGCAGTGAATTTTGATTTCTTCGAAATCAGATTTACCATTCCGCAGTTGGTGTGTCCGATAAGGGCAATGTGCTTTACTCCTCCGACAGCGATAGCAAAAGAAACCTTGAATTCACTATACCTTAGGTTAGCACCGCCCGTCCGGATAATAAATGCGAAATTTTCGGGAATGTTCAACATCTTTCTATTGTCCATACACATACCAATTAGCAATTCGGCATTTTCATATTTCTGGAAAGGATAATTTAAGTTATGATATTCAATTAATCTACTGATGGGAGTATCCTGATATTGATCAAGGATATCTGACTTTTTTTCTATAGCTAATAATCTGTCCATATTACAAGAAATATAATTAAATTAACAATATTGAAATATAAATATATTAATTTTTTTATTAAAATGATTCTCAAACTAAGCAAAAGCGAAATTGAAGAGCTGACAAAGGATAATTTTCAGGGGATTTCTGAAAGCGATAGAGACGAAATGGCTATACCGTCATACTCTCATAGTAATCCAATGATTAGATGGTTGATGTGGAAGCGGCTGGAAACAGCTTTTTTAATGGCAGATATTGGAAAGGATAAGACAGTTCTTGATTTTGGATGCGGTGTAGGGGTGTTTTTACCAACATTGGCTAATCATTTTACTAATGTTTATGCTGTTGATTTATTTCCTTTTTTTGCTCAAAAATTGTGTGAGAAAAAAGGCTTTAACGTAATATTCAAAGACTCAGTTAATGATTTTAATGATAGCTCAATTGATATTATTTTCTCGACGGACGTCCTTGAACATGTTGATAATTTGTCTGAATTGCTGGGTCAATTTGGAAAAAAGCTTAAAAGTAATGGGCAATTAATTATTTCGGGACCAACAGAAAACTTTGTTTATAAAATAGGAAGATTGCTGGCAGGTTTTGCAGGAAAGGGAGACTATCACCACCGAAATATTGATGATATAATAAAAATGGCTATAAATAATGATTTTAAGATTCAGAAGGTTAGATTTCTCCCTTTTAGATTTCCACCATATTTATTTAAAGTAATTTCATTTGTGAAAAACACGTAATTACCCTCTGAATAGCAGAAATTTTTCGTTTATGTCCTCGAGTTTTGAGGTTTCGTTGTTAAGAATAAAATTAAGGGCTTCACTGGTAAATTTTTCACCCCGCTCTGTGAGATTAATAATGCCATTATCAATGGAAATCATATTGTTTTTTTCGGCGAATTCGAGAATTTTCTTTGCTAAAGCTTTATTCCATCTGAAATGACCTTCTGTTAAATGGATTATTTCTCTTTCGGGAGGATTATTGTTAGTAAAGCTATGATTTTTAAGGTGAATAAGGAATGTTAGCATAGTAAATTCCATTTTTTGGCGTTTTTGTCTTGAAAAGACAGATATCAAGCCATTATCGGGGGCAAAAAGAAAAACAAATAGAAAAATTAATCCAAGAAAGGTAGCAATGGACCCGGATATTGATGTATTGGCGAAATGTGCAATCCAATAACCTCCAATAGCTGAAAATATAGCAATGAAAGAAGCATAAAGCAACATTTTGCTAAGGTCATTAGTCAATAAGTATGCTGAAGCAGGAGGCACCACTATCAAGGCAACTACAAGAATAGCACCAACAGCGTTGAAAGCACCAACGGTAGTTAAGGATGTGATTGACATCAGAAAATAATGTATAACAACAGGAGTAAAGCCCAAAGAGGCGGCAAGCTCAGAGTCGAAAGTGCTTATTTTTAATTCTTTGTAGAAAAAAATTAGCAGGAATAGAGTCAGCGACAGGATTCCGAGCATAACCCATAATGAAACCGGTCCGATATCAATATCAAAAATTATCAATCTATCGAGAGGTGCATAAGCTAATTCTCCAACCAGCACAGCATCAGTATCAATATGTATGTTTCCAAGCTGACTTGAGATAATTAGAACGCCAATACTGAAAAATGCAGGAAAAACCAAACCGATGGCTGTGTCCTCCTTAACCAGATTTGTTTTGGTTATTGATTCAACCGCTACGACAGTCAAAACACCTGTTAGTGCAGCAAAGAAAATTAAAAACGGGGAAGAAATATTTTGAGTAATTAAAAAACCAACAACTATACCGGGAAGAATTGAATGGCTGATAGCATCGCTAATCATTGCCATCTGCCTAAGAACCAGGAAAGTGCCGGGAATGGCGCAGGCAAGTGCAACAACAATGGCAATTAACTGTATTTCAATCTGTGCTGAACTCATAAGCTTTTTGCCTTTTTATAACCTTCATCGGTTAATGACCAATTATTATTCTGAATATTTATCAAGCCGAGGTTTTCCAATTCTTTAAGGCATTTTTTTCTGAACCCCTGCAAATCATTTAATAATTTGATTGAATGAGGATGAGAAAAATCCTCGTGGGAATCAACAATCTCGAGCATTTGGATAAGAGTTTTGTTGAGCCTTAAATTTTTTCTATTTTTTGAATATCTTAACTGGCGACTGAGTAAACCTCTTGTAGGAGAGAAAACAAAAGAAAAAAGAACCAAAGATATTGCAATCAGAACTATTATAGGACCAGTTGACAATCTGAGGTTCGAAGCACTTATGGCAGTGCCAATAATGCCGGATAAAGCACCGAGAAAAGCACTGATGGTGATCATTGTGCTGAGCTTATTGCTCCATTGTCTTGCTGCTGCTGCTGGTGCTATTAGTAAAGCGCTCATAAGAACAACACCAACAGCCTGCAAACCCAGAACTATAGCAACAACAATAAATGAAGTTAGCAATAGATCGAGAAGCTGGACATTGAATCCAAGAGTTGTTGCATATTGAGGGTCAAAAGTCAAAATTTTGAATTCTTTCCAGAAAATTATTACCAGCAAGAGAGATAAAAGACCAATTATGCCGATGATAAAAACATCAGAAGGAACAAGAGTGGCAGCCTGACCGAACAAAAATCTCTCCAGCCCTGCTTGATTTGCATTCGGCTTTCTTTGGATAATTGTCAAAAGGACAATACCAAATCCAAAAAAAATGGAGAGAACAATTCCAAGTGCGGAGTCTGATTTCAATCTTGTATTTTTTGTTATGCTCATTATCCATATCGCACCAATTATCCCGCTGAGAGAGGCTCCGATGATAAAAAGCAGGGTATCTTTAACCCCAGTTAAAAGAAAGGCAATAGCAATTCCCGGCAAAGCGGAATGAGCTATTGCATCTCCGAGTAGGCTTTGTTTTCTAAGAACTGCAAAGCTACCAAGGATCCCACAGGTTAATCCTATGATGGCAGTTCCAATTGTAATAGTTTGAATTGTGAAATCAGTTAATAAAAGATTAAAAAATTCAAACATACCCTAACTGTAATTATATTTTGATTACTTTTAAAGTTTTAAAATATTTGTCACAAAGATGATATTCCAGTTTAGCCCCACCAAGGACAGCTTCAGAAATCTGACTGCCGAAGAGTTTAAATACATCGGTTAGGGATTCATCTTTTTCTTTTCCTTCCTGAACTACCATCCTAAACTGGTAAGTATCATTTTCCTTTAGCAACTGAACAGATACAGCATTTTCATTTCCGAAAAAGCCTGATTCGAGTAAAAAGTTGCCGAGTTTGTTAGCCAGTTCTTTGCTGACAGGAGACTTATAATAAAGTTCGCCTTTACCAAATACAAGCTTGTCTCCGTAATTGTCGCAACTTTGAAGAAAAAAAGTGACCAATGGAATGAATAAGAATAACAATAAGAATTTCCTATATTGCAATGCTGCGGAAATTTGTTTATAAATTAAATTCATCAAAAACCTCAAAAAAGTAAAAATAAAAAATTTATTAGTCAAATATAAGGATAATTATAACAAATAAAAAAAGGGACTATAGAAGTCCCTGTTTAAAAAAATAAAAAATTTTTGATTAATTATTTCCAGTCAATTAGCAAAGAAAATCTCATAGTGTTTGCTAATGGGTGATTTTCTTCAATTGTATTGATAAAGCTGAAATCGAGCCTGAAAATATCATAACGAACGCCAGCCCCGAAGTTCCAGTATTTTCTGTTTCCGAGTCGGGAAGGCTCGGTGAAATAACCTAACCTCAAGGCAACAATGCTTTCATACCAATACTCAGCACCAATTGAAAGTTCGGCACCAGGATTCTGCCATCCTGTAATTAATGATTTTGGAACCGGGTCGGAACCAAGAGAATCTCTTTTGACCAACAATTTAGCAACATCAACGGCAAATTTCAGGTCATTAAAATCATCTTTTACTATTGTGTAAGCTGCACCGAGCCGTAAAGTTGTCGGAAGTGGGTCAGATTCATTTCGGTAAGTCATCTTTGGACCGACATTTTGAAGATTAGCACCTAAGCTCAATTTATCTTCAAAGAAGCCAAGGTCGGATGGTTTCCAGAGAACTCCAAGGTCAAAAGAACCGCTACGCCCTGTACCAGCATCGCCCTGTGTTGTAATGGTAGCAGGGGCAAGATTCGACTGAATATATCTTAATTGGAAACCGATACCCAGATCTTTTGCGACAATTGTACCATAAGATAAACCGACAGCAAATTCATTGGAAAGGAATTTCCCGGCAACGTTTCCGTTTTCGTAAGTTCTTGTGAATTCACCAAGATTCATAAAAACGAAATTAAGAGCAACAGTACCGTCCAGAGATTCAATAAATTGACCGATTGTTCCATAGCTATAGAAAAGGTCGGCATTGAACTGAGGCAACCATCTGGAAAAGGACAGGGCAATCTGACGATATGGAGAACGCTCATCGGGATCGTCAATGTTTCCAACCCAGTCGTGAAAACCGAGACCAGCCGGATTCCAGAAAATTGCATTGATATCGTCTGCTATGGCAGTTCCTACTTCTCCCATACCACTTGATCTTGCATCAGGAGATATCAACAGGAATGGTACCGCAGCGCCTCCAGCTTGAGAATATAAGTTATTAGCAGAAAAACCTGTTATCAGAGTCATAGCAAGCAGAAGAGCGCTAAACCTACTTAATTTCATTATTTTATTCCTCCAGTTTAAAATGCTTTTTTTGTTATTGTTATCCATCGTAAATTATGTTAAGAAATTGAAGAAAATATTTGCAAATTATTTTAAATTCATTAAAATTCCGTATTTAGATGATGTATTACCTCTTTTATCAGTCAGAGAAAGCTGATAAATATATGCTCCGGCATTAACCATTGCACCGTTGTTATCTCTGCCGTTCCAATTAATTTCTGAAGTATGAATTGAGCTAATTTCTGATTGAATTGATTTAACAAGGATTCCAGCTGAATTATAAAATTTTAATTCTGCGTTGAATGGCTCGGAAATATTGTGACGGAACCTGATTGTTACTTTATCACTGAAAGGATTTGGATAAGCATATAGATCTCCGATGAAAATAGCATCATTATTGCCACCAATCCTGAAATGTGTTTCAGAAATTGCAAATTTATTGAAAACATTCCATGCTCTGACTTTAACAGTATGAATACCCGGCGATAAATTGAATAATTGTGTCCTCGCCGAGCCTGAATTTACCTTGCCAATAGAAGTGGTATATTGATTTGTAAGGTCAATGGAGTTAGGATTATCATCAATCCATGCTTCAATACCATGACCGATTCCATTTCCAGTAGTATTTATTCCATAATCATCATAAAGATTCACAATCAGGATAGGATTATTGCTAACAATGTCTCCGGGGACGAATGTAGTCGAATCAAGAAATATTTCGATTCTGGGTTTTGAGGGTTCAACGCCGAGTATTGAATCAATACCAGCAACTCTGAATGATCTTGAGGAGCCTTTTGCAAAACGTGAGTCACTGGAGTAAGAATATGCATTAATTCTTCCCATTCCTTCGAGAAAACTGATGTCTTCGGGAATTATAAATTCGGCGTTAATCATTCCGTTGATAACGGGGTAAGAGCCATTGTGGAGTGTTCCGCCGCTCTTTTGCATACTATGAAGAACTCCATCAATATCTTTCAGAATGACATTATAATCAGCATCTTTTAAATTAATCAGAGCGGTTCCGTTATAATCAGTAACAAGAGAAGAATCAAAAGGGCTTAATATTCTTGCTTTCAGTGAAACCTTGGATAAGGCTTTGATATTGATTGTATCTCGATTATCACCGATATAATGACCATTTAAAGAATCAATGGAAATAATAAAGTCGGGTATAGGTAATTTTATAGATGGATCGGCAAGAATATTATATTTTTCGTCATTGTCATTAATTTTATATTGTTTGATGTTATAATAAGCCTCACCTATTGTGGGATAAAGCTTAGTAGATGGATTTCGATTAAGAAGCTCTTTATAAAAGGACTGATTTATTTCTTCGTTCCAACCAGAATAAACGACTCTTGTGGCAGAAAATATGCCTATTGAACCACCAATCTTGCTAAGCACAAGTTTTTCGGCTCCACTTTTTGTATCCGGCATATCATATCTACCGAAATCGCATGTGGCAGCAGTAGTGAAGAAATATTTCCCGGAATTTTTCATCATAGGTATGGATTTATCACTGTCAAAAACCTCTTCGTGAGCCCAAACACGAGGATTTCCGTGTCCTATCCAGTTTAAAATAATTGAACCGCTGGTATTTATTGTTGAAATCAATTCTTCAGTAGCTCTTGGGCGGCGACGTCCGTTTGGAATGTTTTCAGTTGGATAATCGGGCAGATAAATTTTCTTTACGTTAAAGTCATCACTAATGAAATTTTTAGCTAATCTTTCAGATGCAAATGTATGTTGAGTTCCATCTGAAGAAGAACCGGATTGAGGGCTGTCATCAGCAACAAGGGTTATATTTGTTCTCCATTGATCAATGGAGGAATTGTTTTCATAGTTTTTTATTTTCTCGACCATCCAATCGCCATTTGCGGGATTATCAATGGGCAATCTACCAATAGCAACATCAATTCTTCTGTCATCTCCAATTATTCTTGCAAAATAATCATCAGATGTGAATGATAAGGTAGCAGAATAATAATCCCTTGTAGGTTCAATGGATTCATAAGGAGGAATAAAGTTAGTGGCATTGAGCTTTAAATTATTTTTATAGTCATAATGTCCGTCACCCCAAAGAAGGACATATTTTGGTTTAACATCCCAATTAGAATAAGCATTAGCTATAAAATCCCTGATTGCAGTTGGATCCATAACGCCATAAGCAAATTCATTGAAGATATGATTTGTCTGAACAACTGATACTTTATAAATCCCCTTTGATTCCCGATAGGATTTATAATTGTTGGCAGATTTGAGTAAAGAAGGATGTGTAATGACAATTATGTCAGAATTAAGTTTGTTTTCTCTGAGGTTAACAAATTCAATTTGTTCAAGTTTAGGAACATAGAATTCAGAAGCAATGACGAATTTTTTGGGTTGATTTTTCTCAAGATTAACTCTGAAGTTGAAAATACCGCCTGTGTTTGATAAATTCTTTAGTTGATAAATATTTTTGATATCAGTAACATCAAGCCCGATTATTTCGCCGGAAAAGTTGCTGAAATTATATTCCGTCAGACCTTCCAGATTTGGATCGGTAAAGAAATTAACTCTGTTATTTATTGAGACTAAGTATCTTGGATAGTGAATCTCATACCAGTTAAAAAATGGAGTTGCCTGAGCAGGGACTGAGTTAGTATATGTAATGCTAAGCCATGATCTGTCATCTGACGAGACCTGATTAGCAGGTGAAATCAAGCTTACTACCCTATAAAATCCATCGGTATATTTATCTGTATCACCTTGTATATTAATCGATCCAATTTCCTTCTTGTTATCGAAAAATTTAAATGTCCCGGTGGTTGAGGAGCGGTGAGCAACATTGAATCGGTATAGTATAGAATTACCCGGGCTTCTGTCGAGATTATGCAAAATGACAGGCGGAAAATTCATAGGAAAAATATTATTACCGAGCCAAATTCTTCCCGACCCTCCAATGAAGGCATTCGTAAATTCTTCAACATAAAATTCTCTTTGGACATGATTTGTGGGTTTATTTTTGACATCGCCAGAAGGTGGATCTATAGTTTGGTATCTTTTGCCGTTACTACCACCCCACGTCAGCAAGAATGAATTTGTATTAGTGTAATAATTGTTGAAACTAATAAATGAATCATCAGAATACTTAAAACCTTTAGCTGCAGTTGCATAGAAAATAATTGATTCAAGGGAGCCATCGGGTTTTGTTCTGACAATAATAGGAATTTCGTTTAATTGGTTATCTAAAGACAAACTGACAGTTTCAGGAAGGCTTTCTCCTTCTCGCCCAAAAATTTTGATTGTATTCAAATCACTATTGGAAATTTTATAACCAAGAGCATTAAGCATATCGGCTGTTATTCTTTGTAATCCCTCGTTTTCAATATTAACTTTAACCCAAGTGCCAGAACTTAATGTAAGAAGGCTTTCATTCTTTTCGTTGTTATTTGGTGTAGAAGGATAGAAGAGCCAATTATTTCCAACCTCGTGATTCAATGTGAAATTAAAATCATCATTATTTTTTCTTGTTATACTAAAACCTATAGGAGCTTTTGGTTCGGGAGAAAATTTTATGATGACATCAATTTTTTCGGGGATAGAAAGATTATTAAAATCATAAATATCTGCAATTTTAATTTTCAAACTGGCAATGTGGCGATTCCTTGCAATACCGTCATATCTCAAGGAAACATCAGGTGATGATGATTTTGAAACTGAAAAATTATCGTAAGCAACCCAACTGCCATTATGATTTTTAATGATATTATAAGATATAACTGACTTATCACCTGAAAAATATTTTTGAACTTGGCTGAGAGAAAAGGCTTCGTCCGAAGGGACGGTAATGTTTGCAAAGGTAAATAAATAAAGGGGATTTCCGGAATCATCTTTTTCAATAAAGACAGATTCGATATTTGGGATTATATATGAAAAGTTGTTGATTTCAATGGTATCGTAGGATAAGACTTTTGGAAAATAGCTAAGAGACAGTTCGGTTTGAGTTGAACTGTTAATGACAAAATTGGAATATAAATGAGCATTAACACTTGAAGAGAAAATCAAGGATAATGAAATTATTATTAAAGCTGAGAAATACCGTTTTATTGTCATATTATTTTTATGTTATTATTAAAAAACAATAGATTAACAATTATATTAATAAATTGTTACATCAATAAATATTTTAAAACGGTATTTAGATACGATAGGCTATTTAAATATAAAATAATAAACTTTAAAAAAGCAAAATAAAAATAATGTTATTAAAATGCAAGAATAAAAACGTTAAAATGTGAAAAAGATTTTAATTTGTTTTATCCTTAAAGAAGAAAAAATAAAAAAATATTGATTCAGGAATAACTAACAAGACAAGGGATAGAGTGTCACGGGTAAAATAAATTGATTCAAATTCGGAACTCATGATTAAACGGGCAATCGGAGAAGTCAAAGCCCAACCAATAGTAAAAAATAATCCAATGATAATTACCGCCAGAACACCGTCACGTAATCTTCTCGATTGCCAGTTTTTTGTAAAGGCATAAAGTGCACCGACAATATGTAAATGAAAGATTATTAATTCAATCATTTTTTTTATTTTTGAAATAATAAAAATTCAAATTAACAATTATGGTTCAATTATGAAAAATGCTAATAATTATTGCGTTGTGTTTGTTACAATTGACTCGCTTGAATCAGGAAGAAGAATATCAAGAGTGATAGTTAATGAGAAATTGGCTGCCTGTTGCACAATACTGCCTAATGCTATCTCAATTTATGGTTGGAAGGGAACATTGCACGAAAGAAATGAGCAAGTTGTGATGATTAAGACACTGGAAAGTAAACTGACAGCATTGAAAGACAGGATACTTGAATTGCATAATGACGAAGTTCCCGAAATTATATCAATCAATCTGAATTCAGGACTTTCTTCTTATCTTAGCTGGATATCAACTTCTTTGCTCGAAGATAATGAATAAATAATGAAGAAAAAAAGGCAAGAGATTCAATACAAGGTTGAAAGCACCGGATACAAAGCTATTCGTGAGTGGCGCGTTGATGACAGACCAAGAGAAAGATTGATGAAGCATGGTGCGGAAACATTATCCGATGCAGAATTACTTGCAATATTAATATCCAGTGGAGCCAAAGGCATTTCTGCAATTGATGTTGCAAGAGTTTTATTGGATACTCACGAAAACCTTGCAAACATAAGTTCTTGTGATTATAGTCAGTTCAAACAAATTAAAGGTATTGGCACTGCGAAAGCAGTAACACTTGCAGCAGCTTTTGAAATAAGCAAAAGGATAAAATTACCAGAATTTTGGGAAAGAAATATAATTAAAACACCTCAAGATCTTGCAGAATCCTACATTCCGAAGTTTCGTGGTATAAAAAAAGAAATGTTTCTTATTTTGTTGCTAAATACCTCGAATCAGGTTTTTCGGGAAGTTAAAATAAGCGAAGGCAGCCTTAATGCCAGTATAGTTCATCCAAGGGAGGTTTTCCGAATTGCTATCACAGAGAGTGCAGCTTCAGTTATTCTAATGCACAATCATCCATCAGGCAATAAAACACCATCGGAGGAAGATATCAAAATAACAAGACAGTTGGTTGAGTCTGGGAGAATATTAAATATCAGGGTGCTTGACCATTTAATAATAGCTGGCGAAAGCTATTATAGCTTTGCAAGTGAAAATTTAATTTAATCTAATGTAGCCTTCTGGTCTATTGCTTTTTTGATAACATAATTTGGCGTAGAAAAAACCTCATTAAAATTAATCTCCAGAAAGTCATCAAGGATTGTAATTCCTGAAGAGATTGAAGATAAATTTTTTTCAGGCATTTGAATCTCTTCTTTTCTTAATATTATAAATTTAACCTTGTTTTTTTGTAAATCTCTGATTATTTCCAGTTGTGTTTCATTTTTTGTAGCCTGACCGGGCGATAACTCATGATATTTAGTTCCTGCCGGACGGTTCAGAATGAAATACATCATAACATCATTGATATATATTAAATCATGCCTTAAATTTCCAATATATATTTTTTCATTATTCCGAACATTTTCTTTGAAAAAATTATGGATAGTATTTAATTCAAAGGCTCTAACCTGGTTAACCAAAATTCCATTCAATCTTGGTATTTTTAGCAGAACAAGATTATGTTTGTTTAATTCGATTTTTTTATAAATCGGGACGGAAAGCAGGAAGAAAGTCAATAAGACAAATGAAATTTTGAAATGTTTATTTTTTCCAAAGATATAAAAAATATAAACTAAGAGAACTGATGAAATGAAAAGAGTCGGCAGAAGATGTTCTATATCCGACCTAATGGAAGCCTGCATGTAGAAGAAAAGACCAGAAATGACAATATGGATGATTTTCAATTTTTCAATGTTTATTTTTCCATAATTTTGATTTTTATAGACTATGATTATCGAAGAAATATAAATAATAAGTGGTAGATAAAATACAATTCCAGCCCAAAGCATATTAAGTTTAAATGTTATTGAACTTTGGCCGGAAAATACATCAAAAGGATTTGGAAAAGGTAAACTTCGATAGTCAGGAAAAATTTTTGATGGAAAAATTATTAATTGTTCAACAACATTATTAAAACCGCTGTAAAAAAACAATGTTACATATACAGGGATTGTTACTATGCTGAACCCCAAAATAAGTGTTAAGAGATTTTTTATACTTATTTTATAAGTAAGTTTTAATTGTGTATGATAAACGACCAGAATAATAAAATTACTTAAAATTGAATATATACCAATGTCCAGCCTGAATATTGAAGTGAGACCAGCGAAAAATGAGGATAAAAAAAGAAATTTTGATGAAGGCGATTGAATCCATTTATGAAAATAATAAAATGATGTCAGGGATAGAAGAATTGAAGTTCCCATTGCTGTTCCATACATAGTGGAATAAGAAATGAAAAAAACATATAGTATTGGGGCAATTATGGATATTGAGGATTTAGTAAGATTAAAACTTATACAATAAAGTAAAATTGCAGTCAGAAAAAAAATTAAAATGCTGAATATTCTCTCATTTATAAGCTTAAAGCCGAAGATTTTGAATATCAAACCTAATAAATAGTATTGTCCGGGTGGATATATTGTCCAGAAATCATGATAAGGAATATCACCTTCGACAATTCTATTAGCTCCAACAACGGCAATTCCTTCGTCATAAATTTTAAAATCATAATTAAAGCCTGAAAGCAGATAAATAAATAAACAAGCAAAGATAATAATTGCAGGTAGATTATTTTTATTTATCAATCTTTTTAAAATATTCATTTCTAAGAAAGAAAAATTATTCTTGTTCAAAAAACTGATTTTGTTATATTGTAATTTACATATTTAATTCATTACGGAAAAAGTGAGATTTTTAAAAAAAATACAACTTCATACATGGATACTAATCGGCTTGGTTTCGGGGGCTATATTTGGTGCAATTTTCAGAATAGACCACCATTTGCTCGTTATCGAAACTATGAGTTCTTCTAAAGTAACTTTTATGAATGAAATCTCAGATTGGGATTCGATAATAGTTGAATCAAAAGCTGAAAAAGACAGTGCATCTGTAATAAGAAGAATATTTGATAAAAATTCACAGCTACAGATAATTAAATATTTCAAAAAATTGAGTAATGCCGATAAGAAAAATCTTTCTCTCAAGGTCATAAAAAATGATAGGATTACTACATACAACAATGTCAAGTCGGTAAATAAAAAACAGACATTAGCAACAATGGTTAAGCCAATAGGGACAATTTTTATAAGATTATTGAGCTTTCTGGCTATTCCATTGGTTATTGCCTCGCTGATTATTGGAGCAGCGAGTTTGGAGAATATAAAGAGAATTGGAACAATCGGCGGAAAGACTTTTTTGCTGTATATAACAACTACAATAATCGCAATAACTATCGGGTTGCTAATATCGAATATTATTCAGCCCGGAAGGATGTTAGCTCAGGATGCCAAAAACCGACTGATATCAGCTTCCCAGGAAGAAACCCCGGAACTAACAATGGAAGAAATTGATATAGATATCATCAACTTTTTCGTAGAAATTGTTCCAAAGAATCCAATAGGTGCAATGTCAAACGGTGAAATGCTACAAATTGTATTTTTTGCTGTTATTTTTGGCGTAACACTCTCACTAATAGAAAAAGAAAAATCAGCACATGTTCTTAATTTTTTCTCAGGAGTAAATGATACGTTCATAAAAATGGTTGAGATGATAATGAAACTTGCACCATTCGGGGTTTTTGCATTAATTTCGGTAACGATAGCCGATTTTGGTTTCGAAATCATTACAACTCTTATCTGGTATATTTTGACTGTTCTGCTTGGGCTTATCTTACATACAGTAATTATATATTCAATGGTAGTAAAGTTTCTTGGGAAAAAAAGTCCTGTTGACTTTTTCAAATCAATAAGAGAGGCACAGGTGATAGCATTCAGCACAAGTTCGAGTGCTGCAACCTTACCCGTTACTATGCGATGTGTCGAAAATAACTTAAAAATTCCTAAGAAGATTTCAGGATTTGTGCTTCCACTCGGAGCTACCATAAATATGGATGGAACAGCACTTTATCAAGGAGTGGCAACAGTTTTTATAGCACAGGTTTTTGGTTTTAATTTGGGGCTTTCCGAGCAAATAACAATTATCATAACTGCTGTCCTTGCATCAATTGGAACGGCACCCGTTCCGGGTGTTGGTATAATAATGCTGGTGATGATCCTGAAATCAGTGAATTTACCACCGGAGGGAATAGCATTAATTCTTGGCGTTGATAGAATACTTGATATGTGCAGGACAATAACTAATATTTCAGGAGATGCAGCGGTTGCAGCAGCAATTGCAGGCTCTGAAAAGCAGTTATAAATCTAAGAAATTTTTCAATCTTAATCTCATTATAAATATTTTATTTTATTAAAAGTAGAAGATTTGGTTAAATTTATTAAATTTGACTTACCAAATTTTCAATTTACGTGCAAGAAAAAAGAATGATAGAAACCAAACCAAAACAGACGGTTTATGAAAGAAAACTGGATTTTTACTGGAGATTCCTATCAATTTATACAATTTCCTTGCTTGTTTATTCGATATTGAAAGGTTCAATGGAAAACTGGACAATTTCAATTGTCCTAAGGGATCCTCTTGTAATACTTTTAATTATATTCATTATAGTTACTTTGGGCGGTTTATTATTTAATTTTTATAAAAATGCCAACATAATCATTGGAAAAGACTATATTATTTTTAAAACTCGATTCAGAGAGAAAAAATATTCATTCAATGAAATAAATAAAATTATCATTGGCAAGGACAAAGCAATCAGAATCAAAAGTTCAAGCCCTTTTATAAAGTTTTTTGTTACAGGTAGAAGAACATCTATCAGAATCAGACCTTCCTCTTATCAGAACGAAAAGAATCTTATTCACGATATTCAAGTTTTTAAGAAATCATTCAACAGGTAGAAATAATTGACTAATTCTCCGAGAAATAAACATTTAAATGTATTAATCCTGTTTTTTTTCTTTGCTTTTATTTATCAGGGATTTTCATCAATAAGAAGTAATCTTGAAATTTTTGATTCTCTTTCTCAAAAAATTGCTGAAGAATTCATTAAATCAGATGTTTTATGGGATTATGACACTCTTTCGTTTTCGATTGCTGGCAAAAGTGATTTCCTGATAAGAAAACATATCCTTAATGAATTTAATAAACTAAACATTGTATTACTGGAAAAAGATGAAAGTTTATCGACAAATCAATTAAGGATAGTGATTGATGAAATGAAAGTATTATTGAAAAGCACTCAGGAAAAAGAGACTTATACAAGGGAAATCAAGGTTAAATATACTTTTTTTTTAAAAGCAAAAGGAATAACAAGAATCCCTGTTGAATTCGAAGAAATATATCAGGATACAGTCCGTAAAGAAGAAATTAATCAGATAAACAGCGAGGAACAAACTTTTGCAAAGGCAGAAATACCTCAGGAAAAACCAACAGTTTTCGAACAAATTATAGAGCCGCTGATAATAGTAACGGCAGCAGTGATAACCGTAGTATTATTATTTACAATCAGGTCTAATTAATCAGGCTGAATATAATGACAGCCTCGGCTTACTCTTGCCTCGATAGTTGCAGCGTTAACGGCAATAGCAGTCTGAACTCCGTTTCTTAGTTCAATAATATCTCTGGTCATTTTAGCTTTCTGGTAGAATTGTTCAATTTCAGATTGAAGGTGGCGAAGGGTTGTTCTTGCCCTGAGTAGTCTCTGTCTGGTTCTGATTAATCCCACATAATTCCACATAGTATTTTTGATTGTTGTCCAATCCTGAACGATAAGAGCTGGGTCAATCACTTCATTTTCATCTTTCCAAGGGAAAATTTCAGGGAAATAGTAATCTTCCTCGTGAAAGTCAGCTGCATCATTTCCGGCTAAATAACCCCATACTACAGCTTCGAGCAAAGAAGTTGATGCAAGTCTGTTTGCACCGTGAACGCCAGTGCAGGAAACTTCTCCCACGGCGTAGAGCCTTCTCAATGAAGTTCTGCCCCTTAAACTAACACCAACACCACCGCAGGAATAATGAGCTGCAGGAACAACTGGAATAGGCTCACTTGTAATATCAACGCCATTATTTTTGCAGTGTTCGTAAATTGTAGGAAATCTATTTTTGATCCAATCAGATTCTTTGAAGGAAATATCGAGATAAACGCATGGGTGATTAGTTTCGAGCATAATTTGATGAATACTCCTCGAAACGATATCTCTGGGAGCAAGTTCAGCGAGTTCGTGAAATCTTTCCATAAATCTTCTGCCTTTTTTGTCGAGCAGTATTCCCCCTTCACCTCTGACGGATTCCGAAATAAGAAAGCTATCTCCCGCACCGTAGAATGTGGTGGGATGAAATTGAATATATTCCAGATTGAAACATCTTGCACCAGCTCGCCATGCGAGAGCAATACCATCACCAGTTGCTTCCGGTGGATTTGTCGTATGGGCATAGATCTGACCTAAACCACCGGTTGCTAATATAGTTTTACAAGCATATATCGGAAAAACTTTCCCTTTTTTGTTATTAAGGACTAAAGCACCAAAACATGCAGGTTTTTCATAGATATCAAGAGAATTAGTTGAATGATGGGAAAGAGTTAATAAATCCACAACAGTATGGTCAGTCATAACATCAATGTTAGAGTAGTTTGGAAGTGCATTAATAAGAGTTTTATGAATTGATTCGCCGGTTCTGTCTTTGGAATGAATAATTCTTGGAACAGAATGAGCCCCTTCGGCAGTTAAATCGAGTTCATTATTAACGTTACGGTCAAAATCCACTGAAAATTTATCAAGAAGGATTTCTTTGACAAGGCGGGGACCAAGGTCACATAATAGATTTACTGCGTATTCCCAGCAATGACCGTCACCGGCTTCCATAATATCCTTTTTCAATTCTTCGGTTGAATCATTTATTCCCTTGTAAATAATTCCACCCTGAGCATAAGGAGTGTTCCCGCTTAAAAGGGATTCTGTTTTTGTTATAATTGTAACGTGTTTACCTCTTTCGGCAGCAGTAATAGCTGAAATTACTCCCGCAAGACCTGAACCGATAATCAGAATATCTGTTTTAACCATACTTCTCTTAGATAAATTCAATACATTTTTATATTAACGATATATTCATAATAAAATTAAATTTTTGATAATTATTTATTTGTTTAAAAGTGAAATTCTGAAAAATATCGTTTTATATTCTATGCAGTATAATAAAAATAAGATTGACATAATAAGATTTATAAGTGAAAGATTGAAAAGCCATCTACCGGGAAGAGAAGCTCAAATAAAGATGGCGCCTTCGATAAACGGACAATTAATCAGGGGATTTGAGGCACCAAAAAATGCAAAGGAAAGTAGTGTCCTGCTGCTTCTTTTTCCAAATCAAGAAGATTCTGATTTAAATATTTTATTTACTTTAAGAAGTAATAACCTTAAAAGTCATAGTGGACAGATAAGTTTTCCGGGGGGGCGTAAAGAAAAATACGAAACACTATTAGAAACAGCATTGAGGGAAACAAGAGAAGAAATCGGTATTGACACCTCGGAGATAAAAGTTCTTGGTAAACTATCAACCCTATATGTTCCCCCTTCAAATGCTATAATCCATCCTTTTGTAGCATATATTGATTCTTTACCCGAGACCAAACCTAATCATAATGAAGTAGTTGAAGTGTTCCCTGTTTCGCTTAATTATTTCTTAGAGAACAGATACGAAAAGCAGAAATGGGATTATAATGGTTATAAAATGGATGTTCCGCTATGGAATGTGCATGATACTACACCACTGTGGGGAGCAACAGCAATGATATTAATGGAATTTCTGACTTTGTTCAAAGAATAAACTTTATTATGATTCTTCAAGCTCAGCTTGTTTTTTTGAGTTAATGATTTCCAGATATTTATTTTCGAACATTTTTTTAACTTTTTCCCGTGTAAGCCAAAATTCGAAAGCCAGACCATAGGCATTAAGAGCAATGCTTTCGAATGAAACGGATTCTTTAGATTTATTATTTGAACTGATTTGATTTTCAGAAGAAAGAACCGTCATAAAATGAATTGCGAAATTGTCAATGATTTTCATATCCTCTTCGAGATTCTTTAATATTTTATTTACCTTTTCTACTTCAGAACTCATATTCTTCTCTTAATTATAAATGCTCAAAATATTTATCGGTTAAAAATGGAGAAAGTTAAATTTTTGCAAATTTTTCAAACTTTATGTATTCCATTTCGTCAATTCAATTGTAATTTATTTAAGTTATATGATTGAGATTCAAAATTGGGGCTTAATTGATTACGAAGAAGCCTGGAATAAGCAAAAAGAAATAGTTGAAGACATTCAAAAGAATCGTAACAGGAATGTTTTTGTTGTTTGTCAGCATCCTTCAGTTATAACAATTGGGCGTGCTGGAAGTGCAGGAAATATTATAGCCGATGAAAAATTTCTTGCAAGTGCCGGGATAAAGGTGATATATAACGACCGGGGAGGGGATGCAACTCTTCATAATCCGGGGCAATTAGTGGGTTATCCTATATTCAATTTGAGTGCTTACAAAGAAGACCTTCATTGGTTCCTTAGAGAAGTGGAAGAGTGCATCATTGAGTTAATTTCAAATTATGGAATCAAAGGCGAAAGAGTCAAAGGTTTAACAGGGGTATGGGTTGAAGGATATAGAAAAATTTGTGCAATGGGGATACATTGTTCCCGTTGGGTTACTTCACACGGTTTTGCGTTAAATGTATCAAATGATTTAAGTGAGTTTAATTTTATTATACCATGTGGTATTAAAGATAAAGATGTTACGTCTATAAGTCGGGAGCTTGGCACAGATATTGATATGAACGAGGTAGTTATTAAATGTATTGAAGTTTTCGAACGACACTTTTAATAACAAGTTATTTGAAAAAAAAATTTGGAATTAACTGAAAAAGATTATAAATTTGATGTTACCCAAAAACCATAAGCGGGAATAGCTCAGTTGGTAGAGCGCAACCTTGCCAAGGTTGATGTCGCGAGTTCGAGTCTCGTTTCCCGCTCGACGATGCAAATCGTCACTTCCTCGTTATGCTGCATGCCTTGCCGTCATTCCCCCCGATGGCGAGGCATTTTTTTTTTTGATTTATGATGTTTGATATTTTAATATTTGTTTCAATTTTTTTTCAGTCATTGATTGTGATAACTTTGACAATCAATGCTGTTTTTGGTCCATTTTTAAAAAATTTTAGAAAAAAAAATAAAGAACAATCAGAGATTAAACCTAAGGTTTCAGTTCTTGTTCCTGCAAGAAATGAAGAAAAAAATATTGAAAATTGTATTAAAAGCATTACATCATTTGACTATCCTGATTATGAAATATTAATTCTGGACGATGGCTCGACAGATAATACCTACAATATTCTTGAAAAATATAAATCAGAACACAAGAATTTAAAGATATTAAAAGGGGAACAAAAACCACAAAATTGGCTGGGAAAGAACTGGGCTTGTTATCAACTTGCTATGGCGGCAGAAGGTGATATTTTTATTTTTACCGATGCTGACAACTGGCACCGAAAGGATGCTATTTCAGCAACTGTTGAATATATGAATGCTTATAATCTGGATTTCTTAAGTGCCTTTCCCCAACAAATAACCAAGACATCGGCTGAAAAAATATTTGTTCCAATTGTTGATTTGATAATTTATTCTTTCCTGATTCTCTGGACGACTTTATTTATGAAAAGCAGTATATTCGCAGCAGCCAACGGTCAATGGATAGCTGTAAGAAGGTCTGCATATCTGGAGATTGGGGGGCATACAGTAGTTAAATCAAGTATTATCGAGGATATAGAGCTCAGCCGTGAGTTCAAAAAAAATGGTTTCAGGACTTTGACAACAGCCGGAACAGATATAGTTTTCGGAAGAATGTATCATAATTTTTCTGAGATTTTGAACGGATTCTCAAAAAACATGTATTATATTCTGGGTGGTAACTTGTTCATTTTGATAGGTATAGTATTTTTATTATTACTCATTGGAGTATTTCCTTATGTTGCCTTATTTGCAGCGGACGTGATGATTTTACCGATTGTTTCAGTTTCGTTGATAATAGTATGGCGTGGGATTCTATCTTTGAGGTATAAAAGTAATATTTTTCTGAATATTATTATTAGTCCGGTATCAATTTTATTTTTAATTTATATTGCTTTTAACTCATACTTCCGGATTAAATCGGGAAAAGTTGAATGGAAAGGAAGAAGGATAGAAATCAAATGAAAAGCGAAAGCAAAAAGTATTTGATTAAGGTAATTTTACTTTATTTCATATTAATAATGGGTGGGGTTTGGTATTATCTGGGGCATTTCGGCGAAATTAGTCAGATGATTGCAGGTTATTTGATGATTTTAATTGGAATATTATCAATATTCGAAGTATATAAGAATGAAAATATTAAGAATAAAATTGCTTTCTTTTTATTATCATCATTTATAATATTATTCAGCTGGTTGATCGAATTTATAGGGGTAAAGACGGGTTTAATTTTTGGGGAATATGAGTATGGAAATATACTGCAGCCACAACTATTCGGAACACCTATACCCATTGGATTTGCATGGATTTCGACCTTTCTGGGAAGTTATGCTATCGCAGAATTAATACTGAGAAAAAAAAGCAATATTTTCATTCATTTACTTTTAACTGCCGTTTTAATGACTTTTTTTGATTATCTAATGGAGCCGGCAGCAATAAAATTAGGGTATTGGATGTGGCAAGGCTCAGTAATACCTTTTCAGAATTATTTAACATGGTTTGTTTTAGGGTTGCTTTTTGCTTTTTTGTTTTCAACACAAAAAATTGGATTAACAAATACGAAATTACTTAAACATATATACATTTCGCAATTGATATATTTTTCAATAATTTACTTAAAATAAAATTCCTACTTTCATTTCGATAAATAATATTACCGGCATTCTGGATAATGTGTCGGTTGGGTTTTTTGTCTGCGTTGGGGATTGGGTGGGTAGGTTTTTGAAGATTTGAATAGCCACTACTTTCAAGTAGTGGAAGATAGTAAAATAAAAAGTTATAAATAATCTCATCCGGAAGAACAGACACCCCAATTTGTTCTTACATCTGTCATTCCAACGAAGGCATTAATAATAGATTTATTTAAATACCTTAATTTTCTTAAAAACCTCAGTAGAAAAAAGATTAATCAAATCATATATAATAACCTTATTACATTTTATTTTCATTTCTCTTTATCGAGAATAAATAAGGTAATAAGGTTGTTTCTGTTTTTGCTTATGTCAATTTTCATTTTTTAAAAGATCGGTAGAATCTAAGTAATCCAGATATTCTGGTTGATCTCCATAAATACTTATGATTTCGCTCATTTCTTCATTGCTAAAGGGAGGAATAATAGAATTATAATAAAACAACCTTTCAGACTTAATAGCTTTTTGATATTCTTTTTCAATTTTTGTTTGAATATATATATTAAACACATAAATAGCAAAAAAGTCTCAAAGGAAAATGGGAAAATTTATTATTTTTTCTGGACATGCTCTAAAGTAACATTTAAAGTATTCCCACAAAAGTTGTAATCTAATTAATATTTTTAGCTATGGATTCCCTGTCAAGCAGGAAATGACGGATTGCCGGGGTAGTTAGACTGG
Source organism: uncultured Hyphomicrobiales bacterium (assembly GCA_964473465.1). Classification (GTDB taxonomy): domain Bacteria; phylum Bacteroidota; class Ignavibacteria; order Kapaibacteriales; family UBA2268; genus CALHRB01. The sequence continues at coordinate 260,060 of CAYYPE010000001.1, forward strand.
GAATAAATTCATTATTTCTCTGGCTGTTAGCTCAGCAGAATTGACTTTTGATAATTTCCTAGCATTTTCGCTCATTGAATCGAGCAATCGCTGATCTTCAGATAATTGTCTAATACTATCTTTAAGTTTTAATTCTAATTCGTTATCTTTAATCATAATCGAAGCTCCATGCTCAACCATCATTTTTGCATTGTGTTCCTGATGATTATTAGCGGAAAAAGAATAAGGAACAAGAATGGAGGGTTTGCCGATTGCTGTTAATTCAGCAATAGTTGTTGCACCTGCACGGCAAATGACCAGATCAGAAGCTGAGTAAGCGGTTGCCATATCATCAATAAATTCAAATGTTCTGACGTTTGCTTTGCTAATGTTTGATTGAAATGACTTGCCAGTTTGCCAGATATATTGGGCGTTGAAATCTTCGTTTGAAATTAGTTTTTCGATAGCTGTGTTAATATTTTTTGCACCAAGACTACCTCCAAAGGCTAAGATAGTGAACATGTTTTCGTCTAAATCGAGAATTTTTCTGGCAATATGCTTATCAATTGGAGTTAAAAGTTTTTTTCTGACGGGGTTTCCAAGAATTTTAATTTTATTTTGATTTTTATTATGGAAGTATTTTCTACTATCTTCGAAGGCAAGAGCAATTAATTGAGCTTTATCAGAGAGAAGTTTTATTGTTTTGCCGGGAAAAACATTTGATTCCATTAATGCCAGAGGGATTCTGCTCGAAAAGGCAGCCAAGCCCACAGGATAGCTAAGGTAAGCCCCGGCACAAATGACCAAACCAATGTTATTATTTTTAATATAATTTTTTGCTTTTGCTATTGAATTTAGTATTTTAAATGGCAAAAGCAGGGTAGAAAGTGACAGGAGCTTCGATAGCCCCGAAATGTTCAATGGCAGAAAATTATATCCAAGCGAGGGGATAATTCTGCCTTCAATTTTGTCGGGATTCCCAACAAAAAAAATCTGATTTTTGTTAAAACCAAATTTTTCAAACTCTTCAATTACTGCAACTGCCGGGAAAAGATGTCCTCCTGTTCCTCCGGCTGCGACTAATATATTTTTTTTATCCATAAAATTTTGATGTTTATTTTAAAATGATACCTGTTTCATAGCTCCAGAACAATAAATCAAGCTCATCAACAGGGATATTTACGATTTTAGCAAATTTTTTAAATTTTTTTTCAACAGACAGATAAGCATTTTTTGAAGAGACATTAGGTAGATTTCTATATAATTTGCATAAAACAAGATGCTTGAGAATATGACGGTCGAGAATTGCCAAGCCCTGATAACCAATATTTCTGAGGAAATGGGAGGATTCCTTCATACCTAATCCTATGACGTTTTCGACCAACCAGTCTCTTTTTTTTTCTGCTTTCAAATTTGAATTTAAAATCAGGGAAATTATGTCGAATTTTTGTTTCATTTCAATCAATCTTCTGGCTTTGGTGATATGAAATCTGATATAATGAGTCCTGTCATTAAGTATATCTAACGGGTCAAAATTGTTCGAGAGAAAATCTGCTTTTTCGAGCTGTTGAACGGCTTTATCAGCATTAATGGCAGAAGTTTGGGGAGTAAGAAAGCAGTAGCACAATTCATAAAAATATCTTTCGGGCTTAATTTCAGAAAATTCCCTTAGTCTGTCTTTTATTTTTGTTTGCAAAAGATGATATTTTTCAATTATTTCCGCTGGCAGCTGAAATTGAGACATTAAATTTTTTACCAAAATAAAAGGTCAAATTTAATAAATATAATTCTTAATTTTGAAGTTGAGGTGAAAAAATAATAAAAATAAATGACTATAAAAATCGGAACAAGGGGTAGCAGGTTAGCTCTCTGGCAGGCAAATTATGTCCGAAATCTTCTTACTAATAAATTTCCTGACATTGAAGTTGAGCTTGTTCAAATTAAAACAACAGGGGATAAAATTCTGGAAACAGCCTTGTTTCAGATTAATGATAAGGGGTTATTTACCAAAGAGTTGGAGAAAGAACTGATTGAGGGAAGAATTGATTTAGCGGTTCATAGCCTGAAAGATTTACCAACAGAGCTGCCCGAGGGATTGAAAATTGGAGCAGTTACAAAGCGTGAATTACCGAACGATGTTCTGATTGCCAAAAATAAAAGTCAAACGATTGAAAATTTAGATTATGGAGCAATAATAGCGACAAGTTCACTTCGCCGTAGGGCTCAATTGTTAATAAAAAGGCAGGATTTGCAACTTGAAGATATGAGGGGGAACGTAAATACAAGAATTGAAAAGCTATTCAAATCTGATTTAGATGGATTGATACTTGCATACGCAGGTGTTGAGCGATTAGGAATGAGTCAGTATATATCGCAAATAATTCCATTCGAAGAAATGATACCAGCTGTTGGACAGGCTGTGATAGCAATTGAAACAAGGGAGGATAATAATTTAGCAGGAATATTAGAAAAGATAAATGACAAAGAAACGGAATTTTGTATTTCGCAAGAACGTATATTTTTGAAATTAATGGGTGGTGGCTGCAGCAAACCCATCACTGCTCATTGTTTTATTGATAATCAGAGGGTTGAAATATTGGGTATTATATCAGATATAAATGGGAAAAAATATATAAAGGACAGAATTTCAAAGCCAATTGGGGAAGCAAAAAATTTAGGGAAAGAATTAGCTGAAAAATTTGACAAATCAGGAAGCAAAGAAATTTTGAAAACAATTTAATATTATTCATTATAGAGGTAAAAATGATATCAGAATTCAAAAGATTCAGAAAACTAAGACATAATCCAATAATAAGAAATATGGTAAGGGAAACTGTTCTATCAAAAAATGATTTGATTTACCCTTTATTTGTAACTCACGGAGAAAATATAAAAAAAGCAATTGGTTCAATGCCGGGGGTTTTTCAGATGAGTGTTGATGTCCTTGTTGAAGAATGCAGGGAAGTGGAATCGCTTGGAATACCGGCAATAATATTGTTCGGGATACCAGCACATAAGGATGAAGTTGGCTCAGAGGCGTATGATGACAACGGAATAATTCAGCAGGCAATCAGGGAAATAAAGAAAAATGTTAAGAGTCTTGTAGTCATTGCGGATGTTTGTCTTTGTGAATACACATCTCACGGGCATTGCGGAGTTTTGGACGGGGAAGAAATTTTGAATGATGAATCGGTTGAAATTTATGCAAAGACCGCATTGAGCCTTGCAAAAGCCGGTGCAGATATGATAGCACCATCGGATATGATGGACGGAAGAGTAGCTGCAATAAAGGAGATACTCGAAGAAAACGGATTTCTGAATTTACCGATTATGAGCTATTCGGCAAAGTATGCCTCAGCTTATTACGGACCATTCAGGGAAGCAGCTGAAGGAGCTCCAAAATTCGGGGACAGAAAGTCACATCAGATGGATATTGGAAATAGTAACGAGGCAGTCAGGGAGGTTACAGAGGATATTATCGAAGGTGCGGATATAGTGATGGTTAAGCCCGCAGGTCCATACCTTGATATTATTTTCAGGGTAAAACATGAATTTGGATTACCAACGGCGGCATATCAGGTTAGCGGTGAATATTCAATGATAAAAGCTGCTGCCAAAATGGGCTGGCTTGATGAAGAAAAAATTATGATTGAATCATTGACAGGCATAAAACGTGCAGGTGCGGATATGATTCTTACTTATTTCGCCAAAGATGTTGCTAAATATATTGATAATCATAGATAATATAATCTTTCTTCAAAAAATATATGAACATTGAAAAAAGTATCAGACTCTATGAAAGGGCTATAGAGATTATACCCGGTGGAGTAAATTCACCCGTCAGAGCTTTCAAATCGGTAGGAGGCAACCCAAGATTTATTGAAAAGGGGTTTGGCTCAAAAATATACGATGTTGATGGTAACGAATACATAGATTTCATTGGAAGCTGGGGACCACATATATTCGGGCATAGACCTGATTTTATTATAAAATCAGTAGAAGATGCATTACTGAATGGAACGAGTTTCGGGGCACCAACGGAAGCGGAAGTGAAAATAGCTGAGTTAATTATTGAACTCGTTCCATCAATTGAGATGGTGCGGCTTGTGAACAGCGGAACCGAAGCAACAATGAGTGCCATTCGATTGGCGAGAGGTTTTACAAAAAAAGATAAGATAATAAAATTTGAAGGCTGCTACCATGGTCATTCTGACGCATTTCTTATCAAGGCAGGTTCCGGAGCATTAACTTTCGGAGTTCCAACCAGTCCGGGAGTAACAAAAGGGACTGCTAATGATACTTTGACTGCCAGATTTAACGATATAAATTCTGTTAAAGAATTGATTGATAAGAATAAGGGTGAAATTGCCGCAATAATAATAGAGCCAGTTGCCGGGAATATGGGAGTTATAGCTGGCGAGATGGATTTTCTGAAAAGTTTAAGAGAATTATGCAGCAAGGAGGAAATTGTTCTGATTTTTGACGAGGTAATGACTGGCTTCCGTTTGGCTAAAGGCGGGGCTCAGGAGATTTATGGGATTAAACCTGATTTGACAACTCTTGGCAAGATTATAGGTGGAGGTATGCCAGTCGGTGCGTTCGGCGGCAAAAAGGAAATAATGTCATTGCTTGCACCATCCGGTTCGGTTTATCAAGCGGGGACTCTTAGCGGAAATCCGATTGCAGTATCAGCAGGTTTGGCTTCCCTTCGATATATTAAAAACAATCCGGGAATTTATGAAGAATTGGAAATTAAATCCAGAAAATTCGAATTATTGATAAACGATATTATGAGGCGTATCGGGATTAATTTAGCTTTAAACAGAGTTGGTTCAATGATGACTATCTTTTTCTGCGGGAATGAGATAAGATCTTATGATGATGCTGTAAAATCCGATACTCAGAAATTTTCGAAATTATTCAATTATTTGCTTAATAAAGGTATATATTTACCGCCATCTCAGTTTGAGGCAATATTTATTTCGACCTCTCACTCCGAAGATGAATTGAATTATACTGCTGAAAAAATAGAAGAAGCACTCAAAACAATTTATTGAAAGGTTTAAAAAAAATGTATTTTCTAATATCTCTATTTATGGCACTTGCCCCGGCTTTTTTTCTGCTCTGGTATTTCAATCGAATGGACAAAGCCAAACCTGAACCAAAAGGGATGATTATAAAAATATTTTTATGGGGTATATTTATAATTATTCCAGCAATCATTATTGAACTAGTAATAGATAATTTCTATGCGACGATATTAGGTGCTGCTCCGTTGCTATATATTGCGGCTAAGTCATTTATTGTGGCTGGAGTAATCGAAGAAGGCTTAAAATTGTGGGTTGTTCTGCAATTTGCTTATAAAAATCTGAACTTTGACGAGACAATGGATGGCATTGTCTATGCAATTGTTGCAAGTATGGGATTTGCAGCATTTGAAAATGTAATTTATGTTATGGGTCATGGAATAGAGATTGCAATTTTGAGAGCTTTCACCTCATTACCTTTACATGCAATAGCAACAGGAATAATGGGTTATTATATCGGACAGGCAAAATTTGCAGGGGATAGCAGAACAGAATTACAATTAATCGTAAAAGGCTTTTTTATTGCAGTGATAATTCATGGTTTGTATAATTTCCTGATTTTTGGAGGTGAAATTTTCGGATTTATACCAGCTTTGTTGAATATACCGCTTTTGATAGGATGTTTCATTTATTTAAGGAAACTTATTAAATCTGCAATTTCGGATGATGAATTAGCAGGCAGGCACGATAATTTGATAGAAATCAGTGAATCCAAGGAGGAAATATAAGCTGATTATGTTTCAAATTAGTTTACAATATAGAATTTATGTAATTTGAAAAAAATTACAATACTAATTGATTGCTGTAATTCCTCAGTTAAAAAATTCAGTTGAATTTTAAACTAAAGAGAAATTGAGATTATAAAAGTTGCAATCTTCACGTTTGCAGGATTTGTTCCTATGCGAAAAAGTGCATTTGGCATCTGAAAAATTTAGTTCAATATTGTATTTTTCTTTAAGGAATTCGACCGCCGATTCAATTGAAATGTAGGTATCACGTTTGCAACATCTTGGACCACCGCTTTCGGCAACTTTTTTAAGGCTTTGAGCAATAATCATATTGGTGAGTGACCACTCATCCTCAGTCATATTATCAATATTTTCATAGGCTTTGAGGAAGATACCAGTTCCGATAGCAGCACCGCAATTACCTAAATTGTATGAGCAACTTTTAGGGGATTCCTCTTCAACAATTTTCTCGATTTTATTAAGCAGTTCGGGAATGAGGCTTTGTTTGCCCTGTAAATTATATGTCGCAGTAAGCAGGACTGCCGGAACGATAAAATGATGTTCGGGACCATGCATTCTGATCAAAGGAGAATTCATAATTGAAACAGCGAGTTCAATAGGGTCAGTGCCTTTGTATTTAAGGCATGATTGTTTTATGAATTCATTTACAGGCAGTGCAAGGCATTCGTCGCAGATACTATGACCATTAGTGCATTGATTAGAAATTGAATTTACCTTGCCGCAAAAGTCACATCGAAGAGTGTCGCTTTCCTTCAATTTCAATAATTCTTCCCCGCAAAGGATGCAGGTGCTTACTTCTATTTTATTAATAACATTTAAATCAGTCATTTTTTTATTCTTTATAGTTAATTATTTCAAAATAGTAATTACGAAATAATTTGATTATAATTATTAATTTTAAGGAACAAAAAAAGAATAAAAAACAGGAAAAGTATTATTAGAATCAATATGAATTTATTATTTTTAAAAAAATAATTTTTTTAATTCAATAAAAAAAGGAATGATTATGAGTTCAGTACTTTTATCAGCAGTAAGAACACCAATAGGTGCATTTATGGGTAGCCTTTCGTCCTTATCAGCCCCCAGACTGGGTGCAGTTGCAATATCAGAGGCTATAAAAAGAGCAGGAGTTAATAAGGAAGATGTATCAGAAGTCATTATGGGAAATGTATTAATTGGCGGAGTTGGGCAAGCACCAGCAAGACAAGCCTCAATTTATGCCGGACTGCCAGTTAGTGTTCCGTGTATGACAATTAACAAAGTATGTGGAAGTGGATTGAAATCCGTTATGCTTGCTGATCAGGCAATTCGATGCGGAGACGCAGAAATAGTAGTAGCTGGTGGGCAGGAGTCTATGACAAATGCACCATACGCTTTGTTCAAAGCCAGAACAGGTTATAAAATGGGCAATGGAGAGCTTGTTGATTTAATGATTCATGACGGACTCTGGGATGTTTATAAGCAGGTTCACATGGGTTTAGCAGGGGAGCTTTGTGCAGATGAATATAAAATTTCACGTGAAGAGCAGGATGATTTTGCCATTATGAGCTACCAGAGAGCATTAGATGCCCAGAAAAATGGTTATTTTAATGATGAAATTGTCCCGGTAGTCATTGAAGATAAGAAAGGACCAATAAATGTTGCAATTGATGAAGAGCCGGCAAAAGTTAATTTTGAAAAAATCAGGACATTGAAACCAGTTTTCAAAAAGGATGGGACTGTAACAGCTGCAAATGCCTCTTCGATTGATGATGGTGCTGCAGCAGTAGTAGTTTGTTCTGAGGAAAAAGCAAATTCGATGGGCTTGAAACCTCTTGCAAGGATTATTGCTCATGAGTCACATGCTCAGGAACCCGAATGGTTCACGACCGCTCCGGCCAAAGCCGTTAAAAAAGTATTAGCCAAAGCTGGAATGAATATAAATGATATTGATTTGTTCGAAATAAATGAGGCTTTCGCTGTAGTTACGATTATGGCAGCGAAAGAACTTGGATTGCCGTATGACAAAATTAATGTTCACGGTGGTGCTGTTTCTCTGGGACATCCCATAGGAGCATCGGGTGCCAGAGTGCTAACAACCTTGATATATGCATTAAAAAGATATGGGAAAAAGTACGGTATTGCTACACTATGCATAGGAGGTGGCGAAGCAAGTGCAATGATTATAGAAATGCTGTAAATAAATTTTAAAATACAATCATATCTTATAGAGGCGAACTGATGTTCGCCTTTACATTTTTTTGAAATAATATAAAATTTATAAATTTAGCTGTCCTTGATTTTTCTTTTGTTAGGGTCGAGTTCTTTTTTCCTCAATCTGATAGTTTCGGGAGTGATTTCGATGAGTTCATCCTCGGCAATGAATTCAATGCATTGGTCAAGAGATAGAATTCTTGGGGGGCGAAGCACAATTGTGGCATCAGAATTAGAAGCTCTCATATTTGTGAGTTTCTTTTCCTTGGTAATATTAACATTCAAATCCTGAGTTTTGTTTCTTTCTCCGACGATCATACCCATATAAACATTAGTGCCAACATCAATGAAAAGTTCACCCCTATCCTCCATAGAATAGCTTGCATAAGCAGTTGCACGTCCGGGTCTATCAGCCACTAATGCACCGGAAGTTCTTTGAGGAATATCTCCAAACCATGGCTGATAGCTATCAAAAATTGAATTCATAATTCCTGCTCCTTTTGTTTCTGTCATAAATTGAGTTCTGAAGCCAATCAAACCTCTTGAGGGAATTGTAAATTCGAGGATGACACGACCATGACCTGAATTGGTGATATTTACCAGAATACCCTTTCGGTTTGATAGCTTTGAAGTTATAACTCCGGTAAATTCCTCTGGAATGTCAAGATAAACCCTTTCAACGGGTTCATAGATTTTTCCATCAATTTCTTTAGTGATCACCTGAGGTTTGGAAACCATAAATTCGTAACCTTCTCTTCTCATTGTTTCGATTAGGATAGCCATTTGAAGCTCGCCTCTGCCACAAACTTCGTAGGCGTCATTTCTATCCATTTTGTTAATTTTGATTGAAACATTTTTGAGTGTTTCTCTTAACAATCTTTCCTGAAGGTGACGAGTGGTTAGGAATTTACCCTCTCTTCCGGCAAAAGGGCTATCATTAACGTAGAAGATCATTGAAATAGTTGGTTCATCAACCATAATTCTTTCTAATGGTTGAGGGTTTTCGTTCGAGGAGATAGTGTCTCCAATAACAACATTTTCAACACCAGCTAAAGCAATAATATCTCCTGCTTCGACTTTTTCTACCTGACGTTTGCTCAAGCCCTGAAAATTAAACAGGGCCGAAAATTTTATGTTGTTAGTTATTTTGTCTTGACCGCAAAGGGAATATAATTTCCCCATTTCGAGTGTTCCATTATAGAGCCTTCCTATAGCAATTTGCCCGACATAAGTATCGTAATCCAGATTAGTAACCAGAAACTGAGGAATTGCTGAGTCGTCAGCTTCGGGACCGGGTATTTCTGATAGAATAGTTTCAAATAGTATTTCTAAGTCCGAGTTGTTATCTGCAAGATTTTTAAGTGCAATACCAGCTTTTGCATTAGTATAAATAATTTTGAATTCAATCTGATCATCGTTGGCATCAAGGTCAATAAACAAATCATAAACCTCATTGATAACCTCGTTAATTCTGGCATCGCTTCTGTCAATTTTATTAATGACTAATATGATTGGTAATTTTTTTGCGAGAGCTTTTTTGACAACAAAACGAGTCTGGGGTAATGGTCCTTCGGAAGCATCAACAAGCAACAAGGCACCATCAACCATATTCAAACTTCTTTCGACTTCACCACCAAAATCGGCATGTCCTGGTGTGTCAACTATGTTGATTTTAACATTTTTATAATAAATTGAGGTGTTCTTAGCCATAATTGTTATGCCACGTTCACGTTCGAGATCCATAGAGTCCATAATTCTGTCTTCGACTTGCTGATTATCTCTGAAAGTTCCGCTTTGCTTCAACATAGCATCAACCAATGTTGTTTTTCCGTGGTCAACATGGGCAATTATTGCAATATTACGCAGGTTATCTTTTCGCATTCTTGTAGTTTGATTTAAAAAAAACACAATGACAGACAGATAGAGAAAAAATTGTAATATGATGAAAAAAGAAAGGACAAGTGAAGAATAAAAAAAGATTAATTTATCAATACCATTTAAATAAGTTAAAAGAAATTTTTTTTGTTGGTTTAGATGAGTGTTTTTTCAGAGTGTTAGGAAAAATTGATTATCTGAATTTGTCTTTGCTCAGTCCTGATTGTTTTATTATTTCGTTGATTGTTCCTTTCGGAAGATCTTTTTTGTGAAAAGATACAACAACTCGTCTTATAAGTTCTTTGTTTATAAAAATTTTATGACTTCCCTTTGTCCTGTCGAGGAAGAAGCCGTTTGCTAATAAAACTTTTTTAAATATCATCTGGTTTTAGAACCGGGGATTTAGGCATATTCAAGATTTATAGTGTATTCAAAGGTTTCTTTGTCGGAAGGAATTTCTTCATTATGAGCTATAAGACTGTCAATGTAAAGCTCAATAGCTTCGTGAACCATAGCAATAGCTTCATCGAGATTTTCTCCGTAAGTAATGCAGCCGGGCAATGATGGAACAATAGCAGTAAATCCACCTTCCGGCTCTTTTCTGAATATTACCCTGTAATTTCTTGTTTTCATATTATTTTCTGTTATTTATCAAATACAAGAAGATTTTAGCTTTATATTATTTTATACTAAATTCTCACCTAACAAGGTTCATATATCCTGATGAGATTTGTTTTTGATTGAATTATGTAGGTATTGAACCAGCAATTCGGTGTAGAAAAAAGATAAAATTTAATAAAAATTTGTGCTTAGCGAGTTATTTTAATTTTTGATTTGAAAAAGGTTACAATTTTATGAACGAGGTTGAAAGAAGCCGATTCGTTATTAACTCTAATCAAAATAATTATTGCAAATGTTCCGATAATAAAATTACCAGCCCACATACTAAGAAAAGGGGATATTAAACCCCTATCAGCGAGTTTTTCTCCACCAATAAGACAAGCCCAGTAAAAAATGTAGAAGCCAAGACTGATGGCAGCACTAATTCCGAAATTACCATTTTTTGTTATGATTCCAAGAGGACAGCCAATTAAAACAAATAAAAGACAAGCAAAGGGAATTGCGTATTTTTTATGGATTTCAACTTCGTAGGATTTAGCTCTTTGATAATAATCTTTAACCTGAAAAAAATCACTCAGAAGAGAAGATTTAAGCATAGAGATTCTTCTTTCAGCGTCAAGCAAACCGGCTTTTAAATTTTCAGCAATGATACCTGTTCCAGAAATAAAGATTAGAGTGGAATCAATTGGGGTTTTGTTCCTACCTGAAGAATAAGCAGGAACAATTTTTTCGTCAGAAGGGCTATTGCCTTCGAGGTAATTATAAAATTTATAAGCGTTTTCAAGAATTTTCTTTTCATAAATCGAAGCAGATTTTTTTGCCTCATCAACAATTTTTTGCATATCAGAAATTTTCATTTCACGGTCGCCTCTTGATATCATACCTTCAGCAGTCCTCTCGAAGGCAAACCCGGAAGCAGGAATAATAACCTGATATCTTTCAAATTTTATGATTCTGTAATCTTTATAATCATTCTGGGATAGCTGATGTGCCTCGCCGTTGAAAAGGTCAATCATAATTTTTGTATAGCTGGAATTGAAGCGAACATTACCGGAATCAGCTGAAGCAATGCTTAATCTGCTGCCTTTTGTACGGTCATAAATTGTTACTGCCTTTAGGGTGCCTGAAAGTGAGTCAATTTGCCTTGCTAAGATAGTATATCCATCGAGTTGCGTGCTGAATTGCCCTGCTTCAAGAGAGAATGTTGGTTTTTTGCGTTCAATATCACTCAATAATACTTTTGCCTGATGATTTGCTTCGGGAAGGATGTTATCATTGAACCAAAATAAAAAAATTGTCATTAAAATACCGGAAATGACAACAGGCATCATCATCCTAAAAAGGCTGCCTCCGCTTGATTTTATGATAGTAATTTCGTTAGAGGAGGAAAGGTTACCAAATGACATTAATGATGCAAAAAGAACACCCATAGGTATAGCAAGAACAAGCATCCAAGCTAAATTAAGACCAATAAGTTGAATGATTATCCAAATGTCAAGTCCTTTTACGATAAGATCGTTAAGGTATTTTGATAAAAACTGGAACAGAAACAAAAAGAGGACAGTCAAAGACCCAAAAAGGAAGGGTCCTATCTGAAATCTGAGAATATAGCGACTAATGTATCCCATCGAATAATATTAAAAATATAATAACAAAATTAATCTTTTTTGATTTTATTATCAATTTTTTAATAATAATAATTGACAAAATCAAAATAAATTTCTAAATTTGTAGTTCTTTATTTTGAATTTTATCTTAATTGGAAATTATATGTTTTCATTAATAGCAATATTGTTAATACTAATTTCGATTGTTTTAATTGCTGCTGTTCTTATTCAGCCCGGTAAGGGGGATTTGTCAGCCAGCTTCGGAGGGCTTGGCAGTCAATTCGGAACAATGTTTGGTATGCAAAGAACTGTTGATTTTGTTCAGAAACTTACAAGATGGTTAGCAATTGCAATACTTATATTGGTTTTGATTGCAAACAAGTTTTTCCTTGGACCTAAATACGAAGAAGTTAAGCCCGTTACTCAAGGTGCCAAGCCACCAGCAAACACAATGGCTCCACCTCCAATCGAAGCTCCAAAGCAGTAGAAAAATCATTTATGATGAAATGAAAAAGGGGAATGAATAATTCATTCCCCTTTTTTTATCTGTGGTGAAGTAAGATTTTAATCCAGAAAATGTATAAATAAACCGTCGCGTAATTTTGGTTCGAACCAAGTTGATTTTGGTGGCATAATTTTTCCGCTATCAGCGATCTTCATAAGTTCATCTACAGAAGTAGGGAACATGCTGAAAGCTAATTTCATCTCGCCGGAATTAACTCTTTTTTCAAGTTCACCTAAACCTCTTATTCCACCCACAAAATCAATTCTCTTGCTTGTTCTCGGATCATCAATACCTAAAATCGGGGCAAGAATTTTGTTCTGTAAGATTGCAACATCGAGACTTTCCACCGGGTCAGGATTTGAGAGCAAATCAGAATTCAATGAAATTTTATACCATTGCTTTTCGATATATAAACCAATTTCGCCTTTTTTCGAAGGTTTGAACTGACCAGGCACTGGTTCGACTGAAGCAACCTCCTTAACTTTATTTATGAATTCCTCTATTGTCAAGCCGTTAAGATCTTTAACAACTCTGTTATAATCGAGGATTTTCAGTTGGCTTGCGGGAAATAGAACAGCCAGAAAGAAATTATATTCCTCTTCGCCAGTATGATTGGGGTTTGCCATCTGTCTTTCCCTTCCAACTATAGCAGCGGCAGCGGAGCGATGATGACCATCCGCAACATAAAGATAGTCTATGCCTGAGAAAGTTTCTTTTATTTTTTTAATATAATTATCATCCTTTATAACCCAAGATTTATGAGTAATACCGTCTGGGGCAACAAAATCATTTTCGGGTTTATTTTTAATTACTTCATTAATGATTGAGTTTATTGTATCATTATCGCGATAAGTGAGGAAAATAGGTCCAGTGTGAGCATTGGTAACACGAACGTGATTAGAGCGGTCTTCTTCTTTGTCCTTACGTGTTTTTTCGTGTTTTTTAATTATATCATTCCAATAATCATCAACAGAAGCACAGCCAACAAGCCCGTATTGAGTTCTGCCATCCATTGTTTGAGCATAAACATAATAAAAGGGTTGTTCATCCTGAACAAGAATGCCATCATTAATCAATTTCCAGAGATTTTCTTTTCCTTTTTGATAAACAATTGGGTCGTAAAGAGAAATAGAAGGGACAAGGTCAATTTCCGGTTTTCCGACGTGCAGAAATGATAATGGATGACCTTTTGCCTCTTCACGAGCTTCATCTGAGCTTAGAACATCATAAGGTTTAGCTGCAACCTCTGCTGCAAATTCTGGTTTTGGTCTAAAAGCCCTGAAAGGTCTTAATACTGCCATGATTCTCCTTAATAAAAATTAGAATTTATTATTGATTTAAAGTTTGAACGACTTTAGTAGCTATTTCAATACCAACCCTATCCTGAGCTTCATCAGTTGATGCACCAATATGAGGAGTAACAGAAACCCTTGGATGGTTAATTAATGCAGATTGAGCCTCAGTAGGAGGTTCGTTTTCGAACACGTCAATGCCAGCATATCTGACAGTGCCATTATTGAGTGCCTCGAGTAAATCTTTTTCGGAAACAACACCACCACGAGCACAATTAATAATGACAACGCCTTTTTTGACTTTTGCAAATTCAGGAGCTCCAAGAGCCGGCGGCTCACCTTTGATTTTCGGAAGATGAAGAGAAATAAAATCTGAAACTGCTAAAAGCTCATCTTTGCTGATTAATTTGACATCAAGATCAATTTCTTTGACGAATGGATCATAGGCAACAACCATCATACCGAGTCCGATGGCTCTTTTTGCAGTTTCTTTTCCTATGTTTCCAATTCCGATTAATCCGAGTGTTTTACCGGTTAGTTCCATACCGTGAGCGTATTCTTTTTTGGGCCATTTCCCTGCTCGCATTTCGATATTACTGATGTTGATGAATCTGCAAACTGCAAACATGTGAGCAATAGCAAGCTCAGCAACAGAAATTGAAGAAGCCCCGGGCGTGTTAAGGACGGGGATACCCTTTTCTTTGGCATAAGCAACATCAATATTATCGAGACCAACCCCGCCACGTGCAATAGCTTTAAGATTAACGCCTGCATCAATTACTTCTCTTGTAACTTTTGTGGCAGAGCGAACGATGATTGCGTCATAATCTTTGATTTTTGTTAAAAGTTCTTCAGGTGTAAATTTAATAATGTCAACCTGAAAACCGGCTTGTTCAAGAATGATTTTTCCTGAATCTTCGATACCATCACTAACTAAGACTCTCATTTTATCTCCTTGTAAAAATTTAATATACAAATGATATTTTCGTAAATTCAAAAATAAGTAATAAAGTAAAACTCAAAAATTAATTTATTTTCAGGAAACTAATAGTAATTAATATAGTTAAATATATTAAGACAGAATAGAGAATTCTGTTTTTTAAAATAAAAAATATAACTATATTAAAATTTAATAAATGTATTTTGTGTGAATTATTTAGAGATTATTATTTAACAGGATTGATATGAAAAAAGAAATCAAGAAACTTTTGGTAACAGGTTCATCGGGGCAAATTGGTTCGGAATTATTACCTGTCCTAAGAAATAAGTATGGTGACAAAAATGTTATAGCTACTGATTTAAAAATTCCGTCAGATAATAAGTTATATGAAGCAGGACCATTCCATTTACTTGATGTAAGAAATTATGAAACACTTGAGAGCATTATTAAAAATTATGAAATTGACACGATTATTCATCTTGCAGCAATACTCTCTGGAATTGGCGAGGATATCCCGGAAACATGCTGGAACATCAATATGGGAGGGACAACTAATGTGCTGAATCTTGCAGTTAAATATGAAATGGCAAGGGTTTTCATACCAAGTTCAATAGCAGTCTGGGGACCGGGAATGCCAAGCAAAGCACCTCAGGACTCAATTCTTCAACCAACGACTATGTATGGTGTAACCAAAGTAGCAGGGGAATTAATTGGTGATTATTATATCAGGCGATTCGGACTTGACGTGCGAGGAGTCAGATATCCGGGTATTATTTCATCGGTAACTCCACCGGGAGGCGGAACAACTGATTATGCAGTGGCAATTTACTATGATGCAATTAAATACAGCAAGTTTAAATGTTTCGTCAAAGAGGAAACTACCCTGCCAATGATGTATATGCCTGATTGCATCAAGGCTGTTCTTGATTTATTAGATGCTCCATTCGAAAAATTAAAACATCATACTAACTTTAATGTTGGATCAATGAGCTTTAATGTGAAGGAGTTAGTTGAATCAATAAGAAAGTATAAACCGGACTTCGAAATCATTTATGAACCAGATTTTCATCAGGGAATAGCTGATTCGTGGCCAGATGATGTTGACGACAGTGCAGCCCGTGAGGAATGGGGGTGGAAACCTGACTGGGATCTTGATTCAATGACTAAAGATATGCTGGAAAAACTGGAATCGAAATTACTAAAATAATTTTACTAAATTAGAATTGTTATTTTTATCAATTAACAATTTTATTTAATGAGGAAATACTTAATTCTTGGCTCTAAAGGTCAATTAGGGAAGGAATTTGTCCGATTTTTTCAAAAAATTGAAGCAAATTATCAGGCTTTTGATATAGATGAGATTGATATTTCTGACAAAGATAAATTATATGAGTTATGTCAGTCTTATAAACCTGATTTTATTATAAATTGTGCCGCTTATAACCTTGTTGATAATGCAGAGAGCGATCCCGATTCAGCCTACAAATCAAATACTTATGGAGTGCAGAACCTTGCTGAAATTTCCAGTGGAACGAAATCTTTTCTGATCCATTATGGGACAGATTACGTTTTTGATGGCAAAAAGGAGACTGGATTATATACAGAAGAAGATATGGCTAATCCATTGAGTGTTTATGCAAAAAGCAAGTATGAAGGTGAATTGAAAGTAAAGGAAAACACTGACAATTATTTAATATTGAGGCTTAGCTGGGTTTTTGGGGATGGTCAACAAAATTTTATTTATAAGCTTCTTCTATGGGCTGAAAAAAATGAGTATCTGAAAATAGCTTTTGACGAGGTTTCTGTTCCCACTTATACCCGTTCAATTGTCGAAACAACATTAAAAGCTTTAAATAGTGGTCTTAAGGGATTGTTTCATCTAACGAATTCGGGTTATGCATCAAGATACGAATGGGCAAAATATGTGCTGAAAAAAATGAACAAGAAAAATATTCTTTACCCAGTATCCAAAGAATTTTTTAATCTACCTGCAAAAAGACCCGGCTTTTCAGCAATGAGCAATGTTCTGATTTCAAAAAGTTTAGAAATCGAAATTCCATCATGGGAAGAATCTGTCGATGATTATCTAAGCAAATATTTATAACTAAGATATAATGAAGGTATTAATAATAGTTCCGGCTTTCAATGAAGCTATTATTATCAAATCGGTTCTTGAATCAATAATCAAAGAGAACCCAGAATGGGATATTATTGTTATAAATGATGGTTCTTCGGATGAGACAGGGGAAATTGCATCAGAATTAAAAACGGTGAAGGTAATTAACTTGCCCTGCAATCTCGGTATTGGTGGTGCTGTCGAAACTGGTTTTAAATATGCTTTAATTCGTAATTATGATTTAGCAGTTCAATTTGATGGAGACGGACAGCATAAGGCAAGTGAAATAAAGAAAATAATTGAACCTCTAATTGCTAATGAAGCAGATGTTGTAATTGGTTCGAGATTTCTTTTAAAAAGTTCTAATTGGAAGCCAAAATTTTCAAGAAGAATGGGTATAAAAATATTTTCACTTGTAAATTCAATATTGATAGGGCAAAAAATAACAGACAATACATCTGGTTTCAGGGCTTACAACAAAAGAGCAATTGAATTTCTTGCCCGTGATAATTATCCTACTGATTACCCCGAACCCGAAGCAATAATACTTCTGGGAAGAAATGGATTTAAAATCATGGAAGTTTTTGTAGAAATGCAGGAGAGGACAGAGGGAAAAAGCTCAATTTCAGGTTTGAAACAACTATATTATATGTTTAAAGTATTGCTTTCCATTCTTGTTAGTTCAATAAGGGCACCTCAAATAAAAAAAAATAAATTATGAAAGTAACTTTTCTTTGACTTAAATCGTCTTAGGAAAAGTAAATTTTTTGGAAAGTATATGTTTATTAATATATTGAGGTTACTGCCTCTTTTTTTATTTATAATCCTTAGTAATTCAAATTCTCAGATTAAGTTGGAGGCATACAAGTTCAACAATTCTGCAGTTGTTGATACAAGTGAATTTCCAACATTGGAAATAAAGATAAAAGCTATAAAAAACAACAGCCAGTTCATTTTTGATAAAAATAATATTTTACTTATAGAAAATGTAAATTCTATAAGCCCTGAGTCGGTCTCGCCCCCAGATAACAATCAATTTCAAACAGTAAGATGGAAAACAAAAATCAATGGACCAAGTTCTTTAACTCCTCACAGACTAACTGTTTTCGTGTTTTCTGGTTCAGATTTAGGAACATTGTCAACAAGTTTTTATAAATCTTATCTTTCAGTAATAAGCATTACCAATAGCAAGGACAGATTCGAACCCGATATGTATTTCGGGAATTTAAAAAGAGGTGAGGATACAACAAGAGGAATAATAGTTAATGCACCAATTGCAAATGTAGTTAACAATAGAGAGATACCTGTTAAAATTGATTCTATCAAGACTCATTCAAAATATTTTACTTATGAATGGTATGGTTCTTCGATTGACAGCACAAGACCACCGAAGCAACTAATTTCACCATTTTATTACAGGGCGGCAATCAATTTCAAACCAGAGGATACAACATATTATCGTGATAAATTCACAGTTTATTTTGATGGAGGGCGAAAGGAAGAAATCAACCTGATTGGGAATCAATTTATAATACCTCGAAATACAGTTTTACAATTAATCAAGCCAAACGGGGGGGAAATAATACTACCCTGTCAACAATACGAGATTAAGTGGAAGGGTGCAGTGAAAGGCATTCCGACGTCAATATTTTTGAGTATTGATAATGGTTCATCTTGGGAACAGATTGCCTCAACATCTGATAGCGTTTTTCTTTGGCAGGTGCCTGATTTACCAACGAATAGGGCATTAATCAAAGTTAAGCAGGAGTTTACAAACACTACTACTAAAACGCTAAAAGAAGATGATATCCCCGTCAGAAAAATTGCATACAGAAGCGACGGGGGTAGAGTGATATCGCTTAATGATGCCGGTTTTCTTAAAGAGTGGGACTTACAAACCGGAACTTCTACTGCAACAAAGATAGTAACTCAAATTCCATACCCCACCGAACGAATAAAACCACTCGGTATTGATTATTTTGATAACGACACGAAAATTTATGTTGTTTACCGAAAAGAAAGCTATTTCGGAGATCCTTCGCAGGATTCAATAGCTTTTTTCAAAATTGAGGAAAATCAACCTTACCTTAAATTGGAAATACCTCAAAATTTCGCTGTCAGGAAAGCTGTTTTGGATGCAGGAAGAAAAAGAATTGCATTAGTGCCGCAGACAGGGATGTATATTTTATTACTATCAGTAGATGATGGCTCAATCATAAGGAAATTAACTTTCGATAAACCAGTTGGAACATTTACTTTCAACAAAGTGCTTGATGAATCAGCTGTAGCTCTACTGAATGGGGAGGTTCAAATATTAAGGAATGAGGATTTTTCAGTGAAGGATAAATTGTTTTTCGATGATTTACCATTGATTTATGAACTTGGGTTATCTCCAGACGGCGAGATGCTTGCAATAGGATGCTCTGCACCTTTATCGGTAGGAACAAACACAAACAGAAACGAAATACATGTTGTAAATATCAAAAATAAGCTAATTATCCGAACAGGTAGGAAATCGGCAAGTGATCCTGTTGCTTTGGAATTTGGACCGACATCGGCACATTTAATAGTAGGTTCAGCGGCACAACCACAAATTGCATTTTGGGATTTACCCGGCGACGAATTTATTGGTAGTATGAGCGGAAATGATAATATACTGACAGACTTTAAATTTTCGCCTGACGGACATTCAATTGCTACGTCAGCGGCTTCTGGGGAAAATTTAAATATCCGATTTTTTACTTATCCAGAAGAAGACCAATCAAATGGAAATTTCAGAATCGTTCGACCAGAATTTATTTACAAGGATATAACACTCGAACCGGCTTATCTTGCATCGGATAATGAAAGG
This sequence comes from uncultured Hyphomicrobiales bacterium, assembly GCA_964473465.1. Lineage (GTDB taxonomy): Bacteria > Bacteroidota > Ignavibacteria > Kapaibacteriales > UBA2268 > CALHRB01. The sequence continues at coordinate 279,875 of CAYYPE010000001.1, forward strand.
ATAATGAAAGGTGTGATTTGCAACACCGGCGAGGTTCCGCTTGGTTTAGATAATTCATGGCTTGTTTCCGGGAAACATTTTAGAATGAAGAAAACAATTACACCAAATACAATTTATCCCGGCGAATGTCTCGATGTTGAGTTTTACTATCATCCGCTTGATACTGGTAAGCTCATTGATACATTGGTCATTACAACTTGCACAAAATGGTTCTTCTTAAAAATCGAAAGTATCGGGTTGAAGAGAAATATAACATTTTTAAATAATATGTTTGATTTTGGGGAGATATGTGTTGGCGATACAAACACACGAATTATTGATTTGTTCAGAAATGACGACCCGGTGCCACTTAAGGTAAATTTTATCGCAATAGATGATAAGATAAATGCTTCTTTCAGAATAATTTCGATGGCAAAGGATACATTATTACAGCCGGGAGAAATATTTAAAGCAGAAATTAAATTCCATCCAGCTGAGTTTGGTGAGATTTACAGAAATGTTTTTGTTTTCCATTCTGATCAAACCTTTATGACTTCTAACACATCATTTCACGGCAGGGGATTAGGAACCGTATTTGAATTCAGCCATCCGAATCTGGTGTTTATACCTGAAATTGGCATTCGTAAGATAAAGATAATTAATAATTCCAAAAATCAGACAACTATTATCAATGCAGTCTTTTCACAGGTGGGATTTTACCGGATTTTGACACAATTACCATTAAATATAGCTGCCGGGGGAGAAGCAGAAATTGAAATTGAAACTGTAAAATTATCACAATCGCCGGTGTCATTAAATTTTGAAGCTATACCCTGTAATTCATTAAGCTCCATTTCTATTGAAGCATTTTCAGGAATTTCTGAATTGACTATACCAAAGATCGAGGCGGACCCTAAGGGAAGAGCCACTATTCCAATCAATTTTACAAATTCTGAAAACAGGCAATACAACGGTTTAAGATTTTTTGAAGCTGAAATAACAATAAATCCAAGATTATTTCTGCCAGATACGGTTAAAAGTGATTATGGCACAGCAAAATTAACAAGAAATGAGATTGTTGAGGGTAAAAGAATCATTGGAGTCAAGGTAGAGGGGGATTTTCCCGTTAATGGCAAAGTAGCGGAAATTTCGGGCTATGCAGGATTGGGGGAAACCGACACATCGTCTATTGAATTTGTCCCAAATGGAAAATTCTGGGGTGTTTCTGTTCAAACCAAATTAAAAAATGGTTTTTTCCAATTGATAAATCTCTGTGAAGGAAGATATATTTTGCAGAATGAGGATATAATAAGGGGTCTGACAATTATTCCTAACCCGGTCGCTAATGATTTCATTTTAGAATTCGAAAGCATCGAAAGCGGAATAGCTACAGTAGAAATATTTAATAATTCTGGCTCTTTAGTTCTCAGACAAACAAATATCGAGGTGAGCAGAGGTCAAAATAAGGTCAATATAGATGCTTCTATAATCAATTCGGGTTCTTACAAGCTTGTCGTAAAAATCAGATCTTCCTTTTCGGTAAAAGAATTACTCATAATCAGATAAATATTTAATGAAGTCAAAAATTATTCATCGTAAATTATTAATATTATTTTTCTTATTCTTAATCAATATTAGTTTTTTATATCCACAGAAAAAATACTCAGGTGTGGAATTTGGCATTGGATTAGCATCAAATTTCAATTTTCACAATTCATCATTTAAAAGCTTTGAATCTTATCCAAATTGTTGCTCAGAATTCGAATCGGGTTTTGGTATTGCATATTCTTTCAAGAGTTTTGTCAGTTATTACCCTAAGTCAATGTTTTTTGACAATCAATGGGGGATTAACATAGGACTGTCTTATGATAAACTCGACGGGACATTAACAACCGAAGATTTCTTTGCAAATATAATAGTGGGGAATGAATTGAAGAAGGGTATATCGGAGCATAAGCTGGTAACAGGTTTGAATATGCTTTCAATTGAGCCAGAAATATTAGTTTCCATAATTGATAAAATACCATTGGATTTAGCATTAGGTTTCAGACTCGGTTTGCCTCTAAATACAAATTTTAAATATTCCGAGACACTTATTTCGCCCGAAGGAGCTTCATTTGAAAATTATTCCCGGACAAGAAACAGCACTGAAGGGAAAATTCCAAATTTATCCCCTTTGAATTTTGCATTATCTTTGGGGGCAAATTATAAATTTTTTGAATTTTCAGATTTTAAAGTATTTTCTAATATCAGATATTTTTATGGATTAAGTAACATAGTAAAAAATCTGGACTGGAAAGTTCATCAGTTGCAGTTGGGATTGAGCATTGCTTATAAAGTTCCAAAAGCTGAACCAGTTCCACCGAAACAGTCACCAATGCCAGATTATCCACCACCGCCAATAGCAGCGGAATCTGATGCAAGATTACTTGTGCTATCTTCGGGAGAAAAACTTGAAGATGGCGACACATTGAAAATTGATGTATGGAAAGATATTGAGATTCAATCATTTCCTTTGTTGCCAATAATATTTTTTGAAAAGAACTCTGCTATAATTCCTGAAATAATTATCAAACCACCGCATTTGAGCAAGAAATATTCATTAAACAAGGAAATTTTGAGAAATACCGTTGAAATCTTGAAAGATTATCCTGAGACTAACATAACAATATTAGCTTCTTCGACAAGTAATGAACAAGAAGGACTTGCAAAAATGCGTTTTGAGGCTGTTGCTAATTACATTGAACAATTTGGAATAAATAAAAGCAGAATTAATTTTATTGAAAAAGTAATAGAATCACCAAAAAACAAAATAAAAGCAAACGAAGATGAAAATTATTTTGTTCTAATTCAATTCGATTCAAATAAAATTCCAAATATTACTGAGAGGAAAGAGATAACCAAATCTATTCAGGAAATTGAACTTGAAATAAAAACGGAAAGCAAAAACCCGCAATACTTGAAAGAAATAACAGGAAAAATCTGTTTGAACGATAATTTGTTGGAGAATTTCTATTCAGACTCTCATAAATTTAAACTAACTGAATCCAATGCTCAATTACTTCAAAACAATGGCGAATTTAAGTTACACTTAAATGCTATTTATAGCGATATTTCAGGTAATTCAAAAGTGAGTAATTTGAATTTTGTGTTGGAACCCAATTATCAGTTTGCTAATATTAATGAAAATGCGAGAGAAATGGGCACTTCTACCGAAAATTATAGTGAATTTATTCTTGGTTATTTTAATTTTAATGAATCTGATTTTTCATATATTGATGAAAGAGTGAAATTAATAGTGCTGCAAAACCTAAACAAAGGGAAGAAAATTGAAATTCTTCCATTTACAGATAATATTGGAACACCAGAATATAATAAGTTATTAGCCTCCAAACGTTCTGAATCTGCTTTAAAATTGCTAAAAACTGACAGAAACAGGGTTAATGTTTTAATCACTGGTAAATATCCTTTCAGCAACGACACTCCTCAACAAAGGATTTATAACCGTTCGGTATTTGTCCGAATTTATGAAATGAAGTGAGAAGTTATTGAATAAATCAAATAAGCGAATGGATTTTCAATATTGATAAAATTCAATCGTTTTTAAGAATGTTAATATTTATAATCCTATTAAATTAAATGAGATTACTGACAAATAAGCTTGTAATTTGTGTTCTGATATTCGCAAATCTAATGCTCTATTCCGAGACACCTGAAAGTATGATTGAGAAAAATCTTAGGGCAAGAGGCAATATTGATAGTTTACAAAATTTAAAGACATTCAGAATTGTCGGGAAAATCGAGACAGAAGGGACAGAATTCCCAATGGTTTATTACTATAAATCACCTGATAAATACCGAATACAGATTGATTTAATGGGACAAAACGGAATTACTGTTTTCAATGGAGACGAAGGCTGGCTGGTAGATCCTTCGCAAAACATATTCACCCCACAAAAACTGACAGCTATGGAAGTAGCTTCAATTAAGCCTATGCTGAATTGTATTTTTTCGTTCTATTCTGACAAGTTAATAAATTACCAGAGCAAGGGCATTAAACTTGATTCACTCTATCAATCTACTTATGATGGTAAAAAGGTTTTTAATTTAGCCTTTACCACTCCGGGAAATCATCATTATACATATACCATTGATCCAAATACGTATCTTGATTTTGTTCATACTGTGGTCCTCGGAAGCACAAACCTGACATTCAAACTTAAATTGATGGAGTTTTATTCTTTGAATGGCATAGTATTTCCAAGAATAATAGAATCAAAAGTTGATAATAATCAGAGGCTTACAAAAGTCATAATAGAGAACATACAGGTGAATAATCCAATTGACGACAGTTTATTTAGCATGCCATAGAATTTTATCAAATCATATTATAATAATTTTTTAATTTTAAATTATTTGTTTTATTAAAATTGAAAATAAGTAGGAAATGGAGATATTATGAAAGTTGAAGTACTAATGCCCAAAATGGGAGAATCACTGCAGGAAGGTACAATTCTCAAGTGGATAAAAAAAGAAGGTGATTATGTTGAACGGGACGAAATGATACTTGAAATATCAACTGACAAAGTTGATACTGAAGTGCCATCTCCTGTTGCAGGCGTTCTTACGCAAATACTTTTCCCTGAAAATGAGACTGTTGAAGTAGGGAAAGTTATTGCATATATTGAAACAGAAGGAAAAGCTGAAGTAAAACCTGCCGATGATACAAATAAGCCACAGGAAATAAAAGCTACCCCTCCCCCAACCGAAAAATCAGAACCAAAAACGGAGCCGAAAAGTCAGGACATGCCACCAGTTACTGGTGGTTCTCTTGTAGATGTAGTTATGCCTAAAATGGGCGAATCATTACAGGAAGGAACTATATTAAAATGGTTAAAGAAGGAGGGCGAAGCAGTCGAGCGTGATGAAATGATTCTTGAAATTTCTACAGATAAAGTTGATACCGAAGTTCCATCACCTGTTAGCGGTGTGCTGGTTCAATTACTTGCAAAAGAAGGTGAAACAGTCGAAGTAGGAAAAGTTATTGCAAAAATTTCCACGGGCGATGGTAACGTTATCACAAAAGCACCAGAACCTCAAACAACAAGTGTTACCACTCCAGAACCGATAGAGGAGGCTATACCTCAACAAGAAGTAACTCAGGAAAGCAACCAGCAAAAGAGCAACAGGTTTTACTCTCCATTGGTGAAAAGTATAGCCAAAGCCGAAGGCATTAGTTTTGCTGAACTTGATACTATCTTAGGAACGGGTTCCGAAGGGAGAGTAACTAAAAATGATATAATGAATTATATTGAAAACAGGAAAAATGCTCCAGCACCACAAGTGGCAGTAACAGAACAAAAGAAGCCTGAAATATCACAGCCTGCAGTTCAGAAGACCGAACCCACTCCATTGGTCTCACCTGCGGCAATAGGTGCGGAAGTTGAAATTATTCCGATGGACAGAGTCCGTCAGTTGATTGCCGAACATATGATTTACTCAAAGCATACTTCAGCCCATGTTACAAGTGTCGCTGAAGCTGATGTAACAGGAATAGTTAAATACAGGGAAAAACACAAAGCTGAATTTGAAAAAAGGGAAGGTTTCAAACTAACATTCACCCCATTTTTTGCAAAAGCTGCAGTGGACGGAGTAAGAGCTTTTCCGAGGGTCAATGTTAGTGTTGATGGAAAAAATATAATACTTCACAAACGAATTCATTTGAGCGTAGCAACTGCATTAGAAGATGGCAATCTGATTGTACCAGTTATAAAGAATGCAGATGCACTTAGTATCTCCGGACTTGCAAGATCTGTTTATGACCTATCTACAAGAGCGAGAAGCAAGAAACTCAATCCAGATGATATACAGGGCGGAACCTTCACGATTACTAATGTGGGGACATTCGGAACCCTTTTTGGAACTCCGGTTATAAATCAGCCACAGACAGCAATTATGGGCATAGGAGCAATCAAAAAGAGACCTGTGGTTAAAGAAATTGACGGGGAAGATTTAATTGTTGTCAGACATATTGCTTTTGTTTCAATAACCTATGACCACAGAGTTATCGATGGGCAGTTAGCCGGGCAATGCCTTGCAGCTATTGTAAAAAGCCTTGAATCAATGAACGAGAATACAATCAGTCTTTAAAAGCTTTATTTGATTAATATTTGTGATAAAAGGGGTGTGATTGAAGCACCCCTTTTTAATTGAAAAAAGAATTATTTATTAATCTGGAAACTGTCTATCTTTTCATCTTTAAGGTTATAGACGTTGATATTAATTTTATCATCAAAAACTTCGAAAATACCATAATTGTAATCTTTGACGCTGATTTGTGTGTATTCTTCATCCTTTGGAGTATATAACGGTGCACCGCCGCCTCCAAAAACCAGATGATAGATGTTGTTGACAAAATTTCTTTGATAAAAATGATTGTGACCGGTTAGACAAATATCAATGCCGTATTTTTCAAAGAGTTCAGAGCTCATTTTAATCATATTTTTGTTGCTGCCGTGGCCGCCCCCGCTATAAGCAGGTTCATGGAAAACAGCAATTTTCCATTTTTTTTCGGTGTTTTTAAGATCTTGCTCAACAAATTTCCATTGTTCAGAACCAGGTTTAACGCTGTGTTCTGTGCTTATAATAATGAAATGAATATTACCGATATCAAAAGAATAAAAGAAATTATGGCCTGAAAATTTATTAGTAGGCTCTAAAAATGCTTTGGAATTTTGTCCGGAGCCCTCGTGGTTGCCGATTGAATTAAAGAAAGGAACCTGAGAAATTAAATTTAACTCATCATCGGTGAAAAATTCAGATTTCCAGGTATCATACCTGCCGTCAAAACACAAATCACCAGTATAAATTGAAAATAATGGCTCAAATCTTTTAATTTTTTTGGATTTTCTGGAATGGTCAAATGGATTAGAGCGATTATCACCCGAAACGGCAAATAAAATTGGAAGATTGCTACCTGATATTGTCCTGAATTTTGAAATTTCGGATATATCATTTTCGTGAATGGCTTTGTAAAAATATGTAGTGTTGCTATTCAGACTATCAAGTTTGATTCTGTGAACGAAGGTATTATTTCTTCTGCGTTCTGTTTCAACACAAAATGAAGTTGAGGATTTCATTCCAAGCTTTTCAGAGAGACCATATTGAACTGTTACAGGTGTTGAATTATTAGTTTCGACCATAACAATGACAGAGTTATGAGCCAAAGCCTGAAGATAAGGCTTCATCAAGATCTTGCTGCTCGAGCTTGAAAAGGCAAGAACAAAAACAAATAAAACAAGAAGCTTTTTCAATTTTCCTCTTCAGCTTGAGATTTCTTATTCTCTTCGATTAACTTCATCTGAACATTAGGCGGAACCTGCTGATATTCCGCAAAGGCTTGAGAATGGGTAGCCCTTGCTTGAGTCATGGATCTTAGTGCAATCGAATATCTGTCGAGTTCTGCTAATGGCATTTTTGCTTTTATTTTCTGATATCTTCCTTCGACGTCAATACCGAGAATTACACCACGTCTGGAGGGTAAATCACTCATCACATCGCCGACATATTCTTCGGGAACTTTTATTTCAACATCGTAAATAGGCTCTAAAATTTTTGGGTCAGCTTTTACGAAAATTTCTTTGAAAGCCATTCTTCCGGCAGTTTTGAAGGCGGCTTCGTTTGAATCAACAGGGTGCATTTTTCCGTCGTGGACATAAATTCTAATATCCCTTACATAGCAACCGGTTAATGGACCATTGGTCATTTTTTCCATCACACCTTTGAGAATGGCAGGCATAAACCTTGCATCAATAACGCCACCAACAATACAATTAACAAATTCAAGTTTTCCTCCCCAGTCCAAATCAATCAGGTCTTTTCCTCTAATTGTTACTTCTGGATAGTAGGGGGCATCCTCGCTCCATGGTTCAATAATCATATGAACTTCTGCAAACTGGCCGGCACCGCCGGATTGTTTTTTATGGCGATAGAACCCTCTTGCCTGTTTGGTAATTGTTTCTCTGTAAGGAACTTTTGGTTCGATGAAATCTGTTTCAACTTTATAGCGATGCTCGAGTCTCCATTTAGCAGCAGCCATGTGAAGTTCACCCTGTGCATAAAGAATAATTTGTTTAAGCTCGGGAGAGTGCTCAACAATTAATGTTGGGTCTTCCTGATGAAGGTTATTAAGCCCCATACCAACTTTTTCTTCTTCACCTTTTGTTTTCGGAACGACGGCAATTCTGATTCTTGGATTGGGATATTTGAGCGAAGCGAAATTAATATTAAAAGATTTGTCATGCAAAGTATGATTAACGGCAGTAACTTTCAATCGGACAGTAGAGCCAATGTCTCCGGCGTTTAATTGAGGGACATCAATTCTTTTCTTGCCACTCATAACAAAAATCTGATTAAGTCTTTCAGATGTATTTTTTTGTTCATTTATTAGATCAACTCCGGGGGTAATTTTACCGGTGCAAACCTTGAAAAAGGTCATATCGCCAAGGTGAGCTTCGGAAGACAATTTAAATACAAAAATTGAATTTTGTGTATTTACATCATATTTAATCAATTTACCATCAACATCTTCTCTACCGACATATTCATCAGGTGAAGGGCATATTTTAGTAATGAAATCAATAATATTGTCAGTGCCGATATTCATTTTTGAAGAGATGGTAAATACAGGGAAAATCTGTCTGTTGATAAATGCTTTTCGAAGACCATTAGTAAGCTCTGTTTCCCCAAGTTCACCATTCTCGAAATATCTGTTCATTAACTCTTCGTCGGTTTCAGCAACAGCTTCAACAAGTTCATTTCTCAAACTTTCTACTCTGCTTTTTTCAGAATCGGGAATATCTTTAATTTGAGCATTTCCGCCGGTTTGGGGATAGACTAAAAGTCTTTGATTAAGAATATCAACAATTGAATTGAAACCTGCACCAATTTGCAAAGGGTATTGCAAAAGTATAGTATTTCTGCCGAAGGTTTGTTTGGCTTGTTCGTAGGTATCATTAAAATCAGCCTGATCCATATCAACTTTGTTGATTGCAAAAAAGACTGGTATAGAGTATTTTTCTGCATATTCCCATGCGTTTTCGGTTCCAACCTCAACACCGCCGTGAGCATTTAAAATGATAAGACCGGACTCCACAACGCTGATAGATGAAATCATTTCGCCAATATAGTCATCATAGCCGGGAGTATCAATAATATTGATTTTAATATTGTTATATTCAGTAAATAAAGGTGTGGAAAGGACAGAAGTCCCCCTTTCATGTTCTATTTCATTATAATCAGATTGAGTGTTATGTTCTTCAACTGTTCCTCTTCGGTTAATTGCATTTGTTTGAAAAAGGAATGATTCGGCAAATGTTGTTTTGCCAGAACCGCCGTGACCTAATATTGCAACATTCCTGATATTTTTTGTCTCGAAAACGTTCATTTCAAATACTCCAAAAACATTTTAATTGAAAAATTAAAAAAATACAAGATTTCTAAATTATTAAAATCATTCGAGATAGAGAAATGTTTTTTAAAAAAATATAATTTTTCTGTGAATTATTTTACAAAGCTAAAAAAACTTTGAATTGTAAAAAATGAAAAAGATTTTAGTTAAAAACCTAAACTTGCAAGCTTAATATTGAATTTATTTTCAAAAAAATTTATGAGTATTAAGATTTAATTTTTCCTTTTGTGAAAGAATAGTAAAGAAAATAAACACCTAACAAAACGAAAGGTAGGCTCAAGAATTGACCCATATCAAGGGGGAGGGTCTTTTCGAAATCAGCTTGAGTTTCTTTGAAGAATTCTATGAAAAATCGTGCCCCAAAGAGAAGAATCAGAAAAATTCCGGCAATTCTTCCGGAGGGAAGGTTAGATTTATATTTTTTGTAAATAAAAAATGAAATAATAAATATAATCAGGTAAGAAATTCCTTCATAAAGTTGAGAAGGATGGCGAGGAATGTTGTCAACACTTGTAAAAACAAAAGCCCATGGCAAATCTGTCGGTTTTCCGATGATTTCAGAATTAAAAAGATTACCCATTCTAACAAGGAAGGCAGCCAAAGCGACAGGAATAACAACACGATCGAAAACCCATAAAAGTTTAATATCCTTGAACCTGCGGTTAAAAACAAGTAATGCGATAATTATGCCGATTCCAGCTCCATGGCTTGCCAATCCGCCTTTCCAGACGTATAACATTTCAATCGGATTAGCTAAATAATAGTCTGGCTCATAGAAAAGGCAATGACCAAGCCTTGCCCCTATAACAGTCCCAAGGACTATATAGATAGTCAAGGATTCCAGAGCTTTCGGGCTTTTATTTTCAACCTTAAATATCCATGACATTATTGTATAACCAAGAATAAATCCAAGAGCAAACAGAAGTCCATACCATCGGATATGAATAGGACCTAATTGGATAATTTCTGGAGATACATTCCAAACAATTGATGCTAAAAAATTCATTTTATTTCTCTTAAATCATTGAAATTAAATTGATTAAACTTTACTAAGTTCCGGATTGAAATCAACAGCATTAGCAGCCCAAAGGAGTTTTTCTCTTAACAGGTCATAATAGCTTGAGTTAAGAGGTTTGATAAGTTTGACGACAGCTTCTGAACGTTTGAAAACGACCATTTGATTATTCTTTAGAACCCTGATGATTTGTCCGTCAGCAACAAGGTTTGATTCACCGGTAGGCGAAAAAGTAATTATGCTAACTTCGTTGGTATCAGGTATAACAAGAGGCCTGAGATTCATCGAATGAGGACAAATCGGAGTAAGGCAAAAAACACGTGTTGAAGGTGCGAGTATAGGTCCACCGGATGACAGGGAATAAGCTGTTGAGCCGGTTGGGGTTGTAAGAATCAATCCATCAGCTCTATAATCAGCGATGTGATGTTTGTTCGAATAAGTCCTTACGGTTATCATTCTTGAAGAATCCCTTTTCTCTATAACGAAATCGTTAAGAGCATAGAGTTTTTCCCCATTGAATTCTGTTTCAATCACAGCCCTATCAACAACTCTATAATTGCCTTCAACAAGATTGAAAATAACTTCGTCGAGTTTATCAATTGAGAATTCTGCAAGGAAGCCAAGCTTTCCAACATTAACTCCGAGAATAGGGATATCGTTTTTCAGCATAAGACGGGCAGCGTGAAGCATAGTGCCATCGCCCCCGAAAGAAATCATAACATCAACAAATTTTTCGAAGTCCTCTATAGCAACAGCTTTAACATATTTCCTTAGTTCAGGTTTAATTTTAGACAGTAATTCTGGAGTTCCATAGCATTCAGCTCCGTGATTTACTAATTTTTCGATAGTAATCTCGGCACATTGTATAGCTTCTGGCTTATTTGCATATTCAAAAAGAGCAATTTTTTTCATGAAATTACTTTCTTATAATTTTTGAACCTCAAAAATAAGAAATCAAATCATAACTGCAAATAAAACTTAAAAATTGAATTAATAAGAAAATTTCATTAAAATATAAGACTAATTTAGTCGTATTTAGAAATTGATAAAATGATTTTACTTTGAAAATAATTGATTATTTGATAATTTGCTATTTCGATTGAAAAATGTTTAGGAAGAAATTATGATAGAAGCTTATTTGCCATTGATATTTATGTTGGTGTTTGGATTTGGAATAGCAGCAATTTTTCTTGTTCTTTCTGAATGGCTTGGTGCAAGGAGAGTAACAAAAGAAAAGCAAACTACTTATGAAAGTGGAATGCAACCTTTCAGAACAGCGAGGGACAGATTTTCGGTTAAGTTTTACCTTGTTGCAATGAGTTTTATTGTGTTTGATATCGAAGTTGTTTTTCTTTATCCTTGGGCTGTTCAGTTTAAAATGCTAAGTCCGGAGGCAATAATTGCTATGTTTATTTTCATAGCAATACTATTTGCCGGATATTTTTATGAATTAAAAAAGGGAGGAATAGAATGGCAGTAAATGCATTAGATAGAGATGGCTTTTTGACCACAACAGTTGATAATGTAATAAAATGGGCACAAAAGAACTCATTATGGCCTATGCCTCTTGGGATTTCGTGCTGTGCTATTGAAATGATGGCTTTTGCATCGCCCAGATTTGATGTTTCCAGATTCGGTTCTGAAGTTTTCAGGATGTCGCCCCGACAATCTGATTTATTGATTGTTGCTGGAACTGTAACCTACAAGATGTCATGGGTTGTAAGGAAGATTTATGACCAGATGCCCGATCCAAAGTGGGTGATATCAATGGGGGTTTGTGCTTCTACCGGGGGTATGTTCCGCAGCTATTCAGTGGTTCAGGGTATAGACCAGTTTTTGCCCGTTGATGCTTATGTTTCAGGATGTCCACCAAGACCAGAAGCACTCATCAAAGCTCTTATGCTGATACAGGAAAAAGTTCAGAAAGCTCATAAGCCAGACCTGTTCAATTTTGGAAATAATGTTTCTCCAACTCCTATGCAGAAACCATTTCCATCCAAGTTGACTGAAGTCCACGTTTAGAATAGCATTACTTTTTGATTATTTGAAAGGGCTATCTTAAAAACTCGAGATAGCCTTTTTTTATTTATCTCCGTTTTTTTGTAACATTTCTTTGATTAATTTGTTTAGCATTTTACTTCTAAATTAAAATCAGATTGTAATGAAAAAATATGCATTTATTATTTATTTCCTCCTATCAAGTCTTAATTTATTATCATCATGGAACTCTTCTTTCATTAAAAATCAGGGACAGCTTTTGAACACAGATGGCAAAATTACAGAAGAGATACAATATTATAACAATAAGGTTTCACCAGCTGTTTATGTAGCTAAAGACCATATTAGTTTTGTTATTCAAAAAAGTCAAACCATTTTGAATAGTATTAATGTTAATAAATTTGGTGCTGACGAGAGATTTGATATTGAATCGCCAGCACTATTCATGGTAGATCTATTATTCGAAGGGATAAATGAATTAAGCAAATTGGAGGCTAATTCCCCCCAAAATTTTATTTTTAACTATTATTTTCCACAACAGCTTGATGGAATAACTGGAGTATTGGGTTTTGAGAGAGCAATATACAAGGACATTTATCCCGATGTTGACTATATACTTTATTTTCAGAACAATACTTTGAACAGTGAATTTAATCTGAAAAGCATCAATGCTATTGAAGAAATTATATTCAAATTCGAAGGGGTAAAAAAAATAAAAAGCCTGAATAAAGAATTTGTGCTGATTGTGATTGATAATGATACATTTCCAATTAAACTTCCAGATTTTTATTTAACCGATGACCAAAATGCAAAGAGCAGGATAGATATTGATTATGAGATTGACAATAATAGAATTTCGTTTTCGGCAGGAAAAAATAATTCAGATAATATTAATTCGCTATCAAATTTTGACTGGTCAACTTATGCCGGTGGTTCTCAAGAAGATAAGATAATATCCACCCAGTTTGATAAATTAGGAAATGTAATTGCAACAGGATTCTCATATAGCCAAAATTTTCCTACAACTCCGGGAGTTTGGAAAGAGCAGTTTACCGCACCTGTTGATATTATTGTAATGAAATTTTCAAATCACGGGAATATAATCTGGAGCACATTTTACGGCTCTAATGGTATGGAATTCGGAAACGCAATCAAAGCTGACAATGATAATAATTACTGGATAGTAGGAGAATGTAGGGATGATTTTTTTCCTGTCACGGAAGATGCTTATCAGAAGAATTATCGGGGAGGAACAGCAGATGGGCTTATAATCAAACTAAATGATCAAGGACAAAGACTTTACTCAACATACTTTGGAGGCTCGAATTATGATACTTTTTCGTCACTGGCTTTTGACTCACGGAATAATCTATGGTTAGCTTCAAGAACAAACAGCAGAGTGTTTCCCTGCACTCAGGATGCTATAAAATCAAATCTTGATGGAGAATATGATGGAGTAATAATCCAGTTTTCTAATGATGGAAAATTGTTATATTCAACATATTTTGGTGGTCAGTATGACGATTTTTATGAAAGTCTGGTCATAGATTCTGAAGATAATGTGATTGTGTCAGGATATTCAAGCAGTAACAATTATCCTGTTTCTTCTAATGCTTATCAAAATAGCCTTAAAGGAGCCACAAATGCAGTATTGACAAAGCTTTCCAATGATAAAAAAGTAGTCTGGTCAACATATTTCGGTGGAGCATTGTATGACTATGGTAGCAATCTTGCCATTGATGGAAATGATAATTTATACTTGCACGGATATACTTCAAGTATAAATCTTCCTACAACTCCAGATGTTTTTCAACCAAAATTCGGGGGTGAGTCTGACTGTTTCCTTGCAAAATTTGATAATAACGGGAAATTTCAATGGGTTACTTATATAGGTGGTTCAGGTTATGAAGCAGAGGTTGCGGGAATTTATACACAATTTGGAAATGTAGCCTGCTCAAATAATGGACAAATTGCCATAGCAGCAAAGACTCAGAGTAAAGATTTGAAAACAACTGATGATGCATTTCAAAAAAGCCATCAAGGACAATTGGACGGATTTTTCGGAATTTTTAATCCAGACGGGACAGCTTCTACTATTTCCTATCTTGGTGGATCAAAAATTGATTACGCATACGATATTGATATCTATCAGGATTCAATGCTGGTGATTTGCGGAGTAACCGAAAGCCCTGATTTCCCTCAGAAAAATAGTTTTCAGCCAGTTTTTGGTGGAACAAGGGATGGGTTTATTGTTAAGTTCGGAACTGGCACAAAGTGTGAGTTTCCTGTTTTCGAACATGCTGACTTCAAAAATGTCAGGCAATTAAATTTTATTGGAAATGCCCACCAAAATGAAAATTTCATCCGATTGACCAAATTAAAAGTTAATGAAGCAGGTGCAATATGGTTCAATAAGAAACTGCCACTTCAATATGGTTTTACAAGCAATTTTGCATTTAGGTTTTCCGAGGGCTCGAACAATAACTGCAAAGATAATTCAGAGGAAGGAGCAGATGGAATTGCACTTGTCATTCAAAATTCCAATCCATATACTCTTGGTTGGTCTGGCGGGGGAATTGGCTATGATGGAATAAAAAATAGTATTGCTATTGAATTTGATACATTTTCTAATGATTCAACTCAGCTTGAAAACCTTTTCGATCCTAATGGTAATCATATTGCAGTTCAAAGTAATAGAGCCAATGAGAATACATCGAAGCATCTTCATAATATTAAATTAGCCTTGAATGATAATATCCCGAAAATTCATTCAAATGGAAGTACTTATTATGTGTCAGTCATATATAATCCAAAAGCAAAAACTATGACTGTCTATTTTGATTCCACTAAGTATTTATCTAAACCTGTTATTTTTATCAAGGATTTTGACCTATCTAAATTAATAAATCTTGAAAGTAATGTTTTGACATATATTGGTATAACAGGAGCAACAGGATGTGCTTTCCAGAAGCAGGATATTCTAAGCTGGGATTTATGCATTGATAAGGCTTTTCCTACTGATGTTGAAGAGACCACAGAAAGTGATGATGAGTTGTTTGCTATTTTTCCAAATCCTGCTAACGATAGACTAATTGTCATCTCCAAAATGGAACTTAAAGAAAATATCGAAATAAAATTAATAAATGTTCTTGGTTCAATCCTTGATATTCCGATAAGAAATCAAAATGAAATTAATAAGAATGCTATTGAAATTGACATCAGAGAAATACCCGCTGGCTTTTATTTACTAAAGATGATAAAAAATAATATTTCTTACACAAAAAAAATAATTGTAACAAAATAGACATTTTAGTTTTAATTAAATGTTAATTTGGTCAAATTTTATAAATTTGATTTTTTAAAAAATTATGAATTATTGAAAATGAATACTAATCAGTTCAGTTCAAAAAAAATAATTTTCTTCTTAATATTAATTTTATTTATTATTGGTAGAACTGAGACAAAAGCTCAGGATAATTTCGATAGCAAAGGCAAAGATTTCTGGCTTACTTTTTTACCGAATTATCATAATAATAAATTTTCAAGCCAGACAAAAAGGAAGTTTGGGGACTCGCTTTATATATTTATTACATCAGAAAAACCCACAAGGGGCAAGATTGATTATACTGATAATAAAAACCAGAGCTCAACTCATGACTTCACAATAACAAATCCTTCAGACGTATATACATTTAAGGTAAGCTTTTATGATATTGAATTGGTGGGACAGAACGACAGTGGAAATGAAGATCCATTTCTGGATCAGAGCCAGACAGTTGTAAAGCAAGCATTTCATATAACATCCGAAGACGACATTACAGTTTATGCTTTGAATCAGGCAGTAACGACAAGCGATGCTTTTCTTGTTTTGCCAACAGATGTACTCGGGAAGAATTACTTCATAATGGCATATAACAGCGATGGATCAAATTTTCTTCAACAACTTTCCTGGACTCCATCTCAGTTCGGAATAGTTGCTATTGAAGACAATACGGAGATTCAGATAATACCTTCATCACCAACTCACAAAACCCAGATGAATGTTCAAAATGTGAAGTTAAACCGAGGGGAAACATATTTTGTTCAGTCATTGATAACTGAAAACAACCCACATAATGATCTGACCGGGACAGAAATAATTTCTTCAAACCCGGTAGCAGTTTTTTCAGGTCATCAAAGGGCAAAAATTCCATATGACTTAGTTGGGGAGTCGTTTTCCCGGGATTGTTTAATTGAGCAATTGCCACCGGTGAAGGTATGGGGAAAAAATGCACTGCTTGTACCTTATACTCAGCCGTCACAGATTACACCACAAGGAAATGATTTATTCAGGATATTGGCTGCTTACGACAGCACTCAAATTTTTCTCAACGGGGGGTTCATAACCACTCTTAACAGAGGAGAATTCTACGAAGGAGAATTAAGAAATTCAGCCAGTTTGACAGCTTCCAATCCTGTGCTTGTAGCTCAATTCAAAAAAACATCCGCAGTAACACCGGAATATAAGATAAGCGATCCATTCATGATGATAATTCCACCAAAAGAGCAGTTCCTGAAATCCTGCAGAGTTATAAATAATCAAGCTTTTGAGTTAGCTGCTGATAATGTGAATTATGAAAAAGTGTATCTTGAACAATATATCATAATTGTTTCCCCTGATAATTATCTTCAGACTGTAAAGTTAGACAATCAGCCGGTTCCAGCGAATGCGTTTGTTCCAATATCCGGTTCAGGTTATTCCTATGCCAATATTCGGGTAGAAGATGGAGTGCATACTATTGATGCTGACGAGCCGGTAGGGGTCTATGTTTATGGTTATGGATATGCAGTATCTTATGGATATATTGGTGGTATGGGGTTCAAACCAAATGAGTATCAGCCACCTGAAATCACTGCTGATTATGATTGTTACAAAGTTAAAGGTGTGGCTTCTGCCTATACGGGTAATGACTCAGGACTGGGTCAGTTGATTTCGGAAAATGAAGATAATGTTACTGTTACAATTGAAAATTTCAAACCATATAAGAAAAACGTAGCTTTTTCAGCAGAGCTGAGAGATTACAGATATGATGGTTATTTCAAACTCACAGCTGTTGATTCAACGGGTTTAAGTTCCACAAAAGAATTTTTCATTCCCGGATTCACAATTTCAATTATTGGAAATGAAAAGACTGATACATTGAGAGTATTTCAATTTAATATGAAAAAAGGGGAAACCGTCTGCTTCACTGTGCCAATAAAGAATTATGGAACCAAATTTGTTCAAACTATTAATTCTTATATTTTCAGAAAACCGGGATTTACAGTAACATCGAATAATAGAGTATTAAATCCATCTAATATTGATTCTATAAGAATTTGCTACACAGCCCCAAACGATGATGCTGTGATAGATACATTGTTTGTAAACACAGAATGTGGTAGCAAAAGTATCCTGATTGTAAAGGTAAATTCAACAAGGTGTGACGCAAGCGAATTTAACTATACAGATTTTTCGAACCCGCAGCGGATATTTTTTGCAGGTTCTTCGAAATTAGCAGATAAATATTTAAGAATAACATCATCGGCAGTCAATCAGAGTGGAGCAGTCTGGCATACAACAAAGGTTCCGGTCAAGAGTGGATTTTATACAAAATTCAAATTCAGATTTACTGAAGGCAGAAATAACAATTGTGAAGATGGCTCACTACCCGGTGCTGATGGAATAGCTTTTGTAATACAAAACACCTCCCCAATGATTTCAGGAGGTCTGGGCGGTGGCATTGGTTATGACGGCATAGAAAATTCAATAGCAGTGGAATTTGATACATATTCCAATGATTCCTTACAGATTGAAAATCTTAAAGATCCGAACGGAAATCATATTGCTGTTCAAACTCGTGGAAAACTTGCCAATTCATCGAGACATAACAAAGACAACACACTGGCAATTTTGAAAGATGTTATACCAATTCGGGCTGATGGGACAATATATTATGCAATGATTGATTATAATGTTGAAAAAAATAAAATCAGAGTTTTTCTTGATACAACTGATATATTTACAAAACCTGTTCTTATTGCCGAAAATGTAAAGATTGACGAAATTTTGAACTTAGAAAACGGAACACATGCTTATGTTGGATTTACTTCTGCTACAGGATGTGCCTTTGAAAATCATGATATTTTAAGCTGGTATCTATGTCCGGCAAAAGAAGGGCAGACCCTCGATATAACTGAAAAAAATAAAGAAGATTTAAAAGATTTAAATTTGGTTTGTTCCCCTAATCCATTCGATGAGAAAGTAATTATATCTTATTATATTCCTTCTCAATCTCATCTTGAAGTTGGTGTCTATGATCAACTCGGCAGAGAGATTTCTCGTCTTTATGATGATATGCAATCACCGGGTAACCATACGATTAACTGGTTACCAGAAAGAAATATTAATAGCGGACTTTATATTATTAAATTCAAATACAAAAATGATATCACATCAGCAAGACTAATACATTTAAGATAGTTAAGATTTGAATATAATAATTATTTAGTTTTTAAAAAAATATTTTTATTTATAACTAAATTATTTTATATTATCACTGTCGTTTTTGTAATTTAAAATTAATTAATTTTTCACAAACCAATAATGGGAGAAAGTAAGTGATGGGAAAGAAAGAAGTATTTTCTGACCAAGAAATTGGTATACTTGCGAAAAGGTTCAAAACTCTATCCGAAGGTTCTCGCTTGAAAATAATCAGGGCATTGCATAGCGGAGAAAAATGTGTAACTGATATAATCAACATTACAGGATTGCTTCAGGCAAACGTTTCGAAGCAATTAAAAATTCTTGAAAATGATGGTGTTGTAACCTGCCGACCAGCCGGTTTACAAAGATTTTACAAAATTTCTGATCCAATCGTCTTTCAGATTTGTCAAGAAATATGTCAGTCAAAGAAAGTAAATTGATTTTTTGTGAGTTCTCTTCTTAACAAGGTTCGTTTTTTTATAAAAACTATTGGATTGGTTTTGATAACATTAGGTGATTCATTAATTGTGCTGTTCGGAGTCACCTTTAATTCAAAGAAATACAGCTTTTATGAGCATTCAAGGAAATGGTCACGAAGAATACTCAATTTCAGCGGGGTAAAACTGAATATTATTGGGTTGGAAAACGTTGATAAAAATCAGACGTATATTTTTATTTCCAATCATAGTAGTTTATTAGATATACCCGTGCTTTTTCTTACTATTCCTGTTAATTCACGTATAATATATAAAAAAGAGCTTGAAAAAATTCCCATTTTTGGATATATGCTCAGGAAATCCCCGTTAATCCCGGTGCAAAGGGAAGACCCCCGCAAGGCTTTTGATAGTATTCAACAATCCTTAGATTCAATAAAGGAAGATATTTCAGTTATAATTTTTCCGGAGGGAACCCGTTCCCCAAGCGGAGAGTTAGGTGAATTCCGGAGAGGAGCATTTAATTTAGCTACACGATCAGGAAAGCTTATAATACCAATAACAATTATTGGAACAAATAAAATCATCCCCAAAGGAAAGTTTAAAATAAACAGCGGGGTAGTAACTGTAATTTTCAGCCCTCCAATAAAACCTTCGGAGAATCTAACAGCAAGGGAAGAAAAAGAGTTGATGAAAGTAACCAGAAGCATTATAGAGATGAACCTAAGTTCTGTAAACACAAAATAATTTGTAAAAGTAAAAAAAAGGTCTTAATTTTGTTTTTTCGAAAAAGGTCAGGTAGCTCAGTTGGTAGAGCAGTGGACTGAAAATCCACGTGTCGGCGGTTCAATTCCGTCCCTGACCACCCAAAAAAAAGCAAATCCCTTGTAATTTCAATTAGTTACAAGGGATTGTTTATTTGCATACATTATGAATACACTTTATTTGTTTTCAATATCCAGATCATGATCAATAACTTCATCTGTTGGAGTTATTGATAGATCGGGGGAGTCCTTACCGATTTTAGATGGATCAATAGCATTGAGGAGTTCTTCTTCTTCCTTAATAGCTGGTTCAAGAAAGGAGAATGTCAAATGATTGCCACTCTCGGCTAAATCTACGACAATTCTCGAGCCGCCTTTGAGGTTACCCCTGAGCATACTATCAGCAAGGTCGTCCTCAACATATTTCTGGAGTGCTCTTCTCAAAGGTCTTGCACCGAATTTATCATCAAATCCTTTATCAACAAGGAAGTTTTTGGCATTTGTTGTCAACTCAAGCGTCATATTGTTAACTTTCAGTCTCTTGCGGAGTTCTTCGAGTTGAATATCAATAATTTCAAAAATATGCTCTCTTCTAAGTTTATGGAAGATTATAAAGTCATCAATACGGTTGATAAATTCTGGATTGAAGAGTCTTTTGATTGATTCTTCGATAGTGTTTTTAACGTTTTCATCTTCGGCAATTGCAGTTGATTCGGTGAAACCGATTTTACCACCAATTTTGATATCTCTTGTTCCAACATTAGATGTCATAATAATGACAGTATTTTTGAAATCAACACGCCTGCCGAGACCGTCTGTTAATATGCCGTCATCAAAAACCTGAAGAAGAATATTGAAAACATCTGGATGAGCTTTTTCGATTTCATCAAGGAGAATGATGCTGTAAGGTTTTCGTCTAACTTTTTCAGTAAGTTGCCCACCTTCTTCGTAACCGACATATCCCGGAGGAGCCCCTACAAACCTTGAGACAGTGAATTTTTCCATGTATTCACTCATATCAATTCTGATGAGAGCATCTTCGCTATCGAACATAACTCGTGCAAGTGCTTTTGCCAGCTCTGTTTTTCCAACGCCGGTTGGTCCGAGGAACATAAATGAGCCAATAGGACGTTTTGGATCTTTTAATCCGGCTCTGGCACGCCTGATAGCTTTGCTTAGATGTTCAATTGCCTCGTCCTGACCGACAACCATTTTCTTTAGGTCAGCATCGAGATTCATCAATTTGGCGGATTCGCCTTCTGCAATCTTATTGACAGGGATACCAGTCATCATTGAAACAACATCGGCGATATCGTCTTCGCTGACTGTGAAGTAAGTCTCGCTGGATCTGAGTTCCCATTCGTTTTTAGCTGCTTCGAGTTCTGATTGAAGTCTTTTCTCTACATCACGAAGTTTTGCAGCTTCTTCAAAATTTTGATTTTTGACAACCTGATTTTTTTGAAATCTAAGTTCTTCAATTTTTTCCTCGAGTTCGATAATTTCTTTTGGAACCTGAATATTTGCGAGGTGGACTCTTGCACCAGCTTCATCAAGAACATCTATTGCTTTGTCAGGAAAATTCCTGTCAGAAATGTAACGCTCTGAGAGTCTGACACAGGAAATGATAGAATCCTCACTATATTTTACATTATGATGCTCTTCGTATCTATCCTTAAGATTTTCAAGGATTAATTTTGTCTCTTCTGCTGAAGGAGGATCAACAATAATTTTCTGGAATCTTCTATCGAGAGCACCATCTTTTTCGATGTACTGGCGGTATTCATCGAGTGTTGTAGCTCCAATACACTGAATTTCACCTCTCGAGAGAGCAGGTTTGAACATATTGGAAGCATCAAGAGAACCTGAAGCACCTCCGGCACCGACGATTGTATGAAGTTCGTCAATGAAAAGTATAACATCTTTGGCTTTTTCAAGCTCATTCATAACTGCTTTCATTCTTTCTTCGAACTGACCCCGGTATTTAGTGCCGGCAACGAGCGAAGCAAGGTCAAGCGTTACAATGCGTTTATCAAAAAGAACTCTTGGAACTTTTCTTTGAACAATTTTGAGTGCTAAACCTTCAACAATTGCTGTCTTACCAACGCCCGGTTCACCAATAAGCACAGGATTATTCTTTTTACGTCTGGAAAGCACCTGAGAAACTCGCTCGATTTCCTTTTCCCTGCCTATGACAGGGTCGAGTTTGTCTTCGAGTGCTAATTTTGTTAAATCTCTGCCAAAGTTATCGAGGACAGGAGTTTTCATTCTCTCTTTTTGTCCAGATTTGGCGAAGTTTGGTGTTCGTTGAGAGGAACTTGGTTTACCACTTATGATGTTGTCCAGTTCTTTTCTTGCATTTTCGTAAGTAACGGAAAATTGGGAGAGAATCTGTGCAGAAATATTCTCTTCATCACGTAATAATGATAGAAGAAGATGCTCAGTGCCAATAACGTCGGATTTATATAGTTTAGCTTCGAGGTAAGTGATTTTCAAAACCTTTTCGGCTTGCTTTGTCAATGGTATATTGCCAATGGTAATGGTAGAACTTGAGCCTTTAACAAAATCTTCGATGGTTTTCTTCAATTTGTAAAGGTCAACGCCAAGATTTCGCAAAATTTTGACGGCTATCCCTTCTCCTTCCCGGATGATTCCAAGCAGGAGATGTTCGGTTCCGATGTAATCATGCCCTAATCGTAAAGCTTCGTCACGACTCAATCTGATAACATCGTTTACTCTGTTTGAAAAATTGCCTTCCATAAAAACTCTTATTATTTAATATTTAGTTTATTATTTTCTTATGGCACTTTAAAGATAATAAATTTGGTGCCAGTAATTATATGAACTAAGTCTTAAGACGGTTTTGAGTTTTTTTTATTTATTGTCGGTTTGTAGTTCTCAAAGGCTTAAACCATTTCGATATTCTGGCTAAGGATTTCGGCTCTTTCTGCTATTTGTAGGTTTTGGATAATTGGGTCAAGGTTACCTTCTATAACTTCTTTTAGTGAATAGTTCTTGTTTTCTCCTTCGAGGCGGTGGTCTGTAACACGATTTTGAGGGAAATTATAAGTTCTGATTTTTTCAGAGCGGTCGCCGGATTTAACCATGGACTTTCTTGCAGTGGATATTTCCTGCTGTTGCTTTTCGAGTTCTAATTCATAGATTCTTGAACGGAGGACTTTCATAGCTTTTTCACGGTTTTTTAACTGGCTACGCTCGTCTTGACAGGACACAACGATTCCAGTAGGTAAATGAACAAGTCTGACG
This sequence comes from uncultured Hyphomicrobiales bacterium, assembly GCA_964473465.1. Taxonomy (GTDB): domain Bacteria; phylum Bacteroidota; class Ignavibacteria; order Kapaibacteriales; family UBA2268; genus CALHRB01. The sequence goes on from CAYYPE010000001.1 coordinate 303,303, forward strand.
GCAGTTTCGACTTTGTTAACATTTTGTCCGCCTTTGCCACCTGAACGGAAAATATCAATTCTGAGGTCTTCATCTTTAATCTCGACATCAATATCTTCAGCTTCCGGTAGAACAGCTACAGTTGCAGCTGATGTGTGCAATCTGCCGCTTGCTTCTGTTTCGGGAACTCGCTGAACCCTATGGACACCGCTTTCATACTTAAACAAACCATAAGCATTTTCGCCGGAAACGGAAAAAACAATTTCTTTGAAACCACCCTTTTCTGACTCGTTAAAGTCAATTATATCAATTGAAAAGTTTTTAGTTTCGGCATATCTTTTATACATATCGAACAAATCTCCGACAAAAATACCTGCTTCGTCTCCACCTGTTCCAGCTCTCATTTCAACTATGCAGTTTTTCATATCATTCGGGTCTTTGGGTATAAGCATAATTTTAAGTTCTTCTTCCAAAGACTGAAGCTGTTCTTCCAGCGAACTGAGTTCCTGATAGGCAAAATCTCGCATCTCGGAATCAGTAGAAGGAGAATCAATTATTTCTTTTGTTGATTCGATGTCTTCAAGGATTTTCAGATATTTTTCCGAAGCTTCTGCAATTGGTTGAAGATGTTTGAAATCTCTTGAAATTTTCTTATATCTTGAGACGTCATTTATAATTTCGGGCTTGTTTAGTTCATTTGATAATTGTTTATAGCGATCTAATATTGAATTTAATTTTTCTTTCATTATTTAAAACTTAAATTTAGTTGAATAAGACATATTAGAGACGAAGTCAAAAGTTTTTAATTTACTATGAAATATTCACTAATTTTTATTAAATTGTAAAGTTAAAATATTGTAAACTTATGAAACTAATACACTTAAAGTTATTAATTTATTTTGGCAGCTTAGTTTTTTTTGTATCCTGTGCAAAAGAGAACCCATTACTTGTTAATCCTCCATCGCCGGCAGAAACTGTTAAAATCAGATTATTTAATCTCGCAGGCGACCAAAAGGATCGAAAGCTCATAATTGGTGGGGTTAATGAAACTAATCTGACAAAATATGAATCGCTGTCTGACACTATAAAGCCAACTCCCGAAGATTCTGTTAGCTTAATAATTCGAGGAAATAATGTTGAGGATTTCAGATTGACAAACAGATTCAGAGTAATAAGAAATACGAATTACACAGTTTTCGCTCTTGAATCCACAGACAAAATTAAACCCGTTGATACTGTTATTATTCTTGGCACAACACCGGGATTGTATATTAATCCGAATACTTCCATTGTTTCATTTATAAATACGAACAATGATACTAATGTCAGTTATTCGGTTGTGATGGGGTGTCCAAGCGGAACACCAATCGCACAAAATATAACATACAGAACGATAAGCTTTCAATCCCAGTTACCAAGCGGGAGGTTGCCAATTTCACTTATCAAAAACTACAAGGACTCAATCAAAATTATCGGGCTATTCGAATTAGATTTAAAATCCGGCGATGAATATGGTATAATAATCAGGTTCAAAGAGGGCAGGGAAGAGCTATATCAACTTGATCAAAATGATTTATCACAAAATGCTCTAGCAAAAGTTCAGAAAATCGAAAATAGCCAGAGTTTGATGAGGGTAATAAACTTTTCAACAAGCAATATCAGCGTTGAGAAATTTGAAAATGAATCAATTGAAAATGATATGACAGAATTATCCATTGGAGATTATAAATCTATTTCAGCTTGTGCAAGCACTCTGAAGGATTCAATAAACATTTTTGTTGCAAATAATTTGAAGAGCACTATATCTTCTTCACTTGAAGTTCTCGAAAAATATACTCTATTAGTTTTTGATTCAAAGGAAGAAAAGGCTGGTCTTTCAATACTTGCTACTCCAATAAGATTATACCAGAGCCTTGAAGGAAAATCTTTAATAAGAGTTGTAAATGCAGATTATTTGAGGGATGGGCTTACTATATCGCTCGGCGGAAGAAATGACACAAATTCAGCTGGTTACCGTAGTGGTGATGTTCTTGCTTCGGGACTGGCTTATGGAAAAATCTCAGAATATGTGATACTTCCATCAGGCAGGGCGCCTATTACTGTTTTTTCTTCATCGGCTCCGACAAAGCTCTTAAAAACAGCCATCGGTCAGTTCGAGAGCAATAAGCGATACCTGCTTTCAATATTTGTGGACGATAAAGGCAAAGAGCAAATTTCTCTCATTGAAGATAACGAAGTAAGTAAAAAGATTGAAGCATTGAAAGAGGGTATTTTTACTCAAATTATTAATGCTATACCCGGAATTGGCAAAATGAATCTGAAGATTGATAATATTTTGAATAATTCCTTTATTGATTACACTTCTTCTTTGGCAACCGTTTTACCGACTGAGGAAACCCAGATACGAATTAATGAAAAGAGTTATCAATTTACTCCAACAAATAATTCGAGTTCAATACTTGTAGCAACTGGCGAAGAAAACAATATCGAGATTTTTGACTTAAGTGAAAGATTGCCTGCAATCGAGACAAATCTATACCATAGAAGGTTTTTTAATGCGTGCAAAGAAATTCCTATTGTTTCCTTCAGAATTGATAGTGATTCAGGAGCAACAGTGGCTGATGCAGTAAAATATGGAACAAAAACTGATTTTTATGCTGAATTCAATGACAGGAAGCTTAGTTTCTTTGTTTTTGATTATAAAAATTTGACAAGAATATCAAAAATCAGTGATGTATCACTAACCTTTGGTAAAAATTATTCGATAATATTCACGGGTGATTCCAAAAAAGGTGGATACTCATTGATAATACAACAAGAATACTAATTTTTTAAAAATATATAAATACTAAGGACTTATAATGGCTCAAAATTTACTCAAATCAATTATTGGAGTAATCCTGTTGATTTTTATTATTTCCGAAGCTTACTCAATAAATTTTCAAACATATCAGCCATCAAACAGTAGAAATAAAAATGTGGCTTATACAATTTTTATTCCGGGCAAAAAACTACCAGATGGCACTCAGGAAATGGCGAAAATATATGAAATACCAAAGCTATCAGAAGAATTTTACCTACCGAATTCAATAAACATTAAGACAAAAAGCACAATAGATATTTCAGGCGATGGAAAGACATTTTACTCATCTGTATTGATGAGTTTACTCAAGAATTTTAATGTAACAAAAATCAATGCACCATTCAGAAATCAGGGTGATATTGCACTCTCGAACTATGACGAAGGTCTAACAAGAATTTTTGAGGTTTTCTATTCGTATCCTATTGACCCTTACGAACTATGTAAGGAGTTAATGAAAAATCCGGAGGTTGAATATGCAACACCAGTTTTCAAGCGATTTACAAATGATTTTTATCCCAATGACCCGGACTCTTCAAAGCAATGGTATATTAACAATTTACTTATGAAAAAGGCATGGGATATTTCGAAAGGGGATAAAAGCGTTAAAATCGCTATAGTTGATTCAGGTGTTGATTGGGAACATCCCGATTTACAGGCAAATATCTGGATTAATCCCGGTGAAGGTGGAACGGACAGCGAAGGCAAAGATAAAAGAACAAACGGTAAAGATGATGACAGTAACGGAAAAATAGATGACTGGCATGGATGGGATATGATTGGAAATATTAATCAAAACGAGCTTTTCAGTGGTCAGTATAAAGAAGATAACAATCCGAAAAATGTATCAGGTTTTCATGGCACACACGTGGCAGGATGTGCTTCTGCGGTTACTAATAACAATATTGGGATAGCAGGAATAGGATTTAATTGCTCGCTAATACCCGTTAAATGTGCACCTGATGCTTCAACATCTGGAATTTTCAGGGCGTATGAAGCAATTACTTATGCTGCCAGTCTTGGAGCTGATATTATCAATTGCAGCTGGGGTGGTCCCGGTTTCAGTCCGGTCGAGCAGGAGGTTATAACAGCGGCTTATAAAAAAGGATGTGTCATAGTAGTAGCAGCTGGAAACGACAACCAGTTCAATATTGACGATGGGGGGCAGTTTCCTGCAGGATATGACAATGTTTTGTGTGTTGGCTCAACAGCTTCAAATAACAGGGTTTCTGGTTTTTCTAACATTGGAATTTCTGTAACTGTTTACTCACCAGGCTCATCAATTTACTCGACCATGCCTAACAACGGTTATTCCAATCAAAACGGAACTTCAATGGCTTCCCCAATTACATCAGGGATAGCCGGACTTATTAAGTCTTTGCACAAAGATTGGTCGCCGAAACAGATAATACACCAGATAAGGAGCACCTCAGACAATGTTGTAACAACAGATTCAACCAAAAGGCACATATTTTATGGTAGAGCGAATGCTTATAAAGCTCTTGACTATAACAGAGGTAAAGGCAACGAAATACCCGGCTTGGAAATTTCGGAGGCTAAATTTGTTTCAGGAGATGCACTTACTGATTATGACCCAAAGCTTATGTCGTTGAAGGTTACCAACTACTTATCGAATGCAAATAATGTAAAAATTACTATTTCCTCACTTGATAACATACTATCAATAACAGGTGGTAGTATTGAGCTTGGAAGTCTTGGAAACCTTCAAACAAAACCATTTACTTTGATGGTGCAGTTGCAGAAATCTAATCCATGGTATCGTGGCTGGGCAAAATTGCTTGTTACATTTACAAGTGGAAATTATAAAGATTTCCAGCTTTTGAAAGTTCCAATTCAGCTTGAATCGAAAAACAGTTATTCGCAGGTCTTTGCAGTGCCCGATTATTATATGCCTGTTTGGTTTGATGCCATGTCTGCTGGCGAAAGTCTTCTATGGGGTGTAGGACAGGGCGGCTTCCTTGGAACACAGGGAGGCTTTTTAAGGTATTATAACGGTCAAGTTACAAATCGCTCACTCGGACAGCCAGCTTATACTATTTATGCATTTAATGAATCAAAAGCTGTTGCAGGAACCAGCACATCAAACGGGACTGTTGCTAATGTTATGATAACAGCTAATGGCGGAGGAAACTGGTCAACAATAGGTGTTTCGCAAATAACAGGTTTTATAAATAAAATCCACTTTTTTGATGAGAATAATGGTGTATTTACCGGCGATCCAAAGAATGGCAAATGGGGAATTGCAAAAACAAGCGATGGTGGAAATAACTGGGTGCAAATTCAAAATGTTCCTTTACCACAAGCAAACGAAACATGCTTCAATACTGCGAATTTTTGGAATGGGGATGTTGGTGCTTTTGGAACCACACAATCGAGAGTTTTCATTACCACAAACCGTGGAGAGAACTGGAAGGTGTCCTCAATTTCTGGAGCCGGGGCTGTTTATTATCTTGCATTAAAAGATGAGTTGAACGGTTTTGCAGTTTATAATCAATTGGGAGATACTACTTCCAGAATTGTAGCATCTACTTCAAACGGTGGAACGACGTGGATACCAAACAGATATAGATTTCAAAGCGGGGCTATGCCTGTGGGATTTTTTAATATTAAAAATTCAAGAGGATTGTATGTTGTTTGTTCTGGAGGGCAGGTTTACACAACAACAGATAATGGAGCAACATGGGAGGCTGTATTAAGCCAGTATCACGGGACAGTTCAACTGGGAACAGGGTATGCATATCGTTCTAACAGGGCGAGGGCATGGAATTTATCTGAATCAGCAGGATATCTTGATTTTGCGTTCGACCCTCAAAATGTTAAAAAGGAAGTTCAGCTTGTTACTTCTGCTAATGAAGACTTCGATACTGTAAAGGTTGGAAGCAGTAAATCCAAAACAATCAGCATAAAAAATACCGGAAACATAGAATTAAACTTCAAGGACTTCCGATTCAGTGCGGGAGCAAATACTGATTCAATCGAATTCAGAATTTTCGGAGCAACACCCAGCTTAATAAATCCAGAGGAGGTTATTAACATAAGAGTCAGGTTTGTGCCAGAAACCCCCGGAACGAAAGAGGCTGATTTTATCATTGATTTTGAAGATGAAACAATTCAGGATTTAGTTGTTAAATTGAAAGGAATTGCTGTTGAAGATCCGTCTTATGTTTCTGCAGAATACCTTGAAAACAATTTTATTGATATAATACCTAATCCTTCTCGTGAGTTTATAGAAATCAGAATTTTAAATAAGGGCTTGCTTTCTGCAACTGAAAATGATAAAATAAAGATATATAACATATTAGGGGATTGCGTCCTATCCTCAGGGACTTTGGATAGCTCAACTTTAAAAAGAATAGATGTATCTCCCCTTCCTGCTGGAATTTATTTTATTCGTTTAGGGAATTTGGTTGAGAGCTTTATTAAAATTTAGATAATTTTACCATAACATTTATCCCCGGTTTTTAAAGGATTATGAAAATGAAAAGGGGGTGTCATTTTGAGACAGCCCCTTTACAATTAAGCAAAAATTTAAATTTTGATAAATTTGATTGTGCAAACTTCCTTACTTGTTTGAATTTTTAATTGATATAACCCCGGCAAGAAATGATTTGTTTCAAAGTTTATATCATGAAAACCATCGTTTAAGTAGCCATCGAATACGGTATGGACAGGATTTCCCAATAAATCAAATAAAGTTATCTTTATCTTATCCTCAGAATTAAGATTAAATGAAATCGTTGCATCTTTCTCGGTTGGATTTGGAAATGTTCTTAATTCAGTAATAACGGATAAGCCTGCAATTTTATCATCAATACTTAGTTGTTTGTTCTTAATTGCAAAAAAACCCTTGCTGATAGCTGATATACCCGGATTGTTCAAAAATGTAATTTTAATTTGATAACTTGAATCTTCGGGAACCTGTTCAGGAATAGATGACCAAAGGAAGTTATTTGTAAAACTTTTTACACTGTCAATAACGGTTATGAAATAGCTACCATTTCTGAACAAATCTATTTTTACTGTAGCAAAAGAGACGTCGAACCAACGAATAATTTTTGGAAGATTGTCCTTAGTTAGAATTTCACCACCATTGGGGTATTTTATTGCAAGGTATGGGGAAATTGGAGAAAATGAATAAATTTCTGACCACTCGCTATTGCCAAGACCGCTGACAATTGTTCTAACCCGCCAGTAATAAGTTTTTTCAGTAAATGGAGGAGTTATTTTATAAATAAGTTCAGTTAAATTGTTTTTTTCAAAAATGATTTGATTGAACTCAGGATCTTTTGCAATCTGAATATGATGGAACTCCATTAGACCATCAACTGTCCACATTAGCTCAACAGGCATAGTATTGTCAATTTCCTGTCCGTTTGCAGGATAAAATAATTTCGGGACAGAAAGTAGAGGTTCGAAATCTTCTTTTCCGAAGACAAATTCACCGAAATCTGTAACATTTATGATTAAAGCCTTGTTAACATTATCAAAGGTTGTAGGAATCAGATTGAACTTACCCTGTCCTTCGTTGGGTCTGAAGAAAACCTTGTATTGATTTCCATCTCTGATTCTCGGGAAAAGACTTATATCAAACCAAAGTTTAAGGTTAACGCTTGCTATGTTTTCGCCCTTAACTGTAATTCTATAAGGGAGAATAAGAGGTGATGGATTATCAAAGTCTGGATTCAACGGAGCGTAGTTATATCTTTTTACAATTATTGAACCGCCATTAGAGGGAGTAACTGATTCAACAAAAATTTTGAGCGAGGTGTTGTTATTTCCATCCTTAAAATCATATTCTGTGCTGGATGTTATATTTTCCTTTATAATTTGTGCTTCAGGTAATTGAGTAGGATAGGGGAATTTGTATGCCCGGTAAGTTGATTGACCGAAAGTAACACCCTTTGGAAGTGATATTTCAATTGCGAGTTCATTATCAGGAGTAAGTTCTGTTATAGATGGAAGATTAAGTATTCCGGAACCACCCCAGCCAATAATATTGCCGCCGTTTGGCAATCTTTGTATATTACCTTGATTTCTTGATAGAATGTCTGGAGAATGCCTGTATTCCCATATCAATTTGGCTGTTTTATTTATTTCATCAAGTTGATATTCTACTGCACGGGCATGCTCGGGCTGGTGCCTGTTACCATTATCAAATAATGAAATATTACCATTATCAAGCCTACGTGCATCGTGCTGTTCAGAGAAATAATCTGGAGCGTTTGCTTCGTTTTCGCCGATAAATGTGAAATCATTGCTTTTTCCACCGAGTCGGCAAATAATATCGCCTGTCTGACGGTTAATTTTTGTGATTTCATTAGTATGTCTGCTTGAAATCAAAATATGACCGTCATCATCAAGTTCGACAGAGTTTATATGGACATAGTCAACACGAGGGGTATTGAGTGGAACATAAGTATCTTCCAGGGGAATATGATCCCAGCTTCTCCATTGGAATACAACATTTCGATTACGGTCAAGTTCCTGAACAACAGCCCCGATAACAGTGGCATCAGGATGACCATCGGTAACCACCTGACTTAAATCCATGTGCTTTACATCATAAGAAATCAGCAAAGAATGACCGTTCGGAAGAAGTTTAAAATCATGAAAATCTGCAATGTATCCACTTTTGCACTGAAATGAGTCAATAACATTTAAATCTGAATTTGTGATATAAATAATAGACTCTGCAAACCCATCAGCTAAATTTCCGAATCTAAATGGCTGTTGATATGACATTATACCGTTTGGCTGAACCTTGAAATCAAAGCTTAAGGGGACTTTTTTGTATTTTATAACCTTAGCATCATTATCCATGATAATAAGAAAATTTGATGTAGCCATACCGTTATTTCCGAAAAAGAAATGACCATTGTATGGTTCTGCTGATTTCTCAACAGTAAGTTCAGGAAATCCGGGTGGTAAAGAATCACCATTTAGTAATGAAGGTTTAAGAACTTTTTTATCAAAATAATCGAATGATAGGACTGAATAAATTGAAAAAAACGAAAGTAAGAAGACAAATGTTAACATTGATATTATTTTGCTCATTATACTCCTTTTATGAATTATTAAAATTTCAAAATTAACAAAACACAATTTTAAGAATTAAGTTACAATTAGTTAACAATTTTCTTATGTAAAATATGATTTTTATTATTTGTAGATAATCTTCAGAATAAGAATTGTGAAAGCGAAAATAAAGGAAATTATATTGGCAAGAATTATTGGTAAATCGTTTTTGATAACACCATAAGTGAACCATAGAATAATGCCTAAAACGAAAGTAATATAGGTAAGAAGAGAGATGTCCTTAGTATGGCGGTTGATAATTGCTTTGATCATCTGAGGAACGAAGGCTAATGTAGTCAAAGTAGCAGCTATCAAACCTAAGATTGTTGTAAAATCCATAAATCACCTTAAAGCAAACATAAATGAGTGATTAAGGAGAGGGATCTGGATTGGATAGCATATTTTTCTAAGGATATTAAAAATTGAAGGGAAATAATACACCCGCTTATAATCTAATATTTCGAAATGATTTTTTAGTTGAGCTATGGCTTCATTCAAAGAATACAGATAAAGATAACGTGCATTTCCGATTTTTGGATAAAGAGCTACTCTGTTCGAGTAGGTCATTAAAACCAATCCATCAGGGGCTAAAATCTCCTTAACTCGTTTTAAGAAAATATTTGGTTCATCAACTGTTTGAATCACTCCAATGATTGCAATTACATCGAATTTTTGATTGAAGTTTGTATCTTCAATCCGACCGGCGAGCAGGTTTGCATCAGGAAATTTTTGCTTTACCGGGCGGAGTTGTTCAGGGCTAAAGTCGATACCAGTTGTTTCGAGGTTGAATTTATGGTAGATATCAAAATAATTGCCGGGACCACAGCCAATATCGAGGATTGACTTATAGTTATTATTCCAGAATTTTTTAAGAAAAAAAGTAAAGACAGATCTAAGTTCATTCATAGCAACTTTGGAAGAAATAGACATTTGAAAATTCTCAGAGAACTTAGCACTTTCTTCAAACCTTTTTTTCCAATATGATTCAAAATCGGGCATAACTCAGGATAAAAGAAGATAAGAGTGAATAAAATCGTCAATATCACCATCCATAACGGCGTGAATATCTGTTTTTTTCAGTTCAGTTCTGTGGTCATTGACCATAGTATAAGGCTGGAAAACATAAGACCTGATCTGACTGCCCCATTCAATTTTCTTCTTTGCTCCCTCGATGGCAGATTTTTCAGCTTCTTCTTCCTCTCTTTTCTTTTGATAAAGGCGAGATTTAAGCATTTTCATAGCTCTTTCACGGTTCTGAAATTGAGAGCGTTCCTGCTGACAGGACACAACAATTCCGCTGGGAATATGTCTAAGCCGAACGGCAGTTTCAACCTTATTTACATTTTGTCCTCCCTTGCCGCCGGAACGGAAAGTGTCCATTTCGATATCAGCTGGGTTTATTTCAATTTCGACATCGTCATCAACTTCAGGATAGACAAAAACGGAGGCAAAAGAGGTATGCCGCCTTGCATTTGAATCGAAAGGTGAAATTCTTACCAGTCGGTGAACTCCATTTTCGGATTTAAGGTAGCCGTATGCATATTCCCCAATAATTTCAAGTGTTGCGGATTTTATTCCAGCTCCGTCGCCTTCGAGTTCATCGGCAAGATACACTTTGAAATTGTGTCTTTCAGCCCAGCGGGTGTACATTCGCATAAGCATTTCTGCCCAATCTTGTGCTTCGGTTCCACCAGCACCAGAATGAATTGTTAGAATAGCATTTCTTTTGTCGTCAGGTCCTGAGAGTAAATTCTTCATTTCGAGATCATTAACCAAAGATTCAGCTTTTTTGATTTCAGAATCAATTTCATTTGAAAGGGATTCATCACCATCCTCTTCGGTTAATTCTATCAAAGCCTGAGCATCATTAATAACTCTGTTAGTTTGCTCCCATTCATCAATCCAACTCTGGTTGTCGGACATTTTTTGCATGATTTTTTGAGCTTCGGCGGGATCTTCCCAGAAATTACTGTCTCCTGATTTAGTGCGTAGGTTTTCTAATTCGGATATTTTTCCGTCAATATCAAAGAAACCTCCGTAATTTATTCATTCTCTCCTTTAATTCTTTGATTTTATCTTTTTGTGGTTCGAACATTTTTATAATTTTGATGCTTTAAAAAAAACAAAATTAAGCCATTTAGGTTAAATGACAAAGGATGAATATTGAATTATGAATATAAGCACAATCAAAATGCTTGAAAGAGGCAGTATCATTAATATTTTTTTGCTTAAAATATTAAAATTCATTAGGTTTAAGTTTATTAAAGTTTAGAAAAAGATTAAGAAAATCACATAGGTTTAATGAAGCTATCTATAGTAACAGTTTGCAAAAATGATGCAGATAATCTGGAAAGAACGATAATCAGTATTATTAATCAGTCTTTCAAGGATTATGAGCTTATTATCATAGACGGAGCTTCGAATGATAATACCTTTGATGTCATTAATAAATATAAATCATATGTATCAAAATTTGTATCTGAACCCGACAGCGGTATATTTAATGCTCAAAATAAAGGAGTGAGATACTCCGAAGGTGATTATATATGTTTTCTAAATGCAGGGGATTATTTTACTAATTCTGAAATTCTTAAAAATGTGTTTGAAAATGAGCCTGCTGCAGAGATAATTTACGGAGATATCAATTATAAATTCAATAATGGATTAATATACAGAAAGAAGTCATTTAAAAAACTGACAGGCTTGAAATTTCTTATTGAAAGTTTACCACACCCTTCCTGCTTTTTTAAAAGGACACTATTCGAAAAAGTCGGACAAATGGATGAAAATTTCAGAATGACAGCGGATTATGAGTTTTTCATGAGAGCAATTCTCAAATACAAATGTCAGACGCAATATATACCAATACCAGTTGCGGTATTTAACCTTGAAGGCTTAAGTTCAAAACATGAACACAGCCAGCAAGCAAAAACAGAAAGGAAGAAAATTCAGGAAAAATATATTGTCCTGAAAACACTTAGAATGTTCAGATTATTTCGATTACCAATAATATTTTTTTTAAAAAAAATAAGATATCTTTTCTATCTTTTTCTCAGTAGATCGAAAAAGGATTATACGCAAATAAAGTAAAGTTATCAGCTATTCATAGAAGCAAGAAAATCTTTGTTAGATCTCGTTCCTTTCATTTTATCAAGCAGGAATTCCACAGCTTCAGTAGGTGCGAATTCGCTAAGAACTTTACGAAGTATATAAATTCTGTTCAGTTCATCACTTGGTATAAGAAGCTCTTCACGTCGGGTGCCAGAGCGATTGACGTCAATAGCAGGAAATACCCTCCTATCAGCAATTTGACGATTAAGAACAAGTTCCATATTACCAGTTCCCTTGAATTCTTCGAAGATAACTTCGTCCATTCTGCTGCCAGTTTCAATCAAAGCAGTAGCAATGATAGTAAGAGAACCACCCTCTTCGACATTTCTTGCGGCTCCGAAAAATCTTTTTGGTTTGTGGAGAGCATTAGCATCAACACCACCGGAAAGAATTTTGCCTGAATGCGGAACAACAGTATTATGAGCACGAGCCAGTCGAGTTATTGAATCGAGAAGAATAACCACATCCATTTTAGCTTCAACCAATCTTTTAGCTTTTTCTAATACCATATCAGCAACCTGAACGTGTCTTTCAGGGGGTTCATCAAAGGTAGAAGAAATGACTTCAGCTTTCACTGAGCGTTGCATATCGGTAACTTCTTCGGGACGCTCATCAATCAAGAGGACAATCATTTTGATTTCAGGGTGATTTTTTGTTATACTATTGGCAATTTGTTGTAATAATATAGTTTTACCTGCTTTTGGAGGAGAAACAATTAACCCACGCTGACCCTTACCAATAGGGCATAATAAATTCAATATCCTCATTGAGTATTCAGCTTTGCTGGTTTCAAGGTTTATTTGTTTATTTGGGTAAAGGGGAGTAAGGTTATCAAATATAGTTCTATCTCTTATAAGTTCTGGTTCAAGATAGTTAACACTTTCAACTTTAAGAAGTGCAAAAAACCTCTCTCCGTCTTTTGGTGGTCTGACTAATCCACGGACAGTATCGCCGGTTCTCAGGACAAATTTTTTGATTTGGGAGGGTGAAACATAAATATCATCAGGAGACGGTAAATAATTATAATCAGCTGAGCGAAGAAAACCATAACCATCGGGAAGAACTTCGAGGACACCGCTACTTGCTACGAGTCCTTCGGTAATTTGTTCTTTTGGTTGGTTGTTAGCCTGAACCTCAACAATTTTAAGAATAAGTTCTTGTTTTCTTAAGTCAGAAAAATTTGTGATGCCAAGTTGCTTTGCCATGGCAGTCAGTTCAGCAATTTTTTTGCCTTTTAAGTCGGCAATATCAATCAAAGGTTGGTTATTTTTGTGACTGGAGTTTTCGTAAGGGGGCATATTTACCTTTCTAAAAAAAAATATTTAAGATACTAATTATCAATTAATTAACATATTATCAAAAGATGTTAAAAAAATTATTTTATTCTACTTATTTTTGATTTATGATTTGTTTTCACCGGTTTAGCTTATAAACATCAAATTGCCATTTTGGTGTGTTTAACAAAGCAAATTTAGTGAATATTTTGTTTAATGCAAATAAAAAAATTAAAATAGGGTTAAAATTATAGTCTATGACTGAAAAGAGTTTAATATTAATAACAAAATAAAATGCAAGTAATGAAGAATTTTTATAATCCACTCCGAAAAGACACAACATAATGATTACATTTTATTTTTGATTTTCGAAAAAGCAGTTCTAAATTATTATTTTCAATGATGAAAAAATGTAACTATTAAATATTGTTGAATTTATACTATTCGGAATAATTATGGAGATTCACAGCCATATTGACGAACAACTCGAAACAGACCTTTTAGTTGTTGGAGGTGGCATAGCCGGTATATCAACGGCTTTGGAAACAGCTGAAACTGGATTCAGGGTTATTCTTCTGGAAAAGGAACCTTTCATAGGTGGAAGGGTCTCTCAACTAAACCAGTATTTTCCAAAGCTATGTCCGCCTTCGTGTGGTTTAGAAATAAACATTAGAAGGCTAAGGGATAATACTAATATTGATTTAATGACATTGGGCGAAGTAGCAAACATTGAAGGTGGTCCGGGGAACTTTAATGTTTCAGTCATACAAAAAGCAAGATTTGTTAATAACAGATGCACGACTTGTGGTGATTGTTCACCGGTTTGTCCTGTTGAGCGAAATAACAGCTTTAATTTCAATATAGACAAAACCAAGGCTATCTACATAAATCACGAGAATGCTTATCCTCAGAAATATGTAATTGACCCGGATGTCTGTCTTGGAGAAAGTTGCTCAGAATGCGTAAAAGCATGTAAATATGAAGCAATTGATTTAAAGCACTCAGCAAAACAAATAAAAATCAAAACAAAAGCCATTGTTTGGGCAACAGGTTGGAATCCATACGATGCTAATAAACTTGAATATCTTGGTTACGGAAAATATCCCGAAGTTATTACAAATATGATGTTCGAGAGATATTCAGCACCGAATGGTCCAACTAAAGGGAAAATTATTGTTCCGGGAACAAACAGAGAAATAGAAAAAATTGCATTCGTTCAATGTGCCGGCTCCCGCGATGAACTTCACCTTGAATATTGTTCTTCAATATGCTGCCTTGCGTCAATGAAGCAAGCACAATATGTCAGGGAACAATATCCAAACGCCGAAATTGATATATTTTATATTGATTTGAGGGCTCAGGGTTTGCTTGAAGATTTTTATACCAAAACCAAAAAGGATGAAAAAATTTCTTTCCATCGAGGCAAAGTTGCAAAAGTTTTCAAAGATGAAACAGATAAAAAATTGGTTGTTGAGGCTGAGAATACTCTTGAAGGCAAATTACATCAGAAAAAATTTGATATGGTGGTATTAGCTACCGGAATGGAGCCCTCAGCGAAAAAGAATGGAACAATTATAAAAGACTTTCTGGATGACAGTGGATTTGTCAAGACAGATGAAAATTACCCAATTATCGGCTGTGGAGTCAGCACAAGTCCCAAAGAGGTTGCCTCAGTTGTGCAGGAATCAACTGGAGCTGCTTTGAAAGCTATACATCTAATTAAAGGAGGGAATTAATTATGGCAGTAGATACAAATGTTGGTGTTTATATCTGTTCAGGATGCGGCATTGGAGATAGTTTAGATTGTCAGAATCTTGCCGAAACTATCCAGAAGGAAACCGGAGTTCCCGTTTGCAAGATAAATAATTGGCTTTGTGGTGAAAAGGCTCTGGCAGAAATTAATGACGATATAAAAAACGAAAATCTCAATAGGGTTGTTATCGGGGCATGCTCATCTCGTTATTTAACTGATGTATTCAGATTTGACAAAGATGTTCTATTCGACAGAGTCAGTTTAAGGGAAAATGTTGCATGGACTCATAAAGCAAATGATGAAAACACATTTGAACTCGCAGTAGATTATTTGAAAATGGGGATTTCAAAGATGAAGAATTCAATGGTCCCCGAACCCATGATTTTTGATATTAATTCAACAATATTAGTTGTTGGTGGTGGGGTTGCTGGTATGAATGCAGCTCTGTCGTCTGCAAAAGCTGGTTATTCAGTTATATTAACAGAAAAAGAAGACAGTCTTGGTGGTTTTTACAAGCAACTTTATAAATTAGCACCAACTAAAGCTCCATTTTTTGACCTTCAGGTGAATCCTTGCGAAAAACTAATTGCAGAAGTTTATTCAAATCCGAATATTCAGGTTTTAACTTCCTGCAAGATTGAAAAAACAAGTGGACAGCCGGGTTTATTTAATGTTACGGCAAGTTCTAACGGAGAACTAATCGAGTTTCAGGTTGGTTCTATCATACAGGCAACCGGCTGGAAGCCTTACGATGCTAACAAATTAGGACATCTCGGTTACGGAAAATATAAAAATGTTATAACAAATGTCGAAGTTGAGAAACTTGCAAAAGAAGGTAAATTGACCAGACCATCAGATGGTGGACCAATAAAAAGTGTTTTATTCATTCAGTGTGCAGGTTCCCGAGACGAAAATCATCTGCCTTATTGTTCTTCAGTATGTTGCACAGGCTCGTTAAAACAATATTATTATTTCAAAGAAAAATATCCTGACATTCCTGTATATATTATCTACAAAGACATAAGAACGCCGGGTCAATACGAAAAATTTTATAAATTAACACAAAGTCAGGATAACCTCTTCCTTACAAAGGGTGACGTTGTCGGTGTTAGTGAAAATGGAAATGGCTCGCTTGTTATTGATGTTGATAATACACTTTTAGGTCAACAGATTCAAATAGAGGCTGATGTTGTTGTTCTTGCAACGGGTATGGTTCCCTCCACATATGTCGAAGAAAGTGAAACCGAAGTGGCAAGCGAGGAAACCGCTGACGGCAAAAAGGCAGCAGCAGGAGCAGAGTTGGGTGCCAAAATTTTGAATTTAACTTACAGGCAGGGAACTGATTTACCAACCTTACATTATGGTTTTCCCGATTCCCATTATATCTGCTTCCCCTACGAAACAAGAAGAACGGGTATATACGCCGTTGGAACCGTCAGGTCACCTATGGATTCAGTCAGTGCCAAAAATGATGCTTTTGGAGGGTCATTAAAAGCTATACAGGTTATTGAAAATGTGAGGAAGGGAACAGCAGTGCATCCAAGATCGGGCGATACGACTTATCCTGATTTCTTTTTGCAAAGATGCACACAGTGCAAACGATGCACAGAGGAATGTCCATTTGGCACTCTCGACGAGGATGACAAGGGAACACCCAAACCGAATCCGAACCGATGTAGGCGCTGCGGTATTTGTATGGGTGCCTGTCCCGAAAGGATTATCAGTTTCAAGAATTATTCTGTTCATATAATTTCCTCAATGATTAAGTCTATCGAAATGCCGGATACTGAATCAGAAAAACCACGAATTCTTGCATTCCTGTGCGAAAACGATGCTTATCCTTCATTGGATATTGCCGCAAGAAACAGAATTCAATATTCAGCAAATATCAGAATTATCCCTTTGAGGTGTTTAGGTTCGATGAATATAATCTGGATAGCCGATGCACTTTCAATGGGGTTTGATGGTATTATTTTGATTGGTTGCAAATATGGAGAAGATTATCAGTGCCATTTCATTCGGGGAAGTGAATTAGCAAATAGAAGGATGGAAAATGTTCAGGAAAAATTAAAACAATTAGTTCTTGAACCCGAAAGAGTCGAAATTCATACTCTCTCAATTGATGAATTTGTTAAAATACCTGAAATTTTCAATAAATTCGCCGAAACAATTGATAGGGTAGGACCGAATCCTTATAAGGATATGTAAAAATTTGTAAAATAAAAAAAATATCTTTGGAAGGGCTGTTTCAAAAAAGCAGCCCTTTTTTTGACTTTTAAAACAATAAAATAATTATTTCAATTATTACTTTCTTCTTGTAATGATATTGAATTAATCTTTTGAGATCTTATTTTTTCAGAATATTTAATAATTAAAAATAAAAACATTAATGTGGTTAAAGCACCGAAAAGAAGCAAAGACAATGAAATATGAACAGGGATATTTCTTGATTGCTCTTCCAGATTTTTCAATGGACTGAAATACATAACATTTACAGCCCAGAAATTATTAAGGAAATGAACAGAAATCGGAACCCAGATGCTTCCGCTGTAGTAAGCTAACATGGAAAGATAAATGCCTATAAGGATAAGGGGAATCAGGTCAATGGGGTTCATATGGATTAAGCCGAACAAAATACCGCTGATAAAAATAGCTGATATTGGTTTGAGTTTTTCTTCGAGTGACCGCTGGAAAAATCCTCTGAAAAGTGCTTCTTCCGAGATGGCTGGTATAATGGCACCAATAATAAAACCTTTCAAATAATCAAGAAAAGTATTGCCACCAAGGATTGACTCGTAAAGATTCCTAATGGTCTCAGCATAATACAGGTAGAATTCTTTAAGTGATTCTGGAATAAGACTTTCCTGCAAAGCAGAGTAACCAATGACAAAAATCTGGAAAGTAAGAATGCCTAAAAGGGATAATGATAAAATATATAGATCAGGTTTTTTCAATCTGAAAAGCTCTTTAAATGGCAAAGGACTAATTTTTGCAGCAATTAGCGTAGGAGCCAGCAAGAAAAGCAAACTACAAACTCCGATGATGAATGGTAAGAGAAAAGAATAATCCTGATTATTATTAATTAAAAATGTGCCCAAAAACAGACTTGCTTGATAAAAAGTCAGAATTAATATTGTCGCGATGACTGAAAAACCAAAATTAGAAAACCTTGGTTTTTCGTATAAATAATTTATCAGGTTATTCATCATTTCACTGAACAAGCAATTGAAAATATTTTGATTAATGGTTAAATTGCAAGTTAAATTAAATCTTTTTTTTTAACAAAGATATTTTATGCCATATTTTGATTTTGAGGGGAAAAAAGTTTTTTATGAATCTTTAGGAAATGGATATCCTTTGATTCTGCTTCACGGTAATTCAGTGTCTTCAAAGATGTTTGATAGTGAATCAATGTATTATTCAAAATATTATAAAGTCTATCTGATAGATTATCCCGGGCATGGGAGGTCAGAAAGATTGGAAAGTTTTTCAGAAGATTTTTGGTATTATAATTCAAGAGCTGTAGTGAGATTAATAGAAAACGAAGAACTGAATGACATATATATAATAGGCACAAGCGGGGGGGCACTGGTTGGCCTAAATGTATGTGCAAGTCTTAAAGGAAAAGTCAGGAAATCAATATTTGACAGTTTTTTTGGTTTGCGAATTGAAATTGAACTTGCCAGTAAAATTTATGAATCAAGAAAAAGAGCCAAACAACAAATTTTAGCATCTGCTTTCTGGAAGAGTCAGCATGGTGATGATTGGGCTTCTATTGTTGATCTGGATTTGGATATGTTAGTAAATGTTGCTAAAAATAATTCTCCTGTAATTTATGGAAATCTCAATGAAATTGACTGCCCGGTTTTATTAACAGGCAGCCATCAGGATGAATTGATACCTGATATGAAAACAAGGTTGGAGGAGGTAGCCCAAAAAATTCCAAAGAGCGAAATTTTTATTTCAAATGTTGGAAAACATCCTTTGATGATAACTCAGAAAAGGTTATTCAGAAAAATTTCGCTTGAATTCTTTAAGAATAATTGATTTGAAAGAGTATAATTCAATGAAAATTTATTTAATTTGTAATTATGTTAAAAATAAAGATAAAGAGAATTAATGATAAATTTTCGGATTTGCCACTACCGAATTATTCATCAGAAGGATCGGCAGGTATGGATATTTATGCGGCTGTGGAGAAACCGGAAATAATTGAACCGGGTGGGGTTGCTCTTATACCAACTGCTCTTTCAATAGCTCTTGACGATGGTTTTGAATGTCAGGTTCGTTCGAGGAGCGGTCTGGCAATTAAACATGGTATATTTGCATTGAATTCACCGGGAACAATAGATAGCGATTACAGGGGAGAAATAAAAATCATTCTTGCGAATTTCGGGAAGATACCATTTGTTATTAATAGGGGCGACAGAATAGCTCAGCTTGTTGTTGCCCGATACGAAAAAGTTAAATGGGAATTAGTAGAAGAATTGCCAGAAACCATGCGTGGCGAAGGTGGTTTTGGAAGCACAGGATTGAATAATTTATAATTTCTATGGAAAAACCTAAAGTAATATTTATGGGAACACCTGAATTTGCAGTTCCCACACTTGAAAAGCTGAATGAAAAATATGGTATAGGATTGGTTGTAACCGTTCCCGACAAAGCTCAGGGAAGAGGATTGAAGTTAATGCCTTCGGCAGTCAAGGAAAAAGCTATAGAATTAGAAATTCCTGTATTGCAGCCTGAGTCATTAAAATCAGAAGATTTCATAAGAACAGTAAGTGAATTTAATCCTGATATAATTGTTGTTCTGGCATTCAGAATTTTACCTGAGGAAGTGTTTACTCTGGCAAAAGTAGGTTCCTTCAATATTCATGCAAGTTTGCTGCCGGCATATAGAGGTGCTGCACCAATTAATTGGGCCATAATAAATGGAGAAAAGAAAACAGGTTTAACATCATTTTTACTGGAAAAAAAAGTTGATACAGGTTCAATTCTATTGAGCAAGGAATTTGAAATACCCGATGGATTTACGGCAGGTGACTTGCATAATGCCCTTATGCCACTATCAGCAGAATTAGCAATAGAAACCTGTGAGCTGTTACTATCTGGGAATTATCAGTTAATTCCACAGGATGAATCAAAAGCATCGAAGGCACCAAAGATTTTTCCTGAGGATTGCAAAATTGACTGGAGTCTGCCAGCTGAAAAAATAAGAAATTTTATTCACGGCACCTCCCCAACACCCGGAGCATGGACAATATGGGATGATAAAAGATTAAAAATTCTAAGAGCAAGAATCTCTGGTAATAAAGAAGGAATTGCAGGTTTTTTCGTTATCGAGAATTCACAGTTTATGGTATTTTGTGGTGAAGATGCCATAATTATTGATGAACTTCAGGCTGAGGGAAGAAAACCAATGAAAATAAAAGACTTTTTAAATGGTTATAAGGGTGAAAACCAAGGAATATTCGATTAATTATTTAATTTATAAAAATCTGGAGGTAATTTTGGAATCAGACGATCATAGTGGTATGAACACGAAATGCGTTCATTCAGGTATTGAAGAATATCAATTCGGGGCAGTTGTCCCACCGATTTATCAAACATCTACATTTAAATTTCAAAGCAGTGACCATGGGGCAAGATTGTTCAAGGGTGAAGAAGATGGGTATATTTATACAAGAATGAGAAACCCAACTATCGAAGCAATGGAAAATGCTATTGCTTCGCTTGAAGGAGGAGCAAAATCACTCGGTTGTGCCAGTGGAATGGCAGCTATCCACACACTAATTGCCTATTGTCTGAAATGTGGCGACCATATCATTTGCAGCGAGTCAGTCTATGGACCAACAACAACGCTGATATCAACAATTTTTTCAAAATATGGTATTGAATATGATTTTGTTGATACATCTAATCTGGATGAAATTCAATCGAAGGTAAAGGAAAACACAAGATTAATTTTTGTTGAAACCCCAGCTAATCCGACTCTGGTTATTTCTGACATCGCAGCAATTTCAAAAATTGCTAAAAAAAATAATGCTAAGTTAGCAGTGGATAATACTTTTATGAGCCCTGCACTTCAACAACCATTAAAATTAGGAGCAGATTATGTAATTCATAGTCTGACAAAGTTTCTAAACGGGCATGCTGATGTTGTTGGCGGGGTGATTGTTGTGAAAAACAATGATGAATATCCAATAATGAGAAAATTTCTTAATCACGTTGGCGGGGTTATTGATCCATTTAACTCTTTTCTTGTTCATCGAGGTATGAAAACTTTATCGTTAAGAATGGAGAGGCACTCAGAAAACGCAATGAAAATAGCAGAATATCTTGAAAACCATCCAAAGGTGGAATGGGTTCGTTATCCCGGTCTTCAATCTCATCCTCAGTATGAAATTGGGCTTAAACAAATGAAAGGGTTTGGTGGAATGATTTCATTTGAGCTTAAAGACGGTTATAATGCAGGGAAAATCCTGATGGACAATATCAAACTCTGGACTTTG
The DNA here is from genome assembly GCA_964473465.1 of uncultured Hyphomicrobiales bacterium. Lineage (GTDB taxonomy): Bacteria > Bacteroidota > Ignavibacteria > Kapaibacteriales > UBA2268 > CALHRB01. The sequence continues at coordinate 324,888 of CAYYPE010000001.1, forward strand.
GCAGTTAGTCTTGGAGGAGTAGAATCACTTATTCAGCATCCTGCTTCAATGACCCATTCCAGTATGGATAGAAATGTCAGAGTTCAGGCTAAGATAACTGATGGACTGGTAAGACTTTCTGTTGGTATAGAAGATGTGGAGGATTTGATTTCAGCACTTGACGATGGTCTTAATTTATTAAAATAAAACAGAGGAGCTAATGAAAAGCAAAATATTTTATCTGATAATTTTTTTTCTTATAAGCTGCAGTTCAGAGCGTAAGGAAGCAATTGAGTATAATGATAAAATTATTTCTGAACAAAATAAGATAATTGAGAAAGCTATAGATTTCACCTCTTCGTTTGAAACAAGAAATTATAGAAGGATTGACTCAATCAGGCTAATTTTACTTTTACAAATTGATAAATCTATTGGAGCAATCAGCAAAATGCAATCTTTTGAAGGGTATGACTCACTTCGCTTGGCTGCACTTGATTTATTTAATTTTTACAAGAAAGTTTATGATAACGAATTCAAGGAAATAACACAAATCATAACAAAAGATTCTCTGGAAATAACTGAGGATGATATTATCAGACATAATATTCTAACCAGAAAGATTAAAAACGAAGAGATAAGTTACGACAATAACTTCCAAAAAGCTCAGCAGTCTTTTGCAAAGAAATATAATTTAAACATAACCCGGAATGAATATCAGGACAGATTGAATGAGATAAGAAAATAAAATGAAATTGGAGAAGGATTATTTTATATTATTTTAATATTTAATAAACAAATGTAAAAAAAAGCCATACCTATAAAATAGATATGGCTTTTTAATAAAGCATATAAAATTATTTGTTAATGAGTTCCATTGCTTCTTTGATTGTAACAGCAACGTGGTCGCAGGAAATCTTGAGAAGAGCTTTTTCTTCATCATTTAATTTTAGTTCAATGATTTTTTCAATTCCGTTTTTACCAAGAACGACCGGAACACCAACAACAACATCTTTATAACCATATTCACCATCAAGAAGAACGCTGCAGGGAAGAATCCTTCTCTGGTCACGGACGATTGATTCAACCATTTGCACAGCAGCTGCAGCAGGAGCATAATAAGCACTTCCGGTTTTGAGATATTTGACGATTTCTCCGCCACCACCGGCAGTTCTTTTAACAATTTCGTCCAATCTTTCCTTTGGAATCAGGTCAGTAACAGGAATGCCGGCAACGGTAGTGTATCTGGGAAGAGGAACCATAGTATCACCATGTCCGCCAAGAATCAGAGCCTGAATATCTTGCATCGAAACACCGAGTTCCATTGAAATAAAGGAGCGATAGCGTGCTGTGTCGAGAATACCTGCCATACCGAAAACTTTGGTTCGTGGTAGTTTTGTCAGCTTGAGAGACACATAAGTCATTACGTCCAGAGGGTTCGACACAATAATATAATAAGCGTTAGGTGAATATTTGATTGCTTCGTTAATGCAGGAAGAGACGATATTAGCATTAGCAACTAATAAATCATCTCTGCTCATACCAGGTTTTCTTGCTAAACCAGCGGTTTGAATGACTATATCGGAATCTTTGGTAACTTCGTAGGAATTTGAGCCAAAAATTTTGGAATCGGATTCCATAATTGGCATAGATTCATACATATCAAGAGCTTTACCTTCTGGAATTCCTTCGAGAATATCTATTAGATAAATTTCATTAGCTAATTCTTTGTTAGCCAATAGTTGAGCAGTAGTTGCTCCAACATTTCCAGCGCCGATAACAGTAATTTTCATTTTTAACCTCAAATTATATTTAAAAATTGCATATTTATTATCTAAATAACAGGAGAGATTACTGAAATCAGATAATCTCTCCTCAAAAAAAGTCAGAACTAAATATTAACCTTGTGCTTCGACAATTTTCTTGTAGCCGGCAGTTGGTAAGGATTTTGGTCTTGTGATAGGATATCCCATAGCACGATTAACAACAGCCTGTGAGCAAATACCCAAAGCACGAGAGATACTGAAGAGAACAGTGTAATAGCTGAACTCAGTCATTCCGTAGTGATATAAAAGTGCACCAGAGCCAGCATCAACATTCGGCCACGGATCTTTAATTTTCTGAACTTGTTTTAATACTTCGGGGACTGTTTCGAAGACTCTTTGAACTGTCAGGAATACAGGATCGTCGGGCATATATTTTTTGCCGAAAGCAAGGAATGCATCAAATCGGGGATCTGTAATTCTAAGAACAGCGTGACCATAACCGGGTATGACTTTTCCGGAATTTAACGTCTCCCATGCAAATTTTTCGAGTTGTTCGCTAGTTGGTGCTCCGCCGAATTTTTCCATTGTTTGTAATATCCAGCCAAGGCATTCCTGATTTGCTAATCCGTGAAGCGGACCAGCCAGACCATTTAAGCCACCGGAAAGTGAATAGTATAAATCAGAGAGGGCTGAATTAATAACTGAGGCTGAATAAGCACTAACATTTCCGCTTTCGTGGTCGCAATGCAAAGTTAGATAAAGTCTCATTAGTTTTGGCAGTTCTTCGTTTGGATCAGGCAATCCAAGCATAATAGCATAGTTTTTGCCCCAGTCAGCGTTTTTGTCAGAAGGAATTCTGGGACCTTTGTTAAATCTTTTTCTGTAAATGGCAGCGCCAATAGCGGGTAATTTAGCAATTATGTTAATTGCATCTTCGTATGTTGCAATCCAATAATCATCTTTTTTCATACCTTCAGCGTAGCGTTTTGCAAAAACAGATTCTTTTTGCATAACCAAAATGGCAGTATTGAACATAGCCATCGGGTGAGAATCTGCTGGCATTGCATCCAGAACAGCCCAAACATAATCAGGAACATCTTCTGCATCTTTTAATTCTGCTTGTAAATCTTTTAATTCTGTTTCGTTTGGTAAATCACCGGTTAATAGTAAATAAAGAATCTCTTCGGGCAATTTGTCGAACAGATTTTTAAGCTCAATACCACGAATAATCAAACCTTTGTCGGGTGGAACCTCTGAAGTATCGCAAACTAAACATTTAACTCCACGCAGCCCTCCATAAGCTTGTGCTAAAGTTACCTGGGAGACAACCTTGTCTCCGTATTGTTTTACGAAATTTCCAATCTCAGCTTTGAGTGGAGGAAAAATTTGAGCTAGTTTTTCTTTGAGCATTGACATAAGTTATACCTCATAATAATTAAAAATGAAAATTTGTTTTTGGATAAAAACAAGGGGTTTTTTGATTGCTTTCTTTTTTCATATAGAAATTCTATACCTATATATTCAACGATAAAGAATTTTTTCAACAAAATAACTTATAAAAAAAAATTTCGAATTGCAAATTAATTAAACTTTTTTAGAACTAAAACAAATATTCTGTAATCAATGTGTAAATTTAATTAATTTCTTATAAATAAACGAAAGAATGACAATCGGGAGGATTTTTAAATAAATCCAAAAGAGTTTCTATCAGATCTTCTTTCCCACTGTTATAAAGAAAATTTACGGGGGGGTAGATTCTTTCCTGAAAGGTTTCAAAAGGATATAGAAATTGACTTGCCTGATAATACTTGTTGATTAGAAAATCATACTTTCTGATTTCTGCAGACTTGATTTTCTTTCCAATGCTTTCAATAATTTGTCTGGTTTTAGTTCCTGATGACTCCACAAAGCCATCAAGGGTTGGATCAACTGAATTTGCAAAGGTTTTGAGTTCGTTAAAAATCATTTGAATATCATCAATAGATTTGTTAATGAGCTCTTCGATGTTACTATCTTTGAATTTAGCATTAATAAAAGACTTGAGAACTTCTTTTCTGCAAAGGAAGAACTCTGGCGAGAGTTCATTTTTTTCTAAGAATCGGGTTGTTTTTTTATCTACTAAGGTTATAGAGTGTCTTGGAATGAAAGCCGGCATAGTAACCTGAAAATAATCATAAACCTCTTTAAGCTGAGAGCAATAACCTATCTCGCTCGGACCGGCGACATAGGCTACAGTAGGTAAAGAGTAATCCTGAAAGACAGGTCTAAGAAGAACATTCGGGGAATATGCCGAATGATCTTGCGAAAGCTTGGCTAACAGGTCTTTATGGTGATAGTTTTCATCAGATATTTTAAAATATTCGCTATTATCACCGAGAGGTTCGATTTTATATCTAAAACCTGCTTTATGAAAAAACAGATTTATTTTTGATGACTTAGCCTGAATATGATATGCAGCTGATTCGAGCTGATTGTTAGCATAATGAATTAATTCCTCTGTTTTTCCTAAATTATCTAATTCTTTCCTGACTGGTTCATAAAATATTCCTGAGCTTTGAAGCCCGGAAGCACTAATAAATAATATCCCGGTGAAGCCAATAAGATTATGAATAAGTTCAACAAATGCTGATGTCCAGCTTTTTGAGGGTTTGTAAATATTATTCAGAATTGCTATTAGTTCTTGGTTATTATTTAGTCCCGATAAATGTTGACAAATATTTTGTATGACATCACTTATATAAGAACTAAAAACTCTGCTCGAAACGACTCTTCTGTCAGTTTTATCAGGTGATTCGTCGCAATTGAATATATGTTGATTATAGTTCTGGTCGAAGATAGTTGTTTGAGATGATTCAAGATTATCGTGGTCGTTATCCTCAATCCAGAAAAATGGAATAAAAGTGAAATCCTTGTGATGGTCATTAAGTTTTATTGATAGAGCTACAGCACTAAAAGCCTTAACCAGAGTGTAGAGCGGACCACCAAGGAAACCAACTTGTTGTCCTGTTACAACTGCAAGTGAATTGGAAGATTTTAATAAATTGAGATTCTTGGCTTGTGCAGGACTCAATATTATATCTTTCATTGTTGCAGAGATGTTCTCTGTTATCAAATTTCTATGCTTGTTGGAGTGAGCAATTTCTGAAAGATAAGTTTTATCAGTAAATAATCTCTTATTGTTTGGGAATCTATTGTCAAAAAATTCATTTCCATTGATAAAATCAAGAAATAACTTGGAAAATCCGGGAAGACTGTCGTATTTAATTGATTTGATTGTCATTTCCTTGTAAAAACCTTAAATAATTTAAAATCTTTAACTTCATAAAAATTTTGTAGAAACAACTGACTGAAAACTTTATTTTGAATTAGTGCATCATAACTTGAAAATAAATGCCCCATAGCATAAATATTTCCGTCATTAGTTTGAACAACAAGCCAGTCTGCGGTCTTTAATTCATTGGAAAACAATTTTTCATAATAATCTATATTGTAAGAACTCAGATAGAAGCAGGAAAGGGCAAACCGAGATTTTTCACCCCTTTCGATGAAAAAGTTTAATTGATTATTTATATTGGAAATGACCAGAACTTTGTCAGTCGGACTAATTTTCTGATTAATGAAAGAAGATACATCCAATGTGGTTTTCCTGAGGACTGAAGATGTCCATTGCCTTTCGTAGAACAAATCGTATTTTTCTTTTGATGAAAAGTAATAATAATTAGGTATAAAGGTTTGAAACCATCTGGGCAAAGGACTAAAGAGCAGAAAAAAAATAAGAGCAGAAACAGAAATAAACTTTGCCTGTAAATCAAATTTTAAAATTTTCTCTCTTAACTCCCTTAGTAATTCATATAATCCGAATGCTGCAAGAATTGATATTGGAATATAAATTCTCAGGAAATGATATTCAAAATATTTTCTTTCAATTATAATCGAAGCAAAAAGGAAAATAATAATTATGATAGAAAAATTATATAATCGCTGACTTCCGTTTTTTAGTTGGTTTTTTAAAGTATAAATTATACCAGACAAAAATAAAACAGATAGCGATAAAGAAAGGTTGTCGGCTAAAAAATGAGATATTTGCTTCAATGAAAATTTAAAGTATTCAAGGTCAATTGAAGGCTGAGAACCATAAATCATCAAATATTTGAGAGCATTTGAAAATCCAGAAAAAATTTCGGAATCAAATAATATTATATTAGCAAGTAAAACGGTGATACAAAGGCTAAAGATAGTAATAACCTGTTTAATAAAGGGGTTTGATTTTTTCTCAGATAAAAAATCATCAATGATAAAGGCGAAATATATAACTATCGAAGTGAATTTGATTGAAATCAAAAGACCAAGTAAAATACCCCTGATTAGCCAGATATAATTCTTCTTTTCCTCTGAAACCTGAACAGAAATCAATAGAAGGACAATGAAACCCATGAAGGACTCAAGCTGCATTGTCTGATTGAAATTGAAAGCAACATAACTCACTGAATAAATAATGACGGCTATAAAAGGGATTATCTCATTGTTGGTTTTCTTTTGAATTAGTTTGAATAATAAAAATATTATAAATAACTGGAAAATGAAATCCGAAAACCTCAGCAGAAATTCGCTATGACCCGAAAATAAAACAATTGGTATGAATAGAATATATCCAAAAGGAGGTTTGATATCAATATAGTCAATATATAATTTTCCACCATTGAGAATAGTTCTGGCGGCGTGATAAAATATCGAAAGGTCGTTAGATAATGGAAAAAAAAGGATGGGTGTTAGTATTACTGCACATAAAACAAAAAGTAATATTACCTTCTGAATTTTCATTTAATTTATCAGTCTAATCATTAAGAATATTTTTAGAAACAGCTTTTCTTTTGATGATAGCAAGAGTAACATCGTCAGATTGAGGAGCATTACCCTGAAATCTTTTTAAGTCTTCAATAACCATATTTTTTAATTTCTTTGCTGATGAATTGGAAAAATTTAGAACGATTTTTTTCAAATTATTTTCAGAAAATTCTTCATCTTTTTCATTTCGGGCTTCGGTGATTCCATCAGTATAGAGAAAAACTCCATCGCCCGGGTGTAAATCAAGATGCCCGATTGAATAATTATCATAATCCTCAAAAATGCCTAAAATTATCCCTCCTTCGGTAAGCTCCTTTTTAATTCCAGACTTATTATAATAATAGGGAGGGTTATGGCCTGCGTTAACATACTCAAAAGTGTGTTTGTTTAAATCCAGAATACCACAGAAAAAAGTAACAAATTTGTCTGCAGTTGTATTATCATAAATCACTTTATTAAGTCTTTTCAGCAATTGTTTCAGGTCGAGTTTCATAGGAGCTAAAGTTCTCAAAGAAGCCTGTAAATTGGACATAAGAAGAGCAGCTGGGATTCCCTTGCCTGATATATCGGCAATAGCAACAAGAATTTTTGAATCCTGAATTTGTATAAAATCGTAATAATCACCTCCAACATGCCTTGAGGGAATTGAAAAACCAACGAGTTCGTAGTCCTGATGTTCGGGAATCTCTCTTGGAAACAGATTTGTTTGAATTTCATAAGCAAGATTGAGTTCGCTCTGTAGTCTTTTCTTTTCAATTTCCTCGTTGAAGAGACGTGCATTTTCTATTGCAAGAATGGCTAAATTTCCGAGTGATTCAATAAAGTCTAAATTTTCCTGTGAATATTCTTCGTTATTTAATTTTTTTCCAACTAATAAAATTCCTTTGAGGTTTCCTTGAACCATCATCGGTGAGATGACAGAAACCTCAGAGTTTGTTAATTTATCAAAAAGCGATTTACTCAAATTGGCTTTTGAAGTTAGAATAGTGGAATTGATATTATTAATAGATTTTATTAAATGAGTATTTATTTTTAAATCGAGCCGATTATTTATAAATTCAAATTTATCGTTGGAGTCAAAAAGAATAATTGCAAATCTTGAAACGAGCAACTGTCCCATTAATCTGAAAGAGAGAATTTTGACAATTTCGTTTTTGGACAGAATCAAATTGAAATCCTTGCTCATTTCGAACAAGGTGTCAAGCAATTGATTGCGTAATTCAAGTTGTTTGTTAGCGGCAATGATTTCTTTATACTGCTTAATGTTCTGTATTGCAATAGCAGTGATGTTAGAAATCAATTTGCAATAGAATTTTTCGACTTTCGCAATTCTTTTCCCGTCAATTTTTTTGTCGAGACAAATATATGCAAATGTTCTTTCGTTGTAATTGACGGGAATACAAAATTGATAGCCAATTTTTTTTAGGTGTTTTTTTGATATTTGAGAATCATTTGTAATCTGGTTATAATCAAAGTGTAGATTTTCAGCGTAAGGATTATAACCCTTTTGGATTGAGGTAACATATTCATTTGTGTCATTCAATTCAAAAACGCACCCCTTAATAATTTTTAATTTACCCATCATTGCAAGCAAGGCTGAATTCAGGATAAGCTTTTCGTCATTAATTTCATTTAATTTTGCACTAAAATCTATTAATGATTCGAGATTTATCTGTAGCATAAATTGAAATCTAACTTAATATTTAAAAAAATTAGTATCAAAAGATAGAAATTTAATAATTTTTTAACTATTTTTATTTTTTATTTATAAGGAGTGGGTTAGAACAAAAATGAATGCCAAATCAATCATGCTTGTTTTTTTCACTTTCATTATTTTTAAGCTGTCAGGATAACGCTTCAATATATAAACCACCAGAAATAATCAAATTTTTTTCACTAAAGGTTAGTAATTATTGGGTTTATAAAACAATTGATATTGATACCAAATACAATGAAATATCCGGAAACACTTAAATAGATTCATTTGTTATTGAAAAATCAAGAGAAGTTATTAGAAAGATGGTATATATCATATATATGTATGAGGAAGTTGAGTAAAGCAGAAGTTTTATTATTTATTTGAGAAAGCAGCCAGCCGCATACATATTAAATCCTGAAGGTTATGAGCCAATGTTTCCGGGACAGTATGGTTCATAATCATTATGGCATAAGCGAGTAGCTGATTATCTTTGCTGCGGACATAACCACATAATGAAGAATTTGATTGAAGAGACCCCGATTTAGCATAAACATTGGTCTCGGCAAGAGATTTAGTCATCCTTTTTTGCAAGGTTCCGGGTTTACCGGGAACAGCTAAAGAATTAATAAAAACATCTTTATGTTTTGAATTATACATATAGGAAAGTAATTGTATCAGGTATTTTGGGGCAATCATATTCATCCTTGATAATCCGGAACCATCTGCAATGGAAATTTTTTCGGGGGGGATTCCCAATTTTGATAAAAACTTTTTTATGCAATCCAGTCCAGATTCGGTTGAGCCAATTCCCGTTACCTCCTTGCCTATAGTTTTTAATAAAGCCTCGGAGACTAAATTATTGCTAAATGAATTAACAACATTGATAATCCGGCTAAGTGGGGGAGATTGAAAGCTGCAAAATGGTTTGAGCTCATTGAAGGTGAAATCAGGGTATATATCATCAATGTTTAACAAAGCTCCTTTGAACCTGATATTTCTGTCTTCGAGACCCTGCTTGATGAATGAAAGGAAGAATATTGCCGGGTTATGTATTGAAACAGAAATACTTTTCTGATGTTTGAACAAGGAATCGTATTTGATAGATCCAAATAGTTCAATATTATTGGAGGCAAAGTCTTTTCTCGGATATATTATTGATTCACGATTTGAGACAGTCAGAACATTGTTGATGATTTTAACATAATTTGTGGGGGGATTAGTATTAACAATTGATAATGTGTTTGTTTTTTTTGAAGGCTTAACAATGATGTCAATTTTATTATCATTGAAGGATAGGGCATCAATTTGAGCTGAATATGGATAGACAATATCATCAATAGCCCAGCCAGAGCAGTAATAATTATTATCGAAATATCTGTTGTCGGCAATCAGATTTCCTTTAATTGACTTAATTCCGAGAGAGTCAAGTTTATTTACAAAGAAATCCATCACGGTCATCGGGTTTTCGTAGAAGTATTCGGAGAAAGTTGGGTCTCCGGATGCACGAAAAATTAGATTTCCGACAAATTCATTATTGCTTTGAACTTTACCATCGAGATAAAGACTTGTTGTATATTGAAAATCGGGACCGAGATATTCGAGAGCAGCGGCTGTGGTGAACAATTTCAATGTAGAAGCAGGTATAAAGTTTTTAGAATCATTCTTTCGGTAAAGAAATTCACCTGTTTCGATTGAAAAGACGGAAACCCCGATTAGAGCATTTGCAAAATCGGGGTTATCGAGAATTCCATCAATATCTTCCTGAAGTAATTGTAAGGGCAGCTTTATTTGTTGCTTTGATTGATGCCTTAAAGTATCCTGAGCAAAAGATTGATAATGAAAGAAAGCAACTGTAAAAACAATGGCATAAAGGATATTAATTTTTAATTTATGATTCATTTCAGGTTGAAATAGAAGTATTTGAATTTAATAATATTAACATTTAAATTAATAATCCTCATCGTGAATATTTACTGTATTGAAAAGGAAATTTAAACCAAGGGAAAGCTGGGCTGGCTGTGGATTAAACTTTAATGCCTCAGAGTTATATAAACCGGATAGGACATATCCACCCTGAATGATAAAATTCAGGCTACCGGCAGAGGTATTAACAAGCTCCAACAAGGCTCCAATTTTGAGTTCAAGAAGGGTAGCCATATCATCTGATTTGATATCCTGCTGTGGTGAATTTTTGCTTTCGGAGATTTGACCACCCATAGGGAATCCGATATTTAATCCTGCAGTGAAACCAGAGAAATAAAAAGATGGACCAATGGTAAAATAACTAAATCTTTCGACCCAGTTTACATCTTCGTTGGCATATATTTTCAGCTGATAGGCATAGCTGGAATAAGCTAAATCCAATACAGCTCCAGTTTGACCATTGGGTGTGAAAGGAATAAGAATAGTAACTCCAAAATCGGGTAAAGGAACAACTGCAAAACCATTTTTGATGCCCTGAGGTGGATCTATGGTATTAACTCCCCCCTTTCCAGTAATGAAAGGACCGACTTTAAGAAAACCTTTAGTCATCAGTAATTCATCATCAGCGAGGACAGGAATAGCTATCAGCAATAGAATAATAAAAAATATTCTTTTCATAAAAACTCCAAATAATGAAAAAAAGATATGTTTCAAAAACTCAAATTTAGAAAAATAATTGTGTTTTCAATAAATAAAAATGGATAACGTCAAAAGTTTTCTAATTAGATGAAATCGTATGTAAGTATATTTTATAAGTAGTTATGGAGTTTAATCAAAACCAGAAGATTCAGGCTTATGAATTTAAAGCAGAAATGAAACAGCTCTTGAATTTGATTATCCATAGCCTATATACACATCCGGAGGTATTTTTAAGAGAGCTGGTTTCAAATTCATCCGACGCTCTCAATAAAGTAAGATTCCGAAGACTAACCGACAATAATATTCTTGAACCAGAAACCGAACTCAAAATTACTATCAGCTTAAACAAAGATGAACAAAGTATTGCAATTGAGGACTCGGGCATTGGAATGACAAAAGAAGAATTGATTGAGCAAATTGGAACTGTTGCAAGTTCTGGAACTCTGCAATTCTTTCAAAAATTGAAAGAGGAAAAAAATACCTTAGATGCAAATCTAATCGGTCAGTTCGGGGTTGGTTTCTACTCAGTTTTTATGGTTACTGAAGAAGTAACTATCGATACAAGGGGTATTGAAAAAGATTCAAAAGCTTACCGCTGGAAATCCAAAGGGGACGGTTTTTTTACAATTGAGGAAATTGAAAAATCAAATCGTGGCACTAAAATTTATTTTAAGTTAAAAGATGAACACAAACAATTCTGCGATGAAAACAAAGTTAAATCAATCCTGAACAAGTATTCAAATTTTGTTGACTTTCCAATTTATGTCAATGGCGAAAGGGTTAATACTGTTACTGCGTTATGGCATAGAAGGAAGGAAGATATAAAGGAAGAAGAACTAAATGAATTTTATAAATTTATTAGCAATGATTTTGAAGCACCTCTGGGACATCTGCATCTTTCACTCGAAGGGATTTTGAATTTCAAAGCATTACTATTCATTCCACAGTCAGCTCCACATTTTTTACTAAGGGATTTCAATGAGAAATCTCTTTTGCTTTACTCAAAAAAAATATTTATTCAAGACGACTGCAAAGAACTATTGCTCGACTATCTTAAATTTGTTAAAGGTGTTGTTGATACTGAAGATTTGCCATTAAATATATCGAGGGAAGTGACTCAATATTCCCCGGTGATGGCAAAGATTAATAATATTCTAACTTCAAAGATATTATCATTTCTTGAGGACTGGTTCAATAATGATAAAGAGAAATATTTAAAGTTTTTCAGAAATTTTGGCTCAATCTTTAAACTTGGATTAAATACAGATTTTAGCAATAGGGAAAAAATTATTGATTTGATGTTGTTCGAAACCTCAAAAACAGACAAAGATGAACTAATATCTTTGAAGGATTACGTTTCGAGAATGAAAGAGAATCAAAAAGAAATTTATTATGTCATAGGCAATTCAAGAGAAGCCATTCAGAAAAATCCGAATATTGAATATTTCCTTAAAAATGATTATGAAGTTTTATACCTGACCGATCCTGTTGATGTTTTTACGATTCCTCAAATAGGGGAGTATGATAAGAAAAAAATAGTTTCAGCAGATAAAAGTGACATTAAATTTGATGAAAGCGTTACGAATACTCCAGATGCTCTTAGCCCTGAACTTAGTAAAAGGTTACTGGATGTTTTTAAAAGGATTCTTGGTGACAGGGTTGAGGATGTAAGGGAATCCTACAGGCTTGTTGAATCCCCTGTTACTCTTGTTGTTGGTAAATCGGGGATGGACAAACAGCTTGAAAAAATGATGCAATATATGGATAAAGAGTTCAAGGCACCAAAGAGGATACTTGAAGTAAAAATGTCCCATCCGATAATAAAGAATTTAGCGAAGAGAATTATAGCTGATGAAAGCGATGAAATAGTCAGGATAACTGTATTGCAGCTCTTTGAAGGAGCCTTACTAATGGAAGGATATCTGTATGAACCTGCTGAATTTGTCTCGAGGATGAATGAGATCATATTAAATGCAACAAAAGTTTAAAAAATTTTAATCATATAAAAAAAATACTTGACGAACCCTATTTCAATATTGTATATTACACATAATAAATTGTCAATTTTTACTAAAGATTCTGTTATTTTTTAATATAGGTCAAATAATGAAACTTTCTGAATTTAAGTACTCAATGCAAAAAAACGTGGTTGCAAAATATCCTGCAGAACCAAGAGATTCAGCCCGATTGATGGTCTTAAACAGAGAAACAGGTGATTTAGAAGAGAAAATATTCAGGGATATTATCTCTTATATGCACAAGGGAGATTGTATCGTTTTAAACGAGACAAAAGTTTTTCCTGCAAGGTTATATGGTAAGAAGGAAAAAACAAACGCCAAGATAGAAGTAATGCTACTGAGGGAGCTGAAAGCACCGGAAAGGATATGGGATGTTCTGGTTGAGCCGGCAAGAAAGGTCAGAATCGGCAATAAGATATATTTTGATAATAATAGATTTTACTGTGAAGTAATTGATAACACAACTTCACGCGGACGAACTGTAAGGTTCAGCTATGATGGGAATTTGTTTGATGTTATTGAGCGAATTGGAGAGATGCCCTTGCCAGACTATATTAAAAGAGACCCCACCGAAGAAGATAAGGAATCGTATCAGTGCGTTTTTGCCAACGACGAATGCCTTGCTTCAATAGCACCACCCACTGCCGGATTGCACCTTACCTCTGAACTATTAAAAGCAATTGAAAACAAGGGGGTTAGAATTGCAAAAATTTTACTAAATATAGGTCAGGGAATTTTTGAAAAAATTGAAGTAGAGGATTTGACCAAGCATAGAATGTATTCTGAATACTTTTACATTTCGAGAGAGGCTGCCGAGACGATAAATAAATCTTTGAAATCCAAAAAGAAAGTCTTTGCTTTCGGGGCAAGTGTTGTGCGTGCACTTGAATCATCAGTCTTAACATCCGGGACTGTTAAACCAAATAAGGGATGGACTGATAAATTTATTTATCCCCCTTATGAATTCAAAATTGTTAATAATCTTGTTACCAATTTTCATCCACCTGCATCTCCTTCATTGCTACTTTCAGCAGCTTTTGCAGGTAAGGAAAATTTATTTAAGGCATACAAGAGGGCAATGAAGCAGGAATATAGATTTTATGCCTACGGAGATGCTTTATTAATTTTTTAATTTTATTTATCATTCCGGAATTAATATTATATCTTATTTCATTAATGATAAGATACTAATTATTACTCTGTTTCTAATAATAAAAAATACAACTATTGTGCATAGATGTTATTATTCTTGTTGCATTTCTATAAAGTTGATTTTATCAAAAAAATAATTAGGATAATTCATCAATTAATTTTAATTTTATTAACGCTTTCGGGGGGTTCTTAATTTTTTTTTGGAGATTTTATGAATAATGTTCAGCTATTGGATATGTGTTCAAGAGCCGGCACAGAGGTTCCGCTCTTTACTATGTCAGTTCCGGCAGGATATCCTGATGTAATCGAGCCGGACGTTGATAAGGTCGTTGATTTGAATGAATTTCTGATTGAGCATCCAGCAACCACACTATTTGCAAAAGTAACAGGGGATTTTGGGAGAGGGGCTGAAATAAGAAATGGTGATATCCTCATTGTTGATAAAGGTATTGAACCAAGTGATGAAAAATATGTCTTGGTTTCAGTAAATGGAGAGATGACTGTCAAAATATACAGGGAAATTGACAATGAGAAGTATTTAATTTCAGCGAATCTGTCATTCATTCCATTAATGCGGCAAGAATATATCAGTCATCAATTAATTGGTGTTGTCAGAAAAGTTATACATCCTTTATAATCGGTTAATTAGAGATGAAGGCAAGGAAGGTAGTTGATATTAGCCGTCAATTGAGGTTTGAATTCGAAAGTGAGCTGGTGACTGCCAAAACTCATCCCAAAATTAAAAAACATTCAAAATCCGAGAAATCTGAACTTGATTTGAGCAGAATGCTTGCACCACATCCAGAAAACACATATCTTGTCAGGGTTACAGGCGAAAGTATGATAGGGAAAAATATTTTTGACGGAGATATTCTGGTGGTTGATAGAAGCGAAAAACCAAGTTCAGGAAAAATTGTAATCGCATCTTTAAATGGAGAGCTGACAGTTAAAACCTACGTTGAGAAAGATGGGGAGGTATTACTTGTTTCGGCTAATAAAAAATTCGTTACCAGAAAAATAGAGGATTATATAGAGTTCCAGATTCAAGGCGTTGTGAAATATGTAATTCACGATTTATGATTTAACTTCTCGTAGAAAGTTTTTCTGCAATTTGAGAATATTCATCAAGAGAGTTAATAATCTTATCAAGAGCTAATCTGTCGGTAAATCCACATAGTTGTTCTCCGTAATTTTTAAGGGAGTTTATTCTATGTTCCTCACCAATAGTTTTAATTTCGACAGCAAATTTCCTAATAGCTCCAATCATCATAGATTTTTTTAATTTATTGCAGGTTTCAAGCAACTCACCTGTGATTCTTTCAATCAATTCTTCATTTAAATTCTGTTCCTCAAATTCAATTGCATTATCGGATTTATTGTTATTTTCAGCAATATTTGAGGAAGCATCAGGTAAAATTTGCTCATTTGACTTTTTGTGAGGAAGGTATTTCAGCAAAGCATCAAAAAGGTCTTTTCTTTCGAGAGGTTTTCGAATGAAACCATTGAAACCGATTTGTTGAATTTTATCTTCGTCGGATTTCATAGTGGAAGCTGTCAGGGCAATAACAGGAATGGCATTGGTGTCAGGATTTTCCTTAATAATCCGGGTAGCTTCGTATCCGTCCATAACAGGCATTTTTATGTCCATAAAAACGATAGCCGGTTTATATTGGTTAGCAAATTCAACGGCATACTTACCGTTATTAGCCTGAATAAGTTTCAGATTATGATTTTTAAGAATTTCGATGATTAGTTGGCGGTTAACGTCCGTATCGTCAACAATCAGAACAGTTGAACCCTGAAATTCGACATCAAATGTTTCCAATGGGACAATATCATCTCTTATCTCAATGTCAGTTTTATCTGGAATCTTAATATCTGGCAGGAAAATTCTGAAAGTGCTGCCCTTGTTAACCTCGCTTTCCAGAGTTATATAGCCATTCATCATCTCGACAAGGCGTCTTGTTATTGTCAGACCAAGACCTGTTCCGCCATAGACTTTCTGGGATTGCCCGTCTTGTTGTCTGAATGCTTCAAAGATAACATTCATTTGTTCTTTGGGAATTCCAATACCTGTATCAATAACTTCAATAATTAAATCAAGACTTTTTTCGGATATTTTTCTGGTGTAGGCATTTATATGAACAAAGCCGTTTTTCGTAAATTTAATTGCATTACCAACCAGATTCAATAAGATTTGCCTTAATCTTGTGTCGTCGATGATTAGATAATCAGGAACAGCGGGGTCGAGATTGTAATCTAATTCTAATTTTTTTTCATTTGCTTTTATGATGAAAATTTGTTTGACGTCCTTGAGGAGGTCTTTGAAGTTAGCAGGGTTATATTGCAATTCAAGTTTTCCAGCTTCGATTTTTGATAAATCAAGAATATCATTAAGTAAAGTGAGTAAATTTCTACCGCTTGTTAAGATTGTTTTAACGTATTCACGGTTTGTTTCATCTTTGATTCTTGTCAGCAGTAATTCACTGAAACCAAGAATAGAGTTCATAGGGGTTCGGATTTCGTGGGACATATTAGCAAGAAATTCCCCTTTGAGTCTGCTGGCTTCGTCTGCTGCTTCTTTAGTTTTTCTGAGTAGTTCAGCTTCTTTTTTCTTTTCTGTAACGTCCTGAAAGATAGTAACGAGGCATTTTTTACCATAAAGATCAATAGTTTTAGCGGTAATGACAGCATTAACCTCCTCAGAATTTTTCTTTTGCATAACGAGTTCGTATTCTCTGATATGGGATTTTTCGCCAATTTTATACTGAATAATCGAAAAGTCGGATGAATTTTTCCAGATGGGTAGGTTTTGTATAAGGGCGTCAGAGGGAACATCGGATTTTTCGAGCCCGAACATTTTGAAAAAATTTGAGTTGGATTCGATAACATTACCTTCGGGGAACATTATTAATACTATAGCAAAAGGGGAAGAATGAAGAATAGTGAAAAATGTTCCCAAGCTTTCGCTAAGAGATACTTCGGTTGCTAATCTTGCCGAAATTTCATTTTGAAGGCGTTCGTTGATTTCCTGAAGTTGAAGGCGTGAATTCTCGAGTTCCTGATTCATTTCGTTGATATAAGCCTTCTCCCATTTTTCTTTATTTATTTGCTCCTGATATCTTTTTCTTTCTTTTAAAATGAACCTTCTTCGCAGAATGAAAATTAAAATATTCAAAATTGTTAGAAAAATTAGAGAAATCAGAATTATCATACTATCTCTGCCAAAATCAGATGTAATTATTGATTCTGCTTTTACATTGAAAGTAATCGTCAAAATCAAGAATATAAATATTAATAATATATTTGCTATTGATTGCAGTTTAATCAATTTTTATACTCAAATTTCACTAACAAGAAAAAATATCGTCATTTTTTCTATGTAATTAAATAATCAGATGCGAGCAGAGAATAAATTCATTAGGAGAAAAAAAGAATTGAGTTTTATTTAATTAATTGTTAATTTACATTTGTAACTAAACACAAAAGTATTCTTTTAGTTTAACATTATAACTAATTCAACCTTTTTATAAATTTAAGTTGGTTTGGAAAGAACCAATTATTATGGAATTAACATGAAGGATAAATTATGGCACAAACTTCAAAACTTGAGAAATCCGTGCAAGTAGCATTAGAGAACTTTATGGGTCTATCAAATGAAGAGATTTTTTTGGTGTTAACTGATGAGTATTTAAGCGATATCGGAAGGGTTTTTTTTGAAGTTGGGAAAAAAATTACTAATGAAGCTCTATATGTAGAAATGAAAGCAAGAGAAATCAATGGACAGGAACCCCCCGAACAAATAGCCGACCTTATGAAAAATGTGGATGTTGTGGTTTGTCCAACTTATCGCTCACTTACACATACAGATGCCAGAAGAGAAGCCTCCAGCAAAGGAGTCAGAATCGGAACGATGCCCGGAATCACTTTGGAAACAATTGAAAGATGCTTTGGAGCGAATCCCGATAAAATTGTCGAATTGACCGAAATGGTTTTCGAAAGAATGAAAAGGGTTAGTTATGTTAGGGTTACTACAAAAGCCGGGACAGATTTTATAATGAATATTAAGGGAAGAAGAATAATACCAAGCACAGGTGTTCTTAGAAAAATAGGAGAGAGTGGAAATTTACCCTCAGGAGAAGTCTATACTGCTCCCTGGGAGAAAAAATCAAACGGAATGATAGTATTTGACGGATCTTTTGCCGGAATAGGACTTCTCAAAACCCCAATAAAAGTTGAGGTTAAGAATGGTTATATACATAAAATTGAGGGGGGCAAGGAAGCCAGCCAACTTGAAGAAATACTCAATAAAGCCGGAAAAGACGCCAATGCTGTTGCTGAATTTGGCATAGGAACAAACTATAAAGCAAAACTTTGCGGTCAGATTCTTGAAGATGAAAAGGTTCTGGGCACAATTCATATTGCCTTCGGTAACAATGTTTCAATGGGTGGTAAGATTAATGTTAAGAGTCATCTTGATGGGTTGGTTAAGAAACCAACAGTCTATTTCGACGATGTTATCGTTATGAAAGATGGTAAATTTACCAAAGAAATGGAAGTATAAATCTTCTTTCATAAAAAATTCCAATCAAAATGATTGAAATACCATATACACTTCTTGAGAAGCTGTCGAAGGCAAATAGTATTGTTGTTTTGACGGGAGCGGGCGTATCTGCTGAAAGTGGTGTGAAAACCTTCAGAGACCCTGATGGGTTATGGGCTGAATTCAATCCAATGGAACTTGCAAGTATTGATGGTTTTATGTCAAATCCGCAAAGAGTATGGAGTTGGTATCAGTATAGAGTTGAAATCGTAAAACATGTAAAACCGAATCCCGGACATTATGCAATAGCAGAAATGGAAAAGCTGTTTAATCATTTTGTATTGATTACTCAAAATGTTGATAGATTGCATCAAACTGCAGGCTCGTCCAATCCTATAGAATTGCATGGCAACATAATTGAAAATCATTGCTTCAATTGTAAAAAGCCTTTCTATGGTGAGACTGCTCTTCCGAATGGTGAAATTCCGAAATGCGAGCACTGTGGAGGGCTGATCAGACCCTCAGTCGTTTGGTTTGGGGAAATGCTGCCTTTCGATGCGTTAGTTAAAGCCGAAGATGAATCTGCTAATTGTGATGTTTTCTTCAGTGTCGGGACTTCAGCCGAAGTCTATCCATCTGCAAACCTTCCTTTTATAGCCAAAAGAAACGGGGCTACACTTGTTGAAGTCAATACAAATTTAACAAAACTCTCTAACTATGTAGATTACAGAATTGCTGTACCTTCAGGGGAGTCTTTGCCAATCCTGTTAGAAAAATACAAAGAATTTATAAGAATGACTAAATAAATCCTTATCTTTTTTTAATTATTGCCGATATTATTTATTCGAGTTTCCTTTTTTGAAATTAAGTTACAAATAAAAAGTTTTAATATGGATTAATTTGGAACTTTGTTTTTAATAAAAAAAAATTTATATTTGCTTTTCGTAATATTTATTGGAGGTTAAAAATGAATTTGAGAAGTGTAACAATTTCGGTTTTTGTTGCAACTTTATTACTGGTAATGGTCAGTTGTAATGTTGATAACAGCAACAGTCCATCCAGCAGTACAACAAAAACAGAACTCACAAAACCCGGATTTAATGACCAATACATTATTGTATTGAACGACAGCAAGGATGCAAACTCATTATCATATATTTCGCCTGACGTAAATGCCAGAATGATTCTATCTTCCAATGGGATACCGTCAGAGGCTTTAATTTTCGTTTATGATAAAGTTTTAAACGGATTTGCCGCAAAAATGAGTCTTGAGCAAGCCAATAAACTTGCTTCAGATCCGAGAGTAAGCTATGTTGAGCCTGATCAGGAAGTAAAATTGCCTGAGGACATGATTGAAAATGTTGATATGAAAAAAGATCAAACCCAGACTCAGACCACACCATGGGGAATTAGCTATGTTGGTGGTTTCATTAATTCCTCAACTATTTCCAATGTAGCATGGATTCTTGATACTGGAGTTTATCTAACTCATTCGGATTTAAATGTTGTTACAAGTCGTTGCACAACATTTGTAACAAGCGGGGAAGATGCCAGAACAGCAAATGATTTACATGGTCATGGTACTCACGTTGCCGGAACAATTGCAGCAAAAAATAATACTATAGGAGTAGTAGGAGTTGCTGCCGGGGCAGGTGTTGTTGCAGTTAAGGTTTTAAATCGTTATGGCAGCGGGACATATTCACAGATTATATCAGGCTTGAATTATGTTGCAAGGTATGGTTCCAGAGGAGATGTTGTTAATATGAGTTTGGGCGGTTCAGCTTCCACTACTCTTGACAATGCAGTTAACAATTGTGCTTCTTATGGACTATATATCGCAATTGCAGCCGGGAACTCATCGGCTAACGCAGGTAACTATTCACCAGCAAGAGTAAATGGAACTGGAATTTATACAGTATCAGCACATAACAGCAGTGGTTATTTTGCTTCATTTTCGAATTATGGTAATCCTCCAATTGATTATTGTGCACCTGGAGTTAGCGTATATTCTACCTACAAAGGCAACAGATATGCTACTATGAGTGGAACATCAATGGCAGCCCCGCATGTTGCTGGAATTCTTCTTGCAACAGGTGGACGAATAACAAACAGAGGAACAGTTTCCGGTGATAGGGATTCGTCTCCAGATCCACTTGCTTATCATAACTAAGTTCTATAAAAATATGTAAATAAAATATTTTAATCCGGCTCTTAATCAGAGTCGGATTTTTTATTATAATTATTTTTTGTGAAAATAAAAATTTTCTTATCTTTGTAGTTCTATTTTTTTCAAAAATAAATTTTTAGTGAAATGCCAAAGATGAAAACGAAAGGCTCAGCTAAGAAAAGATTTAAGCTGACCGGAACGGGAAGAATAAAAAGAGAAAAGGCTTTCAAGAATCATATATTGACTAAGAAAAGCCGAAAAACGAAAAGAAACCTAAGGCAATCAGCCCTTGTTCATCCAGTTGATGAACCAAGAATCAAAAAGTTGATTGCATTAGCATAATTTTAATTTCTGCAGAAGGGGTTCAAGCGAAGCTCTCCCTGAGCAATTTTTTTATATTAAATTAAGGGGTTTATATGCCAAGATCAAGAAATAAAGTAGCATCGCATAGGAAAAAGAAGAATTTCCTTAAACTTGCTAAAGGTTATTGGGGCAGAAGAAAAAATGTCTGGACAATAGCCAAACATCACATCGAAAAAGGCTTGCAATATGCTTATCGTGACCGAAGAGCCAAGAAAAGAACATTCCGCTCGCTCTGGATTGTCAGAATTAATGCTGCCGCAAGATTGAATGGAACTACTTACTCCAGGCTGATGCACCTGCTGAAAGAAAAAAATATTAATATTAACAGAAAACTCTTAGCCTATTTTGCTATGAATAAGCCCGAGGTTTTCAAGTTAATAGTTGAACAGGCTAAAAATTAATATAATTCAATCACCTATTAAAAATGCAGGAAGAAATCAAAAAACTCGAGGCTTCAATAAAGGAGGAATTATCCAATATTGATAGCCTCGATAAACTTGAAGCATTCAAATTGATTCATCTGGTAAAAAAAGGAACAGTTCAGTCTTTGTTCGAAAAACTCAAAGATGTTCCAAAAGAACTTAAACCTGAAACAGGCAAATTGTTGAATCAGTTAAAATCATTTGCCGAAACTGAATATCAAAATCTTAGGGAAAGGTTTGATAAACAGAAAGAAACTACAACTGATTTAGACCTCACTTTGCCCGGCAGGAGAAATTTTAAAGGGACATTTCACCCGATAAATCAGACATTGACAAAAATGGTCGAAATCTTTGTTTCTATGGGATTTGAAGTAGCCGAGGGACCGGACATCGAAGATACATATTATAATTTTGACGCTTTGAATTTTCCACCCGACCATCCTGCAAGAGATATGCAGGACACATTCTTCATAGAAGGCGAGGGGAATTTGCTGCTCAGAACTCATACATCGCCTGTTCAGATAAGAGTTATGAAAAGTCAGAAACCTCCTATCCGATGCATTATGCCGGGCAGAGTTTATAGAAATGAAGCTATAAGTGCCCGTTCACTGGCTGAATTTCATCAAATCGAAGGTTTATACATTAATAAAACGGTAACCTTTGCAGAATTAAAGGGTACTTTGATAGCCTTTGCAAAGAAAATGTACGGCGAGGAATCAAAATTCAGATATCGTCCCTCTTTCTTTCCGTTTACTGAGCCAAGTGCAGAACTCGACATAACATGTTTCCTTTGCAAAGGTAAGGGCTGTCGTGTTTGTAAATATTCGGGCTGGCTCGAAATAGCAGGTTGCGGTATGGTTCATCCCAATGTTTTGAAAGCTGGAGGAATAGACCCCGAAGAATATACAGGATATGCTTTTGGTTTTGGAATTGAGCGGGTTACAATGCTCAAGACAGGCATAGATGATATACGATTGCTTTATGAAAATGATGTTCGTGTATTAAATCAATTCTAATTTTTTAACAAATCAATATATTCTGAATTTATTGATCGTAAAATAATACAATTTAAATACTTTTTGAAACAAATAGAATTATTCGATATTGAATAATGATTATTCAAATAAGTATTAAATTTGTATTTTTTGATTATTTTAATGAAAATAAATTCTTCGGATTAAAATATGAGTGAACAAATTATTCCTGTGAATAACGAAAAAGAAAATATTGAAAAAACATCGGAAGGTATCCTCCTTGTTGCATTAATAATAAGGTATAAATGGTTTATTTTATTATTTACACTGATTGGAACATTAGTTGCCACAGTCATTGCTTTTATACTGCCTAACTGGTATAGTGCAACAGCAAACGTTGTTCCTCCAAAAAGCACAAGTCTGGGTTTTGAAGGAATGATGAATAATCTGTCTTCAACCCTCAAAGATATTGGACTTACAAAATTAGGCGGTAAAGGAGAAGGAGCATATAGTTTGCTTGTGATCCTAGATTCAAGAACCGTCAAGGATAGTATTATAAAAAAATATAAATTAATGGAGAGATACGAAATTGAATCGGGAAGGATGGTTGATGTAAGAAAGGCTTTCGAGGAAAATTTAGAAATTGAAGCTGAAAAAGAAGGAAATTATACAATAACTATAACAGACAAAGACCCAAAAGTAGCAGCAATGATGGCAAATGACTATGTTCAGATTGCCAATGGATTAGCTCAGAACTTATTCAATCTGGAATCAAGGGTCAACAGAGAATATTTACAGAAAAGGATAAATGCAACAGAGGAAAATATATCAAGAATTTCGGACTCAATAAGAATATATTCCCAGTCTAAATTAATTTTTTCACCACAAGATCAGGCAAAAGCTCTATCAACAGCTTTGATTGATTTGAAGGCTGAATTGATGAAACAAGAAATCATTCTGGATTTATTAACCAATAAATATGGAAAAGATGATCCATACACGGTGATGCAAGCCGGTGTAATTAACCAACTAAAAACACAACTTTCAAACGCACAAAATCAGCCCGGATTTGGAGGAAATTTTGCTTTGAACAAAGCAGCTGAAGTTGGAATTGAATTTATGAGGCTTTATGCAGAATTCGAAACAATGAACAAGGTTAAAGCTTTTCTTATTCCTATGCTTGAGGAAGCCAGATTAAACGAAATACGGCAGACTCAATCCCTCTTTATTGTTGACAAGGCAATACCTCCGGATAAAAAAATAAAGCCAAAAAGATCACTAATAATATTAGGCTCAGCAGTGGGTTTGTTTTTATTATCTGTGATTTTTACTTTGATTTTTAACTCTTATAAAAGTTTTAGCAAACAAGTCAAAAAAATCAATTCCGAAAACAATAATTAAAAACGGGTTTGAACGGAGCTTTTAAAATAGAACTCAGGGATTTTCGGGAAAAGATCACAGTGGGGTCTGTCTCTATTCTTACTCTTTTAACTGCTGCTGCAATTTGGGCGGGTATTGATCAGGAATATGGTCTGATTGTTTTGGCTGGGATAGTTGGTATTTTATTAATTTATGCTTTCATTAAACATCCGAAATTCTGGTTATACTTTGTAGCTGTTTTTTCAGGCACTTATTTCGTTGAGACAAAACCGGGAGTATCTGCTTATGATGTAATCACGGGGATTTTTCTGCTGGGTGGACTTTTTTTCTGGTTAATATGGGTCATCGGAGTAAAAAAGGTAAGGCTTTTCAGGAATTCCGCCGATAAGGCATTATTAATATTCTTTCTGTTTGCACCATTTAATGCAGTAATTGCAATTATTAACGAAGTCACTTTTCTTGATTGGGTTAGAGAATTTGGTTCTTATGCAATGATTCTTTACTATTTTCCAATCAGGTATCATATACGAGAAAAGAAAGAAATAATAACTTTTTTAAGTTGTTTTTCAATTGCAGTTCTTTATTGCGTTTTCAATCAATTCTATGCATACAATCAGCGTGCAATAAGTATGGCAGTTTATGCATTTGAACTCGAGCGTTCCTTAAGAATCAATCAGACTTTATTCACAGCGGCAACTATATTTGGGATGGTATTCACATTATATACTAAGAAACCAATTCTGAAGACTCTTTTGTTAATATTTACAGTCCTTTCGTTTGGAGCTTTGCTCGTTTCGTTTTCAAGGACTTTCTGGGTTATATTGATTGCAGTTATATTGATAATGATGTTTTATATTGACAAAAAATCGAGAATACAAATTCTAACTGCCACAATTGTAATAATGGCGGCAATTTTTGGAATCGTCTATTTTGTTTTTAAGGAAAATACTGTTGTGATACTCAAGGTAGCAGAAAAGAGATTGACATCCACAACAAAAGGACAGAAAGATGAGTCTGTGCAAATTAGATTCAGTGAATACGAAAAGGTATTTGATGGTATTTGGAATTATCCATTAGCTGGGAACGGTTTAGGAAAAAAAATTAGTTTTTTTGATCCTTTTGGTCTTTATACGATTAAAACGAATATTATTCATAACGGATACCTATGGTTTTTATTCAGGTTTGGAATACCAGCATCACTGCTAATTTTCTTCTTCTATTTATATTATCTATTTAAGTTAGAGAAATTAGCCCGTAAAACTGAGGATAAATTTACAAAAACTTTATATTTAAGCTGTTTTATGCTGATGCTTTTAATGATAATATCAGATTTTACAAGTGCCCAATTTATGTATAGAGATGGTATATTTACGTCTGTTATAGCGATTGCATTTGCTGAAAAATTTGTAAATTACAATCGAAACAATAATCAAATTGAACTAAGAAATGATAAACAATCTGGATAAGACCAGAGGTGATTATGCCTCAAAAATAAGGCAGAATATATTTTTTGGTCTGACACTGCTTATATTTTCAATTTTTGTTATCAGGCTTGGCTATCTGCAACTGATCAAAGGTGGAAAATACCGATCTGAAACAGAGACACAAAGTCTTAAGCAGGAAGTTGTTGAGCCTTTCAGAGGTAACATCTACGACAGAAATAATAACTTACTTGTTCATGGTGAGCCTTCTTATACTGTTAGATTGACACCGAACGAATTTAAAGAATATAACCTGAAATTACTTGCTTATTGCCTTGGTATGGACACAACATCTCTAATAAATATACTATTGAAAAATAAAAGGTATTCACAGTTTGACCAGATCAAAATAGTGCGGGATGTTGAACCAAGCAAAATTGCATTGATAGAAGAACTCAGCGATATTCTTCAAGGGATTGACGTCTCAATAGAAACCAAAAGACTATATGAATTTAAGGGCAATATGTCTCATATACTTGGTTACACCCGAGAAATCAGCATACCCCAGCTTGAAAGATATAGCTATTATAAAATGGGTGATGTCATAGGTCAGACCGGAATAGAATTTACTTATGAAAACTTTTTGAAGGGAACGAAAGGAGTTCGCTGGGTAGCAGTTGATAGATTGGGCAGGAAATCGGATTTTAATTCAGGAAAGAGTGATATACCCGTTAATAACGGATTCGATATCAAATTATCAGTTGATAGAGATTTACAAGAAAAAGCAGAAGAATTGATGAGCGACAAGCGAGGAGCTGTTGTTGCCATTGAACCATCGAGCGGAGAAGTTTTGTGTCTTGTAAGTAAACCGGATTACGATTTACGGGTATTTGCGGGAAACACAAAAAATAATTTTTACGGCGAATTGGAAGCTGATAAAGATAAGCCACTATTCAATAGGGCACTTCAGGCTGCTTACCCACCCGGTTCAACTTGGAAAATGCTTGTTGCAATAGCCGGACTTAACGAGGGACTTATTAATGAAAATTCAACAATATTCTGCGGTGGTTCCTTTAATTACGGGAACAGGAGTTATGGCTGTCATGGTTCTCATGGCTCGGTAAATGTAAGAAAGGCTATACAGGCGTCATGCAATGTGTTTTTCTATAATTTAGCTCTTAAAATCGGGATTGAAAAACTTGGCAAGTATGGAAAAATGTTTGGCTTCGGAGAGCTTTCGAAGATTGATCTGCCTGCAGAAGGCAAGGGAATAATGCCAACAATCGAATGGCTCGAAAAAAGATTTGGAAAAGGAAAATACCCAAAGGGAAGTATTGTAAATTATGGTATTGGGCAAGGCGAAATATCTGTTACACCACTTCAGATGGCAATATATACAGCGGCAATAGCCAACAAGGGTGTTATTTATCAACCCCACCTTGTCCGGGCGGTTAGGCGTGATTTGAGTGAAAAATGGAAAAACATTGATTATGATGTCAAAAGGTTAAATATAAATCCAAAAGTCTTTGATATAGTAATAAAGGGCATGTATGATGTGGTAAATACTCCCGGAGGAACAGCTACTCATGCAATGTTACCTGATATAGCTATTTGTGGCAAGACCGGCACTGCTCAGAACCCACATGGAGATGATCATTCCTGGTTCGTTTGTTTTGCTCCAATGGAGAATCCTAAAATTGCTATTTGTGTTCTGGTGGAGAATGCAGGATTTGGAGCTACTGTTGCCGCTCCAATTGCAAGTCAATTAGTTGATACCTATCTGAATAAACCAAAAAAACCTGTCAAACATAAGAATCTTGAACAGATGCAGGATTCAACAAAAAATTCAATAACGCAAAATGTAAAACCAAATTAATCATTTGGTTAAGTTTCTACATCATCATTTTTGATGTATGTCAAAAGTTCAAATTTTTCTCTGAATTGATTGAAAACTGAATCTGGTGTGTCTCCATTAATATAAATTAACTCACAATCTGACTGATTTCGGTAAACCCATGAGTTAATAATTCTAAGCTCATTGGCTTCCTGTTTGTTTAAAGTTAAATTTCCGTTTTGACCATTATAATATATATTGTGTATCAGACTATGAACAAAATCCTCCTGAATATCTGAATTATTCAGGATAATCTGATTAACAAGTTTACCATATTTGATAAAAAGACAATCTAATTTATCAATGGAGTTTGTTTTGTGCAAAATAATGATGTTATTATTATTGACCGAAACCGGAAACAAATTTTTTTTCTGAAAGAGTTTCTTCAATTCCGTAATCTGATTTTTAATCAGGGAGGCTTTTTCAAAATCTAATTTATCAGAGTAATCGAGCATTTTATGTTCGAGTTGTTTGACAATTCCATCGGAAAAACCTCCGAGAAAATATCTTACTTTGCTTACTTCTTCAAGGTATTCTTCTTCTGATATGATAGCGGAGCAAGGAGCCTCACACCTCTCAATCTGATAATAAAAACAATTTTTGTGATCAATATTCGGAGAGAGAGGGTTATCGCATTTGATTAATTTAAATTTTTTATTTATAGATTCAAGGATTTCATTGACGAAAATGGAACTGCTGAAAGGACCAAAGTACTCAGAAGAGTCATTATCAACTTCAAATGATAATTCAATTCTGGGAAATTTGTCTCCAGACGTAAGTTTAATGAAAGGGAATGACTTATCTCTTTTGTCTAAAGTATTATATGGTGGTTTTAGCTCCTTAATTTTCGTAGACTCCTTGATTAAAGCCATAAGTTCACTGCCGGTTTCTTCCCAAACGAGAAAATGGGAAAGCTTGAGCATTTCAGAAATTTTTCTTGATGTATATGGTTCATTGTTGAAATAAGAATTTACCCTGTCTTTTAATGATTTTGCTTTACCTATATATAATATGTTTTTGAATTTATCAAGAAAATAGTAAATACCCGGAGTTTCGGGCAATTGTTGAAGTTGATTTTCGAGTCGCTTGAAAACATTCAAAGGGGTTTTGTAATTGTAGATTTTTTTATTCTGGAACTTAAGAAGTTCATCAATATGGGCGATATTATGCTCTCGTTCAGCGATTTCGAGTAGTTCAATGAGAATCTGAGCAGTTGCGAGGGCATCGCCCAAAGCTCGATGTCTGCCATTAACAGTGATGTTAAAATGATTTGCAAGGGAGCCAACATTTTTCTTTAAGTTCTTTCTTAATAACCTTCTTGAAAGTTTAAGAGTGCAAAGTCTCTTCAACTCAGGGGGTTCAAGATTACATCTTAAAAAGGTATTCAGAACAAAAGCCCAATCAAATTGAGCATTATGGGCAACAAAAACTGCATAATCCTGCTTGAAATAATTTTGAAGTTCATAAAATACTTCTTCGGCTTCAAGAGCAGTGA
Source organism: uncultured Hyphomicrobiales bacterium (assembly GCA_964473465.1). Taxonomy (GTDB): domain Bacteria; phylum Bacteroidota; class Ignavibacteria; order Kapaibacteriales; family UBA2268; genus CALHRB01. The sequence goes on from CAYYPE010000001.1 coordinate 353,625, forward strand.
AGACCATTTCGTTTGAAATACCTGTCATTTTACTTATGAAAGGAGGTATAAACTGATGTGGATTTACTAAGGAGGTGTATGTTGATACAATTTCACCACCAATAGTTGTAACGCAACCGATATCAATAATCCTTTCATTGATTGGATTTCCGCCAGTTGTTTCGACATCTACTACAATAAATGGTATATCCCAGATTGACTTCATTGTATTGGATAATAAAACCGACCCCTAATTTAAGAAATAATATTGTTTTGTTTTCAAGATTTTTAAAATTCTGTTGTCTTTACTGTTAAGAATTATTAAGGATTCGGGGTTGTTTTTGCTTGTGTATCAGATTCAACACTGTGTAATAAATCTGACAAGGAATTAACACTATTAATATGATAAACATTTAGCCCAACCCTTCTTGCTCCATCAATGTTTTTAATAAAATCATCAATAAATAAAGTTTTTGATGGAATTAGAGAGTGCTTTTCAATGATGTAGTTGTAAGATGCAGGGTCAGGCTTTCTGAGGCCTATCCTGAAAGAAAAGAAGCATTCATCGAAAAGCCCGAACAATTCTGTGCATTCAGGATAGAACTTTGTGTAATGAATTTCACTGGTATTGCTAAATAGGAAAATTTTTCCATACTTTTTAAATCTTTTGATAATCTCAATTGAATTATCATATAATCCTATGAGTGTTTCGTTCCAGATGGAAATAAGATCTTCATTTGATACACTAAGGCTGAATTCTGCTTTGAGTTTCTCAAGAAAAAATTCTGTAGAAATCTTACCACATTCGTAATCATTAAAAAGCTTATGATTGCTGTAATCCTGATATATCCCTTGTTCTCTGATGGAGGGATTCGAGCTGAGCTTACATATATTTTTAATGGATATCTGTGTATCAATCTGATATAAAACACCACCGAAATCGAATATAAAGTTATCAATATTTGTATTATTCATTAATTAATCCTTTTTGAATCTTGCAATAAAAAAACCGTCACAATTGTGCAATGACGGAAGAAGAGTGATTTTATATGTGTCAGTTCCCGTGAAATGTATATTAATACCAAATTTAGAAAAAGGCTCAATAAGGCTGTCAGGTTTGAAATCCGGGTGATTATCGAGGAAACTTGCAACTATGTCATCATTTTCCTGACTCATAATAGAGCAGGTTGAATAAACCATTATACCACCGGGTTTTACAAATTTAGAATAATACATAATGAGTTTCAACTGTTTTCTGGAGTGCTTTTCCAGAAGATCGCTGGTCAATCGCCATTTTGTTAATGGAAGCCTTCTTGAGGTTCCCATTCCAGAGCAAGGAGCATCAATCAGGACAAAATCGAATGTTCCTTTTAAATTATCAGGAAGGATGCCATTCTTATCGAAAAGAGTTTCAATAGAATTGAAGCGATGCTTATTAGCTCTTTTTCTGAGTTCTTTAAGTCTTAAAAAATCAGTATCGAAGGCAATAATTTTACCTGAATCTTGCTGAATATCTGCAATATGAAGAGTCTTTCCGCCAGCTCCTGCACAGGCGTCAAGGACAATGGACTTTTTTTCGGGAGCCAATGCAAATGATATTAACTGACTTCCCTCGTCCTGGACTTCAAAAAAACCATCTTTGAATAATGGATTTACGTTCAATTGAACTCTTTTTTCAAGAATCAAAGCCGAAGGTGAAAGTTTTGATTCAGAAACATTAATATTATTTGATTTCAAGTGGTTGCTTACAATTTCTTTATTCTGTATGAATTGATTTACTCTGATAGAAGTTGGGGCTTGTTCTTTGAAAGCATTACATAAATTCATCACAAACTCGGTGCTTTCATAAGTGTTTATTAGATTGTCAATTATCCAGAGCGGCATGCAGGAATATGTTGCAAAAGCTATCTTCTCATCATTGCTGAAATTACTGTAATTTCTCTTTGAGAGAGTCTTTGAAATTCTTTTGAGTTCAGAAAAAACTGAAGAAATGCTTTCATAAATATTGACAGCGATATTATAATTTACATCGGCAAATAAACAAATGGAGTAGATTATTTCATTTTTTAGACTAACTGAATCATTGTAAAGTAAATTTAAATTGTCAAGTATTAATTTGCCTGAACTTCCAAGATGATTTTCATGGATAAGTGCTGCAGTAGAAGCTATAAGGAGTTTATACCAATTCTGTTTGAACCTCTCAAAATAAATTTTATCAGACATTATAAGACAATAAGCAAATGAAATTGATTGGTCATAGGAAGAAATATCAGAAAAAAGATATTGGGAATCAAGATTACTATAATCGTCCAAAAGAAAGTCTTTCAGGGTTAATTCCATACAGTAAGCAGAAGCAGATAAATTACGAAGTGTTGCAAAAACTATATCAGATATAAATTTTCTTTCTTTGCTACCAATATATTTCTTTTGACGTAAGTATTCAGAAACCAATGAGTCTGTTGATTTATTTGATTTTAGAGCAATTAATAATAACTCTCCAGAATGAGAAATTAAAGTTTCTAATTTCATAAACAATTTAAATGGAAAAGAAAAGTCAAATTTAAATTGTTTTTGCTACTAAATCAAAAAGAAACATAAAAACAAGTTAAAAAAGGGATGGATAATAGAAGTATTTTAATGATTTATAAAGAAATTATAAAAATTATATAATAATTTTTTGGAAAATAATGCAATGGTAGTTATTTTTACACTTGCAGCATTAATAAGTTTCACAAAAAAGGCAAATAATAAGATAAGACCAATTTTTATTAAGATAAAGAAATAATTTTTTTGAAAATATAATATTAAATAATAGTATTTTCTGTTCCAGAAATGATAAATAACTTATTAAATGGGGATAATTAGCATAGAAAACGTAATAAATACAAAAAATAATATTTTATTTAGTGGAAAAACTTTTTTGAATTTTAAGATTAAAAGTTGTATTTTAGTTTTTATGTAAAATGTAAAAGTATGTTTTTCATAATTTGAGGGAAGATTTATTTGGCATATATTTTGCAGTTTAGAATTGATTGTGAAATATAACTTGAAATGTGTGCAACAAATTGCACAACATTGTTATTTGATATTTGGTTGAAAATTAGTTTATATTAAAACATAGTTTTTAGGAGTTTTATTATGAAGAAAAGCATGATATACCTGTTGCTAATCGGACTTTTGGCCGCTTTCTCAGGTAGAGAGCTACTTGCTCAATACAAAATTGAGCGATGGGTGTTAGGTTCAGGTGGTATGGTGGAAGCCAAGAGTACCACGCACACTGTATCTGGTATGCTTGGTCAGATTGCCATAGAGAAAAGGTCTGGTACTTTCAATGGCAAAATGATTGATGTGTATCAAGGTTTCTGGGTTCCGATGGGAGTTGTAACCGATGTAGATAACGAACCCAGATTTGATAATGCCTCGTTGTCTAACTTTCCAAACCCGGTTTCGAATCTAACAACAATAAGATTCGAAGTTCCAACATTCAGTTATGTAACATTGAAGGTTTATGATGTTGTTGGAAATGTTGTTAAAGTTTTGTTCGACGGATATTCAGATTCTGGCGCTCAGGATGTTTCCTGGGATACACGAGATAATTCTGGATTGGAAGTGTCCTCAGGTTCATATCTATATGAGTTATCGGTAAATCCCGCACAGATGGCTGGGGAGTCCGATATTAAGCCATTTACATTAAGAAATATAATGGTCATCACTCGTTAATTAGTTGAAAATTTTGAAAAAGAAAGTTAATAAATATTATTTATTTTGTATAACCGTTTAGGAGTAATTAATGATGAAGAAGGTTTTACTTCTCAGCCTAATAGTTCTGATAAGTTTGATTGCTACTCCGTTTAGCAACGTTTTCGCACAGTTGCCAAAACAATTATCGTGGCAAGGTTTTGTGCGTGATAACAACAACGCAGCTTTGAATCAATCGGTACCAATGACATTTGCCATTTATGAGCAAGAATTTGGCGGTTCACCGATTTGGTTAGAAGTGCAGGAAGTTTCGGCAATAAATGGATATGTCAATGTTTATCTTGGCAAACAAAATCCATTGAATTTACCCTTCGACAAACAGTATTGGTTGCAAATTACCGTTGGTAACGGTAATCCGATGCCAAGAACAGCTTTAACACCTGTCCCTTATGCTTTGAAAGCATTGAATGCACCCCCCGATGGACCTGCAGGTGGTGATTTAACAGGTGATTATCCAAATCCATCAATTCGTGATGGTGCAGTAACACAGGCAAAATTGGATCCCAACGTACAGGCATTCCCAAGAGGGCCTGCAGGTGGCGATCTTGATGGTTCATATCCAAATCCGACAATTAAGCCATCAGCCGTTATTAGGAATATCACACCCGGTTCAATTACACAAGACAAACTTGCTCCAAACGTTACAGTTCCTCCAAGTGGTCCTGCAAGTGGAGATTTGACCGGTGTCTATCCTGATCCTTTGATTGCTCCTGGAGCAGTTAAAACTGACAGGATTTTCAATGGTGCTGTTACAACAATCAAATTGGCCGATGGCGCAGTTACTACTGCTAAAATCGCTGATTTATCAGTAACAAACGGCAAACTTGCTCCAAATTCTGTCACAACAGACAAGATTGTTAACGGAACAATTTTACTCGAAGATTTAAACACAGAAGTTCATGACTGGTTTGTTAACTGGGGCGATTCAGCTGGCGGTGATTTATACGGAACATACCACAATCCTCAGGTTGGCGGTTTGAGAAATGTTCCAATCAATGCCACACCAGCAACAAATGGTCAGGTTTACATGTATGATGGAAATACAAACCAATGGGTTGCCACAACGCTTGCACAAGATGTTGTTGGTGCCTTCAATAATAATCAGGTAAGAAGATTCTGGAACATTCCTTTATCAGCCCAACCAACTCAAACAGGTCAGGCATATATATATGATGGTGTTTTGAATCAATGGGCTCCCGGTGGTGCAACATTGGGCGATGTTCAGGGGTTATTCAATGACCTCCAGATTCAACCCAGTACTGTTGGTGTTCCTGAATTATTTGCTACCAAAGTTTCAGGCGTTCCAACAGGTAAACCAAACAGCACAGCATGGAATGGTTCATTTTTATATTATGCTTATGATGCAACAGCTCCAGAAAGATTAACTTATTCAGCTCCAGCAGTTGATCAAACATCACCAGTCTGGGATGCAGTTAATCAAACATTTGTTTGGGGAACACCAGTAGTAAATGTACGTGCTCCTTCGCTTCAGGGAACAGGTTCTGTAGCTGATCCAATCCATATAAACAGAAGTGCAGCATTCGTTCCTGCTGATGGTGCTGTCCTCTATTTCGATGGAACACCCGGAGTTGGTGAATGGCAAGCATCAAAAGTAAAGCCAAACAACTTACATACAACAAATACAGCAAACATTTCAACAGATGGTTATGTTCTTACATGGAACAATACAACTGGTGCTATGGAATGGTCAGTTCCAGCAGCAACTGTTATAACATCAATGCCCGTAGTTGGTAATGGTTCAGCTGCTCAGCCAGTTACTCTTTCTACCGATGCAACTTTTGTTGCTCCGGATGATGTTTTACTATTTGACGGTACAGCATGGGATGGAAGCAAATTAACAACAGCCAATTTCTTCCCAGCAAGCACAGATCTTGAAGTTATCGGTGCTCCTAATGCTATTTGGCCTGGTCAAGTTCTTGGTGTTGATGATGTTACAGGAACAACAGTTGTATGGAAAGACCCGGCAACAACCGATAACAATACATTAGAAGGTACAGGCGTTCCTTCAAATCCATTGCAGGTGAAAGCTGCTGGAATCACAGGCTACCACATTGCAAATCAAACAATTCTTCCACAGAACATTGCTCCCGGACCAAACGGTAAAGCATTGGTTTCTTCAGGTGGTGCAGTTGTTTGGGGGACACCTCAAATTTTCACAGCCAGCCCAATAGTTGGCGACGGTTCATCTGCCGCAACAGCAATCACATTGAATAAATCTGGCGTTGGTGCCAATGATTTATATTATTTCGATGGAACAGATTGGGTCCCCGGAAAGATTGCAACTGCTATGATAGTTGACGGTGCAGTAACTTCGCAGAAAATTGCTGATGGAACAATCGTAACAGCCGATTTGGCAGACGGTGCAGTAAACAGTGCAAAGATTCTTGACAATTCTGTTACAACTGATGATATTACAGATGGTACAATAGCAACAGTTGATATTGCAAATAATGCAGTAACAACTCAAAAAATAGCTCCATCTGCTAATATTAACCAATTCTTGGTTACCGATAATCTTGGTAATTCAAATTGGGCGGCATTTAACAAATCGAGCAAATTCAGCGGTGATGGTGTTACTTCACCTCTTGATATCGCAGCTGGTGCAATTACATCAACTGAATTAGCTGATGGTGCTGTAACAAGTGCCAAAATAGCCAACGGTACTATATTAAATGAAGACTTAGCAGCAAATTCAGTTAATTCATCAAATATAGTTGATGGTTCAATTGTTGATGCTGATGTTAATTCAGCTGCAGCAATTGCTGGAACTAAAATTGACCCGAACTTTGGCTCACAAAATGTTGCAACAACTGGGACATTGGCAGCTGGTGCCACAACTATTACCGGAAATCTCACTTTAAACGGTAATGTTCTTGGTGCTAATAATATCGTTCTTGATGGCGATGCAGCAGGCGGTGACTTAGCAGGCACTTATCCCAATCCGACAATTGCTCCCGGTGCAGTAGATTTAACAAACCTTGCTCCTGGAACAACAAATGGTCAAATTATCTGGTGGGATAACGTAGCAACAGCATGGCAGCTCTCCGGAACAACAGCTCCAACAGACGGACAGGTTCTCAAATGGGCAGCAGTTCCCGGTCAGGTTGAATGGGCACAGGATGGATTAACAATTCCATGGGCCTATTCAAATGCTCATACAACAACTATGTTTTCATTGGAAAATACAGCTGCAGCAGCTGGAACTATCATCAATGCAAATATGAATACCGGCGATGGTACAGGCGGTGTTCCAATGGTTACATTCGATGGCGGTAATACAGGCGAAGCAACCGTATCAATCACAAGAACTGCCCAAACAGGAGTTGGAAATGGTGCATTGAATGTAACAACCAACTTTGACCAATTGAATGCAAATTCTGGTGCAGTAAATATAGTTCAAACAGTTAATAACGTTGACCCATATAATACATGGGGCTTAATGGTAACTAACACTGTTGCTACAACACCAGCCGCAACACCAAATACTCTTATCCACAGAGCTGGTTGGTTTGCTTCAGATGTTGACAAAGGTAATGGTGTTGGACTTGATGTAAGCTCAATCAATGGAACACAAAATATCGGTGTTTTAGCACAGGTTAATACAACAGCATTCCCATCATTAGTCGCAGGTGCAGATGTTGGAGCATACATTAATAACCCAGGTGGAACTACACTTGATTGGGGTGCCGCAATTTATGCTGCTGGAGCTGGTGAAGGTGCATATATACAATCAGGTACAGGTAGAGCAGTCAATGCTTTCAATAACAGCACAACAAATCCTACAATTCAAACAATTAATGGTGCTTCTGGTTCTGCTTTATGGGCAATTTCATCTCCCGCTAATGGTACCACTGACAATAATTATGTAGCAGTAGTTAGAAATAACAGTGGATCCAACGGCAGAACAATGTTGATTGAAGGTTATACAAATGCTGGTGGTGCAATTCCAGCCCTTGATAATAATGGTGCAACATTTACTGATGCAAATGACGCTGTGGTTGTTATTAGAAATACAAATGCTACTTTGGCAAATAGCTCTAACTTACTTGCTTTGAAGACATATGGATCAATTCAAGCAAACTCATCAATCGCAGGTAATACAATCGTTGGTTTCAATGATATTTATGTAGGAGATCCCAACGGTATATATCAGCAATTTACTCCTCCAGGAGCTGCTGGTGACCCAGTCGAAGTAAACGGTATGCCCGGCTTTGACGGTAGAATGAAAATTAACGGTACTCTTGATATTTTCCCACCGCCAATACCCGGACCAACAGATTCAAGATGGGAATTCAGAGTTGTTGGCGATGCTCAGATTGATGGTGTTTTGAATGCAGGTCTAATCTTTGGATCGTTAGCTTTACCACAAGACAATATCTTTCTTGGTGATAACACAAATACTGCCGATAAGGTTGTTTTACCATCAGGTGATGTTTTGAATGATGTTTTAATTACATGGCAGAGTGCTGGTAACGGTCGTGCACAGGTAAGAAGTGTCAGACCTGCTGCAGGTACATCAATCATTACTGCAATTAATGATGCCGGTACAGTTGGAACAATTAACTTGAACAGAATTCAAACCGGTGCAGCAGATCAATTCTTAGTAAATAACGCTGGTACTAATGTTTGGCAGGCATTAAATATAAATGCTACATTAACTGGCAACGGAGTTGGAACTGCTCTCGGAATAAATCTGGCAAATCCAAATACATGGACTGGAACACAAACATTCAGTGCAGCTGGAAATGGTATCGTTGTAACAACAAACGCGCAGTTTGACGGCGATGTTACTCTTGGTAATGCAAATACAGATAATGTTGTATTCAACGCTGACGTTAATTCAAACATCATTCCTAACACTGATAATGTTTTTGATTTAGGTTCAGGAGCTCAGAGATGGCATGACATATTCTATGGTGGTACTCTAGCAGGCGGTGCAGCAAGCTTCTCAAGCTTAACTGTTACTGGTACATCTGACTTACAAGGACAAATCATTAATTCAACTGCCAATAATGGTGGTGCTGTATATGTAAATGACTTATTTACAGCTACAGGACCCGTTGTACATCAAAGCACAACCGATTTACAGCAATCAGTCTTTAACTCAACTGCTAACAACGGTGGTGCTGTTCATGTTAATGATTTATTGACGGTAGTTGGTGCAACAGATTTGCAAAGTACACTTAATGTAACTGGTGTTGCAACTTTCCAAAGCACTATTGATGCACAACAATCAATAACTAACTCAACTGGCAACAATGGTGGAGCAGTTCATATTAACGATGCATTTACAGTTGCTGCATTCCCAACAACATTGAACGGATCATTGACAGTTGTTGGTACATCCGACTTACAGCAATCAATATCTAACACCACTGGCAATAATGGTGGTGCTGTATATGTAAATGACTTATTCACAGTTGTTAATGCCACAACATTACAGGGTACATTAGACGCACAGCAAGCCATATCAAATTCAACCGCAAATAACGGTGGCGCTGTTTATGTAAATGACTTGTTCACAGTTGTTAATGCCACAACATTACAAGGTACATTAGATGCACAGCAAGCCATATCAAATTCAACCGCAAATAACGGTGGCAATGTTTATGTTAATGATGGCTTCCAGGTTACCGGAGCTGCTTTATTTGACGGTGATGTTACTCTTGGAAATGCAAATACAGATAATGTTGTATTCACTGCAGATGTTAATTCAAACATCATTCCAAATACTGACAATACCTATGATCTTGGTTCAGCTGCACAAAGATGGAGAGATATTTACTGGGGTGGATCACTATTTGGTGGCGATGCAGTATTTAACAACCTTCAAGTTAATAACAATACTGACTTGAGAGGAAATATCTTCAATACATCAATAAGCACACCAGCAACACCATTGACATTTGCAGATGACATGATTCCTTCAAATAATTTAGCTTATGATTTCGGTACAGCCGCAAATCTCTGGAGATCAGGTAACTTTGGTGCTTTATCAACTTATGCAGCAGGTGGTATAAGCGTTAATAATGGTGGTGGTATATTTGTTGCAGCAGGTGGTGGTATATCAGTACAAAATGGTAATATTGTTGCAATTGCTGGTTCATTCTCCGGTAGTGGTACTGTTAGAATTAACGTTAACGAGCCATTACAGTTAAATGGTACTGGTTATTTGAAACACAATACAGCAACCTTGCCTGTTGGTGCAGCTGGTGATCCACAGAATTTCACTGTTGTTAATGGAAATACAACTCTATCCAACGGAACCTCTGGTGCATCTAATACTTTAACTGTTATTTCAAACGGTGCCAATAGCACTGGAATTAATGCATCATCGAGCAATGCAATCAATAATGGATTTGCTACCATTTATGGTGGAAAAAACTCCGGTGGTGATGGTGCTGCAGGTTGGTTCGAAGATCTTGGAAGCGGTAATGGTTCTATCCTTTTTGCAACTAATGATGCTGGTAGCCCATCAACAAACAGATATGTTGCTGAATTCAGATCTGATGATGGAACCGACAACGCAACATTGTTTGTTACAAACAACAATGGTGAAGATTTAACAAACCCACCGACAGCTGTTAGCCAGGCAATGGCAGTTGATGTTAATGAAGGTGCAGTAAAATTGTCATACACAACAGCTGCTAATCTAACAGAATTATCACAAAGAGGAAATGCAGTTGTTATTTCATACTCTGGTGCTGCTAACATTGCAGCAGGTAATTTACCTCCGGGAGTAGATGGACAAATACTTTACATTCATGTACAGAATGCCGTTACAGTTCTCGGAACAGCTTATGCAGCAAATACAGTAGCAGCATTAGTTTATGCTAATGGTGCCTGGAGATTAGTACAATAATTGTAATAATCTGGTTTATTCTCACAACCCCGATAGAGATATCGGGGTTTTTTATTTTTTTTAAATTGATTTTAATTTTATTGTCTGGTAATTTAACTTCATCAATTTTCTGTTAAAATTATTAATTTCAGGGAATATATCAATAATAAGTTATACTAAGCGTCTTAACTTAGCTATAGTAGTTGTTCTTTGAAAAATAAGCAATATAATTTTGTAAAAAATTGCAATGCTTTTAAAAAAAATGGAGGAAATTGGAGGTTTTTTGTTCTCATACTTGATTATTTAATTATAATACTAATGAATATCCAGATAGATATTTCTAAATGTATGATTATAAAAGAGATAGAAAAGGAGTAATAAGAATTCTTTAAATAATAAAAAAAGTAATGTGGTATTATTTTAGGTTAATATTAAATAAATAACATCTGAATTTGAAAAATAATGTTATGAGGGGCTAAAAATCGTTTGCTAATTAGATATTTTCTATTATATTGAATTTGATTTTTGAAAAAAGTTAAGAAAAATGGGTTAAAATCACATATTAATTATTAAGGGAAGCTCAGATAAAGGGCTTTTATAAAAATCAATGTGGTATTAACAAAATATTAAAAACGAAAATAATGTTTATATATTAATTTTGGAGTTACTATGAGAAAAACGCTGATACTAAGCCTACTTGCCATAATCTTGCTTGGTGGAAACGTCCTTTTCAGCCAGCAGCAAGCTGAATTTGACAAAGACGTGTTCGTTAAAAAGCAGAATTATGATGAAACAAGAATGTTGCTTGAGTGGAAGCAGCCTGCTACTGCCAATATTACAAAATATATGGTTGTTGTTGAAAGAAAGAACTTAAGCGGAGCCGATCTAAGACAAGATAATAGCACCAGTTCGACGACTACAAATTCGAATGATCCAATTCTCCAAGAGCAAAAGGGTGATGTATTTGGTGAATTCAGACCAGATCTAGATTTTAAATCCAATGGCAATTTTTACATAATTTCAGGCGGAAGAGGTGGTTCAGCCGATTTAATCAATCTTTTGCCCGGTAATGACTACTATGTAAAAATATATGGCTTTGCAGATGATATTAGCATTGATCCAAATGGTGCAAACTATTCAATGATATATACAGCTGGTCCATTCCCAACTCTGTCAAGCGAAATTTCTGCAAATCCAAGTGATTTCAGAGTTACTTCTGTTAATACCAGCTCAATTACGCTTCAGTGGAACGAAGTCCCGGGAGCCGAGCAATATATAATTTTAGCATCTGAAGGAACATCCGTTCAGACCGGAGATGAAGGAAACGATCCAGCAGACAAATACACATATTTTAATCCAGATTATGACAGAGATCATAGTGTTTCATATAAATTTGACGCCTACTCTTTCAATGGTCAGGAGCCATTCAGAGTTAGCAATGCTAAAGTTGTTTATAATGGCGATGGTGGTTTTGGTCCCTTGAAGAGTGTTACAATCACAGGACTTAACAAAGGAACAGAATATCACTTTAGAATAATCAACGTAAACAAAGATGCTTCTGACGGTTCAGAAAATTATTATACTTTAAATAATCCGACAGCATTCGCAAGAACGCTTGATTACGAAGCTATACCCGGTATTCAGGATTATAACGTAAGAATCAGCAAATTTACAGGCAGCACACTCGATTTATCATGGCTGAAAGGCGATGGAGCCGGAAGCATGGTTGTTGTCAAAGAGGGGTCATCAATCAGTGCAATGGATATGCCTGTTTCAGGACAAGTCTATAGCGGTTCAAATAACAACTTTAATCTTGCACCTTCAATTGGAGCTGGTAGAGTTGTTTATCAGGGACAGGAAAACACAACAACCGTTACAGGTTTGACCGGTCTTGCAACATACTACATTAGAGTATTTGCATATAATGGCGACCCAGCAATTGGAACTGCAGGATTCAACCTTAACACAGCATTGAATAATCCAGTTTCAACAAGTCTTTTCAAAGCTAAAAACGTAGCAGGAAACGAAACTTTTGAAATGGTTGGTGGATTCGAGCTTTCACAAATCACACCAAATCCAGCAAAAGATAAGATTTATTTCAATGTTATTGTTAATAAAGACGAACAGCCATTTTTAATAGAGATATTCACTGTTAATGGTGAAAGAATATTGACAGTATTGAACAACACCAATCTTAAATTAGGTGATAATCCGTTCACTGTCCCATTCTTTAATATAGCCTCAGGTAACTATATACTTAAGGTTACTTCCGGCGAGGATATTGTATTGACACCATTTACAATAGTTCAATAATTGCATATTTTGGAGTTATGATGACTAAGGCAGGTAAAAAAATTTACTTGCCTTTTTTTTGGCATAATTTTTACCCGTCTTTATTCGACTTATACATATGTAGGTTTTATAAAATTAATATGAGTGGTGTAAATATGGCAAAATTCAAAAAATGGTATTATTCTTTAATTTCTTATCTGGCTTTAACACTATTTCTTTGTGTAACTGTTACTGCAAACGATAATAATAGCATATCAGAACTTACAAAGGCAAATGGAGTTAATTCAAATTTAAGAGAAGCCAATGATAAAACAATGGCTATTATTATGCAGGGGGATGATTATAGCAACGTTTATTCTGACTTAAGCTCAACATCAGGGATTTCACAGGATACAAAATTAGCTAAGGAACCGACTGTCCCCGGAAAAATAACAAGTGTTACAAGAATTTCAACTAATGGTTTTTTGGTTAATACTGAAAAAGGTAATGGCGAAAGAAGGATCCTGATAATGAGCGAGGAAAACCCTTGCGAATTACCGAAAGATGGAATAGATTATACTGGAAATTTTAGTTTTGGTTCAGGGGATAAGATTGGTGAACATACATTCGTAATTTTTAATTCTCCGGAAAGCCAGCAAAAAAGATTCCTTGTATCGAATCTGAAGCCCGGAACCAGATATTATATTTTACTATGCGAAGCAAACTCCAAAGGAGAAAGCATAAACTACCTTATACCCGACACATCAAAATTCACTGCTTATAAATCAACACTTCCAGAAGCACCAAAATTAGAAGATGCTTTTGATATCAAGCAGGGTAGTTTCAAATTGAAATGGAACAAAGTTAAGGGTGCGATGAGTTATTTTATTGATGTAGCAAAGGATAATGCATTTAAGGAATTTCTCCCAGAGCATAAAGACCTTGATGTAGGTAATATTAGCGAATATTTGATAGAGGATATTAAGGGAGAAAGCAAAGTTTATTGCAGAATCAGGGCTGTCGGAGAAAGTGGGGAATCCGAAAGCTCAAATATCATCGAAGTTAATTTCTAATATTTCGTTTATGAAAAAAACGCAACTCACTAAAAAGATGAGTTGCGTTTTTCTGTTTATACCGGACACTATATCAATGAGAGATTATAATACTATCAAATATTAAATCAAGACCATTGGATATTATTAAAGTATAGTATCCAGAAGGAATATTTTCTGTATTGATTGTTATTGTATTTTTTCCAGCGTTGCTTAAACTCAAGTTCTTAGAAATAATTTTATTGCCTGATAAATCAAACAGATCAATATTAACTGAAGAAGATTCATCTACAGATAAATCCAGAGATACTCTATTATTAGCAGGATTAGGATGAATCTGGTTTAGAACAATTCCATATTCACCCGGATTATCAGGGTATGATTCCTTATATCTAGCAGTTCTGAAAGTAACAGGATTGTTTGTTGCTGTTTCTTCGTTGAAGACAGCGGAGCCGTCTGTGGGATCACCGTTATATGCGAAAATCCTGATATAATATCTTGTAATGGAGCTTAATCCAGTAATTCTCAGAGAATTATTATCACCAAAATACACAATTTTTCCATATCCAATCGAGGGTGCCTGACTGAAATTGTTATTGAAATTTGAGTAGGTTGTATTTGATTGAGGAATTTCAGACGAACTGATTGGATAACCCTGACGCATAACAACAAATGAACCCTCTCCGTTTCCTCTTGACCAATTAATTTGAATAGAATTGTTAGTAATATTTAAAGATGTAATATTATAATCCTGAACATTAGGAGGATTAAGTTCCTCATCGTCTTGCTGTTCCTCTTCGGTTGTAAACGAAATCTGAGAACCGTAAGATATTCCGTTTGTATTCAAAGCATAAGATCTTGCATAGTATGTGGTTGCGGGATTTAAGTCATAGATAGAAGAAGAGAAACTTCCAAGCCCAGAGCCAGATTGGACTTTGGAGGAGTTATAATCAGGGTTTTGAGCTGTGCTATAGCAAATACCTCTTTCTGTAACAGTTGAACCACCATCGTCAGAGACATTTCCTGAAATATTGACAGAATTAGTTGTTAAATCACTATAATCACCCGTTGAGACAGTTGGAGGAACAGAGTTAGTAGTAAAAGAAACTTGATTGCCGTAAGAAGTTCCAACGGAGTTAGTTGCAAAAGATTTAACATAATATGTCTGCCCCGGTCTAAGGTTTGACATAGAAGCGTTAAAAGATCCAAGCCCAGAGCCTGAGGTCAGCTTGGTTCTTGATATATCCGGGTTTGGATCAGTGCTATAGCAAAAACCTCTTTCGGTAACTGACGAGTTTCCATCATTTGTAACTTCGGACGAAAGATAAGCAGAATTTGAGGTAATATCCGAGATTTGAGAATTTGAAACCGAAGGTGGTGCTAAAGTTGTGAATGATTCTTCTTCTCCATAAATTGTATCGCTTGAAGTTATAGCATAAGATCTGAAATAATAAGTTGTTCCGTGATTAAGGTTTTCTATACTTGTAGAATAAGAGCCTGTCCCAGAACCGTTATTAGTTCTGTTATGTCTGATAGTTGGATTTGAGTTCTGGCTCCAGCATATTCCTTTACTGAGCACTTGAATTCGATTAGCACGAACATTTCCACCGAGAGTAGCACTATTGGAAGTTATATCATCAGGGTCTAAAGTAACTACTTCGATTGAAGCATTAGAATTCTGCGTTGCATAAGCACGAACGCAGACATCATAAGTATATCTTGTGTTTGATCCAATCTGCAGCCATGTTCTGCCAGTATTACTAATCCAGCATTTTCCGGATTCGATTTCCGGGGAGCAATAACCTGAAATACTTCTTTCTATAGGTATTGGATAGCGATAATTGGGTGTGTAATATTGAATTTTGATGAAAAAGTCTGTGTTTGCATTTATAGATATTGCCTCATCCAGTTCAAATGTATAATAACCTGGAAATTCACAACTTAAATTACTGACACTTCCGAGTAAATTCGAAAGAGTATTATTCTGGAAGTTACCATAAACTTCGATAGATATAATTGAATTGTAACTGTTAATCCATGTTCCGATTTTGGAAATTGTCTGGTTAGAAGTTGATGTATATTTTACAAGAGCATAACCAGTATTGCCGCCGAAACCAATTTGACGAACGGCACCCACTTCATCGTAATAATATAGATGTTCGATGGATGAAGCATTTTCTCTTGAAACCCAGACAGCAGTTTCTCCGTTAATTCTTGTATCGTTGTAAGCAATATAGAAATAACCATTTTCTCCCCATGAACTTCCCCAGCTGTTTTTTGCAATCCAAGCACCTGTAGAAGTTCTACCATTAACAGTTACGCTCATATTATCATTCCATCCTACCAGAAGAACGGCATGATTCTGTGCTGCAGAACCTGTGTAACGGTAGGTTTTTGCACTTGAATTATAGTATCTTTCGGACCATGTCAAACTTGTAAATACTCCACCATATTGCATAATTATATTTTTTAGAACATCTTCATAACCTGAGTTCGACCTGTTAGGAAGGTAATATAAATTTGAAATGAAAGCAATAGGATTAGCAGAAGAATTACAATTTTGAGAATAATCTCGGTAATTATCATCGCTTTCTGAAATGATCCCCTTGATTGTTAAATAGGAAGAAGCAATCTCAGAATTACCACCGTCACAGGCAGACCAGAGGAAATTATGGCAGTTTTTCATGTTGTTTTCTGAAAGGTCATAATTGCCATAGCTATTCAACAACCAATTTGACTCAACAGATCCAATGCTTGCAAATGCCCAACAGGAGCCACAATTCCCCTGATTTTTCACAGAAGTCATATAATTTTGATTTCTTAGGTCATAACTTGCCGGTGGGTCGGACATTATTTGGTCATCCTTTGAACTTTTGGAAATACCTGTATTTTTGGGATAAGGCATAGGAATATAACCATAATTCTTGACGGTTCCATCGAAATCAGGTTTAATTTGAGTTTTTTCAGAATTCAAATACTCAATATATTGTTGATTTACTGATGGTTCCTGAGGCTCTGGAATTTCTGCATAAATAACAAATTTTTGAATTATAATGATGAATACCATCATTATCAATTTGTTTAGATTTTTTCCCATTGTTAATCCTTTCATTTTAAATACAACTTGTCTTTTATAATTTTTTTAGTTCTTACTTAAGTAGCTAAACTATAGTAAATTATGAAAAACAGGCACCTCCATTTTCCTCCATAAATTGTTAAGAAAGGATGAAATCAGACATTACTTTTTTTGAGTTCTGATCAGTAATAAGACAGGTGAATTAATACTATAGTAAAAAAAGGTTCAAAGAAAATGACAATATGAATTAAAAGGAATGTCTAAAAAAATAATGCAGGATAAAAGAATTTAATAAAATATTTTTTTCAAATTATTCTGATTAAGCCCATAAAATCTAAATCACTTGTTATCAATATGTTAATTTTTATTAAAAATCTAAAGTAATCAAATAAAAAGTCGAAATAAAAAAATGATTTACAAAAAAATCTAAGTAAATGATTGAAAAATATCTATAAATCGGTTAGAAAAAGAAAATAAAATGACTAAATCATCTAAAAGTAAACTTTCAATTTTATTTGTATCACTAATAATTGGTGACTTATGCGTTTAGTAAAACTTCTTATCACACTGTTGCTGATTGCTTTAATCAGCGATTTTTCGTACTCTGCACCACCAACAGTGCAGGCGACGAATATTACATTCAGCAGTGTAACTACAAGTTCAATGAGGATAAGTGTTACCCGTGGTAACGGTTCCAGAAGAATAATTGTAGTGTCACAGCATTCAACAAGCACTCCGGTTACAATAGCTAATCCGGTTGATTTTTCAGCAGGATATCAGGCGAGTAGTGACTGGAATAATGGCAGTCCTTCTGGCACAGATATTAATTCTGGTGATCAGAACGACTATATCGTTTATGATGGAACAGGCAGGTATGTTACTTTAACAAACCTTGTTGCCGGTGCATATTATACCGTCAAAGTATTTGAGTATAATGGAACCGGATTTGCAACAGCTGAATATTTAACATCAAATGGAAGTTCCGGAAACCCGAGAACAACCAATATCACACCAGCAGCACCAACAGATTTAACTGTATCAAATGTTTCTAACGGAGAATTTCAGGCAGGTTGGACAGATCCAACAGGAGTTTTCGATGGTTATGAATTTAGACTTGATGGCACAGATAATACAAATTGGGGTGACTTGATTGAAGGCTATGACCCGGCAGATTTGGGAGATGATGCCAATCCTTTGACAGTTGAAGATTTGGATTCAGACGAAGATTATTATTGGCAAATTAGATCAAAATCAGGTTACAGGTATAGCTCATGGGCAACATATTCTCAAGCAGTAACAACTCTACCCGATCCACCAACAATAAGCAATCCACCTGCAGCAATTTGTTACAATACAACTGCAACTATTGACCCAGACGATGTGGCAAATTATCAATTTAGATTCTATGACGCATCAACTGGCGGAAACAGACTTGATAATGGAGGAGCTAATGCAGGCGTGGATACATGGGAAACACCACAACTAACACAAATAACAAATTATTGGGTTTCTTCATTTAATACAACAACTTTACTCGAAAGTGATACCAGAACGCAAGTAACTGTTCAGGTAATACAATTGCCAGACTTTACAGGCAATCAGCCAAGTAATGCAACTGTTTGCGAAGGTTCTTCGCATCAGTTCACATCTACCCCTTCTAATGCAGATGAGTATAAATGGCAAAGAAATGATGGGAATGGATATGTTGATATTGATGGAACATTAGACGGAGGAGTTTATAGTGGATTTGCAACAACCACACTTACAATTTCGGATGTGACTGTTTTGGATGGCTATTCTTATAAATTATTAGCTAAAAATCAAGGCTGTCCAGTTGGCTGGAGTGAATCGGATGAAGCAGTTCTGACAGTTCCGCTCGAGCCCGATTTTACAGGCAATCAGCCTTCGGATGCAACCAAATGCCAGGGCTCCACTCATTCATTCACATCGGATCCACTCAATGCAGATGAATACAAATGGCAAAGAAATGATGGCAATGGATATGTTGATATAGATGGAACATTAGATGGAGGAGTTTATAGTGGATTTGCAACAATAACTTTGCAGATTTCAGATGTAACTGGATTAAACGGTTATCAATACAGGCTTCTGGCAAGAAATAGCGGATGTCCGACAGCATGGGCAAATTCAAATCCAGCAACGCTGACAGTACCAACTGAACCAGACTTTACAGGCAATCAACCAAGTGATGCAACTGTTTGTCAGGGTAGTAACCATCAATTTACTTCCGCACCATCCAATGCAGATGAATACAAATGGCAGAGAGACGATGGTAATGGATATGATGATATAGATGGAACAATAGATGGAGGAGTCTATAGTGGATTTACAACAACCACACTGACAATTTCTGATGTAACTGGTTTAAATGGATACATATACAGATTGCAAGCACGAAACAGTGAATGTCCGACAGCATGGGCAAATTCAAATCCCGCAACATTGACAGTGCCAACCGAGCCAGACTTTACAGGCAATCATCCAAGCGACGCAACTGTTTGCGAAGGTTCTTCGCATCAATTCACATCTACCCCATCAAATACCAATGAATACAAATGGCAGAGAGATGATGGTAATGGATATGATGATATAGATGGAACAATAGACGGAGGAGTATATAGTGGATTCACAACAACCACACTTACGATATCCGATGTTACTGGTTTAGATGGTTATGAATACAGGTTATTGGCAAGAAACAGCGGATGTCCGACAGCATGGACAAATTCAAATGCTGCAACACTGACAGTAACACCATTGCCGGTATTTACAACACAACCACAGAGTATTGAGGTTTGTACCTATGGAACCGGTGAATTTTCTGCAGTTGTTACTCCCCAGACAGAAGTAAAATGGCAATATTCTCTTGATGAGAATACTTGGAGTGATGTGCCCGATAATGATGTATTTGATGGTGTGAATACATTCATTTTAACAATTGATGATGTTAGTGGTCTTGATGATTATTATTTCCGTTTAATTGCAAGAAATAATAACTGTCCAACTAACTGGCTGGCATCAAATACAGTAACAATAAGCTATTTGCCCGACCCCCAATTTACAACTCATCCACAAAGCCATTCGGTTTGCGATGGAAATTCAACACAATTTACAGTAACAACAAGTATTCCTGCAGAATATCAATGGCAGATATTTGATGTTGGTTGGAACTATTTAACTGATGGAGGTGTTTATTCCGGAACCAACACAGCAACGCTTCAAATTTCGGACGTTACTGGATTGAACGGAAAAAGATACAGGGCAAGAGCTTATAATCCAAGCTGTCCATTAAACTTAATGACATCTGATGAAGCTACATTGACAGTTATTGATCAACCAACATTGGTTAGTTCACCAGCAGATGCTGATGTATGCGAAAATAGTCAGCACGATTTCAGTGCACAGTTTAATAATGCTTCCACTTATCAATGGCAATACAGAGAAAATGAACTTTCATCATGGGCATCTGTTCCAGATAATGACGATTTTGATGATGTAACAACATCAACTCTGCATATAGCAAATGTAAATAATTATGATGGTTATCAGTTCAGAGCTTTAGCATTTAATACAGGAAATTGCCCAACAGAAGGCATTCCTTCCAATCATGCTACTTTGACAGTAAGTATGTATCCAGATTTCACTGGTAATCATCCAGATGATGCAACTATATGTGAGGGAACAGACCATACATTCACCTCAGTTCCTGCAAATGCAAATGAATATAAATGGCAGAGAAATGATGGTAATGGTTTTGTTGATATTGACGGCACCCTTGATGGTGGTGTTTATTCGGGATTTACAACAACTTCGCTTGTTATTTCGGATGTTAGTGGCTTAAATGGATTCACTTACAAGTTATTAGCAAGAAATAATGGATGCCCGACAGAATGGGTATCTTCCAATTCTGCAACTTTAACAGTACCACAGGAGCCTGACTTTACCAATGGTCAGCCTGAGGATGCTACAGTTTGTGAAGGCAGCAGCCATTCATTTGTTGCAAATCCAACCAATGCTGATGAATTTAGATGGCAGAGAAACGATGGTAATGGTTATCAAGATATTGATGAAAATACTGATAATGGTGTATATACAGGTTATAATACTGCCACATTAAATATAAGTGATGTAACTGGTTTGGATGGATATTCCTATAAAGTATATGCAAGAAACAGTGGTTGCCCGCTTAACTGGATTTCATCGAATGAGGTTATTCTAACTGTTCCTTCTGAACCTGATTTCACTGGTAATCATCCAGATGATGCTACAATATGTGCAGGAAATAGTCATTCATTTATTTCTGAACCAATTAATGCAGATGAATATAAATGGCAAAGAGATGATGGAAATGGATATAGCGATATAGACGGAATATTAGACGGTGGGGTCTATAGTGGATTTACAACAACTACATTGAATATTTCCGATGTAAGTGGGTTGGACGGCTATCAATACAGACTAATGGCAAGAAATAGCGGATGTCCAACAGCATGGACAAATTCCAATCCTGCTACATTAACAGTACCAACAGAGCCTGATTTCACTGGAAATCATCCTGAAGATATTCTGCTTTGTGCAGGTTCAGATCATACATTTGTCTCAACTCCTTCAAACGCTGATGAAGTAAAGTGGCAAAGATATGATGGTATAAACTATCAGGATATTAATATTAACACAGATGGTGGTATTTATTCTGGATTTAATACAACTTCACTTTATATTAGTGATGTAACAGGGCTTGACGGATATGAATACAGACTTCTTGCAAGAAACAACGGATGTCCGGAAAACTGGGTGGCATCAAATCCCGCAGTATTATTGGTTCCCGAAGAACCCGATTTCACTGACGAACATCCTGAAAATGCCGAAGTTTGCAATGGTCAAAGCCATGTTTTTGTTTCAGAACCATTCTTTGCAGATGAATATAAATGGCAAAGAAATGATGGTAACGGCTTTGAAGATATAGATGTAAATACAGACGGTAGTGTTTATAGCGGATTTAACACAACTGATTTATCTATTTCAGACGTTAGCGGGCTTGATGGATATCAATACAGATTACTTGCCCGTAACAGTGGATGCCCACAGGATTGGGTTGCTTCTGATCCAGCTGAATTAAATATACTATATCCTCCGACATTTGTCGATCAACCTGACGATCTTGAAGCCTGCGAAAATGCTGCAGATCAGACATTTACTGCTGTTGTTAACGGAACAGATAATCCTTTAACATATCAATGGCAACGTAGCACAGATGGTCAGCAATGGGATGATGTTGAACAAAATATGGACGGTATTGTCTATTCAGGCTTTACTACTACTACTTTAACCCTTTCAGAAGTAACACTCTCAATGGATGGGTATCAATATAAACTATTAGCATCTAATAGTTGCCAAGCTAATGTATCCTCCAATGTTGCTACTTTAACAGTAAAAACAGCACCAACAATAGTATCAGATCCTGCTGATTATGATGGTTGTGTGAATGGAACTGCTGAATTTTCAGTTCAGGTCAATGGTACAGCTCCATTTACCTATCAATGGATGGTTAGCACAGATGCTGGTAATAGCTGGGATGAACTTGAAGATGGCGACGATGTTAGCGGTTCAACAACATCTAATTTACAATTAAGCAACCTTACAATTGATATGGATGATAATCAATATAAAGTTGTGGTATCTAATGATTGTGAAAGCGGTATTGAATCAGATGTTGCAATTTTGAATTTGATTGCTTCTCCAGTAGTTGATATTGATCCAACCGATCAAATTGTTTGCGAAGGACAATCAGCTCAATTCACAGGTGCCTTTAATGGTGATAATCTTGTTTACAGATGGATGTTAAGCACAGATGGAAATAGCTGGAGCGTTGTTCCTGACAATGATTTATATGATGGCGTTAATACTACAACACTAACTCTCAATGAAGGTTTCATTGACGGAACAATGGATGGATATTACTATAAACTCGAAGCACAGAATAGTTGTACCGACCCGGATTGGGTAGAAACAGCCCCAGCCCAGCTTATTGTTAATGATAAACCAATAGCTTTGATGACTGGAAATGGTCCAATTTGCGAAGGTGAGGATGCAATATTTACAATATCACTTACTGGAACAGCACCATTTGATGTTGTCTATTTCGATGGTCAGAGTAATCAGCAAATTAATGGCATTAATGATTATGAATATCAAATTGTTATTACAGATGCTGATGAAACATTAACATATAAGATTATTTCAGTTACAGATGAATACTGCACTAACGATGAAGAAGGTCAGGATGTAACAATTGATGTAAGTCCTTATCCAACAGTATTTAACCTTACTGGTGACGAAACATATTGCGAGGGTACAAGTGGAGTTACTCTGCTTTTGTCTTCTTCAGAAATTGGTGTAAGCTATCAATTGTATAAGAATTCAGTTGAAGAGGGACAAGCCGTTCAGGGAACTGGTAATCCGATTGAATGGTTAAATAATACAAGCGGAACATACACAGTAGTCGCTTACAACACTTTGACTAATTGTTCATCTAATATGAATGGCGAAGTTACAGTTAATGAGTTACCAGCTCCAACTGTTTATGAATTAACCGGTGAAACTGAATACTGCGAAGGTGAAAATGGTGTTACTCTCACACTCGAAGATTCCGATTTAGGCTTCACATATCAACTGTTCAAAAATGATAATCCAGAGGGAGACCCGGTTGCAGGAACAGGGGATGCTTTAACTTGGGAAAACAATTTAGCAGGCACATATCATGTGGTTTCTACAAATGATAACACAGATTGTTCAATTGCAATGAATGGTCAGATTAATGTTACTGAAAATGAACTTCCTACAGCAGAAATTGTTGGCGACCCAATAAGAAATGTTTGTGTTGGTTCTGATGTAACATTAACTGCAGTCGAAGTTGAAGGAGCTTCTTATCAGTGGTTGTTCAATAGTCTCGAAATTCTTGGTGCAACTGAATCAAGCTATACTATTGAAGGAATTCAGGTGTTTGATGAAGGTGATTATTCAGTAGTTGTAACTAAGGACGGATGTGTAAACACTTCTGATATAGTCGAAATAGTTGTTGAAGAAGAACCTTCACAACTTGGTCAATTCACAGCAGGTGAAGAAGAAGTATGCCAGGGAACCGAAAGCGTTGAATATACAGTTCCATTTGTTGATGGTATTGATTATAGCTGGGATTATACCGGTGATGGAGTTGATATCGTAGGAAATGGAAATAGTGTAATGCTTAATTTCGGTGAAAATGCTACAAGCGGCGATCTCGAAGTAGTTGCCGTTAATTCCTGCGGCTCTTCATTACCAAGAATTATGTCTGTTGTTGTAAATCCATTGCCATCAGCATCAGTCGGCAGCAACAGTCCGGTCTGCGAGGGTAATACAATAGAACTCACAGCAAGCGGCGGAGTAACCTATCAATGGACAGGTCCCGATGGATTTGAATCTACAGAGCAAAATCCAGAGATTGAAAATGCCACTGAATCAAATGCTGGAGAATACACAGTAAACATCGTCTCTGATGATGGTTGCGTTAAAACACTTGTTGTTGATGTTGATGTTCTCCCGACCCCAGAGACGCCCGGTGAGTTCACTGAATACACAGAGACTGTATCGAGAGGACAAAGTAATGTTACTTATACAGTGCCTGATATGGATGGAGTTACATTCAACTGGAGCTATTCAGGAAATGACTATAATATCAATGGCTCTGGCAATAGTGTAACATTGGACTTTGGTGATGATGCTACATCTGGTGTTCTCAGTGTTACAACAAGTAATGATTGCGGTGAAAGCGAAGCCAGAACTTTAGCTATAACAGTAACAGGTCCATACCTGACTATTTCTGAGATTGAAACACAATATTCAGGAGAAGCCTTTGATATTACTGTAACAGCAATGAATAATGACGAAGAATACAATGTTGGCGAAGACACTCCAATTTCGATCACTGTTCAGACCGGTGAAGGAACTGTGTCAGGTTCAGGTACAATTACAGAAGGCAACTCATCTGTTGTTATTTCAGTAACATATACTAATAATAATGGTGAAGTTGGCGTTCAGTTGAAGGCTGATAATAATGGTGGTGAGGCATTCGAGGCAGGAATCAGCAATGAATTTAAAGTAATTGCTGCCCAGCCAACAACCCAGCACAACAATATTACATTTTATGATGTAACAAGCAGCCAGATGTCAATAACCTGGACTAAGGGCACAGGTAGCGGAAGCTTTGTTGTTGCAAGAGTAACATCAGCAGTAAATGCAACTCCAGAAACAGGCGTTGAATACGATGATGCTAATAATAATTACAGCTCAGCTCCAAGCATTGGTACTCCATCTGACAATAATAAGATTGTTTACTGGGGTACTGATAATTCATTCACTATGACCGGTTTATCAGCTATAACAAGGTATCATATTAGGATTTGGGGTTATAATGGTGATCCGGGATTAGGAACAGAAAACTTTTACTTTGGAGCAGGAACCGGAAACCCGGCAAGTCAGAGGACAGCAAGGTTCAGAGAAGTTATTGCAGGCGAAGATTTATCTATGAATGCACTCTTCGAAGTTGGAGAAATAGTTCCAAACCCGGCAAAGGATAAAATATCCTTTAACGTTCAGGTCTTTGAAAATATTGCCTTTAACATAGAGGTTTACAATATGGCAGGCGAGAAAATTGTTGTTGCAATGGATAATGTTGAACTTCCGTTAGGAACAAAATCAATTGAAATCCCATTCAACAACATAGCTGCAGGTCAATATCTTGTTAAGGTATCAGCAGGGAACGAAATGGTTATCATTCCATTTATATTGATGCCATAATAGTAACTGCTATTCGATAATAACGGGAGGTAGGAAACTACCTCCCTTTTTTTTTTCAAATCTTTTTTTTTATTAATTGTCTTTATAATCTTATACAAATTTACTTTTTTATAATTTATGAAACAGATAAGAGGAAAAAATTATATTTATTTAGTATTCATATTAATTATCCCGCTAATTATTATTGGTTTTCAATCGAAAGAATCAGAGATTGAAAATGAAATTAACTACGAATCACAGAAATTCAGGGATCTATTGATGACTGCTTATCAAAATTATAATGATACAATTGATGTAAAAAAGCTCAGTGAAATCGCATTTAATGCAGCGTTACAATCTTTAGACCCTAATTCCCAATATCTTTCATCTCAATCTTATAAAAATTTTATTGAGACATACTCAGGAAAATATGATGGAGTTGGAATCACAATCTATCCGATTAATGATACTATCACAATTATTGCTGTTGCAGAAGGGGGTCCAGCAGATTCAGCAGGTATCATGCCCGGTGATAAAATATTATTTCTGAATGGGGAAAATGTTATAAAAGCAAATCAAAATTCAGTTGCTGAAAAAATTAACGGAGAAGTTGGTTCAAAGCTTTCCTTAATTATCAAAAGGGGGTCAACTACAAGTTTGAATGAATATGTTTTAACAAGACAAAATATTAAAACAAGTAGCATTGTATCAAAGTTTATTATTCCCGGAACAAACATTGCCTATATAAAATCAATAAGATTTACATCAAATTGTTATAAGGAATTTATTGATGCACTGGAGGAGCTCAGTAAAAAGGGAATGAAATCATTGATTGTTGATTTGAGAGGCAATCAGGGGGGCTATCTTGAACAGGTAGTAAAAATGATTGGTGAATTGATACCTGAAGGCAAAAAAATTACTTACACAGAATCGAAAAATCCTCAATATAAACTTGAATATGTTTCCAAAGGAAATAAAAAATTTGAAAAACTACCCTTGATTGTTATGGTTGATGGGCAGTCTGCATCGGCAAGTGAGATATTTGCAGGAGCTATTCAGGATTTGGATAGAGGACTTGTTGTAGGCACTCAGTCTTTTGGTAAAGGTACCGTTCAAAAATATTTCGAATTCAAAGATGGTTCAGCTTTTAGTTTAACAGTTGCTTCTTATTTCACTCCATCAGGCAGGTCAATTCAAAAAAAATTATCCAAAGAAAACGTAATGCTTGATCCTGTAGCTACTCTTGGCTTAGATAGCAAGACAATTCAAAAACTTGAGAGTATAATCAAAAGTCATAACGCTGCTACTAAGTTGCCGATATATAAGTCCGTTAAAGGGAGAGACTTGCTCGGTGGCGGAGGAATCTACCCTGATTATTTTGTTAAAGATGATACAACAACGGCATTAACACTTGTGATGAAGAGTAAAGGTATATTCTTGGAATATTCGTATATTTACTTGTCAAAATACAAAGAGGAAATCAATAAAAAATATAAGAATAATTTTAACGACTTTGCTAAATTATTTCAGGTTAATGACTTAATTCTTGATGAAATATCTCAGTTAACAAAGAGCAAAAATATCTGGAATGAACAAATGTATCAACAGGACAAAGAATATATAAGGAATTTCATTAAATCTACAATTGCTTATACATTATGGGGTGATGCAGGCTTTTATAATGTTCATTACATTCTTGATAAGCCAATTCAATACTCAATAAATATGATAGCGGAAGCTGAAAAATTATTAAATTAAATATTTTTATTTAAATAAATTATGACTATAACAAAAAATATAATATTATGGATTATTTCAATAATCATCATGTCGGGCTTTGCTGTATATCAAAGGACAACCGGACCAACATATCCTTTCAGTGGGAAAATTGAGTTGCAGGGAGAAAAAATTAAGTTCTCGCTTCCAAGAACCCACGAAGGCAATACTGACCAGAAAGTCTATGTTATCGTAAAAAATAAAGATATAAATGGTGAAATGAATTACAGGAGGCATCCCAGTCATGATGACTGGACAACTGTTTCTATGGTTCGCTCGGGGGATAGCTTAATAGCATTCATACCTAATCAACCGCCTGCGGGCAAAATAATGTATGAAATTTCACTGATAGATTCAGCCGGGAATAAATTAAAATTAAGCGAAAAACCTGTTATTACAAGATTCAAAGGTGTTGTTCCAAACTGGTTGCTGATAGTTCATATTATATTTGTCTTTTCAGCAGTTATATTTTCTACCAGAACTGCTTTCGAAGTTTTATTCAAGGGCAAGGACTACGTTAAACTTTCATTAATAACATTGGTATTTATGTTTTTTGGGGTTGTTATTTTTGGACCAATTATGCAATATTATGCCTTCGGTGAATTCTGGACTGGTTGGCCCTTGAAAGGATGGCTTAATTTTGGCGATCTGACTGACAATAAATCAGCAATTATGTTTCTCGGATGGTTAATAGCTTATTTAAAAATTAGGAAGAATCCAGAAAAGAAAATTTGGATATATATTGCAGCATTTATAACTATAGCAACTTTCCTCATTCCTCACAGTTTAATGGGCTCAGAGATCGATTATACCAAAATAAAAAATTAGTGTTTTCTCTATAATTTTTTTTATTATTTTTACATTAATATACAGTAATTTATTAGATTTTTATGGAAATCAATCAGGAAGATTTTATACGAAAAAATCAACCAAACATCTTAATTGTTGATGATATGCCGGAGAACTTATGCTTGCTGGGTAAGACTCTTCAAAGAGAGGGTTATGATATTTCTTATGCTTCCGATGGCGATCAAGCCATAAAAATTGCAAGGAAATTAAAACCAGACCTGATACTTCTGGATATTCTAATGCCCAATATGAATGGTTATGAAGTATGTAAAATAATAAAAGAAACCAAAGAGACCTCCGATATACCAATTATATTTTTAACAGCCTTAAGCGATTCCACGCAAGTGATTGAGGGTTTCAAGGTAGGGGCAGCCGATTTTATTACCAAACCTTTTAATATTCCTGAAGTGATTGCAAGGATCAAGACTCACCTTGACTTAAAGCTTTCGAGGGATATGAACATTAATTACATAAATAAATTAAAAGCATATAACAAGGAACTTAACGAAGCGGAAATGAAACTAATTGAATTGAATAATAGCAAGGATAAATTCTTCTCAATAGTTGCTCACGATTTAAAAAATCCCTTCCATGGTTTTATGAGACTGACAGAGGTGATGCTTGTTGATTTTGATGAACTCTCCAGAGATGAAATAAAGACCTATTTGCAGGAAATTCACGCATCTGCCGAAAAATTATATAAATTACTTGAAAACCTTTTAACTTGGTCAAGGGTTCAAATAGGGAAGATACCCTATGAGCCAGAAGAAATTGTGTTATCTGAAGTTTTCGAAAGTGCAATTTTGCTTTTCAGGGAAAATGCAAAGAGTAAAAAAATTAAAATTCAGAATAATATACAAAGTGACGTTAAAGTTTTTGCTGATAAAAACATGGTTGATGCAGTTGTCAGGAATTTACTTTCGAATGCAATTAAGTTTACTAATATCGAAGGACATATAAACATTTATACACAAAAGCCAAATGAAGACAATACTGTCCAAATTGTTATTCAGGACGATGGAATAGGGATGAGCAAAGATGAGCTTAACAAAATATTCAGGTTAGATTATCAGTTAATCCGAAATGGGACAGCAAACGAAAAAGGCACAGGATTAGGTTTAATTCTTTGCAAGGAATTAGTTGAAAAGAATTTCGGCAGATTAGAGTTAGAGAGCGAAGAAGGATTAGGCACAAAATCAATAATTTACCTACCACTGAAACCACAATAAGATTGATGTTTTCCTCAAAGCAAACTTTTTCTTATTTTTGAATTTCAATAAATAACATTTTTGAATTTATTCATTTCAGCTTATGCCAACATTTGCGATTGAGAGTAATGGAAGATTAGAAAAAACTGCTGTGTATTATAACGGTGAACAAATCGGAGGGGTAAAAGAAATTTTCCTCAGTTTGAACGAAGATAGTGATTTTGATGCTATTATCCAATATGAAGGAGTTGATAGAAATATCCATACAAAGAACATTTTCTTAGATGTTTTAGACAAAATTAAGGTTGTTGAACCATCGTTCACCGAAGAAGAAGCCAAAGAACTGCAGCTTCTTGAAATTGAAAGCGACGGAGACATACAAAACACCATGGTTTATTATAACAATGAACCTTTGGAGGGTTTGGTAAGTTTATATTTACATATCAAAGCAACACAAAATAAAAACGGTATTCGTTCGCTCTTTTCATCTAAAAGGAATATTCCTGACACTCTTGAGTTCAAGAGTGAATTTATATTTAGAAACGAAGACGATACTTTAGAATCGGAGGTTATATTTTAATGAAAACAAAACTACAAAGATTTTCTGTAATCTTTATGGCTTTTCTTGTTGTTTTCTTCTTCATTGCTCCTGAATTTCTCGAAGCAAGGGGAGGAAGAGGCGGCTTCAGGAGTTTTGGCGGCAGTCGTTCGAGGTCTTTTTCCTCACCATCTAAGAAAAGTTTCAATACACCTATGAATAGATCTACTCAACGGCAAACTACCAGCTTTGGAGGTAAAAGATTGTCAAGTGCCAATGAATACAGGGCTAAATACGGACAACCAAGAAAAGTGAGTCAACCCGGACAAACCCCCGGTGTTCCTGCAAATTACAGGATTAACCAATACGGTGGCTTTAGTAATGGATTAATGATGGGCTACCTGATGGGTCATACAAGCTGGTTATGGTTTATGCCATTTCATCCTGCTTTTTATTATACAAGACCACAATATGTTGAAAATCCTGATGGCACTGTTGATGTTTATCCACCAACATTCGATTGGGGGAAATTGTTTATCACTCTAATTATTGTTGGGGCTATAATATACTTTATTGTCAGGGCGATTCAGCGGAGAAAATTATCTGCGAGGGCATCGTCACAGTCTTCTTTCAGTTAATTCTTTCGTTTTAAAGAATATTTTTAATGAAATTTGATTCAAATTTCCAGAAAGCCGCTCTTATGCGGTTTTTTGGTTTTAGTGAGTTTTTACCCGGGCAATCGGAAGTTATTAACTCTATTTTGGATTTGCGGGATACACTTGTTGTAATGCCAACCGGTGCAGGAAAATCACTTTGCTATCAGCTGCCTGCTGCTATTCTTGAAGGAACTGCAATTATAATTTCACCACTAATAGCTTTAATGCAAGATCAGGTGGATTCACTTAAAAATACAAATCTCAGATCTGCTTCGATAAACAGCACTCAAAGTTTTTCGGAAATGACTGATACAATCAGGAGGGCTATCGAAGGGAATTTTAAATTAATTTATATTGCTCCGGAAAGATTAGAAAACAAGCTTTTCATTAAAGATCTGAAAAAAATAAGGATTTCTTTCCTTGCTGTTGATGAAGCACATTGTATTTCCGAATGGGGGCATGATTTCAGGCCTTCTTACCTTAACATAGCTAATGTTATTGATGAAATTACAAATATTCCCAAAATTGCTCTGACAGCAACAGCAACCCCAGAAGTTCAGGACGATATTATATTTTCATTAAAAATGAAACGCCCGAATAGATTCATCAGGGGTTTTGACAGGAAAAATCTTAGTTATATTACCATAAATACTAATCAAAAAGAAGTAATATTAAAAAAAATAATCAAAAAAATAAAAGAGCCTGTCATTGTCTATTGCGGAACAAGAAAACGGGTAGAATTCTATTCTGAATATTTATTAAAGAATGAAATCAATGCAGTTGCCTATCATGCTGGTCTGGATAAAGAGGTAAGGTACAGGACTCAGAACAGCTTTATGAAAGATGGCTCTGAGGTTATTGTGGCAACCAACGCTTTTGGTATGGGTATTAATAAATTAAACGTGCGTGCCGTTGTTCATTGTGACCTAACTCAAACAATAGAAAGCTATTATCAGGAAGCAGGCAGAGCTGGACGAGATGGATTGCCGTCTGATTGCATCCTTTTATATACCAAATCTGACAGAAAACTTCAGGAATTTTTCATCGAAAGTAATTATCCTGCTAAGAATGATTTCATGATGGTTTATAGTTCATTGAAAAAAATATCTGGAGGGAATAAAAATCTTCTCAATAATCAATACCTAAATATTATGGATTTTGCTAATTCAATTAATTTACCGATAATTAAAGTTAATACAATAATGAATATTTTTGAAAAGAACGGTCTGATAAAATTCAGTAACGACCAAACATTTTCAAGCATTAAGCTATGTATGGATGCTTCCGGCATAAGGCGACTGTTTTACTCGGCTGATTTGAAACAAAAAATAATTCTTGAATCTCTTTTGAGAAATATTCCTGCAAGTTCTTATGAAGGGTATAAAAGAGTTGATATTGCAAAGATTTCTGAGATGATTGGAGTTACTTTGCAGGAGTATAAGGAGCAGTTAAGAATTTTCGAAATTTCTGGTGTGATTAGTATCAAAAATTTACCAAGTGAAGATAAAATGATTATGAATTTTGATGAAAAAGAAAATATATTTGATAGAATCAATTTCGAAAAAATGGAAGTAAGAAAAAAAAGAGCCTATGAAAAACTTGACAAAGTAATTGAATTTGCCGAAACCCGGGAGTGCAAAAGAAACTTTATTCTTGAATATTTCTCCGAAACAAATTATAATGGAGTCTGCGGAAGATGTTCATCATGTAATTCCCAAACATTGATAAAAATTTACCAAAAGGATATTGAAAGTAATTCATTTAAAGAAGTTAGCGGAAGAAAATTAGAGAAACCGAAAGAAGCTAAAGAAAATGAAGAAACTACTAAAAAAATTTCAACTTTATCAATAACAATTTTCGATTTAATTTCTAAAGGGATGAACATTAAGGATGTCTCAAAAAAAATGAGGGTGACTGAAGCTGAAATTGCCTGGGGAATACAAGAATTAATAGAAAATGACTATTTCGTTCTCATAGAGCAATTTGTTGATATCAAAACATATCAAAAAATTAAACAAATAGTTAAGAATTTTCCGAACAGTCCCTTGAGGGTTATTAGAGCAAATTTTGACGAAGGAATAGAAATTCCAATACTGAGAATAGCCACAGCCTTTGCACGGAAGGAATTAGGGATTAATAGCAACATCTTTAAAAAGAAAAAATGATTTTAAGTTCTGATAAATAAATTATTTAATTTAATTTTGCAATTACCTGAAAATAAATTTTAAAAATTAATTGAGAGAAAATAGATGTCTGGTCATAGCAAATGGGCAAATATTAAACATAAAAAGGCTGCAAAAGATGCCAAAAAGGGAAAGATATTCACAAGGATAGCCAAGGAAATAACTATTGCAGCCCGAGAAGGAGGCGGAGGAGATCCGGAAATGAATCCAAGGCTTCGTCTTGCAATTCAGAATGCTAAATCTGTTAATATGCCTTCTGATAATATTAAAAGAGCTATTCAAAAAGGAACAGGCGAAATCGAAGGAGCTGCTTACGAAGAAATTGTCTATGAGGGATATGCACCAATGGGCGTTGCAGTGATTGTTGAGACAGTAACAGACAATCGCAACAGAACATTTTCCGAGCTACGTTCACAATTTGGTAAACTTGGGGGAAATCTGGGAGAGCCCGGCTCTGTAGCCTGGAATTTTGACAGGAAAGGAGTCATAGTAATAAAGACAGATGGCAAAACCGAAGATGAGTTGCTTGAACACGTTCTTGAATCCGGAGCAGAAGATTTAGAATTTGATGAGGAGTCCTCCCGAATTATTTGTGCTTTTGAAGATTTAATAAAGTGTAATAAATATTTCGAAGATAATAAATTTATTGTTGAAGAAAGTAAATTTGAATATATCCCCAAAACATACATAAATATTACTGAATTAAACGATGCAAGGAAAATAATAAAATTTATGGAAGCTATCGAAGATCTTGATGACATTCAGAATGTTTATGGGAATTACGAATTTTCTGATGAAATAGCAGCTCAACTGGAAAAAGAATAAAATGATAATACTCGGAATTGATCCCGGCTCTGTTATTTGTGGGTATGGTGTAATTGAATTCAATTCCGGAAAACTTCAACTAATCGAGTATGGTTCAATCAAAGTCAAAAAAAAGAACGAAGAAATCAATCAAAGACTAAAAGAAATATTTCTGAGGTTAAATGCAGTTATAGACCGAACAAAACCGGAGATAGCTGTATTCGAAACTGTGTTTTATTCAAAAAATGCACAGTCCTTAATGAAATTATCTTTTGCAAGAGCAGCAGCAATTCTTGCAACAAGCTTAAAAGATATTATGTTTGCCGAATTTACACCACGAGAAATTAAAAAATCAGTTACTGGAAACGGAAATGCAGGTAAAAAGCAAGTTCAATTTATGGTTAGAACCCTTTTAAAAATTCAGGAAACACCAGATTTCTTCGATGCCACCGATGCTTTAGCCGCTGCGATATGTTATGCCTTCAGAAATCAAACACAATCGAAAACCTCAAAATCATGGACTGAATATATAAAAAACAACCCTGATAAGGTTTTGAAGATTTAGTTAAGTATTATTTTTCAAATGAACATCAAGCTGATTGAAAGGTATCTGAATGCCTTCCTCTTTGAATTTTTTAAAAATTGCCGTATTTAGCTCATGAATAGTCAAACCTCTTATAGCAGGTTCATGAGCCCAGCAAAGTAGTTCGAAATTCAAACTTGAATCCCCGAAAGTGCGGAATCTGACTCTTGGTTCTGGGTCTGGGATGACATTATCGTTCTGTTTGGCAAGTTCAACCAAAATTTGTTCCACTCTATCAATATCACTATCGTAAGAAACACTAACAGGCACTCTAACTCTGAAATTCCTTACAGGAGCACTCTCGTTAACGATTTTAGAATTTGCAATTATTGAATTTGGTATTGTAATTAAAACGTCATCGCGTGTTTTTATACGGGTGCTTCTTGCACCGATGAAAACAACTTCGCCTCTGTCTTTGTCGTCTAATTCTATGTAATCACCGATTTTAAAAGGTTTATCAAGGAATAGGCTGATACCTCCAAATAAATTAGCAAAAGTATCTTTAGCGGCAAGAGCTATTATTATACTGACAATACCAGCCGAAGCAAGGAAGGGAGTTATATCAATATTCCATACAGCAAGAATCGTCATAATTGATGCTAATATTACAACAATCCTGATGATGACAACCAAAAGAGGAATAATATCTCTTTGCAAACCCACAAATTCGAATATTTTATTTATTCCTTTATCAACAAAATTCTTAATAATTCTGAAGGCTGAAATACCCCAAAAAAGAACCAACAGTGTATTTATAATGCTTTTATATAATGTAATATCAGCTTTAGACAGTTTAATCACATCGAATGTTATAATTATTCCTGTCAAAAAAATCGTTACGAATATTGGTAAGCGAATGGCAGATACAAAATAATCATCAAAAGTTGTTTTAGTTTTGCTAACAAGCCTCTTGACTACTTTATTTAAAAATAAATCAATAATAAAAGCAATTAAAAAGTAAGCCAGTATTATTAACAAGGCTATGACATAGGGGGAATTGGAAATACCCAAAGATTTTATAAGATTATACATATTAAACTCATGTTATTGACGAGCAAAAATAATAAATTAACTCCATTTTTTTAGCTAAGAAATAATAGCTAAAAAAAAGTCTGATTATTAATAATAATAAAAATCTGAAAAATTACATTAAATCAATCTTAAGCCAGCTAACTTAACAGCACCACGATGAAAGCCTTCAGGAAAAAGTAATTCCAAATCTTCAAGAGTAAAGTTAAAATGATCGCAAAGCTCGAAAATATTAGGTATCCTATGCTTAGATGACCATTCATTTCTTAAATAGTTGATAACCTGCCAGTGATCTTTTTCGAGTTTGATTTTAATTTCATAAGCTTTGCCAAGAGCCCATTCAGGATCCCACTCGTCAGAGTTTATAAGGAATCCCAGCTTATCAACCAGATACTGCTTTTCAGTCATTTTAGCTGGAACTTTTTTCTCCTGATTATCCCAATAATAATATTGTAAATAACCAGATTTGTAAGATAAGCCAGCTAACTTACATGCACATCGCTGATAGCCAAGAGGAAAAAGGGCCTTCAAGTCGTGCAGCTTTAGATTATTATGTTTACATGTAGTGAAAATAACAGGACATTCATTAGTATTTTCAAACTCTTGACGAATAAAATTAATAACTTTCCAATGTTCCTCAGTTAAAGAAATATCCATTTCTTTAGCCATACCAATTGCAAAATTCTCATCCCAGTCTGAAGGATTGATTAAGTATCCCAATTCATCAACAGAATAGATCTTATCGTTATAGCTGAAGCTATAATTGGACGAAATATTCATTTCAGCACCTTTTAAATTGTCTGAAAAACTGTTGTTCAAACTTATAGAATTTAGTAGGAATATAAAAATTAATTTTGTTGTTTTTTTTTATTTTTATTAAAATTGAGTAAAATTAATGAGCTTATTTTAATAAAATTTATATATATATGTTTAATTAAGTTTTCAACACATTAAAGGTGTAAAAATGAAATACTTATTTATTAGTTTGGTTGCTACTTTTTTCTTCCTACTATCTGGATGCTCCGATAACACAAATAATCCCACCGATGATTACATGGTTATTGCTGATTTTTCGATTGATAACGACTGGCAGTTGAATTTCAAGACAAATACGGTTTATTTTCATAAGCTCGATATGTCCGGTAGAGTGCAGAGAACACTCACTTCGGTTATGGTTTCCGGCTCAAATACTTATACGATGATATTGTCAGTCTTTGACGATGGCAAAGGAGTATTATCTTTTAAACTAACTGATCCAATTACAGAGGGTCAGGCTTCAGTATCGTGGACACCGGATAACCCAATTTATAACACAAAGCAGACAGGTCAGATAACACTTACAAAAATGACAGATGATGAATGGATTGGTTCATTCCATTTTGAAGCTACAGACTTCAAGACTGGCAAGACAATCAAAGTTAATAATGGGAAGCTAAAAGCGAAAAAAAATCTAATATAATTATGTCAGCTGGTTTACTTAATAACTTTAATAAGCATATCCTTAAGTATTTTGACGGATTTTTGCCCAACAAGAATTGATAGGACTAATTCATCATTTTCAAGGTCTGAAATATCTAAAGATGGTGGCACCTTCTTTTTGGTATTTTCAATTAATTCATCGGTAAGTTTATAATTGATTGTTTCAAATTTCGAGATAAGTGTGCTGTCTTCTAAATTTCTAAGTTGAAACTTAAGAGAAATCAGATAGTCATTGTCCTGATTTTTTACGTCGAAATCTTCGAACCAGAATTTATATTGGTAATTGTCCTTTGATAAAGCAACCCAATCCTGACCAATAAGATGGGCTTCAATGCTTTTACGGGTATTTTTATGCTTCGAACTGAAGATATTCCAGTTGCTATAATCAACATTTACTCTCGTCCGGTTTGCACCAGTTGGAAGATTGGAACAGCTATAAAGAAATAGAATGATTATTAAAAATATACTGTATTTCATATTAATAACTTAATAATAAAAATTCAAAACTATTATTTTTATATTAATTAACAGTTTAAGAATGGTTAAATATCTTATAATAAAATATATATTAAAACCTGAAAGTAAATAATGAAAAAAGAAGTTAGCTCTTTTAATAATAAATCAAAAATTAATTTGCTTATTATATAATTAATCTTTAATTTCCCATTTATATAATAACTGAATTCCTAATTAGTTGATTATGAAGAGTTTCATTAAGAATAGAAGTTAAATATTTATGAAGAGACTATTCTACTTATTGTTTTTTTTATTGCTTCTTTACAACTCACCTCAAATGGAATCTCAAATATATTTTGGTCTTGGTTCATCATATATGTTACCCCAGACGAACTTCAAAGAAGTCAATAAAGAAACATTTGGTCTAAACATTCAACTCGAGTCGAGGGTTTATTGCAAATTATGGTATGGTTTAAGGTTTGACTATCATACCTTAGCGAAGGTTGATGAAATAGTTCCCGAATACTTTGAGGAATATATCTTGATATCACCCCAAATCAGGTATAATCTGTTTTGTGCTGACAGCTACACGAATAAAATTATTCCATACCTTCAATTTCTTTTTAATATAAGTTCAATCGAGGGAACTGACCAAAGAGACAGACTTGGATTGGGCTTGTCAGGGGGGTTGGGATTATCATTTGGTTTTGAGTTATTTAATAAGTGCTGGTTGCTTGATCTAAATGGAATTTACGCAGCGCCCAATGCTATCACAAGAGCTGAAGGCAGGCAGAATTTACAGTCAATAAATATAAGTCTTACACTGAGTATTGGTTTATGAAAAAGAAAAGTGAAAATTTAATTCGTTTTTTTTCTCATCTGTTTCTTTTTTCTTCGTTGATATTTCTTTTTAGCTATTGTTCCAGTTTTCAAAGAATGGACGATGCAATAAGGATCAAGCACGATTCGGCTTATAAATATATACAGAATCCATTTACGAACGAACTAAGAAACGGAAGCACATTAAGAGGAACTGTGTTGAAGGTGCTGGTTGCAAATGTGCCTGATACCTGTCCTATAACACCAACTACTAAATTTACTACGAAGACATCGGTTGTTTTCCTTGATGCATTAACAAGGGACGAAGACAAGCTGGAGTATATCCCTATCGAGGACGTATTTATTATTGGGCAAAACGCTAATTTACCAATAAATGAATATAACAACATTAATTTGTTCGAGAACTTTAATGATCCTGCTAAGATGCGAAGGATTCGTGAAGTTCCTGTTGATTCTATGAGACTCCCTGTTTGCTCTCCATGTCGTTGTCAAAAATTTGATTTGTCAGCAAGACTTCCATGGTTTGATTTCTCGTGTCTCGATAGAAAATATTTATGGTTTTTCCTTGAAGCAAGAATTGCTTATGCTATCTATACTGACGTAGGCTCAATTCTGGAAAAGCAGGGCAGAGGAGAATTCTTCGGTGAAATAGCAACAGGACTTCGTTTTGGTGGTTTGAAAGAATGGGGATTAGGGTTAGCTTTTTCCTATCCAATAAAGACATATAATATTTTTAATAATACAGATGTTTCCCATCCTGTTGTCCTCTTGCATGGCAGGTATCAATCTCCAAAAGAGAAATTTCTCGGTTTTTGTATGAAACCATTTTTTTACGGACAGTTAGGAACTGCAATATCAGATGTAACGCTTGATTTGCACAAACTTAATTTCAACGAGGAATGCCGTAATAGAATAAGTGCATATTTACCCTATATTGATATCAGCCTGCCAATTACTTATGGTATCGGAGTAGGATTGGATATTCCAGTAGCGCCTATTATGGATATATCTATTGACATTGGATATAGATCATTTGCCTTTGGCGAGGAAAAGTCTATAGCAAGTTTAATTTTACCAACAAGCAGAAGGATTAATATGCTTGTCCTTCGTGCTGGGGTAACTTTCTAAAAAATATTTCTTGAAAATAATTTTCTGTGAGAGATTCAGATGAATGTTCATAAGCAAAAAATTCAAATATTTAAAACAATCATAATTTTTGCCTCTTTAATTTTTCTTTCAAGCTGCGATGATTGTCCGATTAAGGACAATCCACCTGTTTTTTTATGCGAAGTGCGTGAGGCAACAATTACCGAGTTCAATCCATTATTGGTCAGGGATCTGACTATTCCTGATTCAGTAGTATATGTTCCCGATCCAAAATATTCAGTTCATACTTTTGAATTTCCCTTAGACCAGAAAAGTTCCGGAAGTCTGCCAAATGATGAAAGATTCAAAGAGCAGGGCTTTATACCAGTGGCTACAAAACCATCAATTACGGGAAATTACACAGTGGCACTTGTTGATTTTACTCCATTAAATACTGATATGATAGGTGATATACTTGTTGATAGTGTTTTCATTAATTCATCAGATCCATCACAAAACCGTGCATATTTAATGTTTTATGGTGATCTGGCAAGATATCCAAGAGATTTCACTTCAGAAAATTCCAAGGAATTTTGTAATTTTTTGGGCACTTTTACATCTGACGATTTGAACAATATCAGGATAGATGCAAGTAAACACGGCGAAAATTTACCAAATGCTGGTCAAAAAACTTATGATATCAATAGCAGATTTGTAGCCATCAATCAAAAAGGACAGTATGATTTCAATATTGATATTTCGTTGGATGATAAACAAAATTTACTTTCCGATTTCAAAGGAAAATCTATTATTGTTGAAGTTAGTCCGGGACAGGTTTATTTTTACCGTGCAAGGAACGGCAGACAGTTCGCTTTAGTGATTTCCGATATTAAATCGGGAACATTTCCCCCAAATAAAAACAGAGTAACGATTATGTTCAATCCATTAAAGTAAATTTTTCTTTTAATAAATTTAAGGGATTAATCCACAGGTTTGGTTATGACAAATAGAATATATCTGATTTTAGTTTTTCTTATTCCAATTTTATTTTTTGTTAATTGCTCAAGCCAGAAAAAAATAATACAACCGAACGGCAACGTAAAGTCATTGAATACTACTTTGGATGATCTGGCTCCGAGCCAGCGACCAGAAAAAGGAGTAAGCTGTGAACCTTGCTCAAATGAATTCCTTACCAAAGTTCAATCTCCAGAAAACGGAGTTAAACCTTCAAAAAGGTTTTTAACTGAATTTCTGGAATTGAAATATGGTTTGTATCCTGAAGCTATTACGTTCATAACTGATACAAAAGGCTATTTTTCTGTTGCTCACCCACCTGATAAAAGATCCTCGGATTTGTTAGGTTTTCCTGTTCACGGTTTTATCGGCGGAACGGATATTTTTGAGTTTGATCTTGAAGATATGACCCAGCCAATAAAATCCCTAAGCGATACTATCAATTCAATCGTGTGGGATTCCCATCCTGCGGCGGTTTCCGATGAAAAATGTAATGTTTTTTTAATCTGGTCTTCTGATAGGGCTGATATTGGTGGTTATAGCTCACCATTCCTGAAAATAGATAAAATTAAAGAAGAATCTGATTATAGTGGAAACAGTGATTTATTTTTTGCTTTCAGGATTAATGGTGTTTGGTCAGAACCCAAAAATTTGAAGGATTATGTGCCTAACTTAAATACAACGAAAAGGGAAGAAACTCCATTTTTATATTGTAATTGTCTGAAACCAGTATTATTCTTTTCATCGGATCGAGATGGGGATTTTGATATTTTTTATGTCAGGCTTTCTATTGATTTCGAAAAGCAAGAAGTATCAAGTTCCGGGCAAATCGTTAAGCTACCCCGTGATAATGAATCTTTGAATCCGTCACAAATTAATTCAGAGTATCAGGATTTTTTCCCATTTATACCAAAGCCATTATCAGATAGGAAATCAGAAAATTTCATCTATTTTTCTTCTAACAGATTATCATCACCCAAAGATTATAACAAGGATACAAAAATATCAAGTGTTGGTGGTTATGATATTTATAAATTTCCAATACCTGAAGGATTGGAATGCACTCCCCCTGTTATCACTTATAATATCAGATTACTTGATGCAGTTAATCCTTCAAACAAAGTTATTAAACCGATCATAAATCTGAATTCAATAATTGATAATAATTATCCATTTATAAAGACCAGCATGGGAGATAATTCAGATGAATTTTATACCCAGAGAGCCACTTTAATTGAGCAATACCTTAGCAATAATAATTACAAAAAAGACATTAAAGAGACAATAACAAGCAATGAAAATGTTGCTTCCTTCAAATTGAAACCCGGCATAAACTACCTATTTAATGGTGGTTCAACTCAAAACGATATAAATTGTATAGAAGGAGCTGACAGAACACTAAGTCATTACTCAATTCGAAAAATTGTGGAAATTGCCCCACGAATAGAAAAAGAGCAAAGGGAAATTGAATTTTATGAGTATAAAACCAAAGAAAAGAAAACTGGATATGATACTGTTTTCAACGAAGTTTTAATTCAGCCTTCACAATTGAATCAATTATACAAACCGGAAAACAAGATTGAATCAATCCAGATGGAAGGCGAAAAATTAAAGGTAAAATACTATACTATTGTTCCCAGAAAAGAGATAATTGAAATGGATTCAGTTTTGGTTAAGAAAAAAATCACAATTGATGTTCCTGTCAGGCAATTTGATACAAGCTATGTTATGGTTAATGCTTCGAATCTTGCTCTATCAGAAAAAACAAAACGGGAAGGACTGATTAGATTTAACAAGATAAAGGATGATATAACTGTTGAGGATACAATCTATGTCTGGCCTCAGTATTATTATTATCCTCCCTGCGAATGGAGATATGTGTCTGACACAGCAGAAATGAGGAGAAACGTTCCCTATTTTATGACTTGTTTCTGGGAAGTAAATACTACTTCAAATTTGCCAAGACAACTGAATTTACTCAGAACTGACAGATATGAAGATGCATCATTCATTGAACTTCACAAGAAAAATCAATATTTTGGATGGGATAGACCAGATATTACGGGAGATAGAGTTGAACAAAGAAAGCAAAAACACGCAAATCGTGTTGAAAGGTATAGGCAATTTGCAAAAATCGTAGATGAAAATCTGAAATTAATGACAGATGAAATAGCAAAGAAAATTATTCCTTTATTCAAAGAACTCGATTCAAAATCTTCCGGGAATCAGAACAAGTTAATTATCGTTATCAATGGTTATAGTGATGTTAGACCAATTATCAGGGGAACATACCTTGGTGAAGAGACTATTAAGTACTTATCCGTTGGGTATGATGATGAAACAACAAGAATAACAGGAAAATCTATTGTGGAAGTTCCACCGGAGGCTTCGCTTGTAGATCCTTTGAATGATTACCTTTCCAAGCTAAGAGCTTTCAATGGCTACCGTGAAGTTATAAAAAGACTGGAACAATATCCTGAATTTAAAGAGTATTTGGACAAAGGGCTTGTTTTAATTCCCGAACAAATAAATACTATTGAAGAATTCAATAAGATGATGGATAAATGCAAAATCTTATTTTTTGTTGAGGGAAGGAAAATTGACCCTAATGTGAAACCAGAAATTACAGCATATGCTGGTGAAGATCGAGATTATTATATTCTTGACCCGGTTAGAAGAATTGATGTAGTAGTTAAAAGAGTTGATTATTTTAATGGGGAGATTCAAAAGCCCAAATGCTGTAAGCCAGCTGATTAAAATCACTATTTAAATATAATTCTAATTAAGTTTTCGAATAATTTTCAATTTTTTCCTTGATGTCTCTCATAAGAGAGTCGTCGGCAAGTTCCTGAATCATTTCGAAAAGGACACGTTCTTCCTTTCGAATGTGGGATTCAAGGAATTTACCGAATTCAATTAGAATTTCCGAAGAATCTTTGTTTTTCTTTATATTATCTAAAAGTTCGTAAAATTTTTTATGCTCTGTGATGATTTCTTCAATTAATCTGTCAAGTTCAGTGTCTAAGTTTTTTAAAAGTTGAAAAAGAACTTCTTCCTCAATTTTGAAATGCTGAATTAATTCACTATTGAAGAAAGCAATTGTATAGTCAGCCTTTCCTTTGGTATCTGTCGGATATCCCTTATAAGCCTTATCATTCATCAAAAGCACCTGAGCTAAAAGCAAGCCCTGATGATGGTCTTTCGAAAGTCTAATTAAAGCTGAATTTCTTTTCATCAGTCAATTCTTTCTATTTTTTGAGAAATTGATTTATATTTTCGACTCATTATAAAAAATAGGAATGCAGCTTGTAGCAAGATAGGGATTGTGCCGTTAAAGAAAGTGCTTTCGGCAGATGGGAAGAACATTGGAACAACATCATTCAAATCAAATACACTTAGAATTCCCGGTAATAAGGTATATGCAAGAAATAAAAATACGATTGAGGTAAAATCAGGTTTTTTGAATTTACCGGTAAACGATATAAAATGAACAAAACAAATGTCTCTTATCAAGAATAATAATAAATTAAGCGAAAGAAAAACTGTGATATCGAAAAAGAAGTTTTCAGTTCTGTTAATTACATAAGTTAAAGTGTAGATTGTAATTATTAGTGTTAGAATTATGGATAGAATTAAAGAAATAACCCATAGCGGTAGGATGTTGCTAAATTCTTTATAATCTTTTAATTTAATAGACTTAAGCAATTTTTTGTAATCAGTTATATGTTTGGGTTCTAAAAATAATGAGAAGTAAGTAATCAATAGCATTGAGAAATAAGCAAGGTTCAAACCTATGTAAAATACTTCTTTTGAGTCAATAATCTCAGAAATTTGGCTTGAGAAACCTGAAATGTAGAAAATTATATAAATCAAAAAACCTAACCAGACCGAGAATCCAGATGGGTATCCAAGTTCATATCTGAAACTTCGGTATAAACCTGCTATACTCCACAAAAAGAAAGGGATTGATGTTAAAAGCATGAAATCATTGATTTCAAAAGATATGTTATGCCACAGAATTGTTGTTGAAAGGTTAAAAAGTCC
This sequence comes from uncultured Hyphomicrobiales bacterium, assembly GCA_964473465.1. GTDB lineage: Bacteria > Bacteroidota > Ignavibacteria > Kapaibacteriales > UBA2268 > CALHRB01. The sequence continues at coordinate 398,004 of CAYYPE010000001.1, forward strand.
TTGATTGGTTGTGTTATCAAAAAAATAAAATATGAACGTTGAATAACCAAGATACCAAGCTAAAGCAAGTCCGATAAGAAAATAAAGAGTGCTGTTTACTTTAGTCTTGTAGCGATTCTTTTTGATACCAATCAAAGTTAATGAAATAATGACAGAATGGATAGTAATTGCATTAAATATGTTTGTTAGAGAAATTTTTAACACCAGAAAGGTATTGTCAACAAAGAAAGCAGCGATAAAATTCAGGATGATTAAAATAAGTCCTCCATACCATGCATAGGAGGTTGCCCCAAAAAGTTTTCCTATTGTCATCTGCCATGGACTGTTCAAAGATAAAACCTGATTATCCCAAGTTCTTTCATTAATTTCACTTATCACTGAATCAGCAGAAAGTTTTGATCCCCAAATGAATACAATGATATTAAACATGATTGTTGTGAAAATTACAACGGCATCAGCAAAATTTGATGAAAAAGTGGATATAAGAATTAAAAATAAAGCAAAAATTAAAGGCATCAATATTAATCGGGTGGAATTGAATTCAACCCAGATATTTCTTGTCAATTCGGGATTGTTAAAAATTAATCTATTATAACTGTTCTTCATCAATTTTTTTCAAATAGTAATCCTGAATATTTGGGTGTTTTGAATAAAACTGAGCAACAGGTAACCCGTTATCAATTAATTTTTTCAGTAATTGATGTTGGTCAGCAACATCACCGGAATATAAAAGTTTGATTTTGAATCCGTCAATTTCATATTTTTTTATTAGAGGTTCATTCCGCAACAATTCATCAATATTATCAATCGGATAATTAAAATGAATGAGTAGAAGCTTATCGTTTATGTCTGACTTAAGCTCTTCAACTTCTGATTCTGTAATTTTCCCATTTCTAAGGATTAAGATATTATTAGCATATTGATCCAGTTCAGCAAGGATATGAGAAGAAACAATGATTGTCATACCCTCTTTGTTCAATTCGAGAAAAAGTTGCGAAAGAGAATTTCTTGACTCTGGATCTAATCCCGAAGCAGGTTCATCCAGAAGAAGCAGTTTAGGACTATGAATAATTGCTTGAGCAATTGCAAGTCTCTGGCGATAACCTCTTGATAAAAAACTAATTTTGGAATTTAACTTTTCGGATATTTTGAGTTGATAAGCCACCTCAATTATTCTATTGTCTAATTGAGAAGGGTCACATTTATAAGAGAAATAAACATAAGCCAAGGCTTGCTTTACAGTCAAGTCATCATATAAACCGAAATAATCCTGAAGGTAACCTATTGATTTCCTTATTTCAAGGGGCTTGTCAATGATATTTATGCCGTCAATGAAAATAGTGCCAGAGAAAGGATTGTAGAGTGAGCTCAAACATTTTAGTAATGTAGTTTTTCCTGCTCCATTTGGTCCGACGAGAGCAGTAATTGAACCTTCGGGAATATTAAAACTAATATTATCGAGAGCTCTTGTTTCCTGATAATCAAAAATTAAATTTTCGACTTTGACCATTAATTAAAATGAGATTAATGTATTCAAATCAGAAAAAATCTTGTCTTCATTTGGCAAAACATCATTTTCGTAAACAGGATGATAAGGAATATGGCAATCCTTAGCAGTCTGTCTCATAATTGGTGCATCAAGATAATGGAAAGCTTCCCGGGCAATTGTAGCAGCAATCTCGGCACCAAAACCTGTTGTCATTGTATCTTCGTGGACTATTAGAACTCTTCCGGTTTTTTTAACAGAATTTAAGACTAATTCTTTGTCCCAAGGAATGATTGTTCTCAAATCAATGATTTCTACAGAAATATCAGAATTGCGTTCTAATCTTTTGACAGCATTGAGTGAATCCTTGACGCCCATGCCGTAAGTTACAATAGTTGCATTTTCGCCGCTTTTAACAATTTTACCTTTGCCGAATGGTAGAAGGTAATTATCGTCAGGTTCTACTGTTGTTGAAAATGGAAGACGGTATAATCCTTTATGTTCGCAGAATATGACTGGGTCCTGAAGTCTGCAGGCTGTTTTTAATAATCCTTTAGCATCGGCAGCTGTGCTTGGATAAGCAATAAACAAACCGGGGATATGAGAAAAAATTGATTCAATATTTTGTGAATGGTATAATCCTCCGTGAATATAGCCACCAACAGCAACACGAACAACCGCGGGACAGGAAAAACCATTATTCGAGCGGTAACGTAATGTTGCTAATTCATTCTTGAGCTGCATGAAAGCAGGCCAGATGTAATCACCGAATTGAATTTCGACGACAGGTTTAAAGCCACGAACAGCAAGACCAACTGCGACTCCGATAATAGAGGCTTCGGCGAGTGGAGAGTTGAAAACTCTTTCTGTTCCAAAAGCGTTGGATAAACCTCGTGTTGCAGTAAAGACTCCGCCTTTGGGATCGGCAATGTCTTCTCCAAATATCAGCATTTTTGGATTATATTTCATTTCTTCGTGGAGAGCATGATTAATCGCATCAACAAAAACAACCTTGTTCCCTTTGGTAGGTTCTGATGAGGTATAATTCAAGTTTCTGGTTTCCTCGGGGGCAAAGATATGTTTCAAAGAGTCTTCGGCGACTGGATCGGGTCTTGATTCAGCCCAATCGGCGGACTCATCAATTTCCCTAACGACATCTTCCCAAAGTCCATTGATTTCATCGGAGGTAGCGATTTCGTTTTCGACTAAATAATTACTTAATATTTTTATACAATCACGTTCTTGTTTTGCTTTTTCGAGTTCATCAGCAGGGCGGTATTTTTTTTGGTCATCGCTCGAGGAGTGGGGAAGCAATCTTTCGACCATTGAATGAAGGAGAACGGGACCTTTTCCAGCTCTGAGATATTCAACAGCATCTCTTGCCGCAGCAAGTGATTTGAAAAAGTCAGTTCCATCGAAAGTCTTCATCATTAAATTCTGATAGCAACAGAATGAATGACCTACAGTGCCTCCCATTGATTGTGATTCACGAGGAACAGAAATAGCATAGCCATTATCCTGAATATGAAAAAGGACAGGAAGTTTTTCTCTTGAAGCCCAGTTGACTGCTTCATAGAATTCTCCCTGACTGGTTGTTCCTTCGCCGGAAGAGACATAGGTTATCTCGTCAAGGCCATCTTTCTTTGAGGCGAGGGCTGTGCCAACAGCATTCAAAAACTGTGTTCCGGTTGGAGATGATTGAGTTGGAAGATTCAATCTCGGGCTTCCGTAATGGCCGGGCATCTGACGTCCACCTGAGGAAGGGCATTCAGCTTTAGCAAAAGCAAGGAGAAAATATTCTTTGCTTGTCATACCCATCGAGTAGGAGAAAGCATTATCGCGATAATATGTCCAACCCCAATCCTTCCCGGGTTGCAAAGAAAGAGCTATAGCGGTTTGCACTGCTTCGTGACCACTCCCTCCAATATGGAAGAATGATTTACCTTGTTTGACTAACATAAGGTGTTTTTCATCTGACCTTCTGGCTGTCATCATCAATCGAAGTGCTTTCATAATAAATTCTTTGTTCAAACCAAGAACTTCGTGCGGTTTTCCCTTCTTATTTAGTTTTACGGGTTGGACAGAGCAAGCAGGACCACGACCGTGGACACATTGATTGGAATCTAATGATTCCTCAATTGATTGCAGAATAATGTTATTATCAATTTCTATATAAGAATCTTTTCCTTCTTTGCTGGTATTTTTCTTTGTGGACGCCATAATTCTCCAAATATGTTACTAAAAGAAATAAAATTAGTTATTGTTCTTAATATTAAATCTGATTTTGGTAATTTTCAGATTGAAAGAACAGATTTTTTTAACATTCTAATTTTGAAAAAATTTTAGAAATGTTATAGCAATATTTAAACGAAATTAATATAAATTTATGGCATGGAAAAATATAATCGGACAACAAAGAGTAAAAAAAATTCTTCAAAAGGCATTTATTGAAAATCGAATCTCCCACAGCTATTGTTTTTGGGGTGATGAAGGAATTGGTAAGGAGGCAGTTGCTATAGAATTTGCAAAGCTTCTGAATTGTAAAAATCCGATATTCAATCAAAATTCAGCCGAAGCTTGTGATGAGTGTTCCAGTTGCCAGAAAGCGAATATTTTACAACATCCGAATATCGATTTTATATTTTCTTTACCAACAGGAAAATCAATTGAAAATCTGAATAATCCTGAGGGAAAAGATGATGAAGAGTTGATAGAAAACATCAGAAATGAGATGAAACTCAAGGCTCAAGATCTATATCATAAAGTTTCTTTGCCAAATGCAAATCAAATCAGAATAAACTCAATAAGAGAACTGAAAAAAAAATTATCTTTATCACAAATTCAGTCAGGGCGAAGATGTATAATTGTTTTTGATGCTGATGAAATGACAACTGAAGCGTCAAATGCTTTCCTGAAATCTCTTGAAGAGCCAAATCCAGATATTACATTTATATTAGTAAGCTCCCGAAGACAGGCTATGCTAAGCACAATACTATCAAGGTGTCAGAAATTGAAATTCGATCCTATTTCCGATAATGATATGATCGAAACATTATGTTCCAGATATAATCAAAATTTAGAAGAAGCACGTTTGATTACTCAGTTTGCAAGGGGGTCTCTGACTCAGGCAATAGACTATCTTGATTCAGGTATGAAAGCAATGCGGGAGAGCGTTGTGAAAGTGCTTCGTTTAGCTTTGAAAAAGAGGAATTTCAGGAATGAACTTTATGAACATATAGAGTCTTTAATAAAAGCTAATGATAAACACTCCATTGAAATATTTATATATTTAATAATTCTGTGGTTCAGGGATGCTTTTACTACTTTTCAAACAAGAAGCACAAAGAATGTTATTAATTTAGATCAGATTGAAACTGTTAACAGCTTTGCACAAAATTTTGGGGCGAAAAATATTGTAGAATGTATCGAAGTAGCGGAAAAACATTTTTCCCAGATCAGGAAAAATGTTCAACCGCAACTTATTATAATGTCATTATTGCTAAGAATTAGAAAAATTCTTCTTGATTAGAATTATTAAACAAATGGCAATTTTGTAACCACAGCAGGATAAAGTTTTCCCCGGGCTTCAACCTGAATTGAACTGCCCGGTTCAGAATATTCAATACTGACATAACCCATACCTATTGGTTTATCAAGCATCGGGGAAAGATTGCCGCTTGTTACCGAGCCTATTTCATTGTCATTATTGAAAATCTTATAGTGATGCCTTGGAATCACTCTTTCAGCATTGACAATAAATCCGACGAGTTTTCTTTTCAAACCCTCAGATTTCACTCTGGCAATTGCATCGCTACCGTTGAATGGACCTTTCTGAAGTTTGGTGATCCAGCCAAGTCCAGCTTCCAGAGGATTTGTTGTTTCATCAATGTCGTTTCCGTAAAGGCAGTAGCCTTTTTCTAAACGAAGAGTGTCCCTGCAGCCAAGTCCGACAGGTTCAATGCCATATTCTTCCCCTGCTTTATGAAGAGAATTCCAGACCTTTTCGGCTTCGGCGAAACCACCCCTGAAATAAAGTTCAAAACCAAGTTCACCTGTGTAACCCGTTCTGGAAATCATCATATCAATACCGGCGACCTTGCCATGAACAAAATTATAATATTTTATCTCCATGAGATTGGTATCAGTTAGTTTTTGAATTGTGTCGAGAGATTTTGGACCCTGAACAGCAAGAAGATTAATGTTCTGACTTTCGTTTTTCAAATCAATATCAAAACCTTCTGAATTTTTTACGCACCACTGCCAGTCCTTTTCCTCGCAAGCACCATTAACAACGAGCATAAAGAAATCATCGCTGATTTTATAAACAAGCATGTCATCAACTATTCCTCCATCGGGCAGACACATAGCAGAATATTGAACACCTCCGGGGACTAATTTCGAGGCATCATTTATGGATATTTTCTGGACATATGCAAGGGCATCTTTGCCTTTGATTTCAAATTCACCCATGTGTGAAACATCAAAAATTCCTACTGAATTTCTGACAACTTTATGCTCGTGAATAATTCCGTTTTTGTATTGAATAGGCATCTCAAAACCGGCAAATTCGACCATTTTGGCTCCGGCTTGTTTATGCAGTTCATTAAATATTGTTTTTCTCATAGTTTAATATTTCAGTTATTGACAAAATAAATTATTTAACCGTAATAAAAGGTTTCATTTTCTCAAATTTTTTTTCTCCAATACCTTTGACATTCATAATGTCTTCAGGTTTGTTAAATGGATTATTTTTCCGGTATTCGATAATTTTTTGGGCAGTAGCTTCACCTACACCGGGCAGTTTCATGAGTTCGGTTATAGAAGCAGTATTAATATTTATAAGGGATGTTGGAAGTTCCTTTTTCTGCCTTGTTGGATATGGATTTTCTTTGGGAACGATAGTGTCTCCCAGAGCCAGTTCAGGATCGGGAGTGCCAGATAAATCTGTTCCGACATAAGTTGATTTATTGACCTCAGCTATACTATCCAAAGCTTGATAAATCTGTATTCTTTTATTTTCATAGTCTGTATCATCCTGAGAAAAAAATTTAATACCGCTTCCAATAATTAATCCTCCAAGAATCAGGGTTACAAAATAAATTTCATTCTTGGTTACTCCAATTATGGATTGAATCTGATTTATTAAATGACCTTTTTTCATTTCACATAAATAAAAAAAATAAATTAATATAAGTATATGAAATTGACAAAAAAAATATGATAAATATAATTATTTAATTGTTAGAAGCTTAACACAATCTTAACTTGTTGAAAATTAGACATTTAAATTTTTTGTTTATTTTTGTTACTTTAAATCATGTTAAATTAATTTTAATGGATAAAAAGCATTTTCACAGCCTCGAGAAAATATTCAAAGAATCTCCGACAGTAAATTTAAGCAAAGAAGATAAAATCGTAATATTTAGTGACATTCATATTGGAAATGGTGGTAGAAACGATGATTTCCTTCAAAATTCTGATATTTTTGAAACAATATTATTAGAAAATTATTTAGAAAAGAATTATACTTTAATTCTAAATGGTGATATTGAGGAACTTTATAAATTCAGTTTCAAAAATATATTTAACCGTTGGAAAAAAATTTACGAAATCTTCGAAAAATTTAAAAATAATGGGAAATTATTTAAAATTGTTGGTAATCATGACTATAAAATCTATTATTCAAGATCACATCCAGTTAATAAACAACTTCACAGGGCAATAAAACTAAATTACGACGGAAACCTGATTTTCATTTTTCATGGTCATCAAACAGCGGGGTGGTTCGAGCAATATAGCACCTTTATCAGTTATTTGTTAAAATATTTGGCTGTTCCTTTGGGGATGAAAAATGGAACAATTCCACTCGATAGTGAAAAAAAATTCAAGACTGAAATCAGGTCTTATGTGTTCTCAAAAGCAAAAAAGATTATAAGCATCCTCGGACACACACATAGACCATTATTCGAATCCTTGTCCAAAAAAGATGATTTGACTATCAAGATTGAAAGATTAATAAGGAAATATCCAAAAGCAGATAATCCAAAGAAACGTAAAATCGAAAAACTAATAAAAAAATATAAACTGGAACTTGAGAATATCAATGAAAAAGACAACCGATTCTTCCTCAGAAGCGGGCTATATGATGAAAAAATTCTTGTTCCCTGCCTTTTTAATTCTGGAAGTGTTATAGGTAAAAGGGGGTCAACAGCAATAGAGATAAAGGATGGAAAAATTTCGCTTGTATATTGGTTTGATGTAAAGAGAAGTCAGAGATATCTGGATTATAAGGGTGTAAAGGTGAAACAATTAAAGGAAACCGATTACTTCAAAGCAACTCTGAAAGAGCAAAGTCTTGATTATATATTTACAAGAATAAATCTACTTGCTTGAGTTAATAATCAATAATAAATCGAGCTTGCTAAGCAGTAATGCTCCAAATAGCAAGCCCGATTATAATTTTCAAAATTTCCTGCTCTTATCTCAAGAGAATTGATAATCCAATTAATATTGAAATGATATTATGCTTATAAGACGAAGTAAAATTACCTTCACTGTCTGATTTGTTGAATGATCTATAGTTTAGTTCCGCTCTTATTATTCCTGAATTACCAATCATGGTTTTAATTCCAGCTCCAATGTTGAGAACTCCAATATCAAATTTATCAGAATTTCTGAAAAGCATAGATGGGATGTTGTTGCTCATTCCATTTGATAAGCCATAACCTAGAATCGCATAAGGAAAAAGGAAAAATCCGGGAATTTTCAGAGTGTATGATAAATTCAAAAGTAACAGAAATGTAGGTTTCGATTTTTCAATAGCATATAGTGTGAAATGTGGTTCAAGCGAGAAAGCATCAATTAGATAATAAGAATAGAGCATCGATAGCATAAAAAAATTATAAGAAGAACTGCTGGAAAAATTTCCAGATGAGCTTTCATACGTTGTTGAACCAAGCCCAAGAGATCCGCCGAGCTCCGATTGTCCAGCTTCGAACTGAGAAAAAACAGTGGCAGTGAGCAGAAAGGAAAGAGTAAGAACTAAAAAAAACTTTTTCATAAGAACTCCTTAATTTGTGGAAATGACTAACTAAATTAATCAAAAAAATTTAAAATATTAATATTTTGTTAATAAATAAAAAAAAAGCTGTCGGTTATTGTCCGACAGCTTCGAAAAAATAATTTCAGGAGAAAAATTAATTCAAAGGATAGACAGATACTTTTAATCTTGTTTTGTCTTTTCGTTCAAACTTGACTTGACCGTCAATAAGAGAGAAAATTGTGTAATCTTTTCCTAATCCGACATTTTTGCCGGGGTGGAATTTTGTACCGCATTGGCGAATGATAATATTTCCGGCTGTAACAAGCTCGCCACCGAATTTTTTTACACCACGGCGTTGACCATGGGAATCTCGGCCATTTTTAGTAGAGCCACCACCTTTTTTATGTGCCATAGTAAAACTCCTTAATCAATATTTATATTATTAATTTCAATTTTGGTAAATTTTTGTCTGTGACCGTTCAGCTTACGGTAACCTTTGCGTCTTTTTTTCTTGAAGACGATAAGCTTTTGCCCTTTTCCATGAGCCAATATCTTAGCTTCAACAGAACCATTAAGATATGGTTGTCCAACCTTTAAGTCGGTATTGTCATTGAATAGCAAGATATTTGAAAAAGTTACAGTATCGCCTGGTTCACCCTTAAGAAGTGGAACTGTAACAATATCTTTGGGTTGAACCTCGAATTGCAAGCCGGCTATTTCTACAACTGCATACATCTAAAAAACCTAAAATAATTATTATTCAAAAATTAAGAACTACAAAATTAATCAATATTTTAATTTTAACAAAAAATTTATTGATTATTACCAATCAATTCGATAATATTTTTAAAAATTTCGATACTACACATTTTTTTGGGTAATTTTTGATAGCTTATTTCTTTGCCGTCACGCCTGAGAATTGTAATAGTATTATCATCGCTTCCGAAGCCACTTTCAGGAACGTTAGCAGAATTAACTACCATCATATCGCAATTCTTTTCTTTCATTTTTATCCAGCCGTTCTGAATTTCATTTTCGCTTTCGAGAGCGAAACCAACAAGAAATTGACGATTATTCTTGTTCTTTCCGATTTCTGCAAGTATATCCTTGGTTGATTGAAGTTCAAGTATTAATTTATCGCCTGTGATTTTTTTCTTGATTTTGCCTTCTGCTTTTTCTGAGGGTGAATAATCAGCTACAGCGGCAGCCATAATGATAATATCATATTCACTGAAATTAGTAATTATTTTATCATACATCTCTTGTGCCGTGTTTACTTTAATCAGGCTTACATTTTCAGGTTGAGGAATACTCACAGGTCCGGAAATAAGCAGGACATCAGCCCCCAAATTTTTTGCTTCTTCGGCTAAAGAATAGCCCATTTTCCCTGAAGAAAAATTGCTTATAAAACGGACATCGTCAATTTTTTCAATTGTTGGACCAGCTGAAATAAGAACTTTTTTACCAGCAAAAGCATTATAGTTTTCATCTCCTGAGAATGCTCTTTTGAGTCTTGTAAATTCAAGTTCGGCATTCCATTTATCTTTCTCAACTGAGTCGGCGATTGAAGGAATACTTTTTTCAAGAGCTTCCTTAAGTTTTTGTTCGTAATTAATATTTATATGTTCATGAGTGTCTGAACTTTCTGTAAATTCTGTATTCATATAAGATTTTTCTTCGAATTTATATGTTCCAGATAAAACTTCAATGATTTGCTGCAGAAGTATATTTGGTTCGGGAAGTCTGCCAATGCCCACAAGACCACTAGAAAGCTCACCTTCAACGGGTGGAATGATTATTACTCCATCATTATTTAAAATGTTTAAATTCCTTTGAGTAGCGGGATTAACGAACATTGTTGAATCCATTGCAGGGGCAACAATAAGCGGGACATTTCGAGGTAGAGCCGTTGCGATTGTTGTCAGGGAATTATCACAAAGCCCTGAAGCGAGTTTACTCAAAGAAGAAGCGGAGCAAGGGGCGATTATCATTAAATCACATTCGTGAGCAAGATGAATATGCCAGGCTCCTCCTTTCTGGGCATTTAAATCGAACATTTCACAAATCACGGGATTTCTGGAAAGATTAGCCAGTGTAATTGGAGTAACAAATTCTTTTGCCGATGGAGTCAATACAACGTTAACTATAGCTTCGTGCCTAACTAAATCCCGGATTAGAAATGGAATTTTATAGGCTGCGATTGAACCCGTAATTCCAACAATTATCCTTTTATTTTTCAGTATATTTGCCATATCGAAGAATATATTTTTCAATAATTCGATTTAAATAATACAAATTAAGTAATAAATTATTTTAACGGAAATGAATCTTGTTGCAATTGTTGGTCGTCCTAACGTAGGAAAATCAACTCTATTTAATAGAATTTTAAGGAAAAAGGATGCTATTGTCGAGGACACACCCGGTGTTACACGGGATAGAATCTATGGAGTTGCAGAATGGAACGGGATAAATTTTATGCTTGTGGACACAGGAGGCTTTGTTCCAAGCAGCGAGAACCTTATTGAAAAAGCAATTCGAGAACAAGCACAGATTGCAATCGAGGAAGCTCAGGTGGTTTTGTTTGTTTGTGATGGAAGGGAGGGGGTTACACCTTTTGATTATGATATCGCAAATATATTAAGAACATCGAACAAACCTATTGTTTTAGTCATTAATAAATGCGACAATCCAGAGTATGATCTAAATGCGTATGATTTCAGCAGATTGGGTTTAGGCGAGCCATTTCCAATTTCGGCAATTAGCGGAAGAAGCACAGGTGATTTTCTTGACCAAATTGTTTCTTACATTTCGGAAAGCGAAAAGGAAGAAACAGACGACAGACTCAAAATAGCAATAGTAGGACGTCCAAATGTTGGTAAATCAAGCCTTACAAACGCATTATTGGGGCAGAACCGCTCAATAGTTACAGATATACCCGGAACAACCCGTGACGCTATTGATAGTGTCCTTAAATATTATGGGCAGGAAATTTTGCTTATTGACACTGCCGGTTTGAGGCGAAGGAGTAGCATCAAAGAAAATATTGAATTTTATAGCGTTCTGCGAACTTCGAGAGCGATTGAAAGGTCTGATGTATCAATAATTTTACTGGATGCGACTCTTGGACTTGAAGATCAGGACAAAAAGATAATTAATCAGGTAGATAAGAGCAGAAAAGGGATTATTATAGCCGTGAACAAATGGGATCTGGTTGAAAAGGATAGCTCTACGGCTGATAAATATACGGCAGCTATCAAAAGTCTTTTACAAAATTATTATTACATACCTGTAGTTTATATTTCAGCGTTGACCAAACAAAGAATTTTTAAATTAATTGACATAGCGTTAGAGGTTCATCAAAACCGAAAAAGCAGAATTTCTACAGCAAAACTAAACAAATTAATACTTCCAGAGCTTGAAAAAACTCCTCCACCAGCAATTCAAGGAAAGGATTTAAGAATTAATTATATAACACAAGTAAAAACCGAGCCGCCTGTTTTTGCTTTCTTCTGTAATTATCCTCAACTAATTCCGGAAAGTTATAAAAGATTTATGGAAAAAATACTTAGAAAGCATTTCGATTTTACCGGGACTCCGATATCGTTTATCTTCAGGAGAAAAAACATTAGTTGGGAGGAATTATAGTTATTCACTCATTATAATGCTAAATTTTCCCCAGTGTTCTTTGTCTTTGTGTCGGGTTTTGTATAAATAAATGCCACTTGTGATATCCTGAGGCAGTTCACTCCATTGGAGAACTCTTTTCGAAAAATTAACAACCACTGGTTTTCTGGAATAATAGATTTGATTGAAATCAGTATCAAAAATAAAAAGTTCAATCTCTTCATTTAAAAAAGCATTTGCAGGGACAGGTATGTTTAAGTATTGATCCTGCTTAGGAAGAAATGGTGAAGGAAAGGCCGAACTAATGAGTGTAGTGTTGTATCCTTTGTTGTAAAAATATTTATAGCAACCCATGTTTTGGGGGGTATCGTAGCTGAAATAATACTCTGAATTTTCAATGGGGGTTAGATTGGAAAGTTGTTTATCGGAAACCATCAAAGTATAAGGCTGAGTCCTATTAATAATCTGTTTGGTTGCAGCTTCTAAGTCAGTGTTAGTGACTATAAAATCAAGCGTATCGGCAGTTTGAATGATATCATTTTCAGAGTTCAGATCATCATGATTAAAATTGCACCTGAAAATTCTGAATTCAAAAGGTTTCAAAGTGTTGGAATGATTGAAAGAAGGAGGAGAAAAAGAATTATCCAGATAGAAATTTACCTCAGGAAATCTATCTGCATGCTTAAAATATTTATCTGGAATTGCCCGACTGCCAGTAAAATAGAGCCATGGGAGAAACTCACACCATTCACCGACAAGGTTGCTTCCTTTCTCTGAGAATGTTCTATCAAGAGCCTGAAAGGCACCTATGCCTTCGCCAATTGTTTCCCACATTCTTTTTAGCGCCCAGTCGCCGTATTTTGAATGCATATACTGGCCGAAAATACTCCAGCGGTATCCATTTTCATATTGACTTCCTATGCCGAACGCATATCTGCTCGGGTCTTTGAAAAGACTTCTGACGAACTGCTCATAATCTGTTGTGGTTGGGTGCACTCTATATTCCATGTAAGTGCTTGTAAATTCGTTTATTGATGGAGTAGCTCTATCCACACCATAAGCGGCTTGAATTGAGTGATGGAATTCATGGGCTGCAGTGATTTTTAAAGCCTGATATTCTTTTTCTTTGTATGTAGGGGTTTTTCTTCCATCTGAAAGAATTATTGAATCCTTTGGACTAAAGTTATTATCGATAACAATATAAGTAAAATACCTCGAAAATTTTTTTCTGGGAAAGATTTCTCCATCTTCGATTGTAAAGCCATAAGCAACTTCATTTTGGGAACCATTGCCCAGATCTATCAAATAGACATCGAGGGCATTTGAACCTCCCCTGCCCTGATCAGTAAAATGCGGAAGATACCCGATTTCTTCAACTTCAATCTGATATGCATAATCAAAATAATAAGCAGCTGAGTCAACAAAATCCGGAATACCGTTTTTATCTCTGTCAGCAAGATTTACTGAGTCTTTCCCTGAAATATTATAGTGTATAAGAAATCTTCCTGATTTTGATGGAAAAGATTTTTGCATTTTTGGTCTGCCAATTGAATCATAATCAATATAAATCTTTTGCAGTCGCTCTTTTTTTTCGGTATTGAATAAGTTACCACAACGATTTATAAAGATGTCATCATCGTTTGAGAGTAAAAAATTGATTGGATACAAAAAAAATAAAGTTAGTAATATAAAATGTTTCATTATAATCATTATAGAGAATATTATTTACAGTAAATAGAAAAAGATTAGAATGCTAAAATATTGTAAAATTTTAATTTATAAGATAATTTTTTTGAAAAAATTTGAAAAATAATTAATTTCCTTTCCAGACTTCTCCCGAAATGACTAAATGAAAAGAAAAATTATTCTCATATTAACAATATTTCAATTTCATTTAAATCTGTTTGGTCAGTCAGTAGTAATAAGTGAATATTTCAATTCAAATCTTGTTAGAAATGAGTGGACAGAGTTATTGGTCATTGAAGATAATATCAATTTAACCGGCTGGACATTAAGGGATAACTCAGGTTCATCAGGCACACCAGATACATGGCAGGGTGGGATTCGATTTCGCAATCACCCTCTTTGGCAAAATATAAGAGCCGGATGTATTATAGTAATAAATCACCGGCGAAATTCTAATTATAATACTGATATGAATAAAAATGATGGATATGTTGAAGTAGATGCTGAAAATGCAGAATTATTTGAAAAACGATGTTTCGATTGCGACACAGCTACAGATTGGATTTATAAAGCATTGAGTATAGCTCAGACTTCTGATATAATTCAGTTGCTTGACAATCAAGATGCCCATGTTCATGCACTTGCACATATTCCTGTTGTTCCTAAAGGTGATTATATCGGGATTACCGGTCCAAAAGTTTGTAAAAATGGGTCAGTTCAGAATAACAGCAGTGTTCGAATTGTTCCGGGTTTAACACTGGCGGCATATAATTCGGGTTACGGCAATACTGAGGTTGAGGAGTCAACAATAAATATCACAAAAGGAAAACCCAATAATTCAGTGAATTCACAAAACGAAAATCAAATGTTCTGGAGAAATTTGAGGCAACCTGAATGGAATTTTCCTAATTTAATTATTCAAATTAATTCCTATCAAAATTATCTTGAATGGAACCCAATGATTGACCCTTTTAGCGAAGATGATTTATCAGGTTATTTAATTACCAGAGCTCCTTTTGAGGCTTTGAATTCATTTCAAAACCCAGAGGATGGGAAAATTTATACAGTTGGTGATTCTTTAGGATCTGGAGTTGTTATTGGAGTGGTAAAAAATTCAAATATTATTAACTTTTATGATAATTTTTCCCAAAGATGTGGGACGATTTTTATTTATAGAGTCTTTGCTTTCAGGTTCAAAAAAGATGATTTTGAAGAGGATGCCAATCCATTATTTTCAAGAGGTAGAAATTATAATGAGACTGATTTCGCTCAAGGTCTGTCAATTAAAAATTTCCCTGAGAAAGTAAAATTTAAAATTAATAAATGGGAAATATGCAAAGGTGATAGTTTTCATTTATTTATTGATATTCCTTATGATTATAAAGAATTATTGTGGTTTAGGAATGATTTTCTTATAAGTAAAGATGGCAAATCTGATATCATTATCAAAGATGATGGAAATTATTATTGTAAAGTTATAAATGAATACGGTTGTGAAGCTAATTCCGATACTTTTCAATTAATTATAAAACCTTCTCCTGAAAATAAGCTATTTGTAAATGGAAATATCATTTTGAAAGATACTGTTATTTCCAAATGCAGGTCTGACCAATTAACACTAAGTGTTTTGGACGAAAATGAAATTGAATGGTTTCACAACGGAAATTTAATTTCGCAGAACATAACAAACCTTAAAGCTGATTTGGAGGGTATATATTATGCAGTATTAAAAAACAAAGATGACTGCTCACTTAGAACATATAATGTCGAAGTAATGAATATAAAAGATAGTTTTCAAGTCATACCTAAAACATTAGAATTTACTCTCTTTCCCGATGAAAATTATCAAGATAAAGTTATAAGCATTAAAAATTTGTCAAAAAATATATTAAATATCACAAATATTACAGATTTCCCAGAAATTCTTGTCAATCCTGCCACACCATTTCAAATTGCTCCGGAAGAAGTAAAAGAATTAACAATCAGCTTTCAACCAAAGATGAGGTCAGAATTTTCTGCAGAACTTATATTAAGCTCTTTATGTGGTTTTAAAGACACTTTGATGATAAACGCAAAGTTTAAAGATTCATCATTATATTGTTCAAAAAACTTAGTTGATTGCGGAAGCTTAATTGCTTGTTATAAAAAGGAAACAAGAGGGGTTTTTCAGGTATATAATCCAACGAGTCGTGATGCAATTATTTATGAGCCATTAACTGAGGCTCCATTTGGCTATCATTCATTAGATTTCCCTTATGTCCTGAAAGCTAATAGTAGTGTTAATATGGGTTTTAGCTTCCAACCAGACACAATAGGAACTTTCCGCTCAAAAATGATTATACCTTTTAACATAAACAACAAATCAGATACTTTGTTTGTTGATTTAATTGGTGAAAATCTATTACCTGATGTTAAAATATCACCTAATTATATTGAATTACCAGAAATGTTTGATTGTGATACTTCAGCTCAGGCACTCATCAGTATTACGAATCATACACGGTTTTCTGTTTATCCGCAAGTGAAATATCTTGATTCACATATAACAATAGCCAATTTGCCTGATAAACTTATGCCCGGCGAGTCTAAGGAATTAAGAGTTAATATTAATTTACAATCCGAAATTGATACATTATTTCCAATAGATTTATTGATAAACCCATGTGAAGTAACTTACAAGCTAAACATTAAGGTAAAGAAACAAAATATATCAGTCAGTTTCGAGCACGATACTATTGACTTTGGTAGCATTGTTTTTTGTGGAGAACCGATTTACATCAAAAAAACAATGAAACTTAAAATTAACAACTTAGATTCGGCTCGTAAATTTTCTGTGAAATTTACAAACATAATTGGGAGTTTCAAATCGAATCTATTTGTTGGAAAGGAAATATCTGATGAAGAGGAAATAATTGTTTTTTTCAATCCCGATACGGATGGAGTCTTTTCCGGTAGAATTAGGTTTTTGATAGAGCCTTGTAATATTGAAAAAACCATCTACTTAAAAGGCAGAAGGATAAGCCCGAATCTAAAGATTGCAGAAAAATTTATTGATTTTGGTAATGTTCAGGTAGGTTCAAGTTCTTATAAGAATTTGAAGATAGCTAATCATGGGGAAATGGAAATAAAAATAGATAGAATCAGCACTCCAGACAATCCCTTCGGTTTTCATAATTTTAATATTAATTTACCAATAATTATCCAGCCAAGAACGGAATTAACAATTGAATTGTTATATTCGCCAATTGCAGACGGATTAGATACAAGTCAAATTGAAATAGATATCATTGAACCTTGCCAGATAAAAGAGAAAATAATTTTAAGTGGGGAATCTTTTTTTGGGGACACTCTCAGATTTGGAATGTTTATACCACATTTAAAAGCAAAAGCAGGCGAGGACATAACTATCCCCATTCATATAAGCATTCCCAAAGAATCTGAGATTCAGTGTTTAGATGCTTATGAAATTAAATTTGATATTTGTTATAACCCAACATTGTTCATACCAACAAATTTTTTGAAGGGAGATATTATAGATTCCAACCAAATCAAATCTATTGAATTCAAGGAAAAGGTTATAGGCAGAAGTTCTATTGATATAGTTTTTAATGATCTCTCAAAAATTACCAACGGCGTATTAGCATATCTTAGCGGAACAGCTCTATCGGGAGATTCAATAAAAACTAAACTAAAACCAGAGCAAATACACATTAGTGCCAACCGATTGCTTGATTATTCAATAGAAGAGGGAGAACTTGAAATCGTAGGCAATTGCAATCCAGAAAAAAGACTTATTGATTTAAGCGAAAAAACAGTTTTGGAGATAGTTAATATTACTGGAGATTATATTTCTTTTCTTTTAAATATAATTACTGAAGACCAAACAAGATTTTCAGTTTATAATAATATGGGCTATGAATTATTAAATCTTAGGGAATTTATCGGAAAAAATAAGATAATTAATATTGACATTCATAACTTTTCAAGCGGATTATATCACGCTGTTTTAATAAATGGAAACATAATCAAAAAATTATCTTTCCTTGTTATTAAGTAAAATTTCTTTTAAATATTCCATCATTTTTTTACAACAATCTTTTTATATCCGAGATCAATGCTTAAATAAATTCTATGCTTAAGAATAAAAGAAAAAATTAAAATAATTACTCATTTTTTGAGACTTTTTAACATTTAATGTGTCTTATTAGTTTTAAATTAACAATTTCAAAAAAAGTAGTTAGGTGAAAATTTGAAGAAAGAAATTTATTATGTTTTTAATTTATTAATATTATTATTTACAATTCAGGTAGTTGCAGCAGGGCAACCACTGATGCACCCTTATAATATGGATTTTGAGGAGGGAGAGGTCGGAAAAATACCACGTGGGTGGTCTGTGCCAATGTACGCTGAAAAACTCGGTTACTACTGTATGTTAACAGATGAATTGCCAGCTCAGGGGAAATATTCTCTCAAATTAATTCACGATGGAGAATATAAGGAAGGTATTTATGGATCAGTTATGCAAAGTGTGGATGCCAAACCTTATGCTGGTCGCAATTTTAAATTAAGAGCGGCAATCAGGGCAGAGATAACCTCTCCTGTTGGTTCTGCTCATCTCTGGATAAGAGTTCACAAGCCAGAAAATGAAACTGGTTTAGCTGATATTATGGATGACAGACCAATAGTTTTGAACTCTTGGGGATATTATGAAATTGATGGAACTATTGACAGTGATGCTGAGATGATTAACTATGGCTTATTGTTAAAAGGCTCAGGAAGAGCTTGGATTGATGATGTTTCATTTACCATTACGGATATTGCACAAAATGAAAATTCGGGTCCGAAGGAATTGAGTCCAAGATCTGTCGACAATTTGATGGCATTTGCAAGGCTTTATGGCTACGCAAGGTATTTTTATCCAAGCAACGAAGCACAGAGAACAGATTGGCAGGAATTTGCTATGGCTGGAGTCGAAAGCGTTGAGAATGCCCAGAATCCTGATGAACTTTTGATTAGCCTGAACAATCTTTTTAGCCCAATAGCCCCGCTTTTGAAAATACATAAAGGAATCAAGCCATCAAATATTCAAAGGAAGGTTGAAGCACCGCCGTCAGCCTTAAAAAATCTGGCACTTGTTTGGAAACATATCGGACCAAGCACCGACCTTGAATCTCAATATTTGAAAAGCGAGATTACAAATGTTTATGTCCCTCAGCGGGAGTTTGAGGGTGCTGTCATTCAAATTGTTTCTGCTAAACCTCTTCTGGGGAAAAAAATTATTTTTAGTTCTTCTGTCCGGACTGAACTTGTTCTGCCTGCAGGTCAGGCTCAGCTATGGATGGTGATTGAAGGTTACGACGGGAAGCCAATGAAGACAATAACAATGGATCAGTCCCCAATAAGAACAACAGATTGGAAGGAATTTTCTATCGAAACGGAAATTCCGGAGGATGCTAATACAATCAGGCTTGGGTTAATACTTATTGGTGACGGAAAAGCCTTTTTTGATGATACAAAATTATATTCAATTGATGATAAAAATACTAATTTCATTAATAATCCGGGATTTGAAGAGAGCGAAAAAGGTAAGATATTCAGGGGTTGGAGACCATCCCAACAATCCGAAAAAATAAAATATTCCGCTCAGGTGATTGAAGGTAAAACTATTGAGGGGAAAAAATATCTTGAATTAGCATCAGATGTCCAATCCAGAATAAATTTTCCTGAAATAGGTCAAATTTATTCCGATAATCTAAGCGGTGGTTTATATTTTACTATACCTTTGACACTTTTTGCCGATTCATCAAGAACTTTACCAGCACCAGAAAAAGAATTTACTCCTGTCAAATCATCAAAATCTGAATCATTTGTGATGAATGGAAACGACAGAACTTCAAGGCTTGCTATCACTATAATTCTATGGAATATTTATAAACAGTTTTCTACTTTCAACCATAATAATGAGGCATGGGATAGTGTGCTTAAAGCTATACTACCCATAGCAGCAGTTGATAAAGATGATAAACAATTTCTTGAAACATTAAGGTTGCTGTCTGCCAACCTTAATGACGGTCAGGCAAGAGTGTGGCTTTCGGATGAAGTAATAAGATTTGGCACACCCTTTTTATGGAAGTGGGCAGAGAACAAGTTAATTATAAGTAAAGTAGCACAGAATTACTATGCATTAAAGGTAGGTGATGAAGTAGTATCAATTGATGGAAAGCCAACACTCAAATATCTTGAAGATATTGAAAGAAAAATTTCTGGTTCAACAACTCAATGGAAAAGAGTCAGAGCATTAGCCGTAATACGCTCAGGAGAGGAAGATTCTGGCTTAAAATTAAAAATCAGAGACATTTCCGGGAAGGAAAAAGAACTTTATGTTCAAAAAAATACGTTTTTAAGCGATTTAAATGAAAACAGACCTCCAACATTTCAAGAAATTAAACCTTCTGTTTACTATATTGACTTAACGAGGATTTCTGATAAGCAATTCAGGGAAATAATCGAAACCTTGAAAACAGCAAAAGGTATAATTCTTGATTTAAGGGGGCTAATTCAGATTTCTGAGCATATTCTTGGTCTATTCATCAAAGAAAAAATAAGTTCGCTTGATTGGAAGATTCCTGTTTATACTACTCCAGACAAATTAAAAATATCATATCAGATAATAAGAAATGACATTATGCCCAGAAATGTTTTAAATCCCGAGAAAATCGTTTTCCTTATGGACGAGAGATCTATCGGTTATTCAGAGGGTTTGCTTACTCTTGTAAAGAATAATAACATAGGAGAAATAGTTGGGAAGACAAGTGCAGGGACGCCCGGAGAAGCAATTGCATTCAGGTTGCCCGGTAATTATAACGCATCTATGACAGCCATTAAGGTTAGTTCGGGCGATGGTTCTTTTCTATATGGTAATTTTCTTGAACCAACAATACCAGTCAATTTATCAAGAAAAAGCTTGATAGAAGGAAAAGATGAGATTCTGGAGAGAGCCTTAAAATTATTTGAAAAATAAAAAAAGTAAATAAATTTGTTGATTTTTATAACTTTATCAATAATAAATTGTTTTAATCGTTTAAAATTTTTATTAGTTATTTTTAAAAAAATTATGGGGAAAAAAGTATGACAAGAAAAAATGTATTAGCTATTTTTTTGATGGCTTTCTTTCTTTTCAGCATGAGTTCATTTGCTGAAACAAAGCTGGAAGAGTGCAACATTAAGACCAATGCTCATTGTGGTGACTGCAAAACCAAAATTGAAAAGGCACTGAAAAAACAAAGTGGTGTGATGAGCACAAATCTAAATCTCGATAACAAGATTGTTGCAGTTAAATATGACCCAAATAAAACTAACTCAGATAAATTGATTTCTGCAATTACTAATGCAGGATATACTGCAGAATTAGTAACTAATAAAGAAGAGGTTAAAACTGAGAAATCAACCAAGACAAAATCAGCCAAAGATGGTTGCTGCACTTCAGGAGTGAAAGCTTCAGGAGATGATTGCTGCAAAACAAAGAAAAAGTAATTTAGATTTTATTTTATTGAAATAATTTTGGGGCTGAATAATAAATTCAGCCCTTTTTTTTTACTAATTCTTAATAAGAACTATTTATTATAAACATAAGCAAAAGTCGAACTAAATTCTTCGAGAGTTGTTGGCGTGGTTGTCCATTCATTTCTTTCCTCTTCATTGAATAGACCCTCATTCATTGTGGTCATTAAGGTTACCATAGAAGTTGCTACGTCCTCAGAAATTCCCATTCCAGCCATTGAGGAGATTACTTCTTGTGGTTTAAATTGTATATATTGTAAATCTGGTTTTCCGATAGCTGAGCCTAATATAGCTGAAGCTTCTCTCATAGTATAATTTTTGGGTCCGAGCAAAGATCTTACAGTGATACCTTTGAAGTTAGGATTTAAAAGGTATTGCGAAGCAACATTTGCAATATCAATAGTGGCTATAATCGGAAAAGCTATATCAGGTGCAAGAACACCACCATTGATGTTCATAGATTTAATTAATGGAATATTTCCAAAGAAATTTTCCATGAAATACGTAGGTCGGAGAATAACTACGTCAATATCGCCGAGTTGGTTTAATAGCTTTTCATGGCGAGCTAATCCTGCAACAACGCCTGTTCTTTCTTCGGTATGACCGCCAACGCTGCTAATAAATACAATTTTCTTAACACCGGTGTTTTTTATCGCAGTGATAATAGAATTGCTAATTTCGTCCTGATGTTTTCCAAAGTTATTACTTTGCCAGTCTCCGGGTATCATTGTCATAACAACATCTGAATTTTGAAAGGCAGAAGTAAGAAATTCGGAGTCTTTAGCATCACCTGCCATAATTTCTGCCCCATCTTGAGCAAAGTGAGCCAGAGCATCTTTATGGCGTGCAATGAGTCTGAGCTCCGATCCGTTTTTGAGAATAATTTTAGCCATTTTTCCTCCGACATTACCGGTGCCACCAAGTATTGTAATCATAATTTTTCCTCAATAAGTTTAACAATTTTAGTTCTGTTTAGATTTTTCGCCATTTCGAGAGGTGTTTGACCATTATTGGATTTGATATTTAAGTCGGCTCCGGCATCTATTATTACTTTTGCGGTTTCAATATTATTCTGCCAGATGGCATCATGCAAAGCAGTATAGCCATTATAGGGACCTTGCTTATTTATATCAATATTATATTCAATGAGTAGTTTTGCAGCTTCGGTTCGACCTGCATAGGCAGCGGCATGGAGTGCGGTAGCTTTCATACCCGGATCGAGAACTGTAACATCGGCACCAGCT
The DNA here is from genome assembly GCA_964473465.1 of uncultured Hyphomicrobiales bacterium. GTDB lineage: Bacteria > Bacteroidota > Ignavibacteria > Kapaibacteriales > UBA2268 > CALHRB01. The sequence continues at coordinate 420,646 of CAYYPE010000001.1, forward strand.
TCAAGAAGTAGCTTTAATATTTCTGTTTTGCCTTCGTAGGCTGCTAATATAAGGGCTGTGTCTCCATTATTATCGGGTAAATTTATATCATATCCCTGACTTATTAATTCTTTAACCTGATTAAGGTTGTTTTTTCTGACTGCACGAACTATATCACTCATTTTAAATATGTTGTAAAATGAAAAAAAATATTGACATTTAAATTAGATTAATATTTTTTTTAAATGACACGAAAATAATATCATTCATCAAATATTCTTTTTGCTACGAAGTAGGTATAATATTAAATAGTATGAAGTATTTTTTTAAGAAACAAAAAAAAAATTACCAGTATTCTCCTTCTAATTTTTGCTTTTTGCTGATATTGATTAAATTTTTTTCTTCTTTGTTTTTAGCATAACTTTGGATTTCGTTATAAATCTTTAAACTCATATTTTTATCTTTGAATAAATCAACAAAACCCTCAGCCCAGATTAACATTTCATCAAACTGATTTAGAATTTGTTTTCCCTTAAGGTAGAGACTTACAAGAAGGTCATTATCATCATTAATAGTTCTTAGGAAAGTGAATAAGTTAATAATGTCGGATGATGAATTACAGTGAGAAATAGCCTTTTCGAAATTCATTTGTGCACGGTCTGATTTATTAAGTTGGAGTTCGAGATTACCAATATTGGCTAAAGTATAAGGATTGAGTTCACATTTTTCAGCCTTGCTTAATAATTCCAGAGCCAGATCGGACAAATTGAGTTTTTCATAAGCTATTTTAGCTAATTTGAAATAATCATAGGCTAATTTATTTTCGGAATTATCAATGACTGCCTCAGCTTTTTTGAGTATATCCAAAGCGAAATTCTTTGCAATGTTGTCGTCGCTAATATGTAGTAAAGCAATATCAATTAAATTAATGTAATCAAAAACGAATTTCACTCTGTTCTGAAGAATATAATTTAAAATGTTCAAGATCCAATTATTGTCATTCAGATGTTTCTTGATTGAAATTATGAGTTTTTTATAATTATCAATGTTGAATGGTTCATTATTTAAAAGGATTTCAGCTTTTCCGAGGAGCTTTTTTGCATAATATGGATCGTCAAGAATGGCCATAAGGTCATCAACAAGACTCAAATAATCTTTTAAAAATCTGGCATCATTTTCAAGTTTTAAGTATTCATCATATTTAGCCTGATTTTCTTCTCTTTTCTGAATTTTTATATTGATTCTGTCAATCCATTCTTTGTTTTCAGGGAAATGTTCATTAACAATATCAGCAACATCTTTCAATTCCTTTAAGCTTGTTACGACTTCTTCAGCGTTTAGCAGAACCTTCTCGGCATAATCTTTGTCGTTAATTGTTGATAATATTTTCTTGGCAACAAGATTTAATTCAGGACTGCCATTTGCCATCCCTTCTGCTTTTTGAATTACCTTTCTGAGAAATTCAGTATTACCATCATTTTTAACAGAGGCATCAAGGATTTCGAACAAAATTTCAAGTTTTTCGGCTTTTTCGAATGTTTTCTGATAAATAGAATGAGCCATATCCTTGTCTCCAATAGCAGATATCAGTTCATCAGCCAATCTAAGCAATTCTTTCGGATCATCAATGCTTTTTAAGGCTCTTGAATAGATCTCTTTTGCATATTCTTTGTCGTTAAGGTCATTGATAACAACTTTAGCTAAATTGCTGAGGTCTTTAGCGGAGGTCATTTTTGATTCGGCTTTTTTAAAGAATTTTTTGGCAAGACTTTCATCTTTGAGTTCTTTGGCAATCAAACCAGCAATTTCGAGAAGCTTATTAGTGTCATTAAGATCATTTAGTCCTTTTTCAAAATATTGAATGGAAGCATCTTTATCCATATATAAGTTCCAGAAGGCAAAGGCAAGATCAATAAATTCATCGCCTTTCATTGCATATTCTTTTGCTGAATCGAGCATTTCTTTGGCTTTTTCGTCGTTTTGAGAGTAATTTTTGTATGCGGTTGCTAAAAGAGTGAAATCCTTTGTGAACTGAGCATCCTCGGCAGATTCTTCGAGAATGTCGTTAATCCAGTCAATATCACCAATTAATTCATTAATAATTTCGCAGAATTTGATGTAATCAGCAATGCCATTAACTTTGCTTTCAGCTTTTTTGAGTAATTCTTTCGCAGAATTTTTATCATTGGTTTCAACTATGATACTTTTTGCAAGGGATTTATAATCATCAATAGTCTTACACTGAGCATCAATCTTGTTCATAAGTTCTTTTACGAGAGATTCATCGCCGAAGTCTGATTTAATATAAGAAATTATGGTTAGTATTTCAACAGGTTTCTTTGCGTCTTTAGCTGCCGAATTCAAAAAATCCTTTGCCCTTTCCTTGTCGCCGAGATATCTTGCAATACTATGACCGAGCTCTGCAGATTCAAGAGCCTCAAAACAATTATCTTCTGCTTCTTCGTAAAATTCATCAGCTTGTTCCTTATCGTCGAATCCAATAATATACGCTTCAGCTAACCGGATATAATCAAGGGGAACTGAACAAAGATTTTCTGCTTTTTCAAGAAGGTGTTTTGCGTAATCTTTGTCAGGGGGTTCTTCGAGTGCTTTGAGAGCAAGGTTAATGAACTCTATAGCTGTTTTGCAATTGCTTTCGAGGTTTTCAATCTCTGATTTTGACGCCATTGTTTTTCTCCAACTTAAATATTTTTCAATGATTTAATTTTTCAAGTCAAATAAAATAAGGTATTTCATTTTTTAATACAAAAAAATAAGATAATATGATAAATTCTGTAAATCTTGTGTTTTTTTATGTTTGTTTATTTTGGTCAAATGTTCAATAATGAACAATTTTTTCATTTCATTTCATAATTGAACTTTAGAACCCTTTAAAAAACTATCAGTATCAAATAAATTTTCTATAACGTAAAGCTTTTATTAAAAAGACTTTAAGAGATATTTCTAAATCAGATATAAAAAAATAATATTTAAATATTACTTTGGCACAGCTATTGTAATAGGTGATTTGGACAAAAAACTAATGGATTAGGAGATGATAAAAGGATTTATCGTAAGTCTGTTCTTGATTACTGTTCTTTTCTTGGGGTCTCTGGGCAAAGGATTTGCTCAGGCACCCCAATCTAATAATCTGACACTACCGACAGTTTCAATAAATGTTAATAATTCGGATAAAAGCGATGATTTAGCTTTGAATCTGCAAATACTCGCTGTAATAACAGTCCTCGCTCTTGCTCCTTCAATTCTGATAATGATGACTTGCTTTACAAGAATAATTGTAGTATTTCATTTTCTAAGGCAGGCATTAGGAACTCAGACACAACCACCAAATCAGCTTTTAACGGGTTTAGCATTGTTTTTGACTTTTTTTGTTATGCAGCCGGTTTTAGATCAGGCAAACAGCACCGGATTGCAACCTTACATAAGAGAGGAGATTACTCAAAGTCAGGCAGTTGATAATATCATACAGCCTTTCAGGGAGTTTATGCTCAAACACACAAGGGAAGAGGATTTAAGGTTATTTATCAAGTTAAGCGGAAAGGATAAACCCGCAAATATAAATGAAGTATCAATCTGGACAATAATTCCGGCTTACTCAATCAGTGAATTAAAAATGGCATTTCAGATAGGATTCCTGTTGTTTGTTCCATTTCTTGTGCTGGATATGGTAATAGCGAGTGTATTAATGTCATTAGGAATGTTTCTCTTGCCTCCTCAACTGATATCATTGCCGATTAAACTGCTGTTATTCATTTTAGTGGACGGTTGGTATTTAATTATAGAATCACTTATGCAAAGTATTATAAGATAAAAAAAGGGAAAATATGACAGACCAATTAGTTATACAAATAGTCAGAGATGCGTTTTATTACGTAATTCTTATCTGTGGACCACTACTTCTGGCTTCGCTGGTAATTGGATTATTAATATCAATTTTTCAAGCAGCTACATCTATTTCGGAGCAGACGCTGACTTTTGTTCCAAAATTATTAGTAGTATTCCTGATGAGTGTATTATTTCTCCCCTTTATGTTGAATAACATAAAAACCTTCGCAATTGAAATCATCAAAATGATTCCAACGCTTAAATGATAAATTCAAATGATATATATTTTTTAACTGGAAAGTTTATAATTGGTCTGCTTATTTTTGTAAGAATAACTGGTCTGTTTCTCTCAGCACCTTTCTTCAAGAGTATGGCAATAAATATTCAGTTAAAAGTAATAATATCATTTGTTCTTGCATTTACATTAACAGCAACACACTGGGAAAATCAGCCGCAGATAGATTTTCATTTATGGAACATTGTATTTCTTGCGATGAAAGAGATGTTTATAGGATTTATTATAGGTTATTCTGCAAATCTGGTTTTTTGGGGAGCGAAACTTGCAGGAGGAATTATAGATTTCGATATGGGGTATCAGGCTGCAGCTATGTTTAATATGGGTGATGATTCACCTACTCTGGTAGGAAATATGTTCGAAATGGCTACACTTGTTTTGTTCCTTATACTTAACGGGCATCACTATTTGATTGAAAGCATTAATGCAAGCTTCGATATTATTCCTCTAACAACACTCCAATTCACAGACTCAGCAAAGGATTTGATGATAAAGGTTGCTACAAGTGTTATAATAATTGGAATAAAAATATCAGCTCCTATTCTTGTTGCACTTTTTTTGACAAATCTTGTTTTAGCTTTATTGGCAAGAATAGCTCCGCAAACAAATATATTCGTGATGAGCTTTCAATTGAAGATAGCTGTTGGGTTACTTGTGCTTTTGATATCGACTCCAATATTGATAATGGTAGCAAAGAATTCACTTGAATTGTTTCAGGGTGAAACAATGAAAATAATAATGGCTCTGGGTTCAGGTAAGGTTTAAAAATGGCAGAAAACAAAGAAGGTCAGGAAAAAACTGAACCGGCGAGTGCGAAGCGAATAAAGGAAGCTCGTGCTCGGGGACAAACAGCAAAGAGTATGGATGTTACAACTGCAGCAGTGCTGCTTATTGGTGGAATTATTGTCTTTTTGATGGGTTCTCCTATGATGGCTGACATCCAGAAATTTATGCAGGTTATTTTCATTGAATCATCAAACATAGAATTGACAACTCAGAATATTTCGGGTTATTATTTCAAATTTATTCTTTTTTTCCTAAAACTAATCTTACCAATTGTATCAATAATTTTTTTGGTTGTTCTTGTGGCTGAAATATCTCAGACGGGTTTACATATAGCCACAAAAAAATTTACTGAAGGATTGAATTTTAAGCAGATATTTAATCCATTATCTGGTTTGAAGAAAATATTTTTTTCGGGCAGGTCAATTTTTGAATTGACAAAAAGTGTGATTAAGATTATAATTCTTGGATTTGTTGTTTATGGAATATTGGAGAGCAGGGCAGAGGAAACAATTGATTTGATAGAAAAACCAATTTCAGATATAGGTAGTTTTTTAGCAGAGATAAGTCTTGAAATTGTTGTAAAAGTTGGAGCGGTTTATATTTTGATTGCAGTAACTGATATGATTTACCAGAGGTATCGCTACAAAGAAGATCTGAAAATGACTAAACAGGAAGTCAAGGAGGAGAGCAAACAGGCAGAAGGCGATCCAAGAGTTAAAGCCAGACTTCGCTCGATAATGCGTTCAAGAATAAGAAAGTTAATGCTGAAAAATGTAAAAACCGCAGATGTGGTTATTACCAACCCAACACACTATGCGGTTGCAATTGCCTATAATTCTGCAAAAATGAGTGCACCTGTTGTAGTTGCAAAAGGAGCAGATTATTTAGCAGCAAGCATCAGGCAGATAGCAGAAGAAAATTCGATTCCAATTGTTGAGCAACCACCATTGGCACGTGCTTTGTTCTTTTCTACTGATGTTGATATGGAAATACCAGAAAATTTGTTTAAAGCAGTTGCTCAGGTTCTGGCTTATGTTTATCAATTGAGGCGTCAAAGGGCTAATAGCAGGGGAAATTGGACAAGAATTTATAAAAATAACAGTTAATTAAAAAAATTAAATTGAAGAAAAAAGTTGGCTAATAATAATCAATTATATCTGTCTGGCGAAACAAGTAACAAGACAAATTTTCTATCAACTTTGTCTAAAAGTCCTGATGTTCTATTAGCGGGAGGTGTTCTATTAATTCTTACTTTACTTGTTCTGCCCTTACCACCATTTTTACTTGATTTATTAATTGCCGTTGACCTTGCCATATCTATTTTGATTATAGTTGTTGCTATTTATTTACTCAGCCCACTGGAATTTTCATCTTTTCCAACAATATTGCTTATAGCAACACTTTACAGGTTAGGTCTGAATGTAGCCGCAACAAGATTGATACTTAGCGAAGGACATGCCGGGGATATAATCAACGCATTCGGTACTTTTGTGATAGGAGGTAATTATGTTGTAGGTATAATTATCTTCCTTATTTTACTTGTAATAAATTTTATAGTAGTCATCAAAGGTTCAACCAGAATTGCTGAAGTGGCTGCAAGATTCACTCTGGATGCACTTCCCGGCAAGCAGATGAGCATAGATGCCGATTTGAATGCAGGCTATATTGATGAGATGGAGGCAAGAAGGAGAAGGGAAATACTTTCGAAAGAGGCTGACTTCTATGGTGCTATGGATGGAGCCGCAAAGTTTATAAGAGGTGATGCAATTGCAGCTTTGATAATTACTGGTATAAATATAATCGGAGGCTTCATAATAGGCTTGACCCAGAGGGGGATGGATATAACTCACGCTCTTTCGACTTATACAATATTAACAATAGGCGATGGATTGGTTTCACAGATACCATCACTTTTAATATCAGTTGCCGGGGGTTTGGTTGTAACCCGCTCATCTTCCTCAGAAAAACTTGACATAGAATTAGGTAAACAATTCGGAGCTAAACCAAGGGCTATATGGATATCTTCTGCTGCGATGCTATTGATGGGTTTCATCCCGGGGTTTCCAACAATTCCGTTCCTGATTTTATCCACAATAGTTGGGGGATTAGCTTATATCAGAACAAAAAGTATAAAGAAAGAAGAGCAGGAAAAACTGGTGAAAGAGATGACAGAAGCAGAGGTAGCTGTCAAACCTGAGGAGGCTCCGGTAGAGGACCTGCTCAAGGTTGATCCGGTGGAAATTGAACTCGGGTATAGCCTGATTGCCTTGGTTGACGAAACGCAGGGAGGAGATGTATTCAAAAGAATTGCTAACGTACGAAAGCAACTGGCAGTGGAGTTAGGAATTATATTACCTCCGGTCAGGGTACGTGACAATCTCCAGCTCGAACCCGAGGAATATGTAATAAAAATCAGAGGTAATGAAATATCAAGAAATGTCTTGCATCCGAATATGCTTTTAGCAATGAATCCGGGAACAGCGGAAGGAGATATCCGAGGAATAAAAGTAACAGAACCTGTTTTTGGCTTACCAGCTACATGGATTTCGAATTCTGACAGAGAGAACGCCGAAATAATGGGCTTTACTGTTGTTGAAGCTGCTACTGTTTTGATAACTCATCTTACCGAGTTAATAAGAAGGAATGCAGATAAATTATTAACCCGGCAGGACATAAAACATTTGATTGAAAATCTTAAGGCTGATTACCCGGCTTTAGTCGAGGAAATAAATCCTGACAGCCTACCAATTTCAACAATTCAGAAAGTACTTCAGAATTTACTAAGAGAAGGAATACCAATAAGGGATCTGCCATTAATATTGGAAGCACTTCTTGAATATTATAAAGTTACAAAGAATATTGATGTTCTGACAGAATTTGTAAGACACAATCTATCGGAAACAATAAAGAAACTATATCAGGACCAAAACGGAGTTATTCACGCAATATCTTTAGACCCACAATTAGAACAAATAATGACAAATGCCCTCCAATCCGGGAGTCAAACTACATCAAGTCCAACACTTGGTCTCTCCCCCGAAATGATAAGACAAATAAACCAAAGTCTATCAGAAGCAATAGATGAAATAACATTGACTGGATACCTGCCGATAGTAATATGTTCAGCCCAAATACGCCCCTATTTTTATAAAATGATACATAATCAATATCCGATGGTAGGAGTCATCAGCTACACAGAAATACCAGCCGATACCGAGGTTGATATACAGAATGTAATAAGTGTTTAAATAAAAAAAATTTTAAATAAATTTTGTATAAAATAAAAATATTTATTAATTTTGTAGGCTAAAACAATGGGTAGGTACCGAAGCGGTTAAACGGGGCAGACTGTAAATCTGCTGGGCTACGCCCTACGGAGGTTCGAATCCTTCCCTGCCCACGGAATAAGAAAAAATGCGGGAGTAGCTCAGTTGGTAGAGCATCAGCCTTCCAAGCTGAGGGTCGCGGGTTCGAGCCTCGTCTCCCGCTCAACTTATTTAAAAAGAGAGTTATTTGTAATTGCGGGAGTAGCTCAGCTGGTAGAGCATCAGCTTCCCAAGCTGAGGGTCGCGGGTTCGAACCCCGTTTCCCGCTCTGCGGTGCTGATGTAGCTCAGTTGGTAGAGCACTTCCTTGGTAAGGAAGAGGTCACCGGTTCAATCCCGGTCATCAGCTCGGAAATTACGGGTGTAGCTCAATTGGCAGAGCGGCGGTCTCCAAAACCGTAGGCTGAGGGTTCAAGTCCTTCCACCCGTGCTAATATTGTTTAGGATTGTTTTATGATAGAAAAAATAAAAAACTTTTTCAGCGATGTTGCAAAAGAAATGAAAAAAGTTTCTTGGCCCACTAAGGAACAGCTTAGGGAATCATCCATTGTTGTTGTGGTTGCAACTCTTATATTCACTATTTTCACTTATCTGATTGATTGGCTGGTTACTCAGGCTATCGGGTTCATTTTTTAATTATTCATCACTTTTTTCCTGCTATGAACGAAGAACAAAATATCGAGTCTAATTTAATTGAAGATAATCCAGAACTCAATTCAAATTCCAGTGATGAACCAACCGAAGAAAAACCCGGTTTCAAATGGTACGCTCTTAGAACTTACACTGGTCATGAGCAGAAAGTGAAGCTTTCTATTGAGGCTGAAGTAAAAAGGCTAAAGTTACAGGATAAGATTGGCGAAATTATTATACCTCAGGAAACAGTCTTCGAAGTTCGTGGTGGTAAACGAAGAACAAAGGTAAAGAACTTTTTGCCCGGTTATATTGTGATCAATATGATTATGGATAAGAAAAATCATGAGATAATCAGCAATATTCCTTCAGTTGTTAGTTTTGTGGGAACCAAAAAAGAGCCAACACCTTTACAAAAGCACGAAGTTGATAGAATTATAGGCAGAGTTGAAGAAAGAAAGAGTATCGAAACTATTGAAACAGCTTTCCAAATTGGCGACCCTGTCAAAGTTATTGATGGTCCGTTCAACACGTTCAACGGTACAATCAAAGAAGTTAACTATGAAAAACAAAAAGTGAAAGTTGAAGTTGGAATTTTGGGGCGAAAAACTCCTGTTGAATTAGATTTTAGACAAATTGAATTAGAAAATCATTAATTAAATAAAATAAAAAAATAACTAAACTGTCAAAGAATTTTCAAGTTTTTAAAAAAGAGAAAAACAATGGCAAAAAAAGTAATGGGATCGTTTAAGCTGCAGTTAAATGCAGGGGAAGCTACAATGGCACCGCCCGTAGGACCTGCCTTTGGACAACGAGGCTTGAACGGTATGGAATTTGTAAAACAATTTAATGCAAGAACTGCAAAACAAAAAGGAACAATACTCCCAGCAGTTATAACTTTTTATTCAGATAAATCCTTTACATTTGTAGTAAAATCTCCACCAGCAGCAGTATTGTTGGCTCAAGCAGCTGGACTGAAGAAAGGCTCTGCCGAACCAAATAAAAATAAAGTTGGCAAAATCACCAGATCTCAGGCAGAGGAAATCGCAAAAATCAAAATGGAAGACTTGAACTGCGACACAGTAGATAGCGCAGTGAGTATGATTAAAGGTTCTGCCAGAAGTATGGGCATTGTTGTTGAAGGTTAATCTTTAATTTAATCGAAAGAAACTAATATGAAAAAGCATGGTAAAAGATATAATGCATTAGTAAAAACGATAAACCAGCAAGAAGTTTATCCAGCTCAGGAAGCCGTAGAAATTATCAAAAAGACTGCCAATGCAAAATTCGATGAGTCTTTTGAGATCGCAATGAACTTAGGAGTTGATCCTCGAAAAGCAGATCAATTGGTCAGAGGAACTGTTTCATTGCCTCACGGAACCGGTAAGCAGGTTAAGGTTTTGGTTTTAGCCAAACCTCCGAAAGATCAGGAAGCTCTTGATGCTGGTGCTGAGTATGCTGGACTTGATGAATATGTTGAAAAAATAAAAGGTGGCTGGACAGAGGTTGACGTTATTATTGCAACCCCAGATGTGATGGGCGAGGTTGGTAAATTAGGAAGAATACTTGGTCCCCGAGGTTTAATGCCAAATCCGAAAAGTGGAACCGTAACGTTCGATATTGCTCAGGCTGTTCGGGACGTCAAAGCTGGTAAAATTGAATACAGAGTTGATAAAACAGGTAATATACATGCTGCAGTTGGTAAATGCTCCTTCACTACCGAACAACTAACAGAAAATGTAAATGTTTTTGTTAATAGTGTTCTAAGAGCCAAACCCACAACAGCAAAAGGAAAATATATAAAGAGTGTATTCTTCAGCTCAACAATGGGACCGAGCGTTAGAGTAAATGAATTATCTTTCCAGCAAAAAGACTAAATTAAAAATGAATATTACGTACTCTTTTAACGGCAAACGCTTCTCAGATCCGTATGGATTTGTTGCCGTTCTAATGGTAATTATAAATAAATAAGGTATGTATGGTTACTCTGGAGAAAAAAAGACAAATAGTTGCAGAACTGACAGAAAAGTTCCAAAAGGCTAATGGTTTCTATTTCGTTGATTTCATGGGAATGAGCGTAGAATCAGCTGTGATTTTTCGTAGAGACCTCAAACGGTCAAGTATGGAACTTAAGGTAGCTAAAAACACTTTAATTCAAAGAGCATTATCTGAGGTTGGTTCTTTCAAAATTCCTGAAGAGAAATTTAAAGGTGCCACTGGTGTTATATTCGGTTACGATGACCCGGTTGCCCCTGCAAAAATTATCAAGGAACAATTTGAGAAGAATAATATTCCGTCTCTGAAAGCCGCAATAATTGAAGGAGTTTACTACGACGGTTCACAGCTTAAACAATTAGCATCTCTTCCAACCAAACCGCAACTAATCGCAGGAATACTGGGTTCGCTTAATTCACCAGTTTCCGGTATTGTCGGCACTATAAACGCTGTCATGAGAGATGTTGCATATTTGATTGACGAAGTGGCAAAGAAAAAGGCATCTTAAAAAATATTTTACTGAATGAAATTAGGGAGATAAATTGTATGACACCAATAGTTGAAGAATTATTAGAAAAAATTTCCAACTTGACTCTGATTGAGGCAGCAGAATTGAAAACTGCCCTCGAAGAAAAATTTGGAGTTACAGCCGCTGCACCAGTGATGATGGCTGGTGGTCCTGCCCCAGCAGCAGCAGAAGCTGCAGCTGTCGAGGAAAAAACCGAATTCGACGTTGAATTAACAGATATGGGAGCCCAAAAATTAAATGTTATCAAGGTTATCCGTGAACTTACCGGCTTGGGCTTGAAAGAAGCCAAAGACCTTGTTGAAGGTGCACCTAAGATGGTGAAGGAAGCTGTCGGCAAAGAAGAAGCAGAAGATATTAAGAAAAAACTCGAAGCTGCAGGAGCAAAAGTTACATTAAAATAATATAATCTTGGAAATATCATTAATATAATTCAAATCTTGAAGGAGTCCTCAAGGGATTCCTTCAATTCATTTTTAATTTAATTAAAAATAAGTATTAAACATAAAAATTAAAAAAGTTTAAGCTTGATTATCAAAATAATAACTTAATCAAATAATTTTCTGTTTTTCTGATAGATTCAGAATTAAACAGAAAGTTTTTTTTTCGATGACTAATTCTACATCGGAGGTAAATAAAGTGGAAACAAATAAACTCACCACCAAAAACTCTCAACAAAGCAAAACAAATAATTTTATAAGATTAAGGGAAAGAGTTCATTTTGGAGCAATAAAGGAATATCATAAGTATCCTGACTTACTTAATATTCAACTGAAAGCTTATGAAGACTTTCTTCAGGAGGAAGTGCCACCGGATAAACGTGAAAACAAAGGCTTACAACAAGCTTTTATGAATAATTTTCCGATAGAAGATGCTTCATCTATCTATCAGCTGGAATTTGTTGAATACAGCGTGGAAAGGTCAAAATACACCGAAGATGAATGCCGGGAAAGAGAATTAACCTATTCAAAACCGTTAAAAGCCAAACTAAGGCTTTCAAGCAAGGCTGAAAAGGATACTGAAGATTATTTTGACACAATTGAAACTGAGGTTTATCTTGGGAACATTCCTGCGATGACACCTCGAGGAACATTTATTATCAACGGTGCAGAAAGAGTCATCGTTACTCAGTTGCATCGTTCACCGGGTGTTTTCTTTGATGATGCACTCCATCCAAATGGCACAAGAATTTATACTGCAAGAATTATTCCTTTCAGAGGCTCATGGGTCGAGTTCATAACTGATATACATGATGTTTTATTTGCCTATATTGACCGAAAAAAGAAATTTCCGGTCACAACTTTACTTAGAGCTTTAGGTTATTCCTCCGATGAAGAAGTATTGAACTTATTTGAATTATCACAAGAAATTCAGCCCGAAGAGGTTAATACAAATCTTTTGGGCAGAAGAATTGCTTCTGATGTTATTGATATGTCAACCGGTGAGATTATTGCAACCCGTGACACAATTATTACTCAGGAATTGCTGGAAAGGATGCTGAAAGCTGAATTGCTTCCACTAAGAATATTTAACTATTCAGATCCTAATGATGAACCAATCATAGCAAAAACCTTATCGAAAGATACTGCAAAGACACGTGAAGACGCTTTAGAAGCGATTTACAGACAATTGCGTTCCAGTGAACCACCAGACATTGAAACAGCCGAGGCATTACTGAAAAAATTATTCTTTGACCCCAAACGATATGACCTTGGAATTGTTGGTAGGTTCAGAATAAATCAAAAACTTAAACTTGATATAGATTATGAAACAACCACACTAACCAAAGAAGACATTGTTGCAATTATTAAACACCTAATTCATCTTCATGATACCAAGCAAACAGGAGATGACATTGATCACCTTGGAAATAGAAGAGTTAGGACTGTCGGGGAGCAACTAACATCACAATTTAATGTAGGACTTGCAAGAATGGCAAGAACAATAAAAGAAAGGCTCAGTATCCATGATGCAGAGAATTTGACACCTAATGATTTGGTTAATGCAAGAACAATAACATCGGTAATAAATCAATTTTTTGGTACAAATCAGCTATCACAGTTTATGGACCAGACAAATCCATTGGCAGAACTGACTCATAAAAGAAGAACATCAGCACTTGGACCCGGAGGTTTGACAAGAGAAAGAGCAGGATTTGAGGTCCGTGACGTTCACTATACTCACTATGGCAGATTATGTCCGATTGAAACCCCTGAAGGTCCGAATATTGGTCTGATTTCATCACTTGCAATTCATGCCAGAATAAATCATTTGGGATTTATTGAAACTCCTTACAGAAAAGTTGAAAATGGATATGTAACAGACAAAATCGAATATCTCACAGCTGAGAAAGAAGACGGATTGATAATAGCTCCTGCAAGCACATTGGTTGATAAAAACGGAAAAATAGTTGAGGAAAGAGTAAAAGCAAGACAATCAGGTGATTTCGTAATGGTTGACCCTGAAGCAGTTGAATATATTGATGTTTCAACCGACCAAATAACAAGTGCAGCTTCATCATTGATACCTTTTCTTGAACACGATGATGCTAACAGGGCTTTGATGGGTTCGAACATGCAACGTCAAGCTGTTCCGCTTCTCAGACCAAGTGCCCCAATTGTTGGAACTGGAATGGAAGCTAAAGTAGCATACGATTCGAGAACATTGCTTTTAGCAGAAGGTGACGGAGTTGTTGAATATGTAAGTGCCGATAAAATTATTGTGAACTATGATGACAACAGGACAGAAGAAGAAAAATTAACTACATTCTATACCAAGCGTAGAGTTGTTTATCCGATTGTAAAATTCTTCAGGACAAATCAAGATACATGCATTAATCAAAAGCCAATAGTTAAAGCAGGGGAAAGAGTAGTTAAAGGACAACCTTTAGCTGATGGAGCATCTACAAGCAAAGGAGAGTTGGCTTTGGGACAGAACGTTTTAGTTGCTTTTATGCCTTGGCGGGGTTATAATTTTGAGGATGCTATCATAGTCTCTCAAAAATTAGTTGCAGAGGATATATTTACATCAGTTCATATTGAAGAATTTACGCTTCAGGTGAGAGATACAAAACGTGGTGAGGAAGAATTTACAAGAGAAATTCCAAATGTTAGCGAAGAAGCAACAAAAGATCTGGATGAAAATGGAATAATCAGAACAGGGGCGAAAGTTACCGAAGGAGATATACTTATTGGAAAAATTACTCCAAAAGGCGAGACTGATCCCACTCCGGAGGAAAAACTTCTGAGAGCTATTTTCGGCGATAAAGCTGGTGATGTTAAAGATGTATCATTAAGAGCTACTCCCGGATTAAAAGGAGTTGTTATCAATACAAAGCTTTTCACTCGTAGATTACTATCAACCGAAAAAGATAGTAAAACTGAAGAGAAAAAGAGGCAGGAACAGTTAGCCAAGAAAGAAAAAGATTTGCTTAGATCGCTCGATGATGCCTGTATTGAAAAACTGTCTGAGCTCTTAAACGGACAAAAAACATTAGGATTAAAACTAAATAATGGTCAATCAGTTTTCAGAAGTGGCTCAACCATTAAGAAAGCAGAGGTTTTGGCTAAATACGAAGAAGGAATATTGAAACCAGAGCTTATTGACATTAATTCCCAAATCCTAAATGATAATAAGCGACAGGAATTACTGACAACACTGATGAAAAATTATCATCACGAAAGAAATGAGATAATTTTAACAATCAAGACAGAAAGAAATAAAATTGTTACAGGCGATGAACTCCAACCCGGTATATTACAAATGGCAAAAGTTTATATTGCCAAGAAAAGAAAATTGATGGTTGGTGATAAAATGGCAGGAAGACACGGAAACAAAGGTATTGTTTCAAAAATAGTTCCTGTTGAAGATATGCCATTTCTTCCTGATGGAACGCCAGTTGAAATAGTATTGAACCCACTTGGTGTGCCTTCCCGTATGAATCTGGGGCAATTATTCGAAACGGCTCTCGGATGGGCAGGACAAAAATTAAATTTACATTTTGCAACTCCAATTTTTGATGGTGCAACCTGGGAAGATGTTGGAGATTATCTCGAAAAAGCTGGATTACCAAAGGATGGGAAAACTGTGCTATATGACGGTAGAACTGGTGACAAATTTACCGAAAAAATTACTGTCGGGGTAATTTATATGCTCAAGCTTTCTCACTTAGTTGAAGATAAAATTCATGCAAGATCAATAGGACCATATTCATTAATAACCCAGCAACCACTTGGCGGAAAGGCACAGTTTGGCGGTCAGAGACTCGGCGAAATGGAGGTCTGGGCTTTGGAAGCTTATGGTGCAGCTCATACATTGCAGGAGATGTTAACTGTCAAATCCGATGATGTTCAGGGAAGAGCAAAAATGTATGAGTCTATTGTCAAAGGTGAAAATATGCCTAACCCGAATATTCCTGAATCATTCAACGTTCTCGTTCGTGAGCTTCAGGGATTATGTCTTGATATAGAAATAGATTAAAAATAATAAATTGATATTTAGGAGAAATATCTATGCAACCAAAATCAATTCCAAGAAAAGGTTTTTCAAGAATTGCAATTAAAATTGCCTCCCCGGATGATATCTTAAACAGATCTCATGGGGAAGTAACTAAACCCGAGACAATAAATTACAGGTCTTTCAGACCTGAAAAAGACGGTCTCTTCTGCGAAAAAATCTTTGGACCTATAAGGGACTGGGAATGTGCCTGCGGGAAGTATAAAAGAATCAGATATAAAGGTATAGTTTGTGATAGGTGCGGGGTTGAAGTTACTCAAAAATCTGTCCGAAGAGAAAGAATGGGACACATTACTCTTGCTGTTCCTGTTGTCCATATCTGGTTCCTCCGCACATTACCAAGTAAGATTGCTGCAATACTTGGAATTCCAACAAAAGACATTGAAAGAATAGTTTATTATGAATCATATATAGTTGTTCAGCCCGGTAAAACTGGCTTGCAACACAACGACTTACTAACAGAAGAGCAATATCTTGAAGTTATGATGAGCCTCACTGATGAAGACAGGAATCTTGATGACGATGATCCAAATAAATTCATTGCTCTTATTGGTGGTGAAGCTATTAAGGAATTACTCAAAAGAGTTGATCCTATTGAAAGCTATGATAAACTCAAAAAAATACTCAAAACTGAAGATTTATCACAGCAAAAGAAAGCTGAAATACTAAAAAGACTTAGAATTTTAGATGCCTTTATAACTCCTGAAGGTAATCTGTCCGTTAATAAACCTGAATGGATGGTTCTGGATGTCATACCGGTAATTCCTCCAGACTTAAGACCACTTGTACCTCTCGAGGGCGGTAGGTTTGCAACCTCAGACCTAAATGATCTCTACAGAAGAGTGATTATAAGGAACAACAGATTAAAAAGATTGATTGATATAAAAGCGCCGGAAGTAATTTTAAGAAATGAAAAGAGGATGCTTCAGGAATCTGTTGACGCTCTCTTTGATAATAGCCGACGTGCTGTCAGAAGCGAATCCCAGAGAGCTTTAAAATCATTGGCTGATACTTTGAAGGGTAAAACTGGAAGATTCCGTCAGAATTTACTTGGTAAAAGAGTTGATTATTCTGGTAGGTCTGTTATTGTTGTTGGTCCGGAACTGAAATTACACGAATGCGGACTTCCAAAAGATATGGCGGTAGAATTATTTAAGCCATTTATTATCAGGAAGTTAATCGAGAGAGGTCACGTCAAAACAGTAAAAAGTGCAAAAAAACTTGTTGAAAGAAAAACAAATGAGGTATGGGATATCTTAGAAAAAGTTATCGAAGGACATCCTGTGCTTCTCAACAGAGCTCCTACATTGCATAGACTTGGTATTCAGGCTTTCCAGCCAAGATTGATTGAAGGTAAGGCCATTCAGCTACATCCTTTGGTCTGTACAGCCTTTAATGCTGACTTTGACGGTGATCAAATGGCAGTCCATGTTCCATTAAGCTATGAAGCTCAGTTAGAGTCACTATTATTGATTCTTGCTCCGCATAACATCATGCACACTCAAAATGGTGATCCAATTGCTGTTCCTTCGCAGGATATGGTTCTTGGAGTTTATTATATAACAAAAGTCAGACATGGTGCTATGGGTGAGAACAGAATGTTTTCATCCCCCGATGAAGTTATCATTGCTTATAATAGTGGAACTCTTGATCTTCACGCAAAAATAAAAGTCAGAATTGACGGCCAAATGATTGAAACAACAACAGGCAGAATCCTTTTTAACCAGATTGTTCCGAAAGAAATTGGTTACCTTAATGAATTGCTGACAAAGAAAAGATTAAGACAAATTATTGGTATATGTTTCAGAACTGTGGGTTTGGCAAGAACAGTTGAATTTCTTGATGCTTTGAAGGAAATTGGCTTCACTTATGCTACCAAGGGTGGATTGTCGGTTAGTGTTGCAGACGTTTTAGTACCAGAAGAGAAAACAAGTATAATTAACTCAGCTCAGGTGAAAATTGATGAAGTCGAAAGTAACTATCAAGGCGGAGTTATTTCTCACGGCGAACGATATAACAAAATAATTGACACATGGTCAACAGCTACTAACAGGGTTGCTGACAAACTATATTCCGAGCTTTCAAAAGCTAATCAAGGATTTAATACATTCTGGATGATGCTTGATTCACAGGCAAGAGGTTCGAAAGAACAAATCAGGCAGTTAGCAGGAATGAGAGGATTGATGGCTAAGCCAAAGAAATCTCTCTCCGGGTCAACTGGTGAGCTAATTGAAAACCCGATTATTTCGAATTTTAAAGAAGGGCTTTCAATTCTTGAATATTTTATATCCACTCACGGTGCCAGAAAAGGTCTGGCTGATACTGCTCTCAAAACTGCTGACGCTGGTTACCTGACAAGAAGGTTGCATGATGTTTCACAGGATGTAATTATTTCCGAAAGCGACTGCCACACAATCAGAGGAGTCGAAATGACAGCCCTCAAAGATGGTGAAGAAGTAAAAGAACCTCTTTATGAAAGAATTATCGGCAGGGTTACACTTCTTGATGTTGTTGATCCTCTCACAGATGAGTTAATCGTTAAAGCTGGGGAAATCATTGACGAAGAAATTGCAAGGAAGATAGAGGAGACTTCGATCGAAAGCGTTCGAATAAGGTCTGCATTAACATGTGAGTCAAGAAAAGGTGTTTGTGCCAAATGTTATGGCAGAAATCTTGCGACTGGTAAGCTTGTTGATGTGGGAGAAGCTGTAGGTACAATTGCCGCACAGTCTATCGGCGAACCGGGAACTCAGTTAACATTGAGAACATTCCACACTGGTGGAACTGCTCTACTCGTTGCCTCGCAATCATCTGTCATTGCAAAATTCGATGGACAGGTTCAATTTGAGAATGTGAGAATTGTGTCCTATCTAAACGAATTTGATGATGAAGTTCAGATAGTCGTTAGCCGCAGTGGAGTTATCAATATTGTTGATCCAGATAGCAGCAGAATTTTAACAAAATATGATGCCACTTATGGTGCTGAATTAAAGGTTAAAAACGGTCAGATGGTCAAAAAAGGTAGTATGATTTATGAATGGGATCCATATAATGCTACAATTATTTCTGAAGTTGGTGGAAAAGTCAGATATAAAGATCTTGCCTTAAACATTACTTACAGAGAGATTAACGATGAGCAAACCGGACACATCACAAAAGTGGTTGTGGAATCAAGGGACAGAACAAAATCCCCAACAATAGAAATTCTTGACGACAAAGGTAACATTCTTAAGTCCTATAGTATTCCAACAAAAGCACAAATCAGAGTTGAAGACGACGAAATGATTGGTGTTGGCACTCCTTTAGTTAAAATTCCGAGAGATCTGGGAAGAATGAGGGACATCACAGGAGGTTTGCCAAGAGTAACTGAACTGTTCGAAGCACGTGCTCCGCAGAATCCTGCAATAGTTTCAGAAATTGATGGTATTGTTTCGTTTGATAAGCAAAAGAGAGGACAAAGAATAATAGTTGTAACTTCTCCTGATGAAAAAACACAAAAAGAATATGCAGTTCCAATCGGGAAGTATATTTTGGTTCAGGAAGAAGATTTTGTTAGAGCCGGTGAAAGACTTACCGAAGGTTCAATCAATCCACACGATATTTTGAGAATCAAGGGACCGAATGCTGTTCAAGAATATCTTGTTAATGAGATTCAGGAAGTATATCGTATGCAAGGTGTGAAAATCAATGATAAACACATCGAAATTATAGTCAGGCAGATGCTTCAAAAAGTAAAGGTTACTGATTCTGGCGATTCTCCATTTCTTGAAAATGATCAGGTTGATAGAATTAGATTTGTTGACGAAAATGATAAATTGAAGAACAACGTGGTAGTAACTGAACCCGGTGATTCCAAGCTCAAGGTAGGTCAGCTTGTTTCAAGGAAAAAATTCAGGGAAATCGTTACGGATTTAAAGAAGAAGGGCCGTCAATTACCTGAATCCCGAGCCGCAGAGCCTGCCATTGCTGAACCTTTGCTTCTTGGTATAACTCAGGCTTCGTTAACAACTGAAAGCTGGCTTTCAGCGGCCTCTTTCCAGGAAACAACCAGAGTGCTCTCGGATGCTTCTGTTTCAGCAAAAACTGACACCTTTAATGGATTGAAAGAGAATATTATTCTTGGACAATTGATTCCAGCAGGGACAGGATTGAGACACTATCAGGAAATGAAAGTAATCAGTGAAATTGGTAATATTTTTGGAAGAAGAGAAATTCCAGAACCTGAAATAGAGGTTTATAAAGAAGTTGATAAAGAAATTGAATCCGAATTCGAGTCAATAGCTATGTAAAGTTAATAAATTATTGCACTTATCGGGCTGCCTTGTAATTCAAGACAGCCCTTTTTTTATTCAAATCTTCACAAATCTCCCCACCCAATCTGCAACACGGACAAAATACACCCCCGCCGGCAA
>CAYYPE010000002.1:0-173776 GCA_964473465.1 uncultured Hyphomicrobiales bacterium
CCCATCGGCTTTGCCCAATTCCAATGGGCAAATTAATAAAAAAATGTAACTTTTTAAAAATTAATTTGTTTAATTTTATGTTTGGGGTGAAAATATAGAAATTATCTTTATTATTAATTTTGATTAGTATATTGTTTACATCAGCTAATTTAAGCTTTTCAGTCTGTCCCCCAGGGTGGGATTCATATAACTATACTTATTCTTATCCATATGATAATGGGGTTTGTAATATTACTGTATATTACTGTTATACGACTTTACCAAGCGGAACATTCGTTGTGAGGGTTGATATGATACAAGTTGAAATACCATGTGGATTTCAGGTTGTTGGACGCGAAGAATTCTGGGATGATTTTTATAACAGACTGGGGGATACTGCAATATATTACGGTGGTACTTTCCCTCCGTGTGATGATGTTCACAGCCCTATTAAATATATGGAGATACGAAAAGCATTTTGCTGGAAACTTCATAATTTGGGTGGCAATACAGGATTAGGAAGGATTGTTGACTGCGGATATACGGGCCAATGTATCTGGAATTATAAACTGTGTACTAATTATAATTTTATTCCACCAAAAAACGAGAAAATTCCTTTGGGCAGAACTGCTATAACAGGGGAAAATTGCTCTTCCACACCTCCGGTAGTTCCGCCACAGGGATATGGATGGGGTGATGAATGGTGGACAGAATGTTATATAATTTCTTGTTACGAATAAGTTATATTTTAACAAAGAGGATATCGCAAAAAACAAATTTGGGTATAAATGGTCATGCGAGGACGCCTGACCTACCATATAATTCAAGGACTTAGTAGAACAAACATTCGTATTTGTTCCAAGGATAATGACTTTTGAGAAAGACTCTTTTTTTATCGGAGAAAAATTTATGAAATTAAAGAATATTTTATTATTTATTATTCTTTCTATGCACACTTTTGCAACAGAGGTTCCATTCACTCTTGAGAGAATGACAACTTATTTTACTGGAGTTTATGCAGATAAAGATATCATATTAGCTTACGGGGGAGGTTCAATAATTTTGAAGTCAACAGACACCGGCAATAGCTGGAGCCAACTTGCTATTGCTAATGATACACTTGATATTCTTAAAATCAGGAAAATATCTGAAAAATTTTATGGAATACTCGATAAAGATTATATAATCACTTCGAACAACGAAGCTAACAATTGGACTTTACACAAGATAAGTAACAATGAGAATATCCTCAGTTTTGATATGGACAAGGAGATAATTTACGTCTTAAAAAATGGGAGAATATCCGTATATGATAATAATTTAGAATTTATTGAAGATATAGCAATAGATACATCTTTCAATTCTCGTTCAATAAACTTAATTGAGAATAAATTATTTTTGGCATCTGATAGTGGCAAGGTTATAACTTACGACATTAAAAAAAATTACGAAAAAAATATTATTGACTTTAAGGAAATGGGGTTTTGCAGTGAATGCTCAAGGGTAAAAGATATTCAATATTCAGAAGGAAAAATATATCTAGTAATATCACCTAACATATATTCATCAAGTGATTTAGGCAAAACCTGGGTTCTTGCTGCTAACGGAGGAAATGTTATCAGGGTTTATCAGGATAGCATATATACCATCAACGCAGGAAGTCAAGGGGATTTGATAGCCGGGTTAATTTGGTTATGGAAATGGGAAGATAATGAATATAAAATAATTACAGACAGATCCAGAATTAAAAGAAGATATACTTATTTGATATCAGTCTCAGATTACACATTTATTAATCGGGATACAATTGTTGCTGTGGGGGGAGATAAATATATAACAATATCTTACGATGGAGGTAGAAACTGGGATTTAAAATCCAATATAAGATATAATAACCTGACAGGTTTTTTTTGGATTGACAGTACATCAGCAATGTTTCACAGTAATCGTGGTCAGGTATTCAAGACTACGGACGGTTGGGTAACATTTTTACCTCAATATTACACAGAAAAAGATATAACTAAATTTACTTATGTCCATGCATGCTATTATGAGAAGGGCGGATTTGGGTTTGCATACAAATATCAGGGGGATTATACTGCACCAAATTTTATATTAACCAAGGATTTTGGAGAGCATTATACGATAATCAGGGATGAAAATATTGCAGGATATAATGTCGAGGTTCGTGCAATGATTTTAAAGAGAGATTCTATTTTTCTATTATTCACACAAGGTCATTGGCATGATTGGCGATACACACAAATATTTTTCCTGGACTCAAACTTAAATTTTCTGGGAAAGAAAATAATTGACTCAATGCAAATAATGGATATTAAGCGAATCAATGATTCAAAATTATTGGGTTATGGAAGGGATTATCGTTACTACAACGGCAGGGACTATGATTCAATTGATTTCTTCATAGCTTATTCTTACGATGGAGGTTTGACATGGGAAAGAGACTTCCAATTTAGTATTCCGGATACTCATATGTCACCTGGAATAGAATTACTTGGAGATTATGCTTATACAAGGGGTCTGATTTGGGACAGTTCTGGGAAAAATATTAACTTTATGTACAGAATTGATTTGGTTAATAAAAAAGTTGAAAGGTTGCTCAGGCATGACAAACAACAACATGATTTAGGTAGATATTTTCAAATGGGTAATTATATAATAACAGGAGGTTGGGAATATCTGCTTTACAACGATAATATTGATAAAAACCCTTATGATTGGAAACAGATTTATTTCCCTGATTATTATATAACTTTTACAGATAAATATTTTGAAAAAAATACAATTTACGCTTCTGCTTACAAAATTAAATCAGGTGCTACTTTTTTATATAAATGCAGGTTCAAAGAACTACCTACAAATGTTGATATGGTTGTTGAAACAGGAACAAAAATATATTGTTTTCCTCCATATCCTCAACCTGCTGGCAACGATGTGAATATAAAAATCTATTGGGATATGTCATACGACATTAATAATGCAGAATTTTCAGCATTTAACATATATGGTGAAAGAGTGTCTGGAAATGAGAACTTTCGAATGACTGTTGAAAAAGGTTATAGCGGAGTTCTAAATTGGGATTGCAGTTCAGCTAGTAGTGGAATATATTTTATTTTAATCAAACACGGCGAAACAACCAAGTCTGTTCCGGTGATTATTTTGAAATGAATTTTCTTTTAAAGGTTTGTTCTTCCCAGCTTGCCGCCTGGCATCTAGTTTGTCCGTCTTGGCGATTGGGTGGGCAGGTTTGTGAATATTTGAATAGCCACTACTGAATAGCCACTACTTTCAAGTAGTGGGGGATTATAAAAAAAGTTGTAGTTAATCTCATCCGGAAGAACAGACGCCCCTGTTTGTTCTTACATCTGTCGTTCCCCCGAATGACATTAATAACAGATTTATTTAAAACCTTATTTTTCTTAAAAACCTTAGTAGAAGGAAGATGAATCAAAGTATATATAATATCCTTATTAATTATTTTATTTTCATTTCACTGCATCGAGAACAAATAAGTTAATAAGGTTGTTTCTGTTTTTGCTTTGTTTTCTACTAAGGTTGAATAAGGGAAAATAAGGTTTTATTCTGGATTCCCTGACAAGCAGGGTATGACAGTGTCTATTTGGGCTGTGGATTCCCGTTTACACGGGAATGAGATACTACTGCCCTTTGTCATTCCCACGAAAGTCGGAATCTAATAACTAAATATAACTTTAACATTTTAATTAAAAAATTGAATTAAGAACGGAAAAAATGATTAATCCATTTCGCTTAAAAGGTTTCGAGTGATTTCTTCCCATTCAACATCGTAAGGAATTTTTGTTTTTTCTCTTCCGGCTATGGAATACCAGTATGATGCGTTCCATTCGTCTGGTTCTTTTCGATGAAGATAAGCGTGAACCCATGCTGCATTTTTTGTGTGCATAGACTGGACAATTTGATGAGCTTTGTCCCAATCCCCTTTAGCATCATACCATAATGCTTTTAATTCATTGCTTATTTCCTTGGGAAGAGAGTTCTCTTTGAGAGTAACCTTGAATTCGTTAACTGTCATTTTCAATAATACCTAACTTTTGCCAATACTTCCGAAAGCCAAAAATCTGGTTTTGAGGTAATTTTTATATTGAATTCTTCACCGGGGATAACGTGAACGTTATACCCAAGATTTTCAACGAGAGTAGCATCGTCGGTAATTGAAGAAGAATTATTTTCTAAAGATTTATAAGCTTGATAGATAATTTCGGTTCTGAATCCCTGTGGTGTTTGGACGCTTACAAGGGTATCCCTTGCTATAGTCCCTTGAATGAAATTCTCTTCATCAATCACCTTGATTGTTTCCTTGGGAGTTAATCCGGGTATTGCAGCTCCAAAAATTTTTGTTGCTTCAATAATTTCCTGAACAAGCAAAGGGCTGGCAAATGGGCGGACAGCATCGTGAATGAGAACAATCTCGGAATTAAGAACCGATTTTGTATTCATCGCATTCATAACAGAATACTGTCTCTCTTTGCCGCCGTCAACAAGGTCAGTAACTTTGGATATATTATAATCTCTAATATATGCTTCAAGTTTGTTTTTGTACTGCGGCAAAACAGATACAACAATGGAAGTAATATCTGGGGTGATTTCGAAAACAAGCAAAGTTCTAACAATTACGGGTATTCCATCAAGTATAACAAATTGCTTGGGAATATTTCCGCCGAATCTATCGCCGGTACCGCCGGCAGGAATAATTGCTGCTATGTTCATTTTATGATTTTTATCTTTCATAACGATACTTTTCGCTAATTGAAGGTGGTTGATAAAGTTTATAATCTCCAAAGCCGTTATAATCTACGAATATAAACTGACGATTGTTGGAATAAGTCCAACGTTCAAAAACCCTGTTATCACCGTAAGGTGTTTGTCTTTCTATATTATATGGTTTGCCAAAAATGATAAATACCATTCCTTTGTCCGTTCTCCAGCCCTCGACATAAGATCTGAAATTTTTATTAGCATAATCCACTCTTGAATAATATTCTTCAAAAGCTTCGTTACGGTCAGTATTAGGGGTTGGATCTAATTTTTTCCAGAACTGTTCAAACCTGATTTGTTTTTCCTCGATTGTAGAACCAGCTTCGATAAAATCAATTTCTTCCTGATTGGCAACATATCTGAGTTGTTTTATGGATTTATTGAGGTCGCTTATAAATACACCGGAAATAGTTCTAAAAATACGGATTGACCGCTCAGTAACAGCAAGAAAAGCCGAAGGTTCGAAATCATTCTCATCGGCTAAGGGCTTCATAGCAGTTAATCTCAATGTATATCCACCCTGAAGAATGTTTTTGGGAAGAATAATTCTTATATAGTTTCGGTTGACTGATTGGCTTGTTTTTCTATTGATTTTTTTGCTTTTTTCAACTACTTCACCATCGGAATTAATTAATTCATAAAAATAATCAACTGATTCTAAGTTCAATTTTGAATAAAATTCAAAAAAAATGAAGAATCCGTCGCTTAGATCACCGACATTTTCGGATAAGTGCGGTGTGATTTTGAATCTTCCGTCTCTTTCTTCAATAGAGCTTACAAGCATTAATCCACTCAATGAAAAATTGAAATCGTTAAAATTTAGCACTGTTAGGACTCTGGATTTTTGTGAGCTCTTTTTAGTAAAATTGTCTAAGATAGAGGCAGTAATTTCGTATTTTCCGGGGGGCAGGAAAAAAATATTCTGAGTATAATCAAAAGATGCATTTGAGCCAAGAGAAACATTATAATCTTCCTCAAATATTTTTCTTTGGGCAGTTTTTGTTTCTACAAGAGTATTATTATTATCAAAAATTGAAATAGATAGTTCGTAAGAAGCACTGTAAAGGTTACCTGACTTGAAAAATGTAAGGTTCTGATAAGGAACAACAACAAATGCATCAACCCTTCCGAGAGTATCATTTTCTGATTTAAAGCAAATAGCATCGAAATAAAAGTTTCCCGTTGATACTTCTTTTTCAGAAACCTGAGAAAGCAAGTTAAAAGGAAAAACAAAAAGTATAATCAGCTTTAATATGATAAAAGCCTTAAAACGATAAAAATTCATAAATAATAAAATAAAAATGTCATCATTTAGAAAATAAAAATAACGTTGAAACTATTATATTAATACATTAAAATCAATAAAAAAAAATAAATTACGTTTGATTTTCTTTAAACTAAAGATAAGAGATTAATTAAGGCAAAGAATTGGCGGGAATTTTCAGTAAAAATAAGAAGAAGAAACTTAACTACCTCGAAATGACACCTTTTGCAATTTATTCCCACGAATTTAATTCAAAAGGCAACATTGATGTGCTTGTTCCAAGGTTTACTGATAAAGTGTTCGGGAAACTTCTTCAGCCCCGATTAAAAAATAAGTATATCAAGGCAAATTTAGATGAATTCGGCTCAGCAACTTGGCTGTTAATCAATGGTAATAATTCTGTTACAAGAATAGGCGAATTACTGACCGAAAAATTTGGCGAACAAATTCAACCCGTCTATGATAGATTAACATTATTTTTGACAGAACTATACAATGCAGGTTTTATTTCATTTAAAGAATTAGAAAGGAATTAATTATGGGAAATGTTCTTGGTTCTTTAGAACCAAAAAGCGTCTGGAATTTTTTTGAGGAAATCACTCAAATTCCAAGACCCTCAAAAAAAGAGGAAAAAATTGCAGCTTATATCATTGATTTTGCCAAAAAACATGGCTTTGAATACAAAACTGATAAGCTTGGCAACATTGTTGTTCGCAAACCAGCTACTCCGGGTATGGAAAACAGGGTTCCAACAGTCATTCAGGGACATCTCGATATGGTCTGCGAGAAAAATGCTGATGTCGAATTCGATTTCTTGACCGACCCAATACAGCCTTGGATAGATGGAGATTGGGTAAAAGCAAAAGGAACTACCCTTGGAGCCGATAACGGAATTGGATTAGCCATGGGTTTGGCAGTTCTTGCTTCCAATGATATCCCACATCCACCGATGGAACTGCTTTGCACTCTTGACGAGGAGACAGGTTTAACAGGTGCTGTTCAACTTGGGACTGACCTTTTGAACGGAAGAATTTTAATAAATCTGGACTCTGAAGAAGATGGTGCTTTTACAATCGGATGTGCAGGAGGAACAAATACCTCTGCTACATTTATGTATGACGAAGATGCTGTCCCATCGGGTTCTGTAGCCTATGAAGTAGCTATCAGAGGATTGCAGGGTGGACATTCTGGCATCGAAATACACGATGGGCGCGCTAATGCCATAAAATTACTAAACAGATTTTTATGGACTATAACTAAAAATCTCGATGTCAGAATATCATCAATCAAGGCAGGCAGTGCTCATAACGCAATTCCAAGAGAAGCCTTCGCTGTGGTTACCTTGTCACCCGCAATTGAGAATCAATTCAGGGAAAAAGTTGCCGAATTCGATAGAATTTACAAAAGTGAATGGCAAACCAAAGAAAAAAATATATCGCTGACCGCCGAAACAACCTCTCTTCCGACAAGAATAATGTCAAAGAGTCTTCAGAAAAGGTTATTAACTTCGATTTATGCAGCGCCACACGGACCTTTGAGATATAGCCCTGATATACCCGGCTTGGTTCAGACTTCGACCAATCTTGCGATAGTTGAAACAAGACCATTGGAGATTTTCGTATTGACAAGCCAGAGAAGTTCAGTCGAAACAGAAAAAACTGATATGGCTAATACTGTAAGGAGTTCCTTCGAACTTGGTGGTGCAGTTGTCCGTCACGGTGATGGTTATCCGGCATGGCAGCCAAATATTAATTCACCAATTTTGAATACGGCAATAAAAATCTACAAGGAAATGACCGGTAAAGAACCGAAAGTAGAAGCAATTCATGCAGGTTTGGAATGTGGTTTAATCGGGGAAAAATATCCCGGAATGGATATGTTATCTTTCGGACCAACCCTGAAAGAAGTCCACTCACCAAACGAGAAAGTCCAGATTTCAACCGTTCAGAATTGTTGGAACTTATTAGTTAAAATACTGGAAAATATTCCGGGAAAAAATTAATTTAAGCATAAAAAATGCATAGCCGCACTCAATATACAAATTGAATGCGGCTTTTCTTTGTTAAACAAATTATCAGGCTTTATCTAATTCTTCCTGAAGCATTTCCTCGGGCGATTTGCCGTTAAGTTCAATTTCTTTATTCTTTATTTTCTGAATAAGTTCAAGAAGAATTTTGTTCTTTTTCATTTCAAGCGAGAATTTAGAAAGGAATCTGACCTTAGCAACAAGCAGTTTTTCTTCAATCGGTTTACTGAGAAAATCATCAGCGCCGGCATCAACAGATTTAATCTGGTTAGCAACATCGTTTAGAGCTGTTACTATTACGACAGGTATATCTTTTGTATGTTCCTGTGATTTCAATCTTTTGACTGTTTCGTAACCGTCCATTCTTGGCATCATAACATCGAGAATAATAGCATCGGGAATTCTTTCCTCCACCTTTTCAAGGCACTCAACACCGTCGTAAGCCTCGCCAGCCAGATATCCATTGGTTTCAAGATATCTTTTCAGAAGCTTTGTTGTGATTTTGTTATCATCAACGACAAGTATAAATGGTTTTTCCATAAATTTTCCCAATCATAATAAAATATTTCACAATAATTTCAAATTTAATTAAATAACTAATAAATTTATCGGCAATTTTAAAAAATCTATAATATTATTGCAATATTTTAATAAGATTTTTTACACGAGCTATAATTTTTATTTCTTCTCTACCCTTCAATTGAAATGGTTTGATTTTTTCATTTGCAGAATTCAACCACATTATACCTTTGTCAATAAGTATTCGCTTGATGAATAATTCTCCTTCGTATTCAACAATAACAAGTTTCTTATTCACAATCTGAACACGTCTATCTGCCACAACTAAATCCCCATCGCTGATTCCTTCATCAATCATCGAATCCCCGGAAACCTTGAAGAAAAGCAAATGCTCTTCTGGCACACCAAGTAATTTATAAATGCTTATGCCAGTGGCAGAAGCAATATCCATCCCTCCTTTTTTAATACCTTTACTTATTAAATTTACTAAAAGGTTAATTTCAGGCTCAGACATAAAATCAATTCTTTGAATGTTGAGTATAGAGCTTTCCGAAATTTTTTCCTGTGTTGTAAAAGTTGTCAGGAAAGCATCATTCATTGCCTTTTCATAAATTTTTTTATTTCTTTTTTTACATTCAGAATAAATTAGTTCAAGTTTTTTCTGATTATTATAATTTGAGGAAGTAAGAAGCTGTAGGCAGGATTTGGCTAAGTCGTATAATTCATTGTCGGAAATTTGGCCTAGTTGATATTCGAACTCTTGAAAGCTATTCATTCAGTTCAATCCTATTCATTTTTATTGCGTTCGCTTATTATTTTCATAATATTACCAGCTGCAACAGTAAGTATTTCGGCTTGATGCAGCAATTCTTCGCTGGACATTTTAGTCAAGTCTTTTTCATTCTCCTTATTCTGTTCAATTTTTTCTCTGAGAATTCTTCCGGCTTCATTGTCTGCGAATTTACTTCCGACCCCATTAATTATATAAAGGGGATTAATGCCAATTTCATATAAAACTTTTAGGACACGAACCGGAAGATTTGCTTTCCCATTTTCATAATTTGAGAGATTATATTTGGTTTCGCCTAAAATGGCAGCAAACTGTTCAATAGTTGCTTTAAATCCGCCATTATATATTTTTCTGACTTCTTTAAGTCTTGAACCAATCTCTTTGTTGAAATCTTTCATTATTTTTTACTTGTTTTATTAGTAAATATTACATATTTTGCAATAAGTAATATTTATTCTTGTAAATATTACATTACAAAAATAATTATTTTTTTATTATCAGGTTATAAATATGAATGATATTTTTTCAATAATTAAGGAAGAAGATTTAACTCCTGATTTACAAATGCTTTCAGAAACATGCGGGCTGGAGGTTGTCAGAAATATTTTAAGAAATTTTGGTGGTCTGAATTTTTATATACCTAAGTTATCAAGGCTTGACACATTTATCGAAAGATATATCCGGGAAAACAAAAATAAAACGCTCAAACAATTAGCTAAAGAGCTAAACTTATCTGAGCGTTATTTAAGGCTTCTAAAAGCGAAATTCAAAGTATATTGAAAGCTACATAGATGTTGCTGTCAGTTCATTTTTGCTAAAAAAGAAAGCAATTTCTTTTTCGCCATTCTCGACGGAGTCAGAGCCATGAACAGCATTAGCTTCGATATTGGTTCCGTAAATTTTTCTGATTGTTCCTTCCTCTGCCTTTTCAGGATTTGTGTTCCCGATTAATTTTCTGTAATCTTCAATGGCATTGTTCTTTTCGAGAGCAATAACTACAATTGGACCAGAAGACATATAATTGACCAGATCAGCATAGAAAGGTTTTTCCTTATGAACTTCGTAAAATGCACCGGCTTGCTCCTTGGAGATTTTAATCATCTTTAAACCTAAAATGTTAAATCCGGCAGACTGAATTCTTGCGATGATGTCACCGATGGCTTTTTTTCTGACGGCATCGGGTTTTATTATAGCTAAGGTTTTTTCCATATTATTAACTAATTAAATTTAAAATAATCATTATTTTTTGGATGGTCTTCCACGTTTAGTAGTTTTTTTCGAGATTTTTTCAGCCTTTGGTGGTCTTCCACGTTTTCCTTTTGTGGCAGCTTTTTGTGTGTCAGCTACTTTTATTCCAAGTGCTAATGCGACAGTTTTACCAATAGCAGCTGGTGATTCTGCTACCTTAATACCAGCAGATTTCAGAGCCTGAATCTTATCGGCGGCAGTTCCCTTCCCGCCTGCTATTATTGCTCCTGCATGTCCCATCCTTCTTCCGGGAGGTGCGGTTCTTCCTGCAATAAAACCAACGACAGGTTTCTTAACATGTTTCTTTACGTATTCTGCAGCAATTTCCTCTGCATTTCCGCCAATTTCCCCAATCATAAGAATAGCTTCGGTTTCCGGATCCTCGTTAAATAGTTTTATAACATCAATAAATTGAGTTCCGATGATTGGATCGCCTCCTATTCCGATACAGGTTGACTGTCCGATACCAAGATCTGTCAACTGCTTTACAGCTTCATAGGTCAATGTGCCACTTCTCGAAACAACACCAACTTTTCCGGGTTTATGAATAAAACCGGGCATAATACCAATTTTAGTTTGACCGGGGGTTATTATACCAGGGCAGTTAGGACCAATCATTCTTGCACCAGATAGCTTCAGGGCAGAATTGACCTTGATCATATCCCTTGTCGGAATTCCTTCCGTAATTGCAATTATTAGTTTAATACCGGCTTCAATTGATTCAAGTATAGCATCTGCAGCTAAGGGTGGAGGGACGAAAACTATTGAAACATCGGGATTTTTTGCCTCAACTGCTTCCTTCATAGTATTAAAAACAGGGACAGGCTTTTTAAAGGTAAATTCACCCTTCCCTGAATATTCTGTTCCTCCTTTTCCGGGAGTAACGCCAGCGACAACTTTTGTTCCATAAGCTATCATCTGTGAGGTGTGAAATGTTCCTTCAGAACCAGTAATTCCCTGAACAACTACTTTTGTCTTCTTATTGACTAAAATACTCATCTTTTAACCTTAAAATGAATAATTTGAAATTGAAATAATTTTTTCAAAAATTAAACTTGCAATTTAATAATTATCTTCAATCTGAAGCATATATTTTTGAGATAAATTATTTAAATTTATTTAAATATGAATTTATTTTTGGGGAATATAAATATACTGTGGTCGGGCTTTTTGAGATATTGTCATAAAAACCTGATTATCAAAGATTGCTTCTTTTTTTTCATAATATTTTTCTAAATAATGATAGGAAAAATCATCATTGACAATAATCGCCTTAAAAAAAGCTGATGAAAGTCTTTGCTCGAGATCTTGTTCTAATTTTTGTTTCAATTCAGATTTACTTATCATTAAATCAAGAAAACCGACCCAGTGGGCATAAGTTTTTTTTCCCGCTAACCTTAACAAATAACTGTGATTTGGAATAAATATTTCCCCATCAATATTTTTTATTTTTTCAACAATTTTTCTTCCAGCAATTAAATCCTCTTTAGTTGGAATAGCTTTAAATGGATTATAATTTAATGCTAATAATTGACTTATTATTAAAGTAAGAAAAATTACCAAAATTTTGTTTTTAGTCTCGATTTGAATACCAATTTTTTGTTGAATAAAGCTCAATCCAATTAAAAAAAACATTGAGAAAATTGCATAAAATGGAATATTTGCATTAACAAAACCACCGAGATGCAAACGCTGCAACCAAGCTGCCGATATTATTCCTATCATAAGGGCAACAAAAAATGTTATTGTTTTCTTATTTTTTTCTTTTAACAAATAAATGAACCACAAAAGGCTGAATAGAAACATAATAGAAGTATGCTTAAAAATATCATATGACCAAAATGAAACAAGATATTTAAAGTTCCATTCCTGGGAAGCTGGTAGCTCATACATCCAGTACATATACCAACCATTTGTGTTATAATTTATCCATAGCGTTGATATTATAGTTCCAATCAGAAATGTTAGAATAAAGAATAAAGACCTGACTTTAAAATTAATTATTAGGAATAAAAAAATTGGAATAATAACAATCATCAATGTTTGTTTGCTTAGAAAAGCTAAAATACCAAGAATTGCAGCAAAAAAAAGCCCTGTATTATTTTCATGGAATCTAAGAAAATAAATCATAGCAAGAAGAAACATAAGAAATAAAGAATCAACACGAGCTAAGTCGAACCAAAAGCCGGTTATCTGAAAAACTGCCGCATAAATTCCTGCAGAAGCAAGTGCATAGACCCAGTTTCTTGTTTCCTTCAAAACATAAGCAAAAATGATATAAAAACTAATTAATGTTGAAATAAGTGATATCAATCTTAATGAAAAAAAACTTGCACCAAAAATTTTTACTGATATTTCAGATAAATGAAAATAAAGAGGGGGATAAATAAATGGAATATAGTCAATTGTGGGATCAGTATAAATAGCTTTTCCTTCTGTTAATCGTATTACATTTTCGAGCATACCCCCTTCCATCATTTCGAGTTCAAAGGGATAATTAATTCTCGAAAGAGAAATGTAAAGAAAAATAGCTATATAATAAATTGACAGTATGACTACTATAATTTTTAAAAAGCCTGCTATTTTTATTTCAGGATTTTTTATCATTAATGATTTTTCTTAATCTTGTAATATGTTTTTTTTGAAAATTTAATCAAATTTGTAACAAAAAATAAATATCTTTGTTTTTTAATAAACTAATCAATAAAAAAATAAAGAATATGAACAGAATAAAATTATTCATTTTTTTTATAATTATTGCGATAATTTTTTCCGAATCGCTTTTTGCCTCGGAAAAAAGAGAATACCAATTAAGCAATCAAATGATTATCAATGGGCAGTTCGAGGATGGTAATACCGGTTTTTATACTGATTATATTTTTTCTCCTTCGAATATGAGGCTCGAGGGAACATATTGTCTGTCCCAGAATCCGAAAAAGCAATATTCAAGATTTGATTCCTGTGCAGATAAAACAAATCAATCCGGCTTTATGCTTTTAGTAAACAGTTCGGATATCCCTGAGAAAATTGTCTGGAAGCAAACTATTAGAGGCGTGGAATTAAATTCTGTTTATCTTTTTTCTTTTTGGAGTGCTTCTGTTAACCCAGCAAACCCACCATTTTTTGATGTTTTTATCAATGGTGCTCTGATGCAGCCATCTCCGTTCTACCTGCCTGCAGATGTGTGTAAGTGGAGTGAAATAAGATATGTCTGGAATTCAAATAACATTGATACGGCGGAAATCATTATAATAAACAGAAATATTAGAAAATCCGGAAATGATTTCGTTATAGATGATATTTCGTTTTCTTTATATTGCTCTTTAACAGCGAGTGCTGAAAAGTATGTTTCCACCTGCAAAGGTGAAGCAGTTCGTTTGAACGTAACTGCTTCAGGTGGAGAGCCTCCGTTAAAATATGAATGGTTTCCCAAAACCGGACTGGATAATCCTTACTCACCCAATCCAAATGCATTGGTTGATTTGAACACTACTTATATCGTAAAAATTGTTGACAATAAACTCTGCGAAGCTTATGACACAGTAAGGGTAAATATATTTCCAGAGCCAAAAGCAGTCATTTCATCAGACAAAGGTTTTTTCATCTGTCCCTGCGATAGTGCAAGGCTTTCAGGTCCTCCCGGGATGTCATATCTATGGTCAACAGGAGAAACAAGCCAGAGTATATATATAAGTAAAACTGGTAGTGTCTCACTGAAGATTGTTGATAAAAACGGTTGCACAGCCGATACTTCTGTTTTTATTGAAATGCTTGATGTTTCTTCAACAATAGAACTTGGAACAATCGAAGCAGCTATTGGAGAAACTTTTACTTTGCCAGTGTCTATAAAATGGAGCGATACAAGAGTATTATGTAATTTTGATTTTAACAGTATTGGGTTGGTTTATAATAAATCTATATTGCAGCCAGTAGGCGTCTATTCAAATCGACGAATCGAAGGTGATTTAGAATTTATAGAGCTAAATGGAAATAATCTTGAGCAATTTGTTAAAGAGGTAAAGTTCACAGCCGTTCTTGGAAAGACCGAATGCACACCGGTTGAGATAACTCACATTTTATATGATTGCTCCGAGATAAAAGTTTCTTCAATAAACGGGCAGGTTTGCCTTAAAGGTATTTGTAAGGAGGGTGGAACAAGGCTGGTTAACACAGATGCAAGACAGTTTTTAATAGTAAATTCAAATTCAAATGATAATAACATAAGGATTAATTTCGGAACTATCGAAAAAGGTTCAACAGAACTCGGAATTTATGACTATCTCGGAAGAAAGCAGCTAATTAATGAAATGAATGAACTCGAGCCCGGGAGCTATGAATATCAAATTGATGTAAGTCCATTGGGATCTGGGTTATATTATCTGATTTTAAAAACACCTACTAATATAATAACACAGCCTTTGATGTTAGCAAGATAGAAAAGAAAATTTTGTGTGTTTTTCTTACGTGAGTATTGCATATCAAATCAGCAACACTAAAATTACTTAATAAAAAAAATTTTTAAAAAAGGGGCACACTTTTTTTCTTGTTGTTCCATAATGTTATATTTGTAGGTTTATTAATTATTTAAACAAAGCAATTTTAAAAATTTCGAATTGTAAATTATTTAAAAAAAGGAAAAACATGGCAGATAAAAGAAGACCTTGGGCAGAGCCATACAAAATCAAAGTTGTAGAGCCTGTAAAGATGACTACTCGTGAATATAGAATTGAAAAAATGAAAGAAGCGGGTTATAACACATTCCTTCTCAGAAGCGAAGATGTATATATTGATTTGCTGACAGACAGCGGAACAAACGCAATGAGCGATTATCAATGGGCTGGTATGATGCTTGGCGACGAAGCTTATGCCGGAAGCAAGAATTTTTACTATCTGGAGTCGAACGTCCAGAAGTATTATGGCTATAAATATCTTGTTCCAACTCATCAGGGAAGAGGTGCAGAGCATCTTCTTTCCCAGACATTAATAAAAGATGGTGATTACGTCCCGGGAAATATGTATTTTACAACAACAAGACTTCATCAGGAACTTGCCGGAGGAACTTTTGTTGACGTAATAATTGACGAGGCACATATTCCCGACAATCTGCATCCTTTCAAGGGAAATGTGGACATACAGAAATTCGAAGACCTCATAAAAAAAGTTGGTGCAGACAAAATTCCTTATATATCTGTTGCAGGAACAGTTAATATGGCAGGCGGTCAACCTGTATCAATGCAAAACATAAGAGAAGTGAAGCAAGTAGCGGATAAGTATGGTATTAAAGTTGTTCTGGATGCAACCCGGGCGATCGAAAATGCTTTCTTTATAAAGGAAAGGGAACCGGGGTATGAAGATAAAACTATCGAAGAAATATTGTTTGAGTTTTGTTCCTATACCGATGCTGCAACAATGAGCGGAAAGAAAGACCTGCTCGTGAATATTGGTGGTTTTGTCGCAGTTAATGATTGGGATTTATTCGAGGAGCTTCGTAATTTAGTTGTCGTTTATGAAGGTCTTCATACTTATGGAGGGCTTGCCGGACGTGATATGGAAGCGATGGCTCGAGGCATGGAGGAAGCTGTTCAATATGATCACATCCGTTCAAGAATAAAGCAAATTGAATATTTCGGCAATAAGCTAATCGAAAACAATATTCCGATAGTTAAGCCAATTGGTGGTCATGCTGTATTTCTTGATGCAAAAGCTTTCTATGACCATATTCCCCAGATTAACTTTCCTGCACAAAAATTAGCAGCCGATCTATATATCGAGTCAGGTGTCAGGTCAATGGAAAGAGGGATTGTTTCTGCTGGAAGAAACAAAGAAACCGGCGACCATAATTATCCAAAACTCGAATTAGTCCGATTGACCTTTCCAAGAAGAGTTTATATGCAATCCCACCTTGATGTAGCAGCTTATTCCGTTAATGAACTTTTCGAAAAAAGGCACGAAGCGAAGGGATTGAAAATGGTTTATGAACCAAAATACCTTAGATTCTTCCAGGCAAGGTTCGAAGAATTAACTTAAAATGACTGACTTTAAAAAATTAGAGGCTGTTTTCTTTAGGAAGACAGCCTTTTGTTTTGGTAAAATTTATATAAATTTCCCCGGAATCAATTAAACTGTTTATCAACAATTGTAATTCTTGGGGAGCTGATAGCACCGAAAGGAGTGGAAACTGTTGGCTTGGCATCGAGTTTAAGTCTTGCAGGACTTGAATTAACCCCACCAAGAGCCAGTGCTAAATTAATAATTCCATCATATCCCTTGTTTTCAAAAAATTTAACCAGATCAAGCCCAATCGAAAGAGGTATGATAGATTGCTGACCAGTTCCGGGAATTTCAATAGGTCTTTCAATATTGCCAGAAACAGTCGGGACATCGTCGATATAAAGCTGCCATTCGAAGCTTGTTAAAGTGGCTGTAGTTTGTTTTGAGCCACCTGTTCCATCATTAGGATTTACTGCCGCAACATTTAGAACGAATTGAGCGGGCAAACTCTTGCTTGAGAATGCCTTTGTAAGATTTAAACCATCGGAGAGAGAAAAATCAGATATTGATTTTTTATCGCTCAAGCTGATACCAGCAAGCCTAAACCCATTAACATTTTCGAGTTTGAATTTTAACCTTTGTAAATTTACAAGAGTTTGGGTTACCTGCTTTATTGCTGTGCATCCAGTAAAAACAAAGATGGTAAACAAAACCAAAGAAAACACTCTTAATGATTTAAAATTCTTCATAAAAAAACCTCTTTTTGAAATTAACAAAATGATTGACAGAATTATTATCACAGATATTGTAAAAAAAGCAAAATAATAAATAATATATTACCCCGTCAAAACTCCGTCTTTTTTTATAAATAAATTTTGTAAAAATATTTTTGTATTTTTATTGTTCAAAAATTTTACTTTTTTTATTAAATGTTAATGTAT
Source organism: uncultured Hyphomicrobiales bacterium (assembly GCA_964473465.1). Classification (GTDB taxonomy): domain Bacteria; phylum Bacteroidota; class Ignavibacteria; order Kapaibacteriales; family UBA2268; genus CALHRB01. The sequence goes on from CAYYPE010000002.1 coordinate 17,574, forward strand.
CCTGTTGAATCAGGTCCTTTTGCGACTATTGGGTATTTAGTTTGCTGCACTGACACAATGTGTGGTTTAGTAATTGATGTTCCATTGGACAGCAGTCAGTATTTTACAGACTACGCCCGAAAAAACAACATTGATATAAATTATATTTTCCTTACGCATACACACTGGGATCATACAGCAGACTTATCTAAATTAAAAAAAGAGACAGATGCAAAAATATACGTAAACTATCTTGATGAATATCGCATAAAAGACCCGATGAAACATGCTTTGATGCCTTTACCTTTTGAACTCGAGCCAGCCGAATCAGATTTCTATTTTCAGGATGAACAGAAAATTAATGTTGGAAATATACAAATCGAGGTCAGATTTACGCCGGGCCACACAGAGGGAGGCACATCGTTTGTAATCCATAAGGAAAGGAAAGTCTTTGCAGGAGATACTTTATTTTATGGAAGTATTGGGAGAGTTGATTTACCCGGTGGTTCTTATGATACAATTATTAATTCAATAAAGCAAAAATTATTTACATTGGATGATGATTATGAAGTATATTCTGGTCATGGACCAAAAACAACAATAGGATATGAAAAAATGACAAACCCTTTTTTTCAGGATTAATAAAAAAATGAAAATTTTTTCATACTTCCGTAATAAAAAACTTATCTATGATTTATTAATTTGCATGTTTGTAACAAGCATATTTTATGGATGTTATTCATTTACGGGAGCAACAAAAGCAAAGCATTTGAATACGCTTAAAATAGAGCCTGTAGTTGACATGAGTGGATATGGTAGCCCGAAGGTCAAAGACAACATGATATTATATTTGATTGAAAAATTTAGAAACGACAATACTTATAATATAGTTGACAAAGAGGGAGAGGCAAGTTTAAAGGTTCAAATTAATAGCATAAGAGATGAAACAATGGTCGTTAATCCCGGAGAGTTAGAGAAGGAGAGGAAAATAAGTGTGAACGTTGAGGCTGAGTTTTACGACAATGTTATGAAAAAAAGTATCTGGAAGAAGAGTTTTAATAATTTTAGTGTGTATGACGTTCAGAAAGCTTTGACTAACAGGGAAGAAGCTCTTATGGATGCATTGAACAGAACATCTGAAGATATCTTAATCGCAGTTGTTTCTGGCTGGTAATTGAAAACAATATTTATAACTATTTGGAAGAGGTGAGCTAAAGAGATGGAAGATTTTATACTACTTATTTACTTCCTGTCGCTATGTGTTCTTTTTGGCTTTGGTATTCATGGCTTGGTTTTATTGTATTATTATCATAAGACAAATAATTACAAGCTACCGGATAATAAGATGCCAGAAGTATTTCCAAGAGTGACCATACAGCTCCCAATGTATAATGAAATGTATGTTATCGAGCGTTTGATACGCTCTGTTTGCAACATTAACTATCCCAAGGATAAGTTAGAGATACAGGTTCTGGATGATTCAACTGACGAAACAGTTGAAATAGCAAAGAAATTGGTTGATGAATATCGTCAAAAAGGATTTGATATTCACTATATCCACAGGAATGACCGTTCTGGCTACAAAGCCGGTGCTTTGAAAGAAGGTTTAGAAGTTGCCACTGGCGACTTTATCGCTATTTTTGATGCTGATTTTGTTCCAAAGCCTGATTTCCTGCTTAAAACTATGCCATATTTTAATGACAAAGAAGTAGGAATGGTTCAAACCAGATGGGAACATTTGAATGAAGAATATTCATTTATAACCAGAGCGGCTGCTTTAGCACTCGACGGACACTTTGTGATTGAGCAACAGGTCAGGAACAAAGCTGGATTCTTCATTAATTTCAACGGAACAGGCGGAGTTTGGCGTAAAGAAACCATTCTTGATGCTGGTAACTGGCAACCAGACACTTTGACCGAAGATCTTGACCTTAGCTATCGTGCTCAGTTGAAAGGGTGGAAATTTATTTATCTCAATGATTTCACCTCTCCCGCAGAGCTACCGGCTGATATTAATGCTCTCAAGACCCAGCAATTCCGCTGGACAAAAGGAGCTGTTGAAACTGCTAAGAAAATTCTTCCTTTAGTTTTAAAATCAACTTTACCCCTGAAAATTAAATTAGAGAGTATTGTTCATTTAACAAGCAATATAGTTTTTCCTTTTATTATTGTTGTTGCTGTTTTGAATGTTCCTCTTGTAATCATTAAAAACACAATCGGGGGTTTGGACACATACTATAATCTTATGTCAATTTTTGTTCTTGCATCAATTTCCACATTCCTGTTTTATATGTATGCACAGCGAGCTATTCATCTTGATTGGCGAAGAAGACTTCTGCTATTTCCTGTTTTCCTTGCAGGGAGTATGGGATTCGCTATAAATAATACCAAGGCAGTGATCGAGGCTTTAATAGGTAAGAAAACAGGATTCACAAGAACACCCAAATATAAAATCGAATCGCAAAACGATCAATGGAAATACAAAAAATATGTTCAGAAAAAATTTAACTGGACTGTTGTTTTTGAAATATTTCTTACACTCTATTATGTGGTTGGTATAGCTATTTCATTTTATTATCTGGAAATAGCCGCCATACCATTTCAATTGCTCTTCCTTATCGGGTTTGGAACTGTAGGCTTGATGTCTCTGAGGCATGCACTGGGGAAGTAGTTTAGCTTAATAAGGAATTGAATTAAATTCTGAGGATATAGACTATCTTCAGAATTTTTTTTATTTTTACAATTCAATTTTTAATGATTAACCTTGAAGAAAAAATCAAATAATGAATTTTTTAATAAAGTTTATCAAATCGTTGAGAAGATTCCTTACGGAAAGGTTACAACCTACGGTTTGATTGCTCAGAAAGCTGGACTAAAATCCTCAGCAAGAATGGTTGGATGGGCTTTGAATGCCTATGCATATACTTCTGTTCTGCCCTGCCATCGTGTTGTTAACAGGAATGGAGAATTAACCGGTAAAAATTATTTTGGAACGCCCAATATGATGAGGGAACTGCTTGAATCCGAAGGAGTGGAATTTATTGAAGATAGGGTTAATTTGAAAAAATTTCTCTGGGTTCCGGAGGAAATTTTATGAAATTTACATTTGAGGAGCTTGATGAGTTAACAAAAGAACACGGCGGCAGGTTTGGAGTTGATTCTTCTGATTCTGCTTTTGAGTTTTGCAGGATTCTGTCTCAGACGCATTATGAGAATTTCCCCGTTGCATCCTTCCTTATAAAAAAAGCTTGGAGAAAATACATTTTTGCAGTTTATGCATTTGCAAGAATTGCAGATGATATCGCCGATGAAATCATACAAATTCCTGAGGAAGATAGAATTAATCTGCTTAATAATCTTGATAAATTAATTCAGACAGAGGATTTCTCCAGAATCAAAAATCCTGTTATAAAAGCACTAATCATTACAATCAGAGACAAAAAAATTCCGATTGAGCCATTTCAAAACTTGCTGACAGCTTACAAAATGGATATAAATTTCAAACAAGCTGAAACTTTTTACGAGTTAATGGATTATTGTAAATATTCAGCAGAACCTATTGGTGAATTGGTGCTGAGGATAACAGATAATTATAGTGATCAAAATATTTTACTATCAGATAAAATCTGTTCAGCTTTGCAGTTGATTAACTTTTGGCAGGATTTTTCATTAGATTTGATGAAGAATCGGGTTTTTATTCCAATGGAATATCTTGCTAAATATGATTTGGAAGTAAATGATTTGTTTGAAAGAAAAAAAACTCATAATTTAAATAGTTGTCTGAATGAACTTTATGACCGAACCGAAATATTGTTGAGAGAAGGGTCTGAATTAATTAAGTATCTAAAAAATTTAAGACTTAAACTTGAGATTAAAGCAACAGTGTTGGGAGGTGCAACAATATTAAACAAAATAAGGAAATTACAAGCAAACATTTTAGTTAAACGTCCTAAATTATCGAAAGCTGAGTTTTTTTTAATTTTTATAAAACTTTTTTTAAATTCTGGTAAATGGAAGTAATAACAGAAAATGAATTAGCAAATTTTGAACAAATGCCACCCCCAAAGGTAGCACGTTCAAATTTTGTTTATTCTTTCAATCTTCTACCTAAGGAGGAAAGAAAAGCAATTCAGTCTCTGTATGCTTTCTGTAGCTATATTGATGATATAGCAGACAGCAGCCCAACCTTTACCGACACAGAAAAACAGCTCAAGTTACAGCGCCTTGCCTGGTGGGAAAATGTAATAGAAAATATTTATAGTGGCGGTTTCGATCAATCTATCCTGAATCCGTTTATCTGGACAATAAAACGTTTCGAGATACCAAAGCAGTATTTTTTAATACTAATAGATGGTATAAGGCGGGATGTGATTAAAAACAGATATGCTACATTCGAGGAACTCAAAGATTACTGTTTTGGCGTTGCTGGTATAGTAGGTCTTATCAGCATTGAAATATTTGGATATAAATACGAAGAAACAAAAAGCTACGCTATTAATCTGGGGTATGCTCTTCAATTGACAAATATCATCCGGGACATCAAGTCCGACAAAGATAGAGGCTATATTTATATTCCTCAGGAAGATCTTAATAGATTCGGTTATTCCGAAGAAGATTTAATCAACGAAGTATATAATGATAAATTCATTGATTTGATGAGATTTCAGGTTCGTAGAGCAAGGGAATTCTATCATAACGCAAGAAAACTATTGCCACCGGACGAGAGAATTACTATCGTTTCTGCGGAAATTATGGATGAAATATATTACAGGTTGCTCGAAAAAATTGAGTTGAACGATTTTAATATTTTTAAGAAAAAGATTAAGGTGTCAGTTGTTCATAAGTTTCTCATTGCATTGAAACATTGGGTCTCTATAACAATGTTCGTGAAAAGGATTAAAAAGCAACCATAATTATTTTGTCCCAAAGATACCAAAAAATACGAAAATTCGAGAGATTTTTTTTAATTTGTAAACTCTTAGACTAAAGAAGGATAAAAAAGAATGGAAGACATTCAGGAAATCAGATTTTCAGAAGAAGAACTCAAAGAAATTGAGCAGGTGAAATCCCGTTATCCATCTTCAAAATCAGCAATCATGCATGTTTTGTGGATGGCACAAAAAAAATTCGGTTGGTTGAGCAAAGATGTTAAAGAATACGTTGCTAAAATATTAGACCTACCTGAGTCTCATGTTCATGGTGTGGCAAGTTTTTATACTATGTATTTCAAAAAACCTATGGGAAAATATCATATACAGGTTTGCACTAACATTTCCTGTATGCTTAGAGGTGGCGAAGAAATTTATGAACATATTTCCGAAAAACTTGGTATAGGGCATAATCAGAGAACAGATGACGGTATTTTCTCTTTAGAAGAAGTTGAATGTATGGGGGCATGCGGCGGAGCACCAATGGTAGCCATTAACGAGGATTTTTACGAAAATGTTGATATTGTTTCTGTTGATGAATTAATTTCTTCTTTCAGGAACAAAATTTAGGTCTTTTTTCGAAATTTATAACTTATCATAGATCACACAATGAAAACAAGACGATTTCTCAAAAAAATTGCCTCGATGGATTTCTTTCTTTTTAAACAAACTATATCCGAAACCCACTCCAAAAATTTTCGCAAATTAATTTTTCTGGTATTATTTATTTCTTTTTCCCTTAACTTTTTCTCGTGCAAAGATGATACCACAGCACCAACTGATGAAAAAATAAAAGTCTATGTTTCAACTGAATTGCTTGACTTTGGAATCGTTCAGTTGGGTCTGTCTAAAATACAATCAATAGGAATTGAAAATACATCAAAAAAAGCTGGGACGTTAACACTAAAAATAGTTGGCGAAGATAATAGTGTCTTTACCATTATGGGTAATCAAACAACCAATCTTCAGCCAAATCAAAAAGATACAATTTTTATTCAATTTACTCCTATAGCAGAAAAAACATATAATGCTTCTCTTGAAATTGGCACCGATCCCGTTAAATTAGTTCCCTTGAGGGGGATTGGCAAAAAAACGGTTGAAATTAATTATTTTCCAACTTTTCTGGATTTTGGAAAGGTTGCTATTGGAGAATTTGTCAGACAAAAGGTAACTTTGAATAATCAGGGTACTACTCCATTCAAATTAACTCCGGGTATAGTCGGCAAAGATGTAACTGACTTCTTTATTGAATACTCTCCAGATAAACCTATTATGCCGGGAACAAGTGATAGTGTTATTTTGCGGTTCACTCCAAAAGAAGAAAAAATCAGTGAGGCTATCTTTTATCTCGATTCAGAACAAAAATACCCGGTTGGACTAAAAGGCGAAGGAACCAAAATCGATCATCTGGAAATTCAGCCAAAAAATCTCGATTTTGGAAATATTGAAATCAATTCCGAGAAGATACTGGAAATCACTGTTGTCAATAATTTATCTCAAAGCTTTACACTCAATACAAATTTTCCTTCGGGCTCTGAAGGCTTTAGTGTTACTAATACAATGCCTCAGCAATTAGCAGGAAAGAATTCAACAAAAATCAATGTTAAATTCAAGCCAACTGAAATTAAACAATATGAAACTACTTTATTTCTTGATAACGATAAAAAATACTCTGTTGCCTTGAAGGGATCAGGAATAGCCGCAAATGATCTTGATGTTAATCCTAAATCCCTCGATTTTGGTAATGTTGAATTGAATTCAGCAAGCACAAAGGAAATAAGTATTACCAATAAAACAACTAAATCATTAAAAATAACCTGCTCATTTAATTCGGGCGGCACAGATTTTACGCTTGACTCCCAGAATCCTTTTGATTTGGCAGCTGGCGGAAGTAGTAAAATAATTGTTAAATTTTCACCAAAAGAAATCAGAGCCTACGGAGATATCCTTAGAATCAGCACAGATAATAATTCCTCTTACTCTGTAAATCTAAAGGGCAACGGTGCCAATCCTGATTTATTAAGTCTTGTTTGTGATATAACCCCAGCACCTCCAGTTTTAGATGGAAATGATTATGATGAATGCTGGAAGTCTGCCAAAGAATTATTTTTCGTAATGAACCAGATTGAGCCGGGCTATATTGACCAGAATAAGAAGTTCAGCGGTAGCATAAAAGCTCTAAGAGATGAGGAATATATCTATTTTCTTGTCAGGATAAAAGATGATTCGAGAAATGATATGCCTAATTATTTCATATTCAACGGTGGAGATCCATCAAAAGAATCAAGCTGGACTTTGACAACCGAAGGACAAGATGGTATTTCATTTATGTTTCCTATCAGTTCAAATGTGAGAGGTAAAACGGCCGGTGAAACATTCGACAAGGTAGGATGTTTCGTTGCATGCCATACAGCAAATTCAATCAACAATTTCGAGGGTGGCTCGTTCCCCGATTTCGGAACAATTGACATCTGGTATTGGAAAGCAGGAACCACAGGACCACAGGGGTATGCCGATGATTACTATGCTATGGGACAGGATGAAAAATATCCTAATGAAAGGCGTGGTGATGTTGGTGGAAAAACTTTCGAAGACCCTAATTTCAGACCTTCAGGGACGGGATTGAATCTTCCCATTAGTGTGCCGGGCGGTGATAATAATAAACTCGACCCAAGTCGTTTTATCTGGGATGATACCTCTGAACCATTTGACCCCAAAGGAAATAATCCTATTACTAATTTACCTTGGGCAGCCGGTGACAGACTTTCCGGATGGAAATTAAGAGTTCAGGATAATGAATTTTCAGGAAGAGGTGATGTGGAAGCAAAAGGCATTTTCTGGAATGGTCAATGGGTGGTCGAATTCAAAAGAAAATTAAAGACTGAGTCCACAAATGGCGATGATATTGAACTGAAAAAAGGAAGTTTAATACCTTTTTCTTTGAGTTATTTTGATAATTCAAGAAAATATGCAGAGTTCGAGTATATTAATTTAAAGCAAAATCCAAGACCGGGACATTACGGAACTAATCCGCCAGTTATTTTTTTACAAATAAAGTAACGTTTTACGATTTCAAGTGTTATTCGATATATAAATAGAAAAAAATAATTAATGAAAAAAATAAAAAACATAAGAATCTTAAACCACTTTATAATAATACTTTTTGCTTCTTTCTATTTAGTTGATATTCTTTTAAATTTCAAGATTTCACAGGATTTTGGTCTTATACCTTCTAAAGTCTTTGAATACAATGAGTTGTTCAGGATAATTACTTACCCCCTTTCATTTTTTACGATTGAATCAGCGATATTGTTTTTATTTACAATTTTATTACTGTTTCCTTTCTATGAGATAAAATTCAGGTTGCCTGTTTTGATATCATTGTTTTTTGGATTGGTATTATTACAGGGTTTATTGTTCACATCATTTTTCGGCGGCAGCGATATTATTTTGAAAGGGACAGATGGAATTTCGTTCTTTTTAATCACTTTTTTTATTCTTACGAATTTTAATATAAAGCAATTAAAGTTAAATCCAAAATTATTCCATATTAACACATTTATTTTACTGATTTCGATAAGCTGGTTAGTTACGGTATATCTACATTCAAAATTTGCTGATTTCGATTTACTGACTACCTCGGTTTTTTCTATGATTTTTGGTGTTTCTTCAGGATTGATTGTTGATATAGGTATTAAATTATATAATCTCTTTCAGGGATTATCCAATCCTGTCAAACCAAAACTACCTGAAATTTCTGCTGAAGAGCTTATGCCTGCTGAAATTTCAAAAAACGAAAGAAAATATCATAATGGACAAACTGAAAAAAGTCATTTCAATGAAATGGATAGCGATTATTTTTCTGAAGATAAACTAAATCAAATTCTCGATAAAATAAACAGTGAAGGAAAAAAATCCTTGACCGATGAAGAATTGAATTACCTTGAAGAATATTCCAAAAGAATTTAATAATATTTTCTGATGATATGCTAATATGGATTCAGATAACAGAATAATAGAACTGCTAAGTGAGATGGTTTTTGAGCAAAAGGAAACCAACAAGCGTTTGGACAAAATTCTGAAAAAAATGGATAATAATGAAGAGTATCTAATGAAAACCAATCTTGCCATAGGAGAACTAAATTTATCCGTTGATAAATTGTCTGAGCGGTTAGAAAAAACCTTCAGTCATGAAAAGCGAATTGAAAAATTAGAGCAAACTGTTTTTGGCAAGACTGACTAATATTTAAACCATAAAGGGATCTAATTTCTTAGGATAAAAAACCCTTGTTAAAACCAGACCTTTTGCAGGTGCCATCGGGCAATTAAAACCTCTGTCTTTTTGTTCGAGTGCGTTTTCTATCTCTGCAATATTTATTTTACCTCTTGCAATTTCGATCATAGCACCCACAATACCCCTAACCATTCCATAGACAAATCTATCAGCCCTGATTGTCAGTTTATATTGCTTTTCACCAATTTCAGACCATTTGCAAATTTTCACCTTACAGACATAATCTTTTGTTTCCTTGTTCAATTTCGAAAATGTAGTAAAATCCTTTTTTCCCTTGAAAATTTTAGCAGATTCAAACAGAAGAGGGATGTCAATATTTGCTTTTATGTGTGTTGAGAAATGCCGCAAAAGAGGTCTGTCAATCAAGTGAACAAAGTAATTATATTCTCTTGCAATGGCATCTTTTGTAGAATGAAATTGATAGTCAATAATTCTGCTATCTAAAATTCTGATGTCATTGGGGAGGTGAGAATTAATAGCCTTTGATAATTTTTTGGGAGGGATTTTTAGCTTATCGGGCAATCTTGAATGTGCTATTTGACCAGAAGCGTGAACGCCGGCATCAGTTCGCCCGGCTCCAATGACAGAAAGGTTAAGACCTGTTAGAGCTTTCAAAGCCTTTTCGATAGTTTCCTGAACAGACAGAGCATTTTTCTGTCTTTGCCAGCCGGCATAAGCTGAACCATCATATTCTATTTTAAGAACAATTGAATACATATATTATAAATAATCAATCCGAAAATATCAAAAAAAACTGATATTTTTGTAAATTAAATTAAGGGAATATGTTAAAATCTATTCATCACAAAGGCAAAACATTCACCCTCGGAATACTTGGGGGCGGACAGTTAGCAAAAATGTTGGCTCTCGAAGCTTACAGACTTGGGCTGAATGTTGCAATCATTGAAAAAGAAGCCCAAAGCCCTGCGGGAGATATGACAAAACTCGATTTCGCTGAAGGCTGGAATAATGAGTTAGCACTTCAAAATTTTATCGAAGCCTCTGATATAATTACACTGGAAAATGAATTTATTGACCCGGAGATAATCGAGAAAATTGAACAGAAAAGAAATGTTTATCCAACTTCAAAGACCGTCAGACTGGTTCAGGATAAATTTATTCAAAAATCAACATTTAAGGGCGCTGGTATAGCTGTTCCCGAATTCCAGTTGATTGAAGGATTTGAAGATATTATTGATTTTACTTCCAGATTTGGCTACCCCGCAGTTATAAAATCACGCAAATTTGGTTATGATGGTTATGGCAATGCTACTGTATTCAATGAAGATGAAGTAAGGACAGCTATGCAGAGATTTAGCTCTGACGCTCAAAGGAAGGATGTCTATATAGAATCTTTTGTTGATTTTACAAAAGAACTTGCCGTTATGGTTGTTCGGAATAAAGCGGGCGATATTGCAGTCTATCCCTGTGTTGAGACAATTCAATATAGGCACATCTGCCATTCTGTCATTGCTCCTGCCGAAATTGATGAAAAATTGAGAAATGATGCAAAAGAAATTGCTGTTGCCTGTGTTGAATCTATTGATGGCATTGGTATTTTTGGTATAGAATTGTTCTTGACAAAAGATAAAAAAATATTAGTCAATGAAATTGCACCACGCCCTCATAATTCAGGACATTATACAATTGAGGCTTGTTATACCTCACAATTCGAGAATTGTATCAGAGCAATATGTGATTTGCCACTCGGATCAACAAATATGATTACTCCTGCCGCAGTGATGATTAATCTTTTGGGAACTCGTGATGGTAGTGGTGTTCCTTCAAGTGTTGCTGACGTGCTCAGGCATCCCAAGGCTCATCTGCATTTATATAATAAGAAAACTTCGAGAGTAGGCAGAAAAATGGGACATATTACCGCTCTCGGAAGCACTCAAACCGAAGCCTATAACCTTGCGAAGTCTGCTTCTGATGCTATTGAATGGTAAAGAAATTTTATATGGAAGTTGAATATATTTTCTAAAGATCATTTATATCGAATGAAAATTTTTTAATTACTTCTTTAATTGTATCCGGCTTAAAGCCCTGTCTTAATAAGAAGTTATAAATATATTTCTTTTGCTCAATTTCATTCTTTTGTCTTAATTTATATCTGACTTTCTCAATCTTTTTTTTGGCATTTTCAAAATCATTTTCATCTGTAAAAAAAAGATTCACATATTTTTCAGTGATTTCCTTTGAAACACCCTTTTTAATCAAATCATAAACAAGCTTTTTTTTGCTTGTAGGTTTCCATTTTATCCTGTCTTTTATGTATGTTTCAGCAAAATATTCATCATTCAGGTAATTAAAATCCTTTAAAAAGTTTATGCAGGTTTCTATCTCGTCTGAATTGAAACCAAGCAAAAACAATTTATCCAGTGTCTGCTTTTCGGTTCTTGGTTTGTAGGAAATATAGTTCAGCGAAGAGTGTTTTGCATCAATAATTCTCTGTTCTTTTTTTATGTTTGAAAGAGTAGCTTCATCCAAGGATGTATTTGTATTGATATTGAATTTAGTAAGCAAATCCATTGACAAAAACAGCAATTCATCATTATCAAGCTGAATCTGACAAATTTGCTTTTTCCTAAGAAATATTATTTTTTTTATTTTTACCAAAATTCCTTCCAATAATTACAACAAAATACTAATTGTCAATCAACGTTACAAATCATTTATATACCTTTAAAGCAATGGAAAATAAAAACAAAGGACAGCAAACAGATTTATCGCAGTTATTCAAAGAGTTCTTCAAGAGCGAACAGGCTGGCGGTATTGTGCTTCTCGTTTGTGCGTTGCTGTCACTGGTTTTATCAAATTTTGTTTTTCATCAGGGATATACTGCTATCTGGCAGATCAAATTAGCTGGATGGAGCATTGAACATATCATAAATGATGGGTTGATGGCAATATTCTTCTTTTTGATTGGTCTGGAGCTTGAAAGGGAGATATATCGTGGTGAATTATCAAACATTAAAAATGCGATGCTTCCCATCTTTGCTGCTTTAGGTGGTATGCTTGTGCCTGCTGGAATCCACCTTGCTTTGAATTTTGGAACACCCACAAAAGCTGGCTTTGGCATCCCGATGGCAACTGATATAGCCTTTGCAATAGGCATTCTTTCTATTCTTGGTAATAGAATTCCTCTGTCATTGAAGATTTTTTTAACTGCTCTGGCAATTATAGATGACCTTGGGGCAATACTAACAATAGCTATCTTTTACACAAAAGACCTTTCGTTTCTTAACCTTGCTATATCGCTTGCCATATTCGGAATTCTTGTCATTTTAAACAGGTTGAAGGTATATATAATCTGGATTTATATCGTAGGTGGAATAGCTATGTGGTATTTTATGCATTATTCAGGCGTTCACGCAACAATAGCAGGAGTTTTGCTTGCCTTTGCGTTGCCTTTTGCAGATGGTTCAAAAAAATCTCCATCATACAAGGTTCAGCATTTCCTCCACTATCCTGTTGCTTTTTTTATTTTACCTGTTTTTGCACTTGCAAATACTGCAATAATAATACCATCAGATTGGTCAGCAAGTTTATTTACTCCGAATAGTCTCGGCATTTTTTTCGGGCTATTTTTTGGTAAATCCATCGGAATAACTTTATTTGCCTTTTTAGCAGTCATCTTTGGTTTTGCAGTCCTGCCTAAAGAATATAATTATAAAAATGTTTTAGGGGTTGCTTTCCTTGGAGGAATTGGCTTTACTATGTCAACGTTTATCACCTTGCTGGCTTTTGCCGATCAGAACACTGTTGTTTCTTCAAAAATATCAATCCTGATTTCATCCTTCATTGCTGGTTTAACAGGTTTTATGATACTTAAATTAACTCTTAAAAAACAAAAGATATATCAGGAAAGTTAATTATTAATATTTAATTTTGGAGCATATTATGAAATTAATCATTTTTTTTGCATTATTTATTTTTAATTTAGGAGGTTTAATGGCAATAGATTTAGGCAGCAAGATTCCCGAAGTAAACCTTTACGGGTATGATATGAAGCCAAAAAGTCTTAATGAGTTCAAGGGAAAGAATTTAGTAGTTGCATTTTTCCCGGGAGCTTTCACAGGTGTTTGCACAAAGGAAGTATGCACTTTGCAGGATGGTCTTGGCAATTTCAATCAAATGAACGCAGAGGTTATCGGAGTTACAGTTGATTCTCCTTTTTCGAATAAAAACTGGGCTGAAAAGAACAAGGTTACATTTCCGATATTTTCTGATTACTCCCGTCAGGCAATGAAAGCCTTCGGGGTAGAGCTTTATAATTTCGCCGGTATGGAAGGTTACACGGCAGCAAAAAGGGCAGTCTTCATTTTTGATAAAGAAGGAACTCTCAAATACAAATGGGTTAGCGATAATCCGGGGGTCGAACCACCTTATGAAGAGCTCAACAAAGAACTTTCAAAATTATAGGCTACTAATTTATGAAAGCCGTCAGACAAACTGGCGGCTTTATTTTAATTATTGAATAATTCTAACAATAGATTAATAATAAATCCTTTCCCCGAAAATAGCAGTTCCGATCCGAACAATTGTTGCACCTTCCTCTATTGCAATTTCATAATCATGAGACATTCCCATTGAGAGATGAGAAAGATTCACCCCTTTTGTTTTGTTAATATTATCTCTTAATTCCCTTAAAAGTTTAAATTCAGTGCGGATTATATTTTCAATGTCCGAAAAAGTGCCAATAGTCATCAGACCAAGCACACTGAGGTTTTTGATCCCTGCAATTGAATCAAATAATTCAATCACTTTTTCGGGCTGGCAACCAAATTTAGAATATTCACCTGAAGTATTAACCTGAAGAAGTATATCAATTGTTCGATTATTTTTTTCAGCTTGTTTTGAAATTTCTTCGGCAAGTCCAATGGAGTCAACTGAGTGAATCATACTAACAAAAGGTGCAATATATTTAACCTTGTTGGATTGAAGATGTCCGATGAAATGCCATTCAGGAACATTAATCCCGGACTCAAGAAGATACTGATGTTTATCTTTTAGTTCCTGTGCATAGTTTTCCCCGAATGTGTTAATTCCAGCTTTAATTGCCAATTCGATTATTTCAGGAGTGTGACTTTTTGATACTGCTACGATTTTGATGCTCTCCGGGTCTCTATGATTGTTATGAGCAGCATTTCTAACTTTATTCAGAACTTCTAACCAGTTATTTCTAATTTCATCAAATTTTTCCATTTTGGAAACCTATAAGAAAATATTATTCTTAAGAATTATTTCTTTAAACTAATTGCCACAAAAAATATTATTGCCTGAATCAAAATGATTGTGGCACCGCTGGGCAAATCAAGATAATAAGAAAGAAATAAACCTGCTAAAGAACTACTTAATCCAAAAATTACCGATAGAACAGTCATTTTGAAATAAGTTGATGACAATAATCTTGCACCTGCTGCCGGAATAACAAGAAAAGATGCAATAAGAACGATTCCTACGAGTTTTATTGAAATCACTATTGCAATTGATATTAAGGCAGATAGAAGATAATCATCAAATTTTGTGTTGAGCTTGTCAGCTTTTGCAAGTTCCGGATCGAAAGTTGCGTAAGCCCACTTTTTCCAATATTTTAGCGATAACACAATTGTAATGATAACTAACAGGGATGAGATAATCAGATCAGAATTATTCACACTCAGAATAGAGCCAAACATATAGGTGAAGGCATCGGTTGTATAATGCTTTCTTAAAGAAATAAATATAATACCGAGAGCCACAGACAAGGCAAAGAAAATTCCAATGGAGGTGTCCATTTCGAGATTTGTTTTGTCTTTTATGTAAGTGATAGCAAGTGAAATAATAAGAGTAAAGGGAACTGCAATCCACATTGGTTCAGTTTCGAGAAGGAGACCGAGAGCTATACCACCGAATGCAGCATGAGCAAGACCATCGCCCAGAAAACTCATTTTTCTCTGGACTATGAAAACCCCAAAATAACTCCCGAGAAAGCCTACGAGCAGTCCGGCAATCAAAGCTCTCTGCATAAACGACATTGAAAGTATCTCAAGCATTATTCTTTACTCCAAATATCATATCGTGAGCATGACCAAGGTGACCAAAAGCAATCCTTAACCATTTTTCGCTGAAAGCTTTATTAGGCTCATCATAGCATATTATTACCCTGTTTAATAATAATACAAAATCCGAATGGTGATAAGCTGATTCCCAATCATGAGTTATCATAATAATTGTTGCATTTTGCCTTTTTTTATAGTCCTCGAGTATGTTATTAAAGTCCATTTCACCGGCTACATCAATGCCAGAAGCTGGTTCATCAAGTAATAGCAGTTTTGGTTTTCGAATAATACTTCTTGCTAAAAAAATTCTTTGAAGTTCTCCGCCTGAGAGTTTTCCCAGAGGCTTCTTTGCAAGATTTGTTGCTCCTACCTGATCAAGAGCTTCTAAAGCTAATTTTTTCTGGGCTTTTGACAGAATTGTAATCCAACTCCCTGTTAACCCTGTTGCAACCAACTCAATAGGAAGAGCCGGAAAGGAGCGGTCGAATGTTTTGATTTGTGGTACATAACCTATTGCTTGTGATAGATTTTTTAGAGGTTTTTCCCCGAAGACATTCACAATTCCCGAAGTTGGTTCCAATAAACCAAGGATCAATTTCAGAAAAGTTGTTTTCCCGCCACCATTCGGACCAACAATAGTAATGAATAATCCGTTTCTTATCTTGATAGAAATATCTTCAAGAGCAGTGTGTGTGCCGTATCTGACAGTAACATTTTCAAAAACAACTACATTTTCTTTTGCATTATATGTGTTTTCGCTTTCCAAATGCCACCTCAATTGCTTAAAGCTTTTAATAAAATCTGAGCATTATATAGCATAAGATCGAAATAGTTATTTCTACTGTCAATTCCACCAAGTGGATCTAAAACATAAATATTCAATCCTGCTGATTCAGCTATTGATTCAGCAGATTTATTAGGAAGCTGTGGCTCAGAGAAAATTGATTTTGTCTGGGATGTTTTTATTCGAGATATAAAATCAGCAATATATTTTGGTGAAGGCTCTTTTCCGGGGGATTCCTCTATCGAGCCGGCATAAATAAGCCCATATCTTTTTAACATATAATTGAAAGAAGGATGAAAAAGAAATACTTCAGAGCCTTTTACAGGTTCGAGTATTTCACTGATTTTCTGGTCAAGCTGGCTGAGCTTATCCATAAATTTATCTGCATTTTCTCTATAGATTTCAGCTTTTTCGGGCTCTTTTTCAATAAGACTCTGCATTATGTCCGGGACGATTGATCTAACAGCCAATGGATCTGTCCAGAAGTGAGGATCTATGTGGTTATCATCAAACTTAAGTATAAAGGACTCCGGAAGCAACCTGAAAACTTCTGTCAGATTTTTATAGGGTTGCCGGATAAACCATTTATCATAGTCATTTTCAACAAAGAAGATAAGCTCTGCTTTTTCCATTTTTTTCAAAACCGAAGGAGGTGGAGAATAAGTATGAGGGGAATATCCAGCATCAACCAGAAGTGTTATTTCATCATCACTGCCAATAATTTCCATCAGGATAAATTTAAGAGGAAGACATGTTACCGCATATTTCGGCTCTTTGTCTTTCTGCCCGGAACAGTTGCTAATTATAATTATACCTGACAGAATTAATATAAATTTGGAAATGAAAGAACTTATTGTTCTAAATGAAATTATCATATCTATCTCACATCAAACCTTAAAACATTAGTCATATTTGTCTCAGGAAAAATTTCCTTTTGAGCAACTGACTTACCTGCAACATCTCTGTCAATTATAACCATTGAATAACTCAGGTAACGGAAAAATCTTTTCAACGGATTAATCGAATCACTTTTAGAATTATAAATTATCGAACAATATTTGCCCTGACTAACGGGATGAGCCATATTTAAAAGCATCATATTTTTTTCAGCACTGTAGTTTCTTCCATCTATCTCAAATTCATTTTCCTTAATATTAATTTCTTTTGGATATTTACCATTTAATCGGGAGAAGAAATTATTATTTTTTTGATTACCGATAACAATCAAAGAGCGATTTAGCCAATCATTTTCGTTTAAATCATCAACTGATTTATATTCCACTTTGTAATCACTTTCGAGAATTAGCTTTGCAAAATCTACCAATACAGAATATTCATCAGAATTCTTTGACGGAAGAACAATTAGAGGTTTATCAGCCAGAGTTTGATTGAGGCTTGTAGGAATTTCCCAAGGGTAGATTTTTCTCAGGACTTCATAATAAGGGTCAATTCTGATAGATTTCAAATTAGCTGGTTTTTTAATTTTAAAGGAATTTTGCTTTGACTTAAGAATCACATGAGTTTTTAAACTGTCTTTATCGGTAATCAATTCGACAGGAACTGATAGATAGAAATCTTTGTCCTGAGAGATTTCCAATGAAATTGAATCATTATCAAAACTGACATTATCGAGTTTCAAAGTAGGCTCATCATTTTCGTTTAACCACTGTTCCATTATTTTTCTTATTGGCAAATTCAAGCTGTCCTTTTTGTTCTGCTCGTCAAAAGCTGAAGTAAGATTTGACCAATAAGCCCTTTTCCCCTTGAATTTCGTGGCAAAAGATTTAAGAGCATCGAAAAACCTCTTTTCACCAATAAGCTTTAATATTTCAAAGAAAATGAACCCACCCTTTTGATAACCAATAGTAGCATCATCATAATCAGATTGATATTTAAATTTTGAGACAGGGTATCTTGCATTTTCCGGAAGAGTAACGAGTGAGACAAGGGCTTTTTTCCGCCAATCAAGGGCACCGGCATCGTTTTTTGTAATTACATTATAATAATAATTAGTGCAAAAGGTTGTTAAAGCTTCGCACCAGTTACCTCTTTCATAATCAACATAGACGCTATTGCCCCACCAGTTGTGAACAAATTCATGAGCCAGAGATCCGGGCGAAAGCAAAATCATAGGCATTGCCATCAACTTGTTTGATAGTAATGTATAGGAAGGCATACCAAAACCAGTAGCAAAGAAATTCTCGACGATACTGAATTTTGAATAGGGATATTCTCCCAGTAAACCCGTATAGTAATTATAATAATCAATTGAGGCCTTCAGATATTTTTCGATATGATCGCTTTTGCCAAATGTATAAGTTGAAAATAATTTCCCGTCAAAAATAGTATCTCTTCTGAGATACCTTCCTCCAACAAGAATAATATCATCGTGAGGCAGTTCGGATTGAAAATGATATTTTTTTGTTCCATTGGAGATTGAAACACTAATTTCCTTACCGCTGGTAACCACTGAAAATTCTTCGGGGATTGAAACTTGAAGATTGAATTCTGCCAGATCTTTGTTTGTTTTTGGATAGAAGCTTGCTGAGGGAAGATATATACCTTCACCTTCTTTTCCCGAAATGATCCCGGGTGTATTTGAGTGACGAACATTCAGCGAAGTTACATCTGGAGGATAATTAAGCTTACCGGAATATTTGACAATTACCGAACGGAATTCCCTATCCTTTTTCAAAAAAATTATCTCATTGTAAAGACTATCATTTTCAAGCCGTTCAACTTTGTAATCAATATTTGCTTCCGGACTTGCTACGCTATGGACTTTGAGGTCTTTAATTAATAATATACTACCCGATTTAACAATGGGATTTTTAAAAGCTATTGTATCTGTTCCCTCAATGAAATTTTCTTGTGGTTTGAGATTAATATCAATATTATGTTTAATGGCATAATTTTCACCCAGATGACCTCCCATCATTGCAGGAGGAACGGGGGTTCTTGGTTTATCTTCAAGAACAATCAGGAAATCAGTTTTATCTTTGTATGTTTTATCAAATAATGGTTCTTTGCCTGATTCAACATAAAGAGGCGTTATAACAGCAATTTTTAAATTCTTGTTTCTCTCAATAACTTTTTGAACTGTGCCAAGGTAATTATTTGAGTGGAAATCTCCATTAATATGAACTATTTTGTAGTCTGAATTAGCATTATAAAAATTTACAATGCTTTCAGCCATAGTTTCATCTTTGATGAGCTGTGCTCCATAGTAAAGTAAGATTAGATTTTCCTGATTAGGGGTTAACTTTTTATTCTTATCGCCAAAATTACCAGTCATTGTCTCGATGAATTTTTGCATGTATTCATCATCGCTAATAGTGATTGAGGAAGTAACAAATTTTCTTTCATCCGAAGGAAGATTTTCAATGGCATTCATGCCATCATTGGCATACATAGCTGCATACTTACGAGGGATATTAGCAGCAATAACAGGCAACTTGTTTTCTTTTGCTAATTGAACAAGCGGGCGGTAAAAATTTTTATAATCAGGCCATGGTCTGCTGTTTTTGAGGAATTCATCTTCGGTGATTTTGTCGCTTAGGTAATCATCAAGAAATAATTGCACATCTCGTTCAAACATTTCCATTGAGAGAGCGGTGTTAGGATTTATTTTTACGAATTCAGCAAAGAAATCGCTCTGAATTTTATGGATAATAGAATCATCATGAAATTCCCCGAAAAAGATAATATCAAAATTGGCTGACTTTCTGGCAAAGTCCTGAATAGTAAGGATTTCCTCAGACTTTGTGTCATATATTTCATATTTTCTCTGAGATAAAATTGTCATCGAGCAAATAATAAAAAACGCATAAACAAATGCTATTTTTAGCACTTTTATCCTTTCCTGAAAAAATAAAAAGACAAATTAAAATTGTTACATCAATATAACAAATTGAACAGAAATAATATTTTAACTCTTTAAGAATTAATTATTTTGATTTATTTTTGTTAACAGAATAAAATGGGTTTTTGGTTAGAATGAAAATTGAAGAACATCCCGAAAGGGAATTGCAGGAGTTAGTTCATTATTTATTATCTGATCCATCGCTTGTCCGGGAAACGAAATCAGGGAAACGTATTCAGATTCTTTCTCCCGGCAGGAAAAATGTGCACGAAGGACCTGATTTTCTTGAAGTTGCAATTTTTCTCAATGGTTTAGTTATTGTTGGAGATGCTGAATTTCATAAAGATGCATCTGACTGGGATAAGCACAGGCATTCGAATGATAAAAAATACAAAGATGTTATTCTTCATATTGTCATAAATGATGATTCAGAAAGTCTTGCTTTGAATTCGGAGCTTTTAATTATTAAACCTGAGGAAATTGAAAATGCATGGAAAAATCTGCAAGATGAAAATCAGAAAGAGACCGACCTTGCTTCGATTGAAGATTTGCAACATTTTGCTCTCCTCAGGTTGTTGAGAAAAACAGCTGAAGCCCAGAAGCTATTGCATCAGTTTGGATTAAAAGCTGCCCTTACAAAACTCACAGAAGAATTTGTCTCAAAATATTTTTCGAGGAGAAAAAGACCTGTCTATTCTAATGAAGACCTCACAAATATAATTAATTCAATCGGAGAAGCATCAGCAAGTAAATTTCTTGAAGATCTCGAAGCAGGTTATAGTGATTATATTGCAGACACTCTTTATCGGCTTATGAAAGAGAAAATTTCTGGTGAGGGTGCCCATTTGCGAAGAGAAATCATTTTAAACTGCGTTCTTCCGCTTGCTATTTCCCTTGCTAACGAAGAAGCAAGAATAAGCCTCTTTCTTTGGTTCTGGTCAACTCCTTCCTTGCATTCTTATGGAATATTGAAACGGAAATATCCTGATTTACCGCAAAATTTCCTCTGGCAACAGCAGGGTATGCTTGAATATATGCGATTATATGGACGCAAACCAAATATTATTTCCGAAGCAGTAAAAAATTATGGTTTTGCCGAAACTTTAACTTTCTATCGTCAAGGAAAATCCCCTTTTAAAGAATTTGATGAATAAAATTCAGAATTACTAATAAAAAATTTATTTACTTTTGATTTTTTTGATTTGTTAATTTTCTGTTAAGATGTTTTATGATTAAAAAAAGATGTAAAAGTTTTGGTGTTATATCTCTCATTTGCGTGTTTTTCATAATAAATGATTGCTTTTCTGAAAATCTTGGGACTTGGAACATATTCAATACAAGGGGGAACATTGTTGACGATTTAGGTTTTATGACTGAATTTCAGCTCAGAAGCTATTCTTTTTATGATGAATTCTTTTATTATGGGCTAAAAGGGGGCATTAGTTATGCCGTAAGCGAAAATTTCACGTTTTTTGTTGGAACAGGATTTTATCACACATTTCCTTCGGGAGGAAATTTTATAACCCCATCACAACAAAAAGAACTCAGAACATGGATGGAACTAACCTCAAAGCAATATCTTGACAGATTTAATTTTGAACACAGGTATAGAATAGAGCAGAGATTTACATCTAATGGTTATAAAAACCGATATATATATCGTTTGCTTTTTGTTATACCATTTAATAATGAAAAACTTATTGACAATACTTTATATGCGTCAATATTCGAGGAAGTGTTTTTTACAAATTTACCGCCCTATTTTGAGCGAAACAGAATTTTTGCTGGATTAGGATATAAATTGGATTTCCTTGCTTTTCAACTTGGTTATGTTTATCAATATGATTACAATCTAATAAACCCCAAAAGTCATAGCTATCTTCAATTGTCATTATTATTTGATGTTTCAAGCAAAGACAAACCAGAAATGAAAACTCTGCCAATGCATGATTAAGTTTATGGTTTGGTAAAAAAAACTGAGTGAAATAAATCGGGAAATAAATTCCTGAATAAATCACTCAGTTTATAACTGGTTTTTTATATAATTATATTACCAAGCCCTGTGGCCGCCTCTATTGAATCTACCATTCGGTTTTTTTTCTCGTGCTTCATTAACGGTAAGAACTTTACCGTCGTATTCGGCTCCGTTTAATTCACTGATGGCTTTTCTTGCAGAATTATCGCCTAATTCGACGAAACCGAAACCTCTTGACCGTCCGGTTTCACGGTCCATTATAACTTTAGCTGAAACAACCGTTCCAAATGAAGAAAATACTTCCTTCAAATCATCTTCCGTTGCTGAAAACGGAAGGTTTCCTACATAAATATTCAAAAAATACTCCTAAAAAAAAGATTATAAAAATGTGTTATATAATTTGGATATATCGAAGCTTTTGGAAATAACCTTTTACTAAGGATATTTGAATCTAAAAATATATAACATCCAAAAATACGGAAATAAAACCAATAAAACAAGAAAATAATTTAATTCTAAGAAATTAATTCATCCATATAAATTTTCAGAGCATCCCCAAAAGGTGATAATACCCTTTCGAGAACACCCTGAACCATTGATATAGTTATTCCATAATTTGTGATCGGAACATTAGAAGCAATGGCATTTCTGATTCTCATTAATTTTTCCCTTCTTGTTAGCATACAACTTCCGCAATGAATTATTACTTTATAGTCATTCAAATTTTCCGGGAAGTCCCTTCCGGTTGAATAATCAATCTGCACATCGCCGCCAATATAATTTCTTAGCCATCGGGGAATTTTTATCCTGCCGATATCATCTTCAAGGGGGTGGTGAGTGCAGGCTTCTGCAATGAGAATCTTGTCTCCGGGTTTTAGCTTTTTTATTATTGCGGCTCCTCTCACTTCTTCGTTCAAATCGCCTTTGAAACGGGAAAATAATATCGAAAATGTAGTGCATTTCACATCCGGTGGTGTTTCCGCAACCATTTTATGAACAACCTGAGAATCACAGACAACAAGTGCTGGTTTATCTTTCAGAATTTTCAGGGCTGATGAGTATTCACTATCCTGAACGACAAGAGATATGGCATTATTATCCAGAATATCTCTTATTGATTGAACCTGCGGTAAGATTAATCTTCCTTTTGGTGCTTGTGAATCAATCGGAACAATCAGGATTATTACATCATTTTTGCTTATCAAATCGCTAAGCAATGGAACCTGAAGATTATAATCATCGGGTAAGATATTCAGAATTCTGCTTTTTATCTGATTAACATAATTTTCTCTTTGAGTTTTATCTGTGCTGGAACACAGTACATACTTACTTACTTTGTTGCCAAGCATTGTCAAAAATGAATCAGAAGGCTGAGTCTCGTCAATTTTATTAACAGCTACAAATAAATTAATGTCCTTTTCGTTCAGTTTTTCAATTATCTCATTCTCAAAATCTGACCAGATATTTGGTTCAACAACAAGAATAGCGATATCGGCTCTGTCGAGTATTTTTATTGTTTTTGCCAATCTCTTTTCGGATAACTCGGTAACATCATCAAAACCAGCAGTGTCCAGAAAAACAACAGGACCAACAGGAAGCAGTTCCATAACTTTTTCTACAACATCTGTTGTTGTGCCGGGTAATGGGGAAGTAACCGCAACTTCCTGTCCGGTTATCATATTCAAAAAACTTGACTTTCCGACGTTAGTCCTGCCAAAAATACCGATTTGTAATCTTAATGATTTAGGTGTTGATTCCATTTCTCACTTATTTTTTGATTCTAAAGCCATTTTTAAATTTTCTTTTGCTAACTTATCGTTCGGATTTATTTTCAAAGCATTTTGAAAATCCTTGATGGCTGATTCCATATTTCCAAGGTTTGCGTAAGCAATCCCCCGATTAACATAGACGTCCGATTTTGTGGAATCAATATCAAGAGCAAGAGAAAAATCTGAAATTGCTCTGTCAAACATATTGATATCTGAGTAGGAAAGCCCTCTGTTAATTAAGGCGTTTAAATTTTTTGGGTTTAATTTTAAGGTTGATGTATAGTCTGAGATTGCTGCTGCAAAATTTCCATTATCAAAATATATATTACCCCTGTTATAATAAGCTAATTCAAGAGTAGAATCAAGTTTGATAGCCGCAGTAAAATCGAGAATTGCTTCCTGATTTTTACCTGCTTCCATAAATGCACTTCCTCGTGCAAAATAAGAATAGGCAGATACTTCAGGATGTTTCATTATGGTATTATTCCAGAGACTAATTTCATCTTTCCAGACAGGGAGCTGTGAAAACGTAACAATTGTTAGCACAAACAGATAAGTCACTGAAAAAATATTTCTGGTATTTTGTTTTTTTATCTCATAAATTAAACCAACGAAAATTATTGAAAATCCAAACATGGAAAAATATAAATATCTATCAGCTACTGTTGAAAATAACTGGTAATAAAACGTAACAAGACCCGAAACAGGCAGAAACCCAGCAATAAAAATTAAATATCCAAAGAGCAATTTTTTATTTTTCTTAAATAAGAAAATCAGAAATAATGATATGGCAAGTATAATATGAATGATTAAACTTAATGGATTTAGCAGAACAAATGCGGGTGTTCTGCCGTAATTTGCTGCAAGGTCAAGAGGATAAATAATTTGTTTAATATAAAAGCCGATTGAATCCAGAAATATCAGAGGTCTAATAAATATGTTTACTGTTAAATCGGTTTTAGATTCAGTTTCTGAAAATAAAGTCAAGATAAAAACGGGAATAACAAGAAGTAAAAAAATCCAACTCCTTTTGAATGTCGATATAATATTATCTCTTATTAGCATCATATCCAGAAGTAGAATTATCAGTGGAAAGACCACCCCTGACGGTTTTGAGAGAACAGAGAAAATCAAAGAAACAACTGCTAAAATGAGGAATTTTATTTTGGGAGTGAATTTATTGTTTGTTTCGGTCTTTTGATTTTTTTGAATTTGTTCCGTATTAATTAGATTTTGATAATAGCTTAAATAAAAATATATTGCGAGAAAACCGAACATACCGCTGAGCAAACCTCTCAGTTCTGATGCCCAAGCAACTGCTTCAACCTGAATTGGGTGTAAAGAAAAAAGCAATGCACCAAAAAGTGAGAGCAAATTATCTTTGAATATAAATTTTAATATATAAAAAATTATTATTCCGTTGAATATGTGAATAATAATATTAAAAAGATGAAACAATACAGAATTGAATTCAGAGCCGGAAAGAAAAGATAGTATTGCCCAAAAAAAGTATGTTATTGGGATATACATTTCGTTGCTTTTCGGAATGAAGAATGAGAAAATATTCTTAATGGTATTTCCGGTTGGGAAATGATTATTATTTATATATAAAGGTATATCATCCCAAACGAAATTGAAATTACTCGACTGAAAATAAACAATTAAAGGCACTACAATCAAAGCGAGAATAGCAATTTTTGATATTTTACTTTCATTTAGGGCTTGTTTTTTCTTCTTCATATTTCCGTAAAATTAATCAGTTTTATTAAATTTAATTTTATGATTCTTTCAAAGTTAAAATTTTCGATTTAATTTAATAAAATAATTGTTATGAAGTAAATAGTTAATATTTATAAACTACCTTATGAAGTTAATCAAGTTTTAAAAAGCAATTTTAATGACGATAATAATTTTACTATGAAAAGAATATGGATTTTAATAATATTTATGTTTAATCTCAGCTTCTCAGAAGCTCAAAAATTGAGTTTGTTCAGGATTGATAAAGACAAGTTTCCTATAGTTTCTGCTGACATCTTCGTTGCTGACAAATCAGGAAAGCTTATAAAGGGATTGAATGCTGGTGATATTTCTGTTTATGAAAACGGAAAAAAGAGAAAAATCCTATCGCTGGATTGTCCTGCAGATAGTGAGCCAATTGCAATATCATCGGTTTTGACATTTGATATTTCTGGCTCAATGAATTCAGGAGCACCAAATATTGAATTGGTGAAAGCGGCCGGAAGAATATGGGTTAATACGATGCCTTTGGGCAAATCTGAATGCGGTATAACTGTTTTTAATCAATATAGTTTTATATCTCTGGATTTTACAACTGATAAAGATTTGCTTTTAAAAACAATTGATAATTTTAAACCAAGAGGCGGAACTGATTATAACGAAGCTTTTCTGAACGAACTGACGGGCAACATTAGTCTTGCTAAGAAAGGAAAAGCCAAAAGAATAATTGTATTTCTTACCGATGGAGTTTCGAATACAGAAACAAAAGAAGCTGAAATCATCCAAAAAGCAAAAGAAAATAACATAACAATCTTCTGTATTGCTGTCGGGATGAATATACCTATGTCTTTAAAAAATATTTCACAACAGACTGGAGGAATCTGGTTCGAAAAAGTTGCTAATCCTGAGGAGATTGAAGCCATTTATTTGAAATTGCTCGAAAAATCACAGGGTGGCAGACCTTGTGAACTTACGTGGGAAAGCGAAACTGACTGCGATTCCATCAGAAATGTAGAAATTAGTCTGATAGAAAAGAATCTTTCTGCTGTTTCGAATTATAATCTGGGGTTCAGCCATATTCCTATGCTTGAAATCACTCCTCAATGGTATAGTTTTGGAGTTGTTCAGCCACAGCAAAAAGTATATCAAGATTTCCAGCTCAAAGCATTAAATCAGAAGGTTGAGATAACAAATATTTACATCCCGAATACTGAATTTAAATTAGAAACCCAGCTAAATTTTCCAATTATATTAAATAAATCAGAATCCATTAATATCAGAATCTCTTTTCAGCCGGCAGATACTTTATTTAAATATTCAAAGATAGTGATTTCTTCAAATGCCTGTAATGACAACTTCATATATTTGAATGGAGGTGCAAAAAAAGATGATGATAAGTTTGAATTGAAAGTTATTTTCCCAAATGGTGGTGAAAGCATCAAAGCAGGAACCAAAGCAAACATTAAATGGAGCGGTGTGCCTCCGGAACAGCCTGTTGATTTATTTTATACAATTAATAATGGTTTTGATTGGGAAAAAATCGGAAACAATCTTAACGGAAATGAATATCTGTGGCAGGTTCCTGATACATTGAGTGAGGAATGTCTGCTGCGGGTCAATCTTGCTTCGGATGTTGACGAATCCATAAAACTTATTGGACATAAAGCCAGAATTAATTCTATTGAATGGGGAAATGATTACAATACTATCCTTTCTGGTGGAACTGACAAAAAAATATCTATCTTTAACATCAATCAGAAGAAAAAAATAGCCGAATTGGTAGGTCACAATGGGGCAGTCAATTCAGTATCTGTTAATAATAACAACACAGCAGCTACAGCAAGTGATGATGGAACTATTAAAATCTGGGACTTGAACAGTCAAACATTGCAAAAGACTTTATATGGACATGCAAATGTAGTTTCTATTACCAGATGGATTAATTCAAATAGTCTTTTGTTTAGCGGAAGTTACGACAGCGACATAAGAATCTGGAACGTTAATCTTTCTCAATCTGGTAAACCACTCGAAAATCATTCAGGTTCAATTTTTTCGGGGGATTATAGCCCTGATGGTTCGTTTATAGTAACAGGCGGAGAGGATAAAAAAATAATTTTCTGGGATGTCAAATCGAACATTTATGTAACTGAAATACCAGTTATTAATGATTCAATAATTTCTATAGACTGGAACAAAAAAGGTAACCTGATTGCCTGTGGATTCAACAATGGGCAGGTTAATATTTATGATGCTGACACAAAAAATGTAGTAAAAACTTTCAAAGCCCACCAAAAAAAGATTAAATGTCTTGAATTCAGCCCTGATAGTAAATATCTTGCAACTTCTTCGGAAGACAGGACAATCAAAATATGGGATACAAAAAATTATGAAATTATCAAAGAGCTGAAAGGGCATAACGGCAGCGTTAATTGCATAAGATGGAGAAATGATGGATTGAAAATAGCAAGTTGCTCGGACGATTCAACTATTATTATCTGGGATTTTCTTGCTATTTCAGATATTTCGGATTCCCTCTGGGCAATAACTAAATCGGAAATAAGCAGTTTTGATATTGATATGGGAGAGGAATTCATTGGCTTTTATAAAGATTCGGTGGTGAATAATCTTATCTCTAATAATGGAAATAGTGATGGAGAAGTCAGAAATATTTATTTATCTGGTTTAAATTCAGATGAATTTGAAATAGTTTCGCCAATTCCTCCATTTATCATAAATAAGTATTCAGGTCAATCAGTTGAAATTCGTTTCAAACCAAAATCAGTCGGGGCAAAAGTATCAGATTTAATTATTGAAACAGAAACAAAAATCATTAAACAGAAGATTTCAGCTTTTGCAATAAACCCTGAGATAGAATTATTATCTGGTTTGGTGGATTTTGGTTCTGTCCCTCTGGGTGATAAGAGGCAAAAAATTGAGGCTTTACTAAAAAATAAAAGCACTAAGGCAGTCGAAATTCTCTCTGCTGAGATAATCGGGCCTGATAGAGATCAATTCAAGATAATATCAGGCAGTGAAAGATATTTATTAAAAGCTGGCGAATCAAGGGAATTAATACTTGAATTCACTCCGAAAAGAGTTGGAAAAACAAGCACCGAATTAGAATTCAGAATTGCAAATATTAACAAAACATTTTCCTCTTTACTTTTCGGGGAAGGTTTAGGAAGAGATATTAAAATTACAGTTGAGGTAAAGGATAGGTCAGCAAAATCTGGCGAAATAGTGCAGATTCCTCTTTATCTGATTGG
Organism: uncultured Hyphomicrobiales bacterium; assembly: GCA_964473465.1. GTDB lineage: Bacteria > Bacteroidota > Ignavibacteria > Kapaibacteriales > UBA2268 > CALHRB01. The sequence goes on from CAYYPE010000002.1 coordinate 46,212, forward strand.
CGGTAAAGATTTAACAAGATTGGGAATAACCAATGTTCACACAACTATTAAATTGAACCCGACTTTACTTCTTCCGCTCGAACCATTGCCGCTTGGAGTTATAAAGGAAGATCAAAGGAATATTGAAATTGATATACCAGTAACTGACACTGATTCAATTGTAACTTTATTAAATTTTCTTGCCACATGGGGGAATGCAGAAGAAACAGACATACTACCTGTAAACACCTATTCGTTCGGACAGAATATTAATGTTACCGAAATTTCTGGCAAGTTCAGACTGGAAGATATTTGTTTTTCAGGAGGGGCAAGGTTATTTATAGATACAAGCAGGTTTTATTTGTCAGATATAACACCAAATCCTGTAAATGAGAATCTGAATTTTACTTATAGCATTATTGAAAATTGTTATTATGAAATTCTTTTGACGGATTTGTCGGGAGGGTATGTAATGACAATTGAGACAGGAACAAAACCTTTAGGAAGCTACAGCAAGGTGATTTCATTAAAAAATATTGGAAATGGAGTTTATTATTTAATATATAAAAATGGCTCTTTGATTGACATTAAAAAATTTGCTCTGATAAAAAATTAGAAAAAAAATTATCAACATTTTAAATTTCTTGTTAAATTGTTTCAATTTCCTAAAAAAAAAGTCGAAAATAAATTTACACTAAATGGATTATAATTAACGGTTAAAATATGCTTGTATTATCAAGGAAGATAGGAGAAGTAATCACAGTAGGATCATCTGTAAAAATAACTGTTTTAAGTTTCGATAGAGGGGTAGTCAGGTTAGGAATTGAAGCACCGAAAACAATACCTGTTCATAGAAAAGAGGTTTATGATAAAATAATCGAATTGAACAAAAAGGCGGCTAAAACAGATATTATGACCCTCAAAACAGCTATTTCAAAAAGTGATTTAAAGTTGAAAAATATAAAGCAAAATCAGCAAAACAATCTGATTTTTATGCAGAAAAAAATCAAGGATGATAATTCACAAAACAAGTGACTTTCAGGAAAAAACTATGGATTACAGTGTTCTTATTATTGATGATGATATATGGATGCAAAGAATTCTTTCGAAGACTTTGCAGAGTTATGGATTTAATACCAGTTATTTAGCCGCAAATGCTTTCGAAGGCATTGATATGGCTATTGAATATAAACCTACTTTAATAATCATGGATATATTGATGCCAGAATTATCGGGGCAGGTTGCTCTAAAAATTCTTAAATCAATAAAAATAACCAAAAATATACCTGTCTTGATGGTCTCTGCTATGTCTGACACCGAAAATTTAGGAATGGCAGTAAAAAGTGGAACAGCAGGTTTCATTTCGAAACCATTTACCCGCTCTACAGTTTATGAAAAACTTTTATCAATTTTCGGCAAAGAAAAGCTCGACCTTATCGCCAGAGGTGAGCCTATTGATAACGAAATGGACTTGATTGTTAATGAAATGTCCAACCAAAAAGATGAGAGTCTTTTTCTATCGAAAACAAATATAAGATCAACTCAGAGAAATGAACCAGACCCTGGTTTACGCTCGATAAATAGTTATAAAGAAAACGACCTGAATGATAAAGAAGATAAAAACCTTGAATCAATAAAACGCTTACTTCAAAAAGCAAGACGTTAATATTTCATATTCAAAACATTTGTAGCTTCATCCCCAAAACCTGATTTAGCAAGGAATAATGCATATATTTTCCTGTATTCAAATGAGTTTGGTGCTGATTTCAAAGCATTCTCGAAATGTTTAATCGCACGATTATCAATTTTTTTTGATGAATAATACATTGCCAGAACCATATCTTTTATTGGAGATTGTTCTTCCTCATGCTGATTTTCAATTTCCTTAACTTCATCAATAATTTTTTCTTTGTCAGCATCATTAATTAGATAAAGACAATAACTATCTGATTTATACTCATTAGAGGAAACACTCCAGAAATAACATATATCCTTTTCTAATTTCAGTTTACTTAAATCAACTTTAAGTGATGTATCCTTTGTATTTTGACGCAGGACAGTTTGATTATTAGAATCAACAATCAATAAATTATAATTCTGATTTTTGTTGATTGGATACCAGCTGAGTTCGATATTATCATCAATTGTAAAATAATGAGTGGGAGGTTTGATTATGATACTTTTATCTTTTGAAACATTAGATTCAGAACCAAAAATATTTGAACCCCTTTCGACTCCTCCAATTGAAATGGACATAGTCCCTGTTTTTGAGTCTTTGAAAATGTTATTATCCGCTTCGAAAATTTGTTTAAACAGGTATTGACCAATTAAATCCAATGAAGGTTTGCCTTTCTTTTTTAAAAGCTCTGAAAGCAAATTGAGTTTATATGTTCCGGGCTTTTTGAATTCAAAAGAATTACCGGTTTCATGATATAGACAGATATAAGATTTTTCGGGAAGCTTGATTTCATCAGAGAATTTCAAATCTGAGCCTGTTTTAACTGTTGTCCAGTTTTTTTCGTTTAATCCCTTTTTAGTAATTTCTCCATACATAGAAAGCACAAGAAAATCAGAAGACAAAATTTCTGAAGTGGATAAAGAAAAAAACAAAACAAGGGAAAAAAGTAATAATTTGATTTTCATTAATTACTCCTAATGTTTTTCAGATTAAAACGTCTTTTTATTTGATGAATTGATTACTATGGCATAGACAAATAATTATTACAAATATTTGATTACAGAAATCATTCTAAGGCTTTTTTATGGATTTTTTTATTGGCTTTTTTTCGATAATTTTGTAGTTTTTTAAAGAATTTTTGAAAATCATATTTAATTAATTTTAAAAGTAAACAACAGGTAATAATTATGAATAAAATCTTAGAGGCGAGATTTATAGCACCTGACATCAAACTTTTCCGCATAGAAGCACCATTAATTGCTCAAAAAAGAAAAGCAGGACAGTTTGTTATTGTCAGAGTTCACGAATACGGAGAAAGAATCCCGCTGACTATTGCTGATTCAAACGCTGACGAAGGTTCAATTACTATAATAGTTCAAGGTATCGGAAAAACAACAAAACTATTAAACACATTAGAAGCAGGGAATTATATTCTTGATGTTGTCGGACCTCTTGGCAAACCATCCGAAATTGAAAAATTCGGAACAGCTGTCAGCATTGGTGGCGGCGTTGGAACTGCTATAGCTTTTCCAACTGCAAAAGCACTGAAGGAAGCAGGTAACCATGTAATAAGCATTATTGGAGGCAGGACAAAAGAATTGGTTATTCTTGAAGATGAAATGCGTAAAGTTTGTGATGAAGTTTATCCAACAACTGACGATGGTTCTTATGGATTCCATGGGTTAGTAACAGATAAATTGAAAGAACTCATTAACGAAGGCAGAAAAATTGACTTTGTTCTTGCTATTGGTCCTATTCCGATGATGGCAGCTGTTGCAGAGGTAACAAGACCATATGGGATCAAAACGGTGGTTAGTTTAAATCCGATAATGGTCGATGGAACAGGTATGTGCGGGGGGTGTCGTGCTGTGGTAAACGGCAAGACCATGTTTGTTTGCGTTGATGGACCAGAATTCGATGCCCATCAGGTTGATTTTTCGATATTATCAAAAAGAAATAAAATGTATTTACCGCAGGAAAAACACTCGCTGGATAAATTTATGTGTAATCTTGATAAAATGGCGATGGAGGTAGAAAATGCCAGAGTTAACGCCTAAAGAAAGAATGGCTATTAAACGGCATCATATGCCGGAACAAGACCCTAATGAAAGAAATAAAAATTTTGAAGAAGTTAATTTGGGATATGACGCTCATTTGGCAATGCAGGAAGCTGAAAGGTGCCTTCGTTGCAAAAAACCCGTTTGCATTCAGGGTTGTCCCGTTGCTGTGAAAATTCCTGATTTTATTGCTATGGTTGCCGAAGGAAGATTCAAAGAAGCAGCCGCAATACTCAAAGAAGATAATGCCTTGCCTGCTGTTTGCGGAAGAGTATGCCCACAAGAAACACAATGCGAACAGGTATGTGTTGTTGCCAAGAAAGCCGAACCTGTTGCTATTGGATACCTTGAAAGGTTTGTTGCTGATTGGGAAAGAATGAATATTGGTATTCAGGTTCCTGAAATCAAAGAAAAAACAGGAAAAAAAGTTGCTATCATAGGTGGAGGACCTTCAGGCTTAAGCTGTGCAGGTGATTTAATCCGATTTGGTCACGATGTTACCGTTTTCGAAGCACTTCACGAAATTGGCGGAGTCCTGATTTATGGTATTCCTGAATTTCGATTGCCAAAGGAAATCGTTAAAGCCGAAGTGGAAGGTCTAAAAGCAATGGGTGTGAAGTTTGAGACAAATTTTATTGTTGGAATGACCAGAACAATTGATGAATTACTGCAGGAATATGATGCCGTTTTTATTGGTGTTGGAGCTGGATTACCATACTTTTTGAATGTCCCCGGCGAACATTTGAACGGTGTATATTCTTCAAACGAATTTCTTACCCGTGTTAACCTTATGAAAGCATATGACACAGAGCACGCAGATACCCCTGTTTTCGATATGAAAGGCTCTGTTGTTGCTGTTTTCGGCGGAGGTAATACTGCAATGGATGCTGTAAGAACTTCATTAAGGCTCGGGGCAAAAAAAGCAATGATTATCTACAGAAGAACAGAAGCGGAAATGCCAGCAAGAATAGAGGAAATCAAACACGCAAAAGAAGAAGGAGTTGAATTCATACTTTTAGCCGCACCCTTTGAATTGATAGGTGATGAAAATGGCTGGCTGAGGGCAGTAAAATTACAAAAGATGGAACTCGGCGAACCTGACGCTTCCGGAAGGAGAAGACCCGTTCCAATACCCGGTGCTATCGAAGAAATTCCTGTTGATGTTGTTATTGTAGCAATTGGCAATGGTTCTAATCCTATTATAAGCAAGACTACACCGGATTTAAAGGTTAATAAATGGGGAAACATTCTCGTTGATGAAGCTACAATGAAAACAAATAAGAAGGGAGTTTTTGCCGGTGGTGATATTGTTACAGGCGGTGCCACAGTAATATTAGCAATGGGTGCCGGAAGAACTGCCGCTAAAGCAATAGATGAATACCTCAAAAATCCAGATGTCTGGTAGAAAATCTTATTTAAAAATAAAGAAGCCCTGATTTATCTTTTCAGGGCTTTTTTTTTAGCATCTGTGTATGTCTCTGTGCATTATTCTGCGGGATTCAACAATTTGCTCTTCCTCAGCCATTGAAAGTAGTCTGCTGTTTAGATACCTGTCATTTTCCGATTGTAGCAACTTAGCTACATAATTTATCACCTGAGATGGGAAAATATTATCTCTTTCATACAAATCTTTTTGTTGTAAGAGCTTTTCTGAGGATTCGGCACAACTTGTTGCAAGTTCGCTGAGTTCCGAGAAATTAGGTGAACTCTGAATATTAGCCGGAACTTTGCACATTTTAGCAATATCAATTGAAGTTTTGGCGTTAGATAGTCCCCATTCGACAGCCATAGTAATTCCGGAAAGCAGTAAATGGGCGTTTGCACTTCCATCAGGACTCCTAAGCTCAACAGTCTGCCTTGAATTTTCATAATTCAGAGGTTCTTTTTGAGCTGGATTAATTTTTTGAGCCAGATTTTTAGCCTTTGTCCATGCCAGAGGAACTCTTATTAAGGCACTACGATTTGAATCGCTCCAGCAAACCTTTGTTGGTGCTTCCTGATTAGGAACAAGTCTAAGGTAGGAAGCAGAAACCATATTGCCAAAAGCAGTTAAGCTTGGTGCATAATGGCATAGACCCCCAATAAGTTTTAATGATTCTTCGCTTAATTCTCCTGATTCATCTGTCATGATATTTTTTCCATTTTTAAGAAGAGCCATGTGAATGTGAAGTCCGTTGCCGGCATGACCTTGCTCAAGTTTAGGAAAGAAGGTTGCTACGAAACCATGCTTATAAGCAACATTTCTTATAATCCAGCTTCCAATCACTAAATTATCAGCCGAATCTTCAACATTTGTAGGTAAAAACTCTATTTCAACCTGCTCGGCACTTTTGCCGTTCAGTTCGGGGAAGTCGCTCTTGACATAATCAAGGGAACCAACCTCATTGTGGGCATATTTTACATTTCCGGTTATTTGTGTCATATATTTTAGCATTTCATTAAGTATATGACCGGTTTTAGCGAATGGAGGTGAAGCATGATAGCCTTTTTGTTTCGGCAGGGCGTAAGATTTATTGTCGAAATTACCAAGAAGATAGAATTCGAGCTCTCCAAGAGTATGTAATTCATAACCATGCTTTTCAAATAATTTTTTTGCAGCCTTATGCAAAATGTTATCCGGAACAAAAGAAGCTAAATTGCCATCCCTATCGAAAAATCGGGCTACAAAATCAAGGCTTGTGTTATCGAAAGGGTTAATAAATGCGGAGCGATACAAAGGAACCACATATAAATCTGACTGTCCCACTTCCACAATACCCTTGAAAAGGGAAGAGCCATCAACTCTTTCGCCTTCGGCAAGCACCAATTCAGCCTGTAATCTGTTTGTAACAGGTATCTTTAGTTCTTTAATCTTGCCATCAATTCCTGTATAGTGTAAAGTAATTTTTTCTATGTTTTTTTCAAGCATTACCTTTATTAGATCTGCCCTCGTTAAATCATTTTTATCTTTATTGGTAATAATTGATATAGGGTTAGCTAAACTGAAAATCTCTGAGTTATTTGTCATAATATTTTAACCTCCGAATTAGGGTTTTATAAATAAAATCAAAAAAAAATGTAATATAACACTTTTAAAAAATATGGCAATAGCTTGTTAGTGTCTTTCAATCATACTTCTTTATATTTAATTAGATTTTTGATTTATTGGAATTTTACCAAAACGCTTAAAATTAAAATAACTCTGTCTTATTTTTTTTATTTATCGCAAATTAGTAATTTTGTAATTCTTAAAAACCAAAGGGTTATAATTGAGTCAAATAAATCAACATAGTGCTTACATAATATCTGAATCTATAAGTCGGGGAGGAAATCGAGCATTTTGTCCGGCAAAAACCCGTTCAGGTAAAATCCATCAATTCAGGCACTACACAACAGATGCCCCAGTCTAACATAAGAACCCTGAATTTCAGATTCTATATCTTTGTCTAATATCAAATTAATACATAAATTACATTCTAAACAAACATAATTATTTAAAATTTAAATAGGTGATTTCAATATGAAAAAGGATTTTATATCTGTATCTGATTTTTCTCAGGCAGAAGTCATTGAGACATTCAAATTAGCTATTGACATGAAGCAAAACAAAGCAAAATATAGTGAAGGATTGAAGGGCAAAGGTTTATTTATTTATTTTGAAAAAGATTCATTAAGAACAAGAGTAAGTTTTGACGTTGGCATCCACGAACTTGGTGGATTTTCGGTAGTGGTTGTTGCTGCCAATGAAAGCAGTCGAATAGGAACAAGAGAATCAATATATGATGTAGCAAAAAATCTTGAAAGAATGGTTGGCGGAATAATGATGAGAACTTTTAGCCACTCCAAAGTTGTTGATATGGCAAAGCATGCATCAATACCAGTAATTAACGGTTTAACAGACTATTCGCATCCATGTCAGGCAATGGCTGATTATTTGACCTTTTATGAAAAAAAGGGTGAGCTAAAAGGTAAAAAATTATGCTACGTCGGTGATGGTAACAATGTTGCCCATTCTTTGATGGAAGCAGGTGCTATTCTTGGAGTAAATGTTACAATTTCAACACCCAAAGGGTATGAGCCAAATCTGGTAGCATTCCGGGAAGCTGAAGCACTTGCAAAAGAAACCGGAGCAAAAATTGAAGTTATTCATAATCCAAAAGAAGCAATAAAAGATGCTGATGCAGTTTATACTGATGTTTGGGCTTCAATGGGACAGGAATCAGAGGCAGCAATGAGAAAGAAAATATTTGCACCATATCAGGTTAATGATGAATTGATGTCTTATGCAAAGAGTGATGCAATTTTTATGCATTGTTTACCTGCCCACAGAGGCGACGAAGTAACCGATAGCGTAATTGATTCCAAAAATTCAGTTGTCTTCGATGAAGCTGAAAACAGGCTGCACGTTCAAAAAGCAATAATGTATCAGCTAATGAAATGAAAAACATTAAACAAGGTTTTTAGATGAAAAAAACAGCTTTAATTGCAATTGGTGGTAATTCTTTAATCCGTGCAGGAGAAAGAGGAACAATAGATGAGCAGCTAAACAATGCTTATGCTACCGCAAAAAGTATTGCACAAATGGTGAAACAGGGTTGGGAATTGGTTATTACTCACGGGAACGGACCACAGGCAGGTGCCGCTCTTTTGCGCTCTGAAAGAGCTGCTTCCGAAGTTTATACTCACACTCTCGATATGTGCGTTGCTACAACCCAGAGTGAAATTGGATATATTTTGCAGAGAGCTTTGGAATTTGAGTTCCGCAAGATTGGACTGAGCAATTATGTAATTACTTTACCAACCATGGTGCGGGTTGATGAAAAAGATCCAGCTTTCCTGAAGCCGACAAAACCTATCGGTCCTTTCTACTCAAAAGCAGTAGCTGAAGAAAAAAAGGCTACATTAGGATGGGATATTGTTGAAGATGCTGCACGTGGCTATCGCAGGGTTGTTGCATCTCCCGAACCAATTGAGGTTCTCGAACTTGAAGTGATTAAGAAAATTCTTGAACTGGATATTATTATTATCGCTCTTGGCGGAGGTGGAATACCTGTTATTGTTAATTCTGATGGTTCGATTACCGGGTCCGAAGCAGTAATTGACAAAGACCGTTCGTCAGCCCTCCTTGCAAAGGAATTAAACGTTGATTTGTTTATAATCAGCACTGATACTGATAAGGTTTATCTTAATTTCAAGAAAAAGAACCATACAGGAATATCAATGGCAACAGCAGAAGAGATGCAGAAATATTACGACGAAGGACATTTTCCTGCTGGAAGTATGGGTCCAAAGGTTGAATCTGCTATCAGATTTATAAAGAATGGCGGCAAAAAAGTTATTATTACTTCGTATGAATACTTGACTGAGGCACTTGATGAAAAGGCTGGAACTCATATTATTCCATAGATACAGTATGATCTGTCTAAAAATATTGATAATAATTTGAATAACAAATAGAGGAAGATATGTTACTCGATCATGTTATATTTTCTCAGCAGTTCACTGTTCCAATTCTAATGGAACTTTTCAACAGGACTGACCATATGAGAAAGATTGTGCAAAGGGGTGGAACGCTCGATTATCAGAAAAAAATTATGGCAACCCTTTTCTATGCTCCTTCCACAAGAACAAGGTTTTCATTCGAAGCTGCAATGTATCGTCTCGGGGGTAATGTCCTTTCAACAGAACAGGCAAAAATGTTCTCTTCAGAAATTAAGGGTGAAATGCTCGAAGATACAATACGTATAATCGCAAACTATTGCGATATCATTGTCATTCGACATCACGAGGAAGGCGGTGCAAAGCGGGCTGCCGATGTTTCACCTATTCCTGTAATTAATGCCGGTGACGGTTCTGGTGGTCAGCATCCAACTCAGGCTCTTCTGGATCTTTACACTATTTATAATGAATGCAAAACGTTAGACGGACTATCAGTTGCCATAATCGGGGCATTGGACAAAGGCAGAACTGCACGATCTCTTGCTTATCTGCTAAGCAAATTTGAACGAACAAAAATTTACTTTATCGCTCCTCAGGAAATGCAAATACAACCTGATATTCTCGAACATCTCGAAGAAAAAGGTATTTCCTATGAACTTTCATCTACCACCGAAAATATTATCAATAAAGTTGATGTGGTTTACCAAACCAGAATAGATAAAGACCGACTGCGAGGAAAAGAAATTGACCTTTCTATTTATAATATTGATCAGAATGTTCTCAAAAGGATGAAAAAGAATGCAATTATTCTTCATCCCCTTCCACGTTCAGTCGAAATCAGTCATGATGTTGATTCTGACAAGCGTGCTGCTTATTTCCGTCAATCAGAAAATGGACTCTATGTCAGAATGGCCCTTATTTCTATGTTGCTGGATAAAAATGAAAAATAAATTTTAAAAAAAGAAAAAAAAGGAAACAAATATGAACTCAAAAGATTTTATTACTTTAGAAGAACAATATGGCGCTCATAACTATCATCCTCTGGATGTAGTTGTTCACGAAGCCAAAGGTTGCTGGGTTACAGACGTCGAAGGAAAAAGATATTTAGATTGTTTGGCAGCCTATTCAGCTGTTAATCAGGGGCACTGCCATCCAAAAATTCTGGAGGTTTTCATCGAGCAGGCTCACCTTGTAACTTTGACGAGTCGAGCTTTCAGAAACGACAAACTTCCTTTGCTCTACAAAAAATTACATGATATGACCGGCTATGATATGTCCCTACCAATGAATTCAGGGGCTGAGGCAGTCGAAACAGCTATTAAAACAGCTCGCCGATGGGGATATGACGTAAAGGGAATTGAAAAAGACAAGGCTGAAATTATCGTAGCAACAGGCAATTTTCATGGAAGAACAACGACAATTGTAGGTTTTTCCGATGACCCGGCTTCTTACGGTGGATTTGGACCGTTCACTCCCGGATTTGTATTCCATGAATATGGTAATGCAGAAGACCTAAAGAGCAAAATCACAAAAAATACTTGTGCAGTGCTAATCGAGCCAATTCAGGGCGAGGGTGGAATTGTTATACCGCCTGAGGGATATTTGAAGCAAGTCGAAACAATCTGCCGTGAAAACAATGTCTTGTTAGTGATGGATGAAATCCAGGCAGGATTAGGAAGGAGCGGAAAACTGTTTGCTCATTACTATGAAAATGTTCGCCCGGATATAGTTATAATCGGAAAAGCACTCTCCGGTGGATTTTATCCTGTATCTGCTATTTTAGCAGACAAAGAAATCCTTGGAGTAATAAAGCCCGGTCAACATGGTTCTACTTTCGGTGGCAATCCTCTTGCCGCAGCTGTCGCAGTCAGATCTCTTGAAGTAATTGAGGAAGAAAACCTTATTCAACGATCATTTGAACTTGGTGAATACTTTATGCAAAAGCTCAGAGAAATTGAAAGTCCTCATATTAAACTTGTTAGAGGTAAGGGACTTTGGATTGGTTTTGTGCTCGATACAAAGGCAAGGCCATATTGCGAAAAACTGATGGGCGAAGGAATCCTTTGCAAGGAAACCCACGATAACATCATTAGATTTGCCCCTCCATTAGTAATCACAAAAGAAGAAATTGACTGGGCGGTAGAAAGAATCGAAAAAGTTGTAAAATCATTAGATTAAAATTCTTTATGGATATCAATTATAGATATAATGAGGTGTCTTTTCTTGCCGATCCATAAGGTTCATTAACTGAAGAATTGCATCTTGTAAGTCTTTTAAATTTATTTTTCGGTTTTTTTATATCTTACAGACAAAAGTAACATAATAAATGAAATCAATCAAAATAAATAGTATTATTAATAATTAGGATTTAATATGTCAGAAAAAAAAGTTCGTGCAATAATTATCGGAGCAGCCGGTAGAGATTTTCATAATTTTAATGTGATATTCAGGAATAATCCTGACTACGAGATTGTTGCCTTTACGGCAGCACAGATTCCTGATATTGAAGGCAGGATGTATCCCCCTTCCCTTGCCGGAGAATACTATCCAAATGGAATTCCCATCTATGGGGAAGAAGAATTGCCAGAATTAATTAAACAACATAATGTTGATGAATGTATCTTATCATATTCAGACCTGTCTTATGATACTGTGATGCATATAGGATCAACTGTCATTTCTTCTGGTGCCAAATTTTCTATGCTCGGCTCCTATCCAACAATGATAAAATCATCAAAACCAGTTATATCAATAACAGCGGTAAGAACAGGATGCGGAAAGAGTCAGACTACAAGGGCAGTCGTCAAGGCTTTACTCGAAGCAGGTAAAAAAGTTGTTTCCGTTCGTCATCCTATGCCATACGGCGATCTTGAAAAAATGAAAGTGCAGAGATTTGCAGAGATAGCTGACCTTGACAGACATAATTGCACAATCGAAGAGATGGAAGAATACGAACCACATATTGCTATGGGTAGTGTAATTTATTCTGGTGTTGATTACGAAGCAATTTTGCGAGAAGCTGAAAAAGAAGCTGATGTCATTGTCTGGGATGGCGGAAATAACGATATGCCATTTTATAAACCTGATTTATCAATCGTTGTCGCAGATCCTTTGAGACCCGGTCACGAGATAAGCTATTATCCCGGAGAGGTAAATCTCAGAATGGCAGATGTTGTTGTCATAAATAAAGTGGATTCAGCCTATCCTGAGGATGTTGAAATGGTCCTTGAAAACATACGGGAATATAACCCAAATGCTCAGGTGATTTTGGCAGCTTCAGCAATTATGGTCGAAGATCCATCAATCATCACTGGTAAACGTGTTCTGGTTATCGAGGATGGTCCTACTTTAACTCATGGCGAAATGTCAATCGGAGCCGGCGTTGTTGCTGCAAGAAGGTTTGGTGCAATTGAATTGGTTGATCCCAGACCTTATATAGTTGGTAAAATTCAGGACACATTCGATACTTACCCCGAAATCGGGACTTTACTTCCAGCAATGGGCTATGGCGAACAGCAGATGAAAGATTTGGAGGCTTCAATTGCCAATACTGATTGCGATTCTGTTGTTATTGGCACTCCAATCAATTTAGGGAGGTTCATCAAAATCAAACAGCCAAATACCAGAGTGTTTTATGAACTTGCCGAAATAGGATTGCCAAATATTAAGTCAATCTTGAGAAGATTCATAGACTAAAAAGATTTTTCATAAATTTTTCCGTTCTGTCGGCTATTATTGCCGGCAGAACTTTTTTTTACAAAAATTAAGAAAATTAGAATATGAGAAATGGAAAGATTTTTAGATTTCTAAATACTAAAATTAATATAAATAATTTTAAACTCAGTTGAGTTTAATCCCATAATGAAACAAAAAAAACTAAGTAGTTGTTTTTGTTTCGGTAGCTGGTTTTGAATCTTGCTTATTAACTGTTTTTGAATGCTCAGAAGAGCCATTAGTCTTTGGAGAACTATTATTTTTATGAACATAGTCAGTGAGGTAGAACCCTGAACCTTTGAAAACCAGTCCAATATTTTTACTTATGAGTCTTTCAACCTTCCCCTGACCCTTAGCTTCCTGTTCACATATTTCGGGGGGGCAATGCTCAAGAGCATTTTCTGTTATTCTTTGCTGATATTCAAATTCTTTACCGCAAGTCAAACATTTATAATCATAAACCGGCATTTTTTTACCACCCATTTTTTTAAAAACTGTGCATGATAACGATACTTTTTTTTTAATATTGTAGTTTATGGTTTAAACTTTACAAACCATTTTATATAACCGGTTATTTATGACTCCAAGAGCTTCGTATTGCCCGGATCTCCAGTTGTAAATTGGCTGAACGGTAAAATCAACCATTTTGCCGGCAACCAGCTCTTTGTTCTGAAGGTATCTGACAACAAGTGCAGAGTTTGTTGAATAGGCAACAGTAGGACTATTCGGTTTTTTAGCATAATTTATATTTGACATCTTGCTTTCATTAACATTGAATTTTTGACCGCTGACATTAAAAAAGCAATCAAGGTCACAACCAAGAAAATATAGCTCCGATCCATCATGGGTGAACATTGGGTTGCCAGTAAAGGAGCTGCCGCCAGAATACTCTGTGCTGCTGAAAACAATTAACTCTTTGGAGCTGACTCGGGCTTTATAAGCAAGCATTGGCAAGGATGGATGCAAAATCAAACCTTCAATAGCATCATAAGGTTTGCCAATCAAAGGTTCATAATAATCATCGGAAATCAGAAAAGCAACCATATCGTTGGAAAATCTCCCGGCAGTTACCGCAGCACAGGTTCCATCACGATTGATGCTGACATCTCCGATAAATTTCAAAGCTTCCGAAATGTTTTTCTCGGATTGGTAGATTTCCCATTGATTTCCATTTCTTCCTGCATACATAAAAGTATTATCATACCAGAAACCAATCGGAATTATATCGTCAAAGAGCTGGCTTTCCTTTCCTTCGATAACTATTGTTTTTTTGCTGCTTCTGTAACCGGTAAATGCAATTCTGTTTCCCCAATAGTTAAGAAAAAAGCGACCATCTCTCTGATAAACCTTCATTTTTTTATCACCATAAACAATTGTTTCAAGTCCGGACTCTGTATAAGCATAAGCAAGAACTTTCCCCGAAGGACTGAATCTCAACTCAGTCGGTTCGGCTGTTGATGGAACAGCGATTTTCTTATCTTTTGTATAAATATTCCATTGTGTGTTGTCCCGACCAAAAAAAGCCCAGTTGTCCCCATCAGGAGAGATTTCGAATGACCTGACATCAAGAAGCGGCTCGGATTGAATTCCATTTATTGTCATCCTGAAGGAGTTTGAGTAGGGTTTTGTTAAAGCCCACCACACTCCTGTTGTATCAATACCATAGGATACAAGTTGTTCTGAGCCATCAAGCATCAGAGTATCGCTGCATCTGTTTGAATAAGATTCAAGGCTTCCGTTTATAAACAAGAATAATATTAAAAAAAACAAACCTAAAATTCTAACCATATTTTTCAATCTCAAAGAAAATTTTGTAGTGTTATCAATCACAAATTAATTATTCTTTATACTACATTTAAATCAAATAAAACATTATAAAAAAACTTTGGATTAAGTATTATATTGTAACGTGAAAAAAATTATTTTTTCAGAATTACTGTAACTTTTTGTAACTAAAATGTGTTATTATAATTTAAACGGAATAAAATACAAGATAAAAGGTGATAAAATGCTCAAAAGAAATCCTATAATATTTTTAATTATCCTGCTTCAGATTTTTATTGTTTTTCCGGAAATCTTAAACGCTCAGGGATTCAATATTTATAATATTGACGCAAGTAAATTTCCGTCTGTTAATGGAATTGTTTTTGCCCGTGATCAGGCAGGTAATGATTATGCAAATCTTGTTCCCGATGATTTTGATTTGTGGGAAAACGGAAAAAATTTAGATGCAACCTTAAAAGTTGATTGTTTCAAGGCTGACTTTTTCCCACCGGTTGCCATAGCTATGGTTTTTGACGTAAGCAGTTCAATGGGTTGGGATGTTGGAAGTGGCGAAAAGCGAATTGATTGGATTAGGACCGGAGCTTATGCTTTTCTTGATTCTATCAGAATTGACCCTCCTTCGACTATGTGTTTCCTGAAATTCGGTGGCGATGTTTACGGGAATAGTGGCTTTTTTACGACTAAAACCCCATTATATACTTGGGTTCAACAGCAACTGACTGTTGCTGGCGGCACAACAGACTTTTTTGTCCCATTTGTCAGGGAAAAAGATCCTAAGGGAGCTATTCCTTCTTTGATGACACAGTCAAAAGATTTGAGAAGAGTGATTATTTTTCTTTCAGACGGAGAGCCTGAAAGAACTTTTACACAAACACAGGTTGATAGCATTGTCAGATGGGCAAACCGTGAGAAAATCTCGGTTTATTCAATTTTCCTTCTTGCAGGACTTAATATGGATATTGAGTATATTTGCCGCAGCACGGGTGGAAAATCCTACTCTGTTTTCACCAAAGATAATTTGATTAAAGCCTATCGTCAAATTGTTGGTGATATTCAGAGCAGAAATATCTGTCAGCTTTCGTGGATTGCTCCTTATGGGTGTAATGAAGCCAGCAGGCAAAGGAACATTAAGCTTGTCTTCAAGAGGATTCCCGATAGTGTAAATGCTTCTTATGTTGCTCCGCCCGAAAGTATCACAAATCTTGAAGTTACTCCTTTGCAATTGCTTTTTGGAAGAAAAGGATTTGGCACAACACAGAGACAGATTTCACTGGATTCAAAATATTCTGATTTTACAATAACAGGATATAAATTTTTACCAGATAATGGCGACTACACAGTAAATTTTGGATTGAAGACAATCCCATTTACACTTAAAAAAGGTGAAAAACTCGATATAACCATTGATTACGTTAAATCTCCTCCTGATGTGTCCACCGAAACAATTTTTTCGTTGGAAGGCGACCCCTGCAAACCACCTGACGTTAGCCTTGTTGCCCCATGCGGAGGTGATTATCCTGCGGAATTAAACTTTGGTACAATTCCAATAATGACAACTTCAGATAAAAATGACAAATGTATGTTCAAAAATACTACTGCTGTTCCTATTTCAGGTCAAATAAAAGTCGAAGGTGTCAATGAAAATGAATTCGAGATTATAAAGGGTGGGGGTAATTTCAACCTTGCTCCGGGTGCCTGTCTCGAGGTAACAGTTAGGTTCAAACCTGTAACCGCCGGAACTAAGACTGCTATTCTGTCATATTATATTCCTAACGTATGTGGACCTCATTCAACTAAATTAACCGGAAATGCAGTTCAAAATGATTTTCCGCTTCCTGTTCTTGATTGGAAAAACAGAAGAATCAACACAATAAACGATTCTACTTATGTTATTGAAAATAATGGAACTATTCCTATTAAAATCACAAGTATTAAGTTACAGGATGGCTCTAATAATATTTTTAAGGCAACTTTTCCCTCAGTTCCTTTAACCATTAATCCCGGAACAAATATTAGCATACCGGTGAGTTTCACTCCCGACAAAGAGGGACCTTTAACAAATTATATTGATGTTCAGATTGAAGGTAGCACAAACACTTTTAGCGGAACTTTGACTGGTATTGGCTCTGTTCCCAAATTAGTTGCCCCGGATGTTGTTTTCAATGCAACAAAAGTTCAGGCTACTTCCAATAAAAACCTGACAATTACAAACATAAGCTCAACAATGGATCTATTTATAACTGATATTGTTATGCCAAACAATCCTGACTTCAAATTTGATGTTGGTGCTGTTACAAAGAATATAACTGTCAGTAAAAATAACGGAACTTTTAATGTTCCTATGATATTCAATCCTCAAACAAGTGGAAACAAGAGTATAAAACTTTTGATTAAACACGACGGAGGTCCCGGTCCAGTTGCAAATTATATTGATACAATCAATGTTTCTGGTCTGGCTCTTGGTTTGAATGTTTCACCTGTGCCTTTAGATTTTGGATCTGTTCTGACATGCGAAACAAAAGAACTACCTTTAACAATTGACAATGACGCCCCGACTGAGATGACAATAAATGATATGACAATCACCGGTGACGATAAAAATTATTTTAGCATTAAGCAACCTGCTGTTTCGACAATATCTGCGAATACAAAAGGTAATATCATCGTTATTTTCAGCCCCGATACAAAGAAAAATTATAATGCCGTGTTGTCGCTGAAAACATCATCTGGAGATCAGGATATCCCTCTAAAAGGAATAGGGAATGTGATACCACTGATTTCCAAATTTATTAGTGTGTCAAATAATGATACCGTCCCCGGTAAACCAATTGATTTTAAAATCAAAATTGACATACCCGATTATAATAAGGCTGTTAGTAAACTTTCTGTTTATTTGAATTATAATTTAAGAACATTTTCGCTTAACAAATCAAATCAAGTCAAATCCGATATACCAAACTGGAGCTGGACTTCAGTCGAAGTAAAACCCGGAGAATTGCGATTTGACGGTATCGGGACATCGAAACCTTCCCCGTTGACTGCTAATCTTGAATTTACGCTCGATTCATACTTATCTGATGTAATTAGCACAAATTTAATTGCTTATACAATCACTCATGATGGTGGTGACAGATGTTTAATTACCGAAAGAGACACGCTCGTTCAGGAATTCAGAACCTGCTTTACCGGTGGAAGGTCAATTCAGCTATCAAAAGCATCTTCTATATTAAGCATCAATCCAAATCCTGTTAACACAGATAATATGAATTTATCAGTATTCATAGGTAATCGTGAGAATAATATTTTCGAAATACTTGATGTTCTGGGAAAAGTTGTCAAAGTGTTTGAATTTAATCCTGATTTAATGGGGTATCAGGAAATATCTCTGAATCTAAGGGAGATTAACTCAGGAACCTATCATATCAGGTTAAAAACTCCATATAATATTGAAAGCAGAAGTTTCGTTATAATCAAGTAATTAGATGTTTTTTTAATTTTTGAATGCTATGCAATTTGATTGTATAGCATTCATTATTTTTATTCAATAATTCTATTAATTTTTTTAAATTAAAAACGTCAATTATTAATAAATTGAGATTAAAATGAGAATTAGAATTATTATCGGCATATTTTTCCTTCTTACTTCATTTTCTTTGTTTTCTCAGGAAATTGAGGCAAATGTTATTGTAAATATGGAACAGCTCGAATTTGAAGCCAGAAACAACGTTGCGAATTTCGACAGAGATTTGATGAGCTATATAAACAATCAGTCATTCACTGGCGAAAAATGGGAAGGACCCAAAATTCCTGTTGAAATAAATATATATTTATCTGGCGGGCGAAACGGCAGGTATTCTGCAAGAATGTTTCTGATATCCAAGAGGTTCCTCGATGGACCTGAGGAAAATTCAGGACAGTCAATTGCTCTAAGAATGATTGAAGATAACTGGTCGTTTGAATATGGGCTCGGAGCATTTCTATCCTTTAATATGCTAAGGTTCGATCGCATTTCGAGCATGATAGATTACTATATGTTTTTGGTAATTGGAATGGATAAGGACACTTATGGAGAGTTAGACGGGTCAAAGGAATACGACAAAGCAAAAAGCATTTTCCAGCTGGGTGCTTCGAACGAAATTCCCGGTTTTAAAACTTTTTCCCAGCCCGGAGAATTTACAAAATACAATCTCGTGACTGAACTAACAGACATGAGATATGAAGATTTCAGAAAATTAATCTTTGCTTATTATGTAGATGGCCTTGATAGAATGGCATTTAACAAGGAAAAAGCCACTGAAGCATTAGCTGGCATTATCGCTGATATGGCAGCTTTCAAACAAAACAAGCTAACCGGTCCAAGTGTGTTGCTTCAGTTGTTTTTTGATTCCAAGGCACAGGAATTAGCTTCCATATTTAAAGGATATCAAGATAAAAAAGTGTTTAATGATCTTATTTATTTAGATCCATCAAACACCATGCTATATAATGAAGCAAGAGATTCAAGATAGTTATGTATAAATATTTTTTCAAGGAAAAAAGATGACAAAGAAATTACTTTTTTTTATTATTGTGATAAATGTCTTTCTCACAATAAACCTATTTTCGCAGATAGACGGCAGGAAGTTACCTCCCAGTCTTGATGTTGAACAATATGGTAAGCCTCAAATAATGAGGATGAAAGATTACTACAAAGCTGGCAAGCTTCCCCCGGAAGCTTTCATCGAGCAAAAACTGCCCGATAATTTAATGTCTCCCACGGGGGTTAATTTAATCAATATGTCGGGAAATTCAGGCCATCAGTCAGAGACATGGGTCTCAATTAATCCAATGAATCCACTTCAAATTGTTGGTTCTTCAAACGATTACCGATATAATGACATATCTTCCGGTTATCGTATGGCTGCTTACTATACTACAGATGGAGGAAATACATGGAAAACATCTACCACACCAAGAAACATGGATCTTTGGATTAAAAGACCAGCTCAGGGAGGTATGACAAACTTCGATCCGGGTCTTGCTTTTGACACAAAAGGAAATATGTTTTATTCTTTCGGCTTCGCCCAAGTTCCAGATGATGATCTGGAAGGCGACAATGGAGTTTTTGTCTGTCGTTCATCTGATGGCGGCAAAACATGGCAAGAAGCTATCCCGGTAGCATTGGAAACAAACGGAACCGTATCGCAACCCTTTCACGACAGATACATGATAGCCTGTGATGTTCAGGAGAATTCTCCATACAAGAACACTCTTTACGTAACATGGAAAAGATTCAGAGTTAACGCAGGCATTTGCTTTTCATCTTCAAAAGATGAAGGAGAAAATTGGTCAACAATAACACTAATTCCCGGAGGAACTGATAACACACAATCCCCTACTCCTGTTGTCGGACCCGATGGTGAGCTTTATGTTGCATGGCAGTCCCGTGGAAATAATAACACAACTAATGCTATGGTTCAAAAATCGACAGATGGGGGCAAAAGATGGCTGCCTGCTCCTGTTTTGGCACAAACCGTAAGAAACCATGGTATTGTCAATTCTGAAAGCGGCAGAAATGTTCTTCCCGATAAGCAAAACATCCGTATTTCATCCTATCCAGCTATTTCAGTTGATTGCTCGAATGGACCCAGAAGAGGATGGGTTTATATAGTTCAATCCGGTAAGGGTAGCGATGGAAATAATGGTATTTTCTACACCTATTCGACTGATGGTGGTAATAAATGGTCTGATCAGATAAGAATTGATGATAACTCACTTGGTAATGATGTCTTTTTCCCTGCAATTTCAGTAGATCCAAAAACTGGTTTAATAGCTGTGCTATACTATAGCTCTCAAAACGACCCTCAAAACAAAGGCGTTGATGCTTACCTTGCAATTTCATTTGATGGATTAAATTTCAAAAATATTAGAATAACCCCACAAACTTGGTATATCAATGATCCATCGGATGTTTCATATCAGGGAAAGGGTAACTATTACTGGGGCGATTATTCATCTGTTGTTGCTTATAATGGTAAGGTATATCCCTGTTTCTGGATGCCATCAAATCCACAAGGGAACTTCTGGACAAATTTTCTTTACACTGCTATAATGTCCACAGCACCAAATCCACCTACTAACCTGCAAGCCGAAATTCCATCTCAGAATTCAATTGTTTTAAAGTGGGTTGATCCCCAAAAGAACGGTCTTGGAGGAGATCTTGGCAATTTTAAAATTCTTGTTTATAGGGATAATAATAAAATTGGCGAGGTGGATAAAGGAGTTCAAACCTATACTGATAATAATATTGAAGATGGCAAAATTTATAATTATTCACTAAAAACTAAATCTGAAGATAATTCTGAAAGCGAGTTCGTTTATATTTCTCTTACTGCCGGAGGTGCTCTCGAACCAAAAGCCCCAACAGATTTATCACCTTATCCTGTTGCTAACGGGGTCAGACTGCGTTGGAAAAATCCGACTGAGCATATTGACAATTCGTTTTTCCAT
Source organism: uncultured Hyphomicrobiales bacterium (assembly GCA_964473465.1). GTDB lineage: Bacteria > Bacteroidota > Ignavibacteria > Kapaibacteriales > UBA2268 > CALHRB01. The sequence goes on from CAYYPE010000002.1 coordinate 67,332, forward strand.
GACTTTGAAAGAATTGAAATTTATAATGAGGATAAGTTAGTAGTTCAAATTAATAAGCCAAACATACAGGCTGGAGAATTTTCAGAAGCTGTAATTGAGTTGCCAACAGAAAAATTCTATAAGTTAAAGATTTTAGCTGTTGGTAAAAGAGGAACTATTGAAACAAAGAGTAAGTATTCAGAAGAAATCCTTGCATACGCAGGCTCTCCTTTGACCACACTCAGTGAAAGTTTCGACAATGCCCAATTAATTCCGAATTACTTAGAATCAACCGGTGAGCAAAAATGGGGCAAAACAAGTGAAGTTTCTTATACTCCTGATTTCTCTTTCACTGATTCACCAAACGAGAACTATGGAAACAGAATAGACAATCAGGTTATATTTGCTCCTGTTATTGTTCAACCAATGAATACAACTTTAAGTTTCAAACACATCTGTATAATTGACTCAACCGGAGATTATGGCGTCTTGAGTGTTTCAAAAGATTTAAAGAATTGGGAAGATTTACTATGGTTCGACAATCGCCGTTCAAAAGATTTTGTTGATGATCCGAAGACTGCCAAATGGTTTTCCGAAGGCAGAAGCCTTGAAAAATATGAAGGTGATATAATTTATATATCTTTCAGACTGGTTTCCAATCCTTTAAGAAATAAAGCCGGCTGGTTTATTGATGACCTTGCAGTTAATAATGACCCGCTCACTGTTGAACATTTTAATGATTTACTCAATGCTATATTTGTGTCAACTTCACCTAATCCAACGGTTGGAAAAATCAAGCTAAATGTATCTTTGCCGTTGCCGTCAAACATAGAAATTTCATTACTTGACATTTTAGGCAACAAGGTTTCTACCAATGAAAATAAATATTATCAGGCGGGACAGCATGACATTGAAATGGATTTATCACATTTGCTCTCGGGTATTTACTTCTGCAATATAAAAACAAACATTGGAATTAAAACAATAAAAATCATCAAAAATTAAACTGCTTTAAAACCTTAATATAAAGGACAGGCTGCCTTTGAACAAAAGACAGCCTGTTTGTTTTTTTAATTTAGAGCACAAAAAGGTTGAGTTTTTCCTCGAAAAAACAATGAACTATTTAGCTTAGAAAAGCAAAATAAACTTACTTATTCTTCTAAACCAAACGGCTCAATTTTAGGGTTTGAATAAGGACCGTTATAGTTACTATCTTTTCTTAATTTGTCCAATACGGCTTCATCAATTTGATAAGAAAAAATTTTGTTTTCAAGATCAACATTGACAATACCAAATTCTTTATCCAAACTATCAACAGAAACACCAAGATGAGCAGCCAAGGTATCCAAATTTAGTTCCTCGTCCTTATTCCATTGAATTGTCATCAATAAATAGTGCTTATCCATGTTTTTCAATAAATGATATTTTTGAAACAGGAGTAAAGTCCGGTTTGTTATGATAAAACATTCCGAACTTTACTTAAAATTATACACGATTATTTACTACCACAATTGCAATCTTTTTCTTCAGGATTTTCAGAGAGTTCGGCATCAGCAACATCAAAATCAGGGCTGCCGCCCAAGACCATTTCCAACATATCTAAAAGGTATTCAAAATTAGGTTCGCTAACATCATAATTCATTTCGCTCTCGAATGTTTCAAGAGGAATATCTTTTGGGATAATAAAATCATCTCTGTTAATTCCTTTGCAAATAATAGGATATTTTTTGCAAATGTCATCGAATTTTAATTTATCTTTCTTCATCAGTTCGCAAATTTTTGGGTATTTCTGGCAAATTGAAATTAGAACCGGGAAAAGCTTCTTAATTATTTTGCATCCATCAACAACACCATAGCCATAGTAATAGTCCCAACCTGTTGCCCCTAAATCTTTGGCTGTGCTTGTTACTAAATTCTTGATTGAAGCAGGTGAAGTAATAGCAGAACCGGGATTAAAAGGACGTCTTGTTCTAATTGCAGCATAAACCCCGGCAACTACAGGACAGGCAGCAGAAGTTCCGCCGTCAGAAGAATAAACACCACTTCCAGAAAAATGTGTATAACCTGTTATATCAGGTTTTTTGTCAGTTAAACAACCCGGTCCTTTATTCGAATAACCAACTCTATCAAAATTTGTTGCCACACCAGCAACCGTCGTAACATATGGAGATGAATTAGCACCATAAATACCGCCATTTGTAACACCTTTGCAACGACTATCGGGACATTCAGGCCCACAGTTACCAGCAGCAAACAAAATATCAGCACCTAATTGAGAAAGTTTTTTAACTATTAAATTAAAAGGATGATTAGGATTGTGACTGAAATTTCCGGGATGTCCAACAGGAAAATCCCAGCTGGGATGAAACATTCCCCAGCTATTATTTACCACCAATGAAGGATTTTCTCCCGGCCTTTTTACTCTTGTGAAAAATTTGATTAAATGGTCATAGGCTTTAATTGCGTCAGACAAAAAGCCTGACATGATTGTTGGACCAGATACTTGAGTAGTCAATAAAGCAATATCCAACAAAGTGCATTGAGGGGCTGCGATGCAAACATCGTAAGCGCACATGGTTCCATGTCCGACGGGAGCATTGCCGGGAGTAACAGAAGATGAAGAAGGTTTCCAGCTCCATGCTGCATTAAATCCCGGATTTTTTCCTTTTGAATTAAGATAGCTCATGTTGATACCTGTATCAACAATAGCAACATAAACACCCTGTCCTGTCATACCTTTTGCTTTCATACCCGGAACACATAGCAAATTTTCAACAGTTGTTGAATTTCCAACAGGTGCACTGCCCGGACATACCAGTTGAGGTTCGATAGAAACGTCAGAATAAATGCCTACAACATCACTATTAGCTGCCATTTCTGCTTCGAATGATTCCAAATTTTCTTCATCTACCTCACCTCGCAATATATATGTATTATTTTCTACCTGTGGATCAATTGTAAATTCACCGCTCGATTCGTATCTTGCAGTAGATAAGAAATCGGGATTCATACTTACAAGATTTGGATTTTCCGCAACTCCGAACTCAGTATCAACAGTAAAAAAACTGCTTTCAAAAACTGATTTCATTGAAAATGCACTTTGATCTGTCATACTTAATTCATGACTTGCTTGTTCAAGTGTAGCAGAATGCTTTAATTCTACTATAAGTTTAATTTTTTTCATAACTTTCCTGGATTTAATTATGCCTACTCTTTACAGTTTTCAGCAAACCTGTTGCTTACTTTTTTATTTGGTGTCGTTTTTCAGCAAGTTCGACTTTGGGCAGGTTATCCCCTTGAATACCTTCGATACTCCTTTGAAGTTGATAATCATATTGAAAATGATAGAAATGAAATTCGAATTAATTACAGGTTTAAAATACAACTAAATCATTAAAATTTTATTTAAGTTTAGGTTAATGTTCAGTCTAATATGTATTAATTAATGATTTAGATAGTATTAATACAATGAAAAGAAATTTGATTACTTTGCAGGAAAAAATTATCCTGAAAATTATATAATAACATAACCTGTCAATCTTTTATTTAAATCTTAAGAGAAATGTCTATTGGGCAATGATCGCTTGCTGCAGGTCTGCTTTTGCCTATGCCGGGATATCGGTAACCGTCGTATCTGCTGGCATTGAGACATAATCCCTTCCTGATGATAACAGGAAGCTCTGAAATGTTTTCTTCCGCTAATTTTTTGGATAGGAGTATATAATCCAGTTGCTTGTATCTTTCATCAACCGGAACCGAGGATTTATCCCAATAATGAGTCCAGCGTTCGCTATCTGGCAGTCTTGTAAAAATTATATTATCAATCCATGGGTTATCAAGTAATACATTTAATGAAGAGTCAGAAGATGGATAGTCGTTCAAATCTCCTAATACAATCCAGTTAGAATTGCCGGGATCATCACCAAACCTTGACTTGAGTATATTAACCACTGCTCTGGCTTGTTCTTTTCTTCTTGAAGCAGTATTCTTTCTACCGTTTTTCGGGTCTTTTTTGTCAAACATACTCTTAAAATGGTTAATGAACAGGTAAAGTGGCTCGCCATCAATAGTAAACTTTACTTCAAGGCAATCCCGGCTAAATACAAAATCCTTTTTATTTGAAGATTTTATGTATTGATGTGTTATAACATAATCAAAAGGTATCTTGCTGATAAATGCTACGTCAATGAAACGAGGATCGTTTCCATCAATAAGCAAATTATATTTGTATCCCTTGTTTTTAAGATGAGTGCTTACAAAATCTTTCAGAGTATCTAAATTTTCGATTTCAACCAGTGCCATAATGTCTGCTTTGCAATCAAGAATTGCTTTAGCTGTAAAAGCTTTTTCTGTATCAGGGATGATTTCGAAAAGGGCTCTGTCAATAATAAATCCATTCTTAATCGCTTTTTCTATTTTTTCAGGAGATGCTTGCGAGCTGAATTTGAATCTTCGGAACAAATTTTCGCAATTGAATGTTGCTATTGTAATCTTTTTCATAATTGTTTCAGATATAAATAATTCTTTTAATATTTTTCTGGAAATAAAGCGATCATAAGTCTTTCAGCATCTTAACATCTTATAATTATAGCTTTCTTAATTTCAATAAATATATTCCAAAGAGGATATAGTAATATTTAACGAATAAATGTTTCGTCTGAATCCCAAAAATAAAAATATCATAAATTTGTTAAATTTTAATAAATTATAAAAAATAATAGTGATATATTTCAAGAAGTTATTTATTAATGAATTCTTACAAATACTAAAAATCAGACACTTAAACAATAGAAAGCAGACTAAAACGAAACATTATTTTTGTTTTTTTATTTTAACTTATGGACAAAATTAAGATTGTGGACTGTCCACGTGATGCGATGCAAGGTATTCACGAGTTTATTCCAACAGAAATCAAAGCTGAATATATTAATTCTTTATTAAAGATTGGATTTGATACGCTTGACTTTGGTAGTTTTGTTTCTCCTAAATCAATACCCCAGATGCAAGATACTGCAGAGGTTCTAAAAATGTTAGAACTTGATCCCGAAGGGACAAAACTATTAGCTATTATAGCAAATTTCAGAGGAGCAAAGGATGCATGTCAATTTTCGGAAATAAAATATTTAGGTTTTCCATTTTCAATCTCTGAATCTTTTCAAATGCTTAACATTAATGCATCTGTCAAAGAATCCTTGGGAAGAATCGAAGAAATAAATGTAGTGCATAAGCTTTGCGATATGTATAATAAAAATCTGGTTATTTATCTTTCTATGGCTTTTGGTAATCCTTATGGTGATGAATGGTCAATAGATCTTTTGAATGAATATATCAAAAAGCTTAAATCTATGGGCATCAAATATATAGCTCTTTCAGATACTGTCGGTTTCTCAACTCCCGAAGTTATCAATAATATTTTCAATTTATTCATCAATGAATATCCTGAAATTGAATTTGGAGCCCACTTTCATTCCACTGCAAACACATGGAAAGAAAAAGTTGAGGCTGCTTATCAGTCCGGTTGTAGAAGATTCGATGGGGCATTACGGGGATATGGTGGCTGCCCGCTTTCTGCTTATCACCTTGTTGGAAACATTGCCACTGAGAATATCATTTTTTATTTTCAGGATATGGGCATCGAAACGGGAATAAATTTTGATGCCCTTCATTACAGTATGAATCTGGCACAGAAAGTGTTCCCTCAATATTGATTGCTATGGAAAATTATTTTAAGAAATTCAGAAATAATACTATTGGAATAAATCATATCTTTAAAAGTCCATTCGGAGAAAAAAAGTTAATTTATACCGACTGGACAGCAAGCGGACGTCTGTATAGACCTATCGAAGAATTTATATCCAATAAACTCGGTCCTTTTCTTGGCAACACTCACTCAGAGACAACGGTAACCGGCACAACAATGACAGAAGCATATCATCTTGCAAAATCAATAATAAAAAAGCATGTTAATGCTGATAAAGATGATGTGATTATTTGTGCTGGTTCAGGAATGACGGGGGTAATTAATAAATTTCAAAGGATTCTTGGGCTCAGGCTTCACGAAAGCTTTAAATCCTATGTCTATATTTCCGGCGTTGATAAACCTGTTATTTTTATATCAAGTATGGAGCATCATTCCAATCAGACTTCATGGCTCGAAACAATTGCTGATGTTGAAATAATCGGTCTTGATAATGATGGTTTAACCGATTTGAATCATTTTGAAGAACTTATCAAAAAATATAAGGATAGAAAATTAAAAATAGCTGCCATTACTTCATGTTCAAACGTAACTGGCGTATTTACTCCTTATAAAGAAATAGCCAGAATAATTCATTCTTACGGAGGTTATTGCTTTGTAGATTTTGCTGCTTCTGCTCCATATATTGAAATAAACATGCACCCGGAAGAAACCGGTGCTCATCTTGATGCTGTATTTTTTTCACCTCATAAATTTCTTGGAGGACCCGGGAGCAGCGGTGTGTTAATTTTTAATTCAAAACTCTACAAAAATAATGTGCCTGATAATCCCGGAGGTGGAACTGTTGAATGGACCAATCCATGGGGCGAACATAAATTTGTGGACGACATTGAAGCAAGGGAAGATGGCGGAACACCCCCTTTTCTCCAGACAATCAGGGCAGCACTTGCTGTTAAGTTGAAAGAGCAGATGGGAACAGAAAATATAAGAGAAAGAGAAGATGAAATACTGCATCTGGCTTGGAACAAACTTCCGGAGGTTCCCGATATTAAAATTTTAGCTGATAATATTAAAAACCGTTTACCGATTTTTTCATTCTATTTTGAAAATATTCATTATAATTTTATGGTTCGCCTGCTGAATGATGTTTATGGAATCCAGAGCAGGGGCGGTTGTTCTTGTGCCGGAACTTATGGACATATTCTTTTGAATGTTGATTTTTCAAAATCAAAGAGGATAACTGAAAAAATCAATCTCGGGGATATTTCTATAAAACCTGGCTGGGTAAGAGTTTCTTTCCATCCTATAAACACAAATGAGGAAATTGAATTTGTAATTAATAGTATATCTGAACTTGCAAAAGTCCATGAGAAATATGATAAATATTACAAAAGGAAACCTTTTTCGAATGATTATGAATATATAGGGGAAAACAAATCGAATTTCTCAGAAATTGAAGAAATTTTCAAATCATGCTTAGAATGAAAAAATTGGAAAAGACAAAAAAAAGTTGCAATTTTGTAATTCTAAAATAATCGGCGTGTGGCGCAGCCCGGCTAGCGCACTTGCTTGGGGTGCAAGGGGTCGTGGGTTCAAATCCCGCCACGCCGACTACTGTTAAGATTCTTTTTTCAAGATTATCTTTTTGCCCGATAAATGCTAACACTTTTTCTTGTCTGTCTGATTATTGGTGGTGGGCTTCTTGCTTTTTCTCTTCTTAGCGGAACACACGATAATTCAACAATCGACCATTCGGGAGAACTTCAAATTGAACATGAACTGGAGTATAGTGCAGATGTTCATACAGACAGTCATTTCTCTTCACACGATTTACATCAGGCTGATACTCATAATGTTAATGCAACTGAAACAGTGAAATTTTTCAGCTTTCGAAATTTCATTTATTTCTTAACTTTTTTTGGTTTAACAGGCACTTTACTCACCCTTTTTGATATAAATTATATTATTGCCCTTCTAAGTTCCTTTGGTATTGGGATACTCTCCTATGTTTTTGGTTTCAAGCTGATGAAATACTTCAAATCAAGCGAAACCGGCGAAATAGTCAATATTTACAACCTGATTGGCAGAACAGGTAAGGTAGAAATGGAAATAGTCGGAGGAAATAAAGGAAAAATTCTTGTTAATTTTGGTGGCAGACTTATTGAGCTTATAGCAATTAAATCTGAAACCGATGAAACAGAATCCATTAAATCGGGAGAAGAAGTTCTTATTACCGATATTCAGCAGAATATAGCAATCGTTGAAAAAATTGATTTTTAATTAATAAAGGATAGTTTATGGAATCATTAATTTTAATTATAGCAGTAGTTGCAGTTGTTGCTATAATTGTAATCTTCACAGCCATAAGCAAATTATTGCTTATTGCCCAGCCAAACGAAGTAATTGTCCTTTCGGGACGCAAAAGAAGATTGCCAAACGGAGAAATAGTTGGCTATCGGGTTATCTCTGGAGGTCGTGCTATAAAAATGCCACTAATTGAAAAAGCTTCAAGAATTTCGCTCGAAACAATTCCTATTGAGCTGCAGATAAAAAATGCCTATTCAAAGGGGGGTATTCCACTCATTGTAAATGCTATCGCAAATATAAAAATTGACTCATCAGAGCCTGCTTTCGGCAATGCCGTTGAAAGATTCCTGACTATGTCAATGGAACATATCCACAAGATTGCAAAAGATACACTGGAAGGAAATCTGAGAGGCGTCCTTGCAACTCTTACTCCTGAAGAAGTAAACGAAGACAGATTAAAATTTGCTCAAAGCCTTATTGAAGAAGCTCATAATGATATTCAGCAGCTTGGTTTGAAGTTAGATACATTAAAAATAACAAACATTTCTGACGAAGCGGGTTATTTGGATTCAATTGGACGCCAGAAGACAGCCGATGTTATATCACGAGCAAGAAAAGCAGAAGCAGATAAAAAGGCTGAAGCCGAAGAAGCAGAAGCCTTAGCTCTCGAAAGAGCAGAAAAAGCTAAAGCAAAAGCCAAGCAGGAAATCGAAACTGCCCAGATACTCGCTGAGCAAAATATTATGATTGCAAATGCGAACAAAAGAGCTGAAACCGAGGCTGCAGACGCTCTCTCTCTCGAAAAAGCTGAAAAATCAAAAGCTGTTGCCAAACAAGAAATCGAAACAGCACAAATTCTTGCTCAACAGAAAATATCAATTGCAAATGCTATTAGAGAAGCTGAAGTTAATGCCGCAAATGCCGAAGCCTTAGAACGCTCCGAAAAAGCTAAAGCAAAAGCTATGCAGGAAATTGAAACTGCTAAAATACAAACAGAGCAAAATGTTCAAATTTATAATGCCAAAGCCCAAACTCAAATAGAAACAGAGCGTAATTTCCTAAGAATCAAAAAGGCAGAACTCGAAAAAGATGCAGTGATCAAGGAAAGAGAAGCAGAAATTGCAGGCGAAAAAGCTAAAGTCGTCTTTGAACAGGAAGTTCAGCAGGAGCGTATTGAACTGCAACGAAAACAACTTCTTGCAGATGTTATTGAACCGGCAAAAGCCAAAAAAGAAGCTATGGAACTCGAAGCACGTGGTAGTGCAGCTTCGATAGTTGCCAACGGCGAAGCACAAATACAAATTTTGGGTCAAATGCTGGATGTTTACCTGAAATCAAATGGAGAAGGCGAAAAAGTTTTTGTCCTCAGCAATTTGCCTAAGATTATAGAGCAAATAACAAGCACAGTTAAGGGATTGCAGATTGACAAACTTAGCATAATTGATACAGGCTCAGGTAATAGCAAGGGTGGCGTTGATAATTTAATCAATCAGGTTCCGGGAGCAGTTTTTTCAATCGGAGAAATCATTGAAAATGCCACAGGAATTAATATATTCGACCAATTCAAGAAAAAGAAAGATGAATAGTTAAACCAATATTTTCTTTATCCAATTTTTTTACATTCTGTTTCTTTTCGTTAAATATTCCCTCAGAGCTTTATCAAAAGGCTCTGAGGTATTTATCAGCTGATATTCGATATTATGATTGTGGCATTCGGTTTCAATATAGGAAATAAAATCCCTGATAGCCATTGAATATGTCTTTTGAATCTGGAAAGGCTGAGTTATCATTTCTTCTCCGGTTTCCATATCTTTAAAGGTGGCACCGGGACCGAACTTAAAGTCAATCTCGCGTGGATCAAGAACCTGAAAGGCGATAACCTCGTGATTTTTATGCCTGAAATGTTTCAAAGCATTTAGGACTGATTGTGGGTCATCAAAAAAATCACTAAAAATCACAACCAAGCCACGCCTTTTTATTCTTTCTGCCAATTCATCTAGTGCTCTGGACGTTCCGGTTTCATTTGCTGGTTTTGTAGCAACAAGAGCCTTAAGAATTTCATAAATATACGATGGTTTTGAGCGGGGGGGCAGATATGTCTGGACTTTAGTGTCATAAAGAGCCAGTCCGATTGCATCACGTTGTTTGATAAGCATATAAGCTATGGAAGCTGCCAGATAGGTAGAATACTCAAATTTTGAAATATTCCCTTTGGAAGCAAAACCCATAGAAGCACTTGAATCAACAGATAAAATGCTTCTTAAATTTGTTTCCTCCTCGAATTGCTTAACGAAAAATTTTTCTGTCCTGCCAAAAACTTTCCAGTCAATATGTCGTATTTCATCCCCCGGACGATATTGCCGATGCTCAGCAAATTCAACGCTAAAACCGTGGTAAGGAGAGCGGTGCAAACCTGTTATAAAACCTTCGACAACAAGACGGGCTTTCAACTCAATATTTTCAAGCTGAGCTATAATTTGTGGTTCAAGATATTTTCTATAATCCTGCAATGTTTTTGTAGTTAAGTTAATTTATCTTACATTACCGCTAATATAATCCATAAGATATTTATTTTCATAAATTTTATCGCTCAATTGAGCCTTGACAACATCTCCGATGGAGATTAAACCGACAAGAATTTTATTATTTAAGACAGGAAGATGTCGAATCCTGTTTTCAGTCATAATTTTCTGCACATAATCAATTTCATCATCGGGTTCGGCAATTAAAAGTTTTTTGGTCATACAGTCTTTTACTGGTAAATTCAAGAAAGAGTCAGGGTTGTTGCTACAAGCTTTCAATATATCTCGCTCGCTGATTATTCCGTCGATTTTTCCTTCGCTTGAGATAACAATCAGCACGCCGATATTATTTCTTGCAAGAATATCTACGGCATCCCTCAGTAGCTTTTCTTCACCAATGGTAAAAACTTCAGGACCTTTATTTTTTAGTATATCTCGAACTTTCATTTAACCTCCAAAAATTAAAGAAAATTAATATTTCAGCAAACGTTTGATTGTTTAAAAAATTATCTTTTCTTATTTAGCCAGTTTTTTTTCAAAGGCTAAAACTTTGTCAAGGTTCTGACTGTTTGGAAAATTTGTTTTAAAACTATTGATGATAAATTTTGCATCTTCGAATTTATTCTGCTCCATCAATATTTCAATTTTCATAAGAATTGCTAATTCGTAGAACCGTGTATCGGGGAAGTCATCAATAATTAAATCAAGATAAATAATCGAAGCATTTGGGCTATATATAGTTCTGTAGAGATTAGCAATATTATAATTCTTTTCGGCAAGTTTGTTTCTTAATTCCTGAATAAAAATCCCAGCCTGTTCGTAGAGGGAATCACGAGGATAAGCTCTTTGAAATTCCTGAAAAGCATCAATTGCTTTTAATGTATATTCCTGATCTCTTTCGGGGTCAGGGGATAAATTATAATATGAAAGAGCTGTTTTATACATTGATATCCTTGCATATTCGCTGTTTGGATATAATCGCCTTAGCATATTATAATTAAAAGCCGCAAGAATGAACTCATCTTTTTTGAAGTTGATTTCTCCAAGGTAATATTGTGCATCGTCAGCATACTGACTGGCAGGATATTGCAGTTTGATAATATCAAAAATTTTACTGGCTTCGAGCAAATCATTATCATTAAAAAGCTCAATGCCTTTTTTGAACATTTCCTCGGCTGACTTAATTTCACTAACTTTGCTTGAACTGCAACTTATTATCAGGATTGATATTGATAATAATATCACAATTAAGGAAATTCTTTTCATTTTTATGATTAGAGATAACAATATTATTTATTTTTGTTAAATATAAATTTATAAATTAATAAATTCTGTTAAATTTTAACGAATGAACGTTTTTCAATTTTTGATTAACAGATTTGAATTGACGTATTTAGGAAGAAAAAGGTTTCATAATGGCTGAAAGTTATATTGTTTTCGATATCGAGACTGTTGCTCTTGATTGGGAAAGTTTTTCTGAATCTCAACAGGAATACCTGATTCGCAATGCGAAAAACGAGGAAGAAATTGAGAAAAAAAAATCCGAAATGGCTCTCTATCCCCTAACCTCTCAAGTGGTTTGCATTGGATTACAGTATGTCAAAATTGATGACAATGATATTGATACTATCGTGAAATATGCTTATGCAAAAGATGACTCCTTTGTTGAGGCAATTAAGCAAGAAAAAAATTTATCTGACGGAGTTGAATGGGAAATAGCCTCCGAAAAAATTATTCTGGCTAAATTCTGGGACTTAATTGAAAAACATATTAACTCGAAAGTTGTTACTTTTAATGGTAGAAATTTCGATATTCCTTTCCTTATGCTACGCTCTGCCCTTTTAGGAATAAGACCAACAAAAAATTTGATGGCAGGAACAAAATATAATTATTCAGGATTCGGACATATTGACCTTCTTGATGAACTTACTTTCTATAACCCAAGTAGTTATGGAGCAACAAAAAGATTTAATTTTGATTTTTACACACGTGCTTTTGGAATTCCATCGCCTAAATCAGAAGGAATAGACGGTTCGAAAGTAGCTGAGTTTTACAAGGAAGGAAAATTACGGGAAATAGCTGAATACTGTCTGCGAGATGTAAGTGCAACGTGGGAATTATTTAAAATCTGGAAAAAATACTTAAAATTACCATAATCTGTTGAAAAGAAAACATTTTGAATTTCAAAAATATTTCTTATTTTAGAAATGCAGTTTTTTTTCAGCGAGGAGGTAAAAATGAAATCAATATTACCCACCCGTTTATTATTTGTAATTTTTGTTAATCTGATTGTCTTGACATCCAAGGCTTATTCCTGTCCCATTATCGAAGTTCCTTTGCCCGAAAGAGTAGGAAATTCATCTCTTATTGTCGAGGGAAAAATAACAGATAAGTTTAGTCTCTGGAATAATCAGCAAAATTTGATATTAACGCTTCATAAGGTAAAGGTTTTTAAGATATTTAAGGGAAGTATTCGAGAAACAGAAATTGAAATTCTGGCTGAGGGAGGAAGAATTGGCGATATCGATCATATAATTTATCCGAATGATAATTTATCAATAGGAGATTATGGAATATTTTGCCTTGAAAAATCTGAATATTCAAGCTTATCCGGCTATAAGGGCAATTTTTATAAAATTTATGCAACAAAGCAGGGTTTTATTAAATATGATAAATTAAATAATATTGCAACTGATTATTTTAAAGAATACAAAGGACTGCCCGAAACCATTTATTCATTAATCGAGAAACTAACAGGGCAAAAATTCAGAGAAATTCAGAAAAATGATTTATTTTTTGATGAAAAAAAAGATAAAAAGGATAAACCGCTTGTAACAATAAATTCATTTGCTCCTACCTCCATTACCGCTGGAACAGGCTCAATATTAGCAATTAACGGGACAGACTTCGGTGCTACCAGAGGCTCGGTTAGATTTAGAAATGCAGATAATGGGGGAATTGACTATATAACTGTATCGGGAGCTACTTCTATTCCATACTGGTCAAATACCGACATATTGGTGATTGTTCCAAAAAATGCCTGCAGTGGCACCATTCAGGTTGTTAATTCACTAAACGATGTAGGAACTTCTTCAACATCTCTGAATATACCTTATGCAGTTCAGTCAGCTTCAGAAACATTACCCATATTTCTCGTTAATTTAAATGGTAGTGGAGGCTATACCTTCAGGTTTTCCCAGACTTTTTTGAGGAATACAGCAGCCCTGAATGCTTTCCTTAGAGCCCTTGAAACATGGCGATGTGGGACTTATGTAAATTTTGGATACACACTTACCCCTGTTCAGGATTCTTGTCCGAGTTATAATAATGTTAATACAATAACATTTACAAATCAGAATTGTGATCTTTCGGCAGGGCTTTTAGCTCAAACAAGATTTGCCTATACTAACTGTGGAACAGGAGCTTTTTTCTATGAAATGGATATTATATTTTCGAGGGGAATAAATTGGAATTTCGATTTAAACAGAACCTGCACTGCTTGTGTTGACTTCCAGTCTGTTGCACTTCATGAAATTGGCCATTGCCATTGCCTCGCACATTCATGCGGCACTAATGATGTGATGTATTATTCACTTGCCAATGATGTTGAACGCCGTTTTTTAAATTATGATAGCGATCTTGCAGGAGGCAATTATATAATGGATAGCAGCAGGGTTTTTAATCGTTGCAGTCGCTCTCCGATGGAAGCCTTAAACAGTTCGAATTGCTCTGTAACTTATTCACCTGTTGCAAAATTCAACGTTTCAGCCACTCAGGGCTGCAAAAGTCTTTCCGTTAATTTTAACGATCAAAGCGAAAACAATCCCACAAGCTGGAGCTGGGATATTGACAATAATGGCACTTATGATTATTTCATTCAAAATCCAAGTCACACTTATAATTCCCCGGGGAGTTATTCAGTTAAACTAAAAGTTACTAATGCCATTGGTAGTGATAGTTTGATAAAAAACAACATTATTAACGTTTATCCTTTGCCAAACCCAGATTTTCTGGGGGATTTATCCGTATGCGAAAATGACTCAGTTATTTATACCACAACAAGATTGAGTGGAAATTCTTATTTATGGTCGGTTACCGGGGGTAGAATTTCTGGGGTTAATAATTCTGATACTCTCAAGGTAATTTGGTCAGGGGGTCCCAATGGTTCTGTAACATTAAAGCAAACAGTAGATTCAACTGGCTGCACTGATTCTTTGACTAAAAGTGTAGTAATTAATCCATTACCATCGCCTAAAATCTCGGGTTATGAAAAGATATGTTTTGGCTCTCAAGCTGTATATACAATTACTCCAAAGCCAAACGTAAAATCAGAATGGTTTGTTAATGGAGGAATTATTAACGGACAGAGTACAAATGACTCAGTTATGGTCAAATGGAACAGTGCAGGCAATAATGCTGTAAAAGTCATTCAAACTGACACAATTACAGGATGCAGGGATTCAGCCTTATATTCTGTGATTGTTTATCCACTACCAGTTGTAGAATTTCATGGTGAAACAAATTCTTGTATAAATTCACAAATACTTTACTATGTAAATGGAAACGACAGTTTATCTTACTACTGGTCAGTCATAAATGGCAGAATTCTTACTAATAAAGAAAATGACAGCGTTACGGTAATATGGGATCATGTTGGGCAAGGGTCTATTAAAGTAGTTTTTGTTAACGATTCCACCTTATGTTTAGACTCATTGGCTTATGATGTAACAATATATCAAGGACCAAAAAATCCTATATCCGGCGATACAGTAGTTTGCCTTAATACAATTGGTAATTATTATTCCATAAATGACAGTGGTATAGAATACAACTGGAAAGCAAACAACGGAACAATCTTGGGTTCAAATACTAATTATCAGGTTCAGGTGCTTTGGGATGTAAGGAGTAAAAACAGGTTAACGCTTGTTCAGAAAGATCTGGCTACCGGTTGTATTGACTCGACAATTTTCGATGTTACTGTCAATCCTTTGCCAAAGGCATCATTTAATGCTGGTGAGGAAGCTTGCTTAGGATGTCTTGTCAAATATAGTGCTAATTCATCTTTATTATTCTATAAGTGGGAAGCAAATAAAGGAAAAATTGAGGGACCGGATGATAAAAAGGATGTAAGTGTCAGATGGAATGACGAGGGAACTGGATATTTAAAACTTGTTTTCACAAGTCCAAATACATTGTGCAAAGATTCCACGACAAAAAATATTGAAATCAGGAAGTTGGAGCCACCTCCTATTATTATTAGTTCTGATGTATGCGAGGGAACATTCGACACTGTGTTTACAAACAATAATCAGCTTTATTCACTAAAATGGCAAGTAAACGGAGCAAAACTCGGAACTAATGAGAAAAATTCCTATGCAATTGTTTATTGGACTAATGCAGGTATTGCGAAAATAAAACTTATTAGAACCATCCAGTTTTACGATTATATTGACTCTTCTGAAAAACAAGTAGTAGTCAATCCTAAACCAGAGAAACCATCAATAATAAAGGATAATGATAATCTGATATCTTCAATATCTGCAACAGAGTATGATTGGTATTTGAATGATTTGCTGATTGCCACAAATACACAAAATGTGTTTAAGCCATCAAAATCCGGAACATATAAGCTGAAAATAAAGAATGGATTCGGGTGCTATTCTGATTTTTCTGACCCGGTAAATGTTTCTGTTGTTTCAGTTGATGATGGAAGTGTTTTGGGGAAATTAATAATCAAACCAAATCCTGCAAGTGATAAAATTTCTATTGAATTTACTGATAATGCTGATTTTACGGCAATTAAGTTTTTTGATATTATGGGCAAAGAAGTTGATATTATTCCTTTAAATGTAATGAATAATGTCGTTGATATTGATTTATCTAATATCCCGCAGGGAATATACACAATCCAAGTAAAAGAAGGATCAAATATTTTTATAGGAAAAATAATCGTAATAAAATGATTGAGAGGCTATCTCAACAGGACAGTTCCGCTTTAATAAATAATAGTAGCCACGACTAAGTATCCACGAGCTTGAGCTCGTGGATAAGATAAAACAAACAAACCGACGGCTTTAGCCAAAATCGACAGAAATTAAATATGCCCTATATTAAAATATGGATTCATTTAATATTCTCTACAAAGAATCGGGAACCTTTAATTACCAAAGAAATAATATCTGAAATAATCGGGCATATTAAATCAAATGCCAAGGCAATAGATATTTATATTGATTTAATTAATGGAGTTAAAGACCATATTCATATACTTCTTTCGTTAGGAAGTGAACAAAATATCGCAAAAATTGTTCAGATGATTAAGGAAGAATCATCTTTTTGGATAAGCAAGAATAAAATCTCAAAATCAAAATTTGAATGGCAGGATGAGTATATTGCTTTATCAGTTAGCGGATCAAATGTTGATAAAATTAGGGAGTATATCAAGAATCAGGAAGAGCATCATAGAGTAAAGACATTTGCAGAGGAATATGAAATGTTTATAAATAAAATAAAAGAATTTGGCTAAAGCCGATTTGTGTATATATTATTATATCCACGAGCTAAAGTTCGTGGCAATTCAAGAATAGCCACGGCTTTTAAGTCGTGGGTAATAAAAATCAGAAATGTATTTAAAGCTATACTGCTGGAAAAAATATATAGCTTATTGTAACTAATACCCCCAGAAGAATCACTCCGGTCAGGATAGAGTAAAAAATTAGTTTTTTCTCCACTGGATCAAGTGGTTCATATTCCATTTTTTTAATTTCATCTGCAATTTTCGGGTTATCTGTCATTTTTATCCCTCTTAAAACTAAATTACAAAACAGGAGGTTTGGCACCATGGAAAAAGAGCCATGATATCAGCAATCCTATCCATATAATGAATCCGAACAGACATAATATATAAATAGCAGCAAGTTTACCAATACCTTCTTCCCAAAGTTTTTTGAAATTGGATACCACTCCGATGGTAAAGAAAGTCATAACAAAGAAAAGTTGACGGAAGATATTTCCTTCCTCGCTTGCTATCTTAGCCATTTTGATTGTTTCCGGAAAACTAAGACAAAGAATAAGAAAAACTATAAAAGTAAGAACATAGCCTATAACAAATTTGGGAAATCTATCCCAGATTTCCTTTCCCGAGGGTTTTTCCCCGGTTTTACTTTTATTGATTTTAGCTGTCCAGATATAGGCAAGAACGAAAGCCCAGATACCAATAAAAACGTCGATGAAAACTTTGACGGTTGTGGCTGTCATAAGTATCCATCCTTCTTTGTAGTTGATCCCGGAGACTGCAAGAGCTTTAGCCCTTATTAAGCCATCTGTTATGGCACCGCTGGCTACAGCAGCTCCATCTGTTTTAACGGCTAAACCCATCCATGCACCAGCGACAAGAGGCTCATTATACAGAAACGTTTGTGCAAGAAATGGTAATAGTAAAAGCTCAACAACTGCAAAGACAACAACTAAAGATGAAACCATTATTGGAATAATGGGTCTGCATCTGATTGCTCCTCCAGTGGCGATAGCAGCTGATACACCACAAATTGAGATTCCTGAAGCCAATGGGGCAGCCCATTCTTTACTAAACTTAAAATATTTTCGGGCAATATAATAAACAAAAGCCCAGTAAATCAGATATGCAACAATTATCGAACATAAGCCCATAAACAATATAGCAGAAGCAAGCGTTGCAGATTCGGCTGCTTTCACTCCAAGAGAGGCACCCATGATTACTATTGCAGTTTTGATATATAATTCTGGTTTAGTGGCTTCGTTAAGAAACTTTGAAAAGCCCGGCATAAAATTTCCGACAATTAAGCCTGCAAGAAGAGCTATGATATAACCTGCCTCCCCAGTGAGATTCAATGACCAGCTAATTTTATAGTTGTCGAGTTTGTCCGGGGTTGCGGCTATATAAGCATAATGACCTAAGATCCATGAAATATAGCTTATGGCAAATACTACCGTGAAACTAAACATAAATTTTTTTATGTCAAGCTTTAATGCTCTGGCTCCAATTGTCATAATTATGAGCATAAAAATAAATGTCAGAAATATTGAAAATAATGGGGATAGTGAAGAAAAAGATTCTGAAATACTTTTTGTTGACTGTTCAATGGAAATCCAAACATTCGTCTTTGCTGACCAGCCAAGTAAGTCAATGCCAAAAAAAATACCGAGACTTAATAAAAATATAGCTAAACCCAACCATAGGGCTAACCAGTCTTCGCTAAGTTTTTTTTCTTTAGGTTCCATAATGACTCTTGTTAATTTGGAACATAAAATTTTCTAAAAAATATAAATTTTTTTTAATACTGGCTAAAACAATTACTGAAAAATTAATTTTGTAACATAATTTGTGTTTTTTTGACTCATTTTCTGTTAATTATACTTAAAAAGCTTTATTTATCTTGAGCAATGTAAATACAAATAAATACAGTAACATAGCAATATTTCACCAACTTCTCTTAACCAATTATTAACAGTAAATTTATTTATTATTCATACTATAAAACCAAATTGCATTTGGTTAATTATAAATAATGTAATTTTTGAGGTTTTTATGGATTTCCATTTTCAAATAAAGACAGTAATAACTGTCTTTATTTTATTTTTATCATTTTTTGTAAGTCCCTTATTATGGGCTAATACTGGAAGTATAACCGGCAAGGTTATTGATTCTGAATCCGGTTCTCCTCTTAGAAGTGCGACAATAATGGTCAAGAACACCAAATTAGGTGCTTTCTCTGATGTAAAGGGAGAATATAAAGTTCGAAATTTAACACCTGGAGTTTATACATTAAAGGTCAGCTATGTAGGTTATCTACCAAAAGAAATTGAAAATATCGAAGTTCCCTCTTCACAAGAAGTCAATATAACAGTAGTTCTTCAACCAGAAACAAAAATGACCGAAGAAGTCATTGTTGACGCAGTAAGGTCAAATGACAATCAGGCAGCAATTTTAGCTATCAGAAAAAATGCCTCAAACGTAAGCGATGGTATTGGTATTGAAGAAATAAAAAAACTACCGGATTCAGATGCGGGACAGTCTCTGAAAAGAGTTACCGGAGTTACTCTTGTTGATAATAAATTCATCTATATCAGAGGAGTAAGCGAAAGATATAGCAATACAACACTCAACGGAGCTGCTGTAACAACAACAGAGCCAGATAAAAAAGCATTTTCTTATGATATTTTCCCCTCGGATTTGCTTGAAAATATCAGTGTTGTTAAATCCTTCACTCCAGACCTTCCCGGCAATTTTGCAGGTGGTCTTGTTCAGCTTAATACAACAAATTTCCCCGATAAATTCAGCTTAAAGTTTTCAACCTCTACCAGTTTCAATACAAATGTTACAGGTAAAACTGATGCATTTATTTATTCTCCCGGAGGCTCAACTGACTGGCTTGGATTTGATGATGGAACAAGAGCTCTGCCAGCAGATTTTCCTGCCAACAGGCGAGAAATTGACCAACTGAGAACAAGTTCTTACAATCCTTATGATACAACTGGTGCAAAAGAAAGATATGAAGCATTAGCCAAAAAATTCAATTCTAAATCTTGGAGACAGGACAGAAAAACCATTAATCCTTTTGACAACAGGAGTTTTAGCTTCAGCTTCTCAGATGCTTATGATATAGCGGAAGACAGCCGTTTTGGTATAGTCAGTTCATTAAATTATAGTAATTCCTATTCTCTTAATTACCTTGAAAGAAACAGGTTAACTGCTGATGGAAGTGAGTTTTATTTAGCAGATGGAACCGTAGCAATCCGCTCTGTTAATATCGGTGGTCTATTAAACCTTGCTCTTAAATTAGGGCCTAACCATCAGATCGGTTTCAAAAATGTTTATTCAAGAAGCGCCGATGATGAAGCAACTCAATTGGAAGGTCAGGATGTTGCTTATCAATTTCTCGACTATAAGAATTTTAGTACTCATTATACACAAAAAGAGTTGTATTCAGCTCAGTTGAATGGAGATCATAATTTATTCTCAAATAACACTCTGGTCGAATGGAGATTTGGATATTCAAAATCACACAGAGATGAACCTGACTATAGAAGGATCAGATTTGCAAGACAGTTAGCTGATGCCCAGCAAAATCCAAATACACCCTATTCCCCCGAAATCGTATATACTGAATATGGCGATGGCGCAAGGGTTGGAAGGTTTTATTCAAATCTGGATGATAATATTTTTTCCGGAGCTCTCAACCTGACTATCCCTCTTGGACAGATGAAAATAAAAGTAGGGGCACTAACAGAAAATAACGAAAGAGATTTCAATGCAAGGTCAATCACTATTATCACTCCACCTCAAGGTTTGGCTGATGATATTGATTCAATATTATATGATTACAAAAATCCTGACAGGATATTTGCTCCTGAAAATTTCAGAGTTGAAGACGGATTCAGAATTAGTGAAGATTCAAAATTAATGGATTCTTATTCTGCAAGCGAAAATCTTTGGGCACTTTATTTTATGCTTGATTTGCCCTTCAAGGTTTTCAATCAGGACTTGAGATTTATCGGTGGTGTCCGCTATGAAAACAGCCATCAAAAACTTAATAGTTATATGATAAATGATGAGAAAGTTGAAGTAAACAATATTAATCAAGATCTTCTTCCTTCAATTAATTTAATCTGGAAGGCAGATGAATTAACCAATTTAAGATTATCATACTCAAAAACACTAACAAGACCCACTTTCAGGGAATATGCACCATTTGCATTTTTTGACTTTCTGACTCAATTTTTAGTCAGAGGAAACCCAAGCCTTGTTCGTGCTTTGATTGAAAATTATGACTTAAGATATGAATTATTCCCTCAGGCTGGCGAAGTTATCTCTGTTGGCGTATTTTATAAGACATTCGATAATGCAATCGAAGAAACCATTTTCCCACAACAAAGTGAAATTTCCAGAACTTATGACAATGCCAAAGGAACTGCCCGTAACTACGGCGTAGAATTCGAAATAAGAAAAAATCTTGGAACAATATTTAGTTTTTTGAATAATTTTACAATTAATTTAAACCTTGCTCTTATAAAATCCGAAATAACCGTTTTGCAGGGTGGTAAGGGAACTGAAGATACCCGTTCAATGTGGGGACAGTCGCCATATACCTTTAATTTAGGTTTATTCTACTATCAACCAGACTGGAAAACATCGGTTAATCTGGGGTATAATATTTATGGCAGGAGAATTATTCAAGTTGCACAGCAAGGTATATATACATTTAAAGATCCACACATTTACGAATTACCAAGGAATATGTTAGACTTTTCCATCATTCAACCGATTTTTACAAATATGGAGTTGAAACTCACGTTTAAAAATTTGCTGAATGAAAAGACTATTTACGAGCAAGGTGGTAAAACTGTAGATCTTAATAATTATGGAACAGATATAACATTTGGGATAAGTTACAAAATCCAATAAGCTCTTACATTTCATAGTTTTAAGCATATATTAAGGTGGTAAAATTTACCACCTTAATATATTTTTCATACAAGTTTTGCAGTTAAAAAACATGAAATTCACATTATATAAATGATAAATTAACAAATACTTAACTGGCAATCGATAAATTGCAATTCATTTTGATTCTAAATCATTTTTTTTAATAACGGAGTATTTTTATGAAAAAAAATCTAATTACAATTCTTTTATTTCTAATTATTACGCCTTTCTTCTTAGAGGCACAGACACCCACAACTGTCAAATTGACAAGACCAAACGGAGGTGAAAAATTCAGGGCCGGAACTTCTGAAGATTTAACTTGGGACACAGTTGGTACATATCGAGCTAAATGGACATTCCAGTTTGCAACATCTCCGACTGGTCCTTGGACCAATTTAGGTGGTGCAACTAATGTTCTTGATAGTGCAACAAGAAGAGGGAAATTTGCTGGTGGTTTCAGAGTACCTGCCGTAAAGACAACAACAGGATATGTAAGAATAATATTAGTCAATCCCGATGGAACATTGAATGAATCAGTATCTGATATAAATGATGCACCTTTCGAAATTGAACAGCCAGAGGCAACACGTTCTGATTCAGTTCTGAAAGATGCAATTAATACAAGAGTAAAGCTCACAAGTAAAAAGATTTACAGTTTAGATGGTTACGTTTATGTTGATGATGGCGGAATTCTCGAAATTGAGGCCGGTACAATAATTATTGGTGATACAGTTGGACAGAATTCAGGTATCTGCGTTAACAGAGGTGGTAAAATACTTGCCCAGGGAACTGCTAAGAATCCAATCGTAATGACAAGTTCTGCACCTCCCGGACAAAGAAGAGGCGGAGACTGGGGAGGCTTACTGATTTGCGGTAAAGCAGCAACCAATCATCCCGGAGGTGAAGCAGCTCTTGAAGGCGGTATTGCAGACGGAAGCACTGTGAGAGTTCGTGGATGGTTCGGCGGAAAAAATGCTCCCGATGATAATGACAACAGTGGCATTATTGAGTATGTAAGAATAGAGTTTGCTGGAATAGCAGCTACACCGAACTCAGAACTTAATTCATTAACTATGGGTGCTGTTGGTCGTGGTACAAAAATTAATCATGTCTGCGTCAGCTATGCAAATGATGATGCTTATGAATGGTTTGGTGGAACTGTTGATGCTAAATACTTGGTATCAGTTGGAACTCTTGATGACGACTGGGATTGTGATAACGGTTTTAGCGGTAGAATCCAGTTCGCAGTTGCTCAAAGATATAAAGAAAGAGCAGACGTTTCAACAAGTCAGGCATTCGAAATTGACAACGACGCAAGTGGTTCATATAACAAACCTTATACAACTGTTCTTTTCTCCAATATTACTGCAATCGGTCCTCTGGCAGACACAAGCTGGACTGCAACAGCAACAGGTTCTGGTGAAAAGAATTACAGTAGAAACTTCGGTGCAGGTGCTCAATTAAGAAGAAACTCACGTGCTTCTATCGTAAATTCTCTTTTCCTTGGATGGCCCAGAGGTATTGAGCTACTTAGTACTGGAACTCAGGCTGCCGCCAATAACGATTCTATCTTTATCAGAAATAGTTATTGGTATGGAGTAAAAGGTCAGGTTCTTAGACTTGACGGAACCACACCTCCAATTCCTGCTGATTGGGTACTCAACCCTGCTTTTAATAATTTTGTTGATGTTGAAAAACCTCAAAAAGCTCAATTAACAAACCCCTTTATTATTGGTAACGATTTTAATCCTGCTCCATTAGCAAGTGCACCTTACTTAAATAAAGCTTCATTCACCGGTAATGGCATTGTCAAAATTGATGATCCATATTTTACAAAAGTAAGCTATGCCGGTGCTTTTGAACCTGATATTGCAAAAAGATGGGATTTACCATGGTGTGAATATGACCCGATTAACAAAGCATATTTACCAACTTCAGTAGATGACAATGAACTAACAGAAGAACCTTCAATCAAAATTTCTCCAAATCCTGTTTCTTCTGTTGCTACTGTTTTATATAACATCACTAGAGATGACAATGTTCAAATAAGAATAGTCAATCCGGCTGGTGCTCTCGTTAGCACAATAGCTTCAAGCAGATACCAGACAGAAGGCTATTATGAATTTTCTATTGATGTAAATCAGTTATCCAACGGTGTTTATTTTGTCCAGATTGTTACCTCAAATGGTATCATCTCCGAGAAATTTACTGTTGTAAAATAATTCATGTCTTTCTATAATTCATATTCAAGGGTTGCTTTGACAAAAAGCAACCCTTTATAATTTACTAATATTAATATCGTTTGTATAGTTTTTAAGGTTAAAATATGGATGTATTAATTCTTTGTACAGGAAATTCATGCAGAAGTCAGATGGCTGAGGCATTTATGCGTTCATTTAATCCTAAGTTAAATGTGTCTTCGGCAGGAACCAAACCAGCATCGAAAGTTAATCCCTATGCAGTAAAAGTAATGTCAGAAGTAGGTATTGATATAAGCTCTCATTATCCAAAAGATGTGGATGAATTTATTACAAAATCATTTGATTATGTAATAACAGTATGCGATAACGCAAAAGAAACCTGCCCTGTTTTTACTGGAAAGGTAAAAAACCGTCTTCATATTGGATTCGATGATCCTGCTGATGCAACCGGAACAGAGGAAGAGATAATATCAGTTTTCAGAAAGGTAAGAGATGAAATAAAAAAGGACTTTCTTGATTTTTATAACAAAAATATAAAGGAAAATTTATGAAAGATTCATTAGCAAAAAAGATAGTTAAAGAAAAATATTCCGAAATTGCCTCACTTCCAATTCTTTCTTCTTCTTCTTGTTGTGGTTCTGATATTACTTATGATATAGCTACAATGAAAGATGATTATAGTAATGTTGAAGGATATTTTAATGAAGCTGATTTAGGTCTCGGTTGTGGCATTCCAACAGAGTTTGCAGAAATAAAGGAAGGTGATTTTGTTCTGGATCTTGGTTCAGGTGCCGGTAATGATGTTTTTATTGCAAGAAGACTAACTGGGGCTACTGGAAAAGTCATAGGCCTCGATATGACCGAAAAGATGATAGAAAAGGCAAATGTTAATAAAACTAAACTTGGATATGAAAATGTTGAATTTGTTCTTGGTGATATAGAGCAAATGCCATTTGATGATAACTTGTTTGATGTTGTTATAAGTAATTGTGTTCTTAATTTGGTACCTGACAAAGCAAAAGCCTTTTCAGAAATATTCCGAGCTTTAAAACATGGAGGTCATTTTTGTATCTCAGACATAGTTATCGAAGGAATTCTACCTGAAAAATTATATGAAGTTGCCACTCTTTATGTTGGTTGTGTTTCTGGTGCTCTAAACCAGGACTCCTATCTTGATATAGTTAAAAATTTAGGATTTAACAACATACAGATTAGAAAAGAAAAGCTTATAAATATCCCGGATTCTGTTTATTTAAAATATCTTGACAAATCTGATTTAGATGAATTTAAAAATAGAAATGTTAAAATAAAAAGTATAACCTTGACAGCTCAGAAGTAGATTCTTAACTTTACTGAACCCCAGAAAGTATTTTTGGCATCTTTGAATTCTGAAGTTCTTATTGAATTACTATAAGCCAGCTCAATATCATAAATATTTATTTTAAGTCCGTATTCACCGTTGAAATAAAATCTGTTTATATTATCTGCAGAAATACTATAGACGCTGCTTTTGTTAAATATACCACCCTGTAAGAGAGAATTATAAATAACAAATCTAACAAAAGAATCAAAATAAACATAGTAAGCAATACTTGTTTTTTTATCCTTTCCAAGTTTCAAATCATAAAATCTGCCGATTTTAAAGTTTGCCCCTAATCCAAATTCATTCACTAAGGTACCGGCATTAAAATCAAAAAGAACTGAAGTATTAATAAATTCAGGCAAAAAATCATAAAATATTGCGTTTTCGAACCGATTATAAAAGTTTAATACAATATCAGTTGCAAGCTGGTTATCCCAGCCTTTAGGTATTGGAGATTTGAACCATTGACGATGGAGAAACGTCTGTAATTCCTCTCCCAAAGCATATTTCCCTATAAAACCTATGGAAAGATGGCTCAAGAGCTTTTGCTTTAACAAAAAATTATTAGATGATTTGGATAGAGCAAGATAGAAAAGACCTGCATAGGGTCTGTCATGGCTCAAAATTGTATCTGAACTTATATCCGATGGTGTAAACAGCTTATGAGTTAATGATATGGAATAATTCTCTTCATTTTTATCAAGAGAAAAAAGGAAATCGTTGAGAAAAAATTCAGGTGTTTTGGATTTAGGAAATGTCAGGCTTAATTCTGTTCCGTAAGTGTAATATCTGTCGTAATTTTTACCAATTGAAAAAGCATCATTGTCTATATTAATTTGAAGGGAGTAGTTATCGTCAAGACAAAAAGCTATATTTATTGATAAAATGAAAATAATTATAACATTTATTAGCTTATTATTCATTCCAGTCTCTAAAGTTTAAATATTTTTCAAAAAATGAAATACAAAATATAAAGAATATAAGTAAAAAGGTATTTTTTTTAATATTTTTGTTTTTTTCTGAACAGGAAAATAATAATGAATAGCTTTTTTACAATTAATCCTACTAATGAAGAAATAATAAAGGAATACAAAGAATTCAGTTTAGCTTATATTGATGAATTGATATTTCTTGCAGATAAAACATTTCACTCGTGGCGAGAGACAACATTTGCACATAGGGCTGAATTGATGAGAAAAGCAGGGACAATTTTGATTGAGCGAAAAGAAGAACTTGCCCGATTGATGGCTGTCGAAATGGGAAAACCTATAATTCAGGGAATAGCCGAAGCAGAAAAATGTGCCTGGGTTTGTGATTACTATGCAGATAATGCTGAAAAATTTTTAGCTGATGAACATATACCAACACAGATGAAAAAGAGTTATGCCGCCTTTATTCCTCTGGGGGTCGTTTTTGCAATTATGCCGTGGAACTTTCCTTTCTGGCAGGTATTCAGATTTGCCGCTCCTGCATTAATGGCTGGTAACACAGCTATTTTAAAGCATGCTCGAAACACAATGGGTTGTGCATTGGAAATTGAGCGGATTTTCAGAAAAGCTGGATTCCCCGATGGTGCCTTCACTACTCTGGTTATTGGTTCAGATTCTGTCCCGAAAGTAATCAGTCATCCACTCGTTAAAGCTGTTACACTCACTGGTAGCACTCCAGTAGGTAGTAAAGTTGCAGAAAAATCAGGCAATAAGATAAAGAAATGCGTTCTTGAGCTTGGTGGAAGTGACCCTTACGTCATACTCGCTGATGCAAATCTGGAAAAAGCCGTTGAAACTTGCGTTATAGCCAGATTGATAAATAGTGGTCAAAGCTGTATTGCAGCAAAGAGATTTATAGTAGTAAGGGAAATATACAATGAGTTCATCCATCTGTTTACCGAGGGGATGAAGTCCGTCAGGATGGGCGATCCACTTGATAAAGAAAATTTAGTAGGACCACAGGCAAGAAAAGATTTACAGGAAACACTTCATCAACAGGTATTACAAAGCAGACAAAAAGGAGCTAAGTTGATTCTTGGAGGTGAAATACCAAAAGGTAAAGGATTTTTCTACCCTCCAACTGTTCTATCAGATGTTTATAAAGGCATGGCAGCTTACGACGAGGAAACATTTGGTCCGGTAGCTGCTATAATCCCGGCAGCAAGTGAAAAACAAGCAATAGAAATTGCAAATGATAATATCTACGGACTCGGCTCCGCAAT
This sequence comes from uncultured Hyphomicrobiales bacterium, assembly GCA_964473465.1. Lineage (GTDB taxonomy): Bacteria > Bacteroidota > Ignavibacteria > Kapaibacteriales > UBA2268 > CALHRB01. Next base: position 95,078 of record CAYYPE010000002.1, read on the forward strand.
ATTCACCGAAGATTTGGAAAAAGGCGAATGGATTGCCCGAAACAAACTTGATGCGGGCTGCTGCTTCGTAAATGATTACGTAAAATCAGATCCACGATTGCCTTTCGGGGGTATAAAGCAATCTGGCTACGGTCGTGAACTTTCGATTTATGGAATTAAGGAATTCGTCAACATAAAAACTGTCGTTGTTAAGTAGATATTTAAGAACAATTGTAAATAGAATTCTAAAAATTATGATAAAAACAAACTGAAATTATAAAATTTATATAATTCCATCGAATATAAATTTGTGTAATCTTAAGACCATATTTTCCGAAACTGAATCAGATAAAATAAGATGAAAGGTATTTGAATTATTATCATAATCAATCTGGAAAATCAATTCATCTTTGAACAAATCCTTTTGTTTCAATACATATTGCAGAATTTCTGGATAAGCATTTATAATAGTGATAAGACTTAAATTCCCTTTGAAAACTTTTTCGTTTGAATTATGGTTTATTTTCTTACCTGTTTTGTTTTCGTATAAGAAAGCAGTTGAGTCAGGAAATTTATAAAGGATTTTTATTTGATTGTCGTTTACGTAATTATTGATTTTGTGATTATTGGAATTTCCATCATTAAGGTATTTTAAAAAAGTGAGTTTCTTTGTTAAAAGTATAACAGAAATTTTCTTCGATGATTTCTCAGAGGAAATTACTGATGTTCCTCCTGTTGGATAATTAGCAGATTTATAGGTTATCGAGATATTGGCAGATTCAGCTAAATCCAGCATATCTGGATAGATAAGCTTGAGCCCGTTATCCGATAAAATCCTTGCTTCATCGAAACTTAATGAAGATATTAGTTTTGTATTGTTGACAATCTTTGGGTCGGCGGTTCTGATGCCTTTGACGTCAGTCCATAAAATCAATTCCTTTGCATTCAGAATTTTTGCAAGCAGAACAGCTGTTAGGTTTGAACTTTCAATCCCCATTGTTGTTGTTTCGCCATTTTTGTTTGCTCCGACAAATCCCTGAGTGAGAACAAAACCTTTGTTCCTTGTTTCAGGGGGAATAAGAATATCAACATTTTTTTCGGTTTCTACTAAGTCAGGGGCAGCTTTCCCGAAATTTGAATTAGTTGTTATTAATTTTCTGGAATCAATGCAATTAACTTTGTAACCAAGTTCCAAAAGAAAACAATTAGTAGTATGCAGGGCTAAAAGTTCCCCATAACTAAGAATTATATCAGTTATTCTGGGAGATAATTCCTGAGTAATAGATACACTTGAAATATATTTCTTTAAATCGTCAAAAGAAGAATTATATAAATCCTCGAGTTCTTTAATGTATTTTTTTTCTTTGATAATGCTATCTCTTATTGATTTATGCTCATCAATGAATTTATTTAAAATATCAAATGCTTTTGTCTGAATGCCACTTTCTGCAAGAAGCGCTGACTCTTTCAGCATGCTCGTAGATTTTGAAAATGCAGACACTACTATTGTAACCGGCTTATTTTTATAAGCAGACAGAACATCAGCCATCTTAAAAAAACCCTGTTTATTTTTTAAAACAGAGCCACCAAATTTCATAACAATCATTTTTACCTCAAAATTTTTTACAAAATTAATGAATTTTTTCTAATTTTGGTTAGCTTAAATTTTAAAATCATAACGTAAGTCAATGAAAAAAAATAGAAGTGTGTAAAGATTTACAGAGTGTGTAAAAAATTACACACTTTTTGTTTTAAAAGTAAAATTTTTTTTACAGTATGTAAAAAAATTGACACAATTAATAGTATATATTTATAGCCTTTTGATTAGATTTACCATTGAAAATTAACAAATTAAGAGAATATTAACAGTATTAAAGAGAAATAAGACAGGTGTTAAAACTTTTGTAACATTTTTTCGATTCTACTGTTAAATAAGGTGTTAAAAAATTGAAATAAAAGATAATTAAGTGTATATATATTTTTTAATTAACTAGTGTTAAACAAATTCAAAAGGAGTGTTTTATGAAACATTCGACACAAAATCCGAAACTGATACCGAGACTGCTTGCATTAATTGCGGTAGCTCTTATCGGTTGGATTAGCAACAGCAATTTGCTGGCACAACCCTCAGGATACTGCGTTCCCTGGCCTCCCCAAGGTTCAGAATCTCAGTCCTATTTCTATTGCTGGTCCTACTATAATTACTTCAGCAAAGTGCAAGTAATTCACACCCAGACTAATCAGGTTGTATTTACCAGAACATCCGGCGACGAAGGATGCTATATCAATACTGGTGAAGTTATGAACCTGAAGCTGGGAAATGCTTACAAACTTGTAGCAACTGTCAGTACAAACTATCCTTATTACTATTGGTACACAAGGTTGTTTATTGACTGGAATCAAAATGCAATTTTTGCTAATGCTGGTGGCTTGACAGAATATTATGGTTCTGTTTATACCTACCGATATGGTTCATATTCTGCAGACGTAACCTTTAATTTCACTGTTCCATGCCAGGCAACACCCGGAAGAACTATGTTAAGGTTGCTAACCAGTATTTACTATGATCAGGGTGCAAATGCCTGCCGAAATGGATATTGGTATAACTATCCGGGTTATTACGACTATAACTACGACTATGGAGAGAGCGAAGATTATATAGTAAATCTACTGCCAGACCTTGAAGACTTTTTCCCGGCAAACGAAGCAATTCTCTATGCTAACGAAAAATATAACGGAGAAACCAGAGCCAGAACTGGCACAACAACCCCGTTAATCGATTTCAAAAAGCCAAGTGTAAAACTTGGTTCAGTTCAACCATCTGGCTCAATTATGACTTATAAAATTGTTGGTCCACTTCCGTCAACAGAAGTTGTTTATGAAGCACTTGACCCTGCAACAGGCTCACCAAACGTCAATATCAGTAATCTGCAAACTGTAACTTTTACAAGAGCAAGAGGAAGATATGCAGTTGATGATAACGGAACCTTTTTAGCAACAAGTGGTGGTGAATACAGACTCGGTATTGCAGTATCCGGAGCAGGTTGCCCCGGCGAAGCATACAGTTCATTCACTGTTTCTTGGGACAACGACCTTTCAGTCAGAGACATTGTATCACCCAAATCAAATGCTGCTCCAAGATATTTGAAGTATTTGAGAGGACAGACTATTAAAGTCTCAGCTACATTCCAGAACGTCGGTCTTAATGTTGTAAGACAGTTCGAAGGAAGAGTAAGAATCTGGAATCAAAGTGGAAGTTTAATTTACAACCAGACATACCAATATGATGCCTACAACAATCCAAAAGACATTCCATTGTCTCCCGGACAAAAAATTGATGTTGATTTCCCGAATTTCAAAACCAATGAAATAGGTATTTACAGAATGCAGGTGGATTGTGATCTTCAGGATGCAATTGATCAGGAAGATTATAACGATCATCTGCCAAGGCCGGATGCCAATTCATACTACTTCGAAATTGCTTACGAAATTCAGTTGGCTTCAAATGCAATGCTGAAACCAAAGCAAGGCGAGGTAATTCTCGGGAACAGACCAATTATACCAGTAGGTGAATTTAAGAACCTTGGTGTTGGTGATGCCTCTGACGTTCCTGCTAAACTAAATGTTTATAAATTACCGATTACAAGTACATCTCAGCCTGCTTATACAAGCAATATTATTGTTCAGGACATTCCAGCAGGAAAATACAATACAAAAGTTGAGTATTTCGAGCCGATGGAAATCAAGGAAACCGGCGATTACATGGCTTGCCTTATTATTAACCACATTGAAGATGTAGTTAGAGGTGATGACACACTCTGTATTTATTTCACGGTCGAAGGTGGTCTATCAGGTACTTATACCATTGGAACTGCCAATTCTGGTAGTTCAAGGAACTTCCCAACGATTGACTCTGCAATGAATGCACTCTACTATCGTGGTTTGGCTGGTTCCGTAGTCTTCGAATTTACTGATGCAAACTACACAGTTACATCACAAAGACCTGATCAACCTGCATGGGATTTCACAACATATATAATAAACAGTGGTTATAATCCTGACACAAGAACTTCTAATACCATCACTTTCAAACCCTCAATACAAAGATCATTAACTAAGGGTGGTGTAACCATTACTCTGCAATCAGCTAATGGTAAAGGTATTCAGTTCGGACAGTCATTAAATCCATCAAATCCATACTCATTATACAATCAGTATCAGAGCTACGGACAATTTGCAAAGAAATATGCAAATTCGAAGGGATATATCACTTTTGATGGAGGTAGCCAAAAATCAATCAAATTCAAATTACAAAGTTATTCATCAGTTCACGGTGCTGCAATTTATCTTGGAAGAGGCTCTACAAACATCTCTATCAAGAACTGTATAATCGAGAACGCAACACCTTCAATTAAGTGCAATACCTGGTTACCAATGACATTATATAATCAGGTAAGCGGTTTCAGAACACAGGCTGACACACTTCAATCTGGTTCACAGCGATTCAGCTACTCAGCTGGTGTTGTAAATAGAAACAGTTTATTCGGCGATGAGTTCAACGAAAGAGAAAGAGAAACAGCACAATTGATCAGAGTTGATACTATACCAAACGTGAATAACGTAATCAGCGGAAACGAAATCTATGGATTTGGTTATGGAGTTCTTTCATTAGGTCTTGGACCACTATGGATGGAAAATGATGCTGTTTACAGAAGATGGTACAACATGAACAATGAAATCAGCAACAACAGAATTTATGATATCTGCAGAGCTGGTATCTATCTTGGTTACGAAGAAAACACAACAGTATCAGGCAACAGAATCCACACAGTAACAGGAACAGCTGATGCAGCTGGTATCATAGTCGGTGGTGATGCTTCCGGTAACTACAAAGGCTATAACAACGTCGGCATTAAATTAAATGCAAACGAAATCAGTAATGTTACTGCCTCTAATATGGCAACCGGTATTAGAATCAGACAAGACAGAAACGTATTTCCTAAACCAGCCGGTGGTCAAGCTTACTTCCCGGATGTTGAGGAAGGTTTCCTTATCACAAATAATGCTATCTGGGGAATAAGTGTAACAAATACAACTGCCAGCAGAGCAGGTATCCATCTGTTTACACAAAGACAACCAAATTCAAACTGGATTACAGAGCTTGTTACACCTTTCTATGCAGATTACTATTCAAGAAATGACAAAGTTATCAATAACACTATCATTATGGGTGGTGATGGCGGCTTGATGAATACCGGTGCTGTTGTTGGTGTCGGTCTCCAACAGGTAAAAGGTGCCCAGTTCCTTAACAATGCTGTAGCATTGCTTGATAATGATGTTGATCAGACAAGTCCTGCTTATGCAGCCCTCTTCTTACAGGGTCAGTTGCCAAATGATGGCAGCTTAATGTCAGACAGAAACGTATACTGGGCAACACAAAACTCAGGTGGTGGTGTTGCAAGATTCATCGAATTAGATAAAAATGGTGCTATCGTTGACTTAGGAACAAAAGATGACCTACTCACTTTAGCTCAGTGGAGAAACTGGACAAAACAAGATATTAATTCAGTATTTGGTAACTTTACTCAGGATCTCACCTATATTGGTACAGAACCTAATCAAAAACTAAGAATTAATATGACACCACAAGCTCCTCTCGGTTCATTGCTTAATAATCGTGGAAACAGAATTTTACTGGTAACACACGATATAGACGGAAATGTTCGTGGTGGTGCTGGCCAGAGATATGATGTTGGTGCAAGTGAATTTGACGGCAGAATGTATATTCTCGATGTTGAACTTCTTGGTATAACTCAACCAACAGCATACAAAGCAAATACAGGTATCTTCTCCGATGCAGAATATGTGATGACAACTGCACCGGTTGAAGTTAAAGCACAGATAAGAAATAATGGTAACCTGCTGCAATCTGGTGTTAAGGTTACTGTTAGAGCTTACAGAGAATTACCAATGGGTGGCTATTCAACAACACCGGCATTCCCGCCAGTTGTAGTTGAAACAGAAATTCCTTCAATGGAATCAATCGAAGTTGCTTTCGGTTTAGCTGATGGAATTGGAACTGACTTTATTCCGCAAACTTATGCAGATTTAACCGGAACAATTCCTCCATACGTTGTTCCTGCTCAGTTCAGATCAATGACAGCTAATGTTACACCTAAGTACAAACTCGAAGTATCCTTGCAATCTGATGAATTCAATGCTAATAACATTGTAACAAAAGTTGTAAGATTCTACATCCAGAAATCAACAATGAGATTAATTCTCTCTGCCGAAAACAGCATGATTAACATTGACGCAGGTTCAACACAGGATGTAAAAGCCGGTAGATTGAATGCAGATACAGTTATCAGAATATTCAACAATCTTGGCTGGTTTATCGATCCAGTTAACGGAAAATACGACTATGACGTATTCGACCGTATGGGATGGGAACCAAAAGCTGTAAACTATCCAATTTACAGAACTATGGTCTGGTCTGATGGAAATGACAAACCAACTACAAGATACGAGAGAATTGATATCAGAAGATTCCTTGACGAAGGAAATCAAATTGAGAAGAAGAATTTATTAATCGCCAGCCAGGAAATGGTCAGACAGCACAGCCAGAACAATGCTAATAAGGACTTAGACTTTGTCAACAATGTCCTTAGAGCAAGCACTGTTGCACCCGAAAATCCATTAGGAGTTAATGGAGATAACAACAACAATGCAATTTCAGGCTGGACAATTGCCAGAGACCTTGTTATACCGATTATGTCAACAGGTTTCACCGGTGATGCTCCACCATATTCTGGATTAATGGCAGTTTATAGCGAAGGCGAAGGACTTCCATTACCAGCTGGCTACTACATTAACCATACAGCAGCTCCAAAAGACAGTGTTGCAGGTGTTGCAACTACCACATTGACAAAGAATGTTGTTATTATGGGTTCTGATTGGAGACATTGGGGTAATCCAACACTTCTCTTCAGAGGTTTAATTGACTTTGTGGAGAAGAATGGCGGAACAATCATTCCTGTCGAATTGCTTAGCTTTGATGCTCAACCTGCCGGTAACAGAGTTAATATTAACTGGGCAACTGCCAGTGAATATAACACCGACAGATTCGAAGTTGAAAGAGCAACAGCAAATGAAGCTGGTAAATCACAGTTCAGAAAAATTGCAGAAGAAAAAGCTGCCGGAACAAGCAGTGTTGTAAGAAATTACGGACCTGTTGTTGACAGAGATGTTCAGTTAGGCAATACTTATGTTTACAGACTGAAGATGCTTGATGTTGATGGCAAGTATTCTTACAGCAATGAAGTTGAAGTCAGAATGGATGACGCAGGAGCAAACTGGTTAAGCAGTGCTTCACCAAATCCATCAAACTTCGAGGCTAAATTCTTTTACACTTTAGCTGAAGGTGCCAATATTGATATTACTCTTTATGACATTAATGGTAAAGCCGTTATGAACCTCTACAATGGTTATGCAAATGCAGGAACTCACGAAGTGAAGTTCAACACTGCATCACTTGCAAACGGTGCTTACAATTATGTCCTGAAGATCGGTAATCAAACTTATAGCAATCAAATTCAGATTGTCAAATAAGCTTTGATTAATCCAAAATTAAAGGGGCTGTTCCAAAAGAACAGCCTCTTTTTTTTCATTAAATTACAAAAATTTTCTAAGAGCGATTTGAGTTTGTTGAGAATTGTAATTGATGTTTTGTAATATTATTCCTGAACAAGAAGATTTAAAAACTCTTTTGATTTTTTGAATTCATTTTCGAGGTCGAAAGTGAATTTCTCAACGTCCAGATCAGCCAGAGCGGGATTTTTTTCACAAAGAACTTTCCACGAAATATCGTCACTGATTTTAATTTGTTCAAGTCCTTCGTTAATTTCAGCCCCCCACATTTCGCAGAGTAAATCAGCAACCCGAATTATAGAAACCAATTCCTGAGACTGATCTAACTGTTCAATTTTAGAATGATGTGAAACAATATAAGACATTTCAGCAGGCAATTTCCATAGATGAAAAATTTTCTCTCCTACTTCTAAATGGTCAACACCAAAAATTTTTACTTCTGCATCAACATCAATGTAGTTTTCTTCGGTGATTAATCGGAGAACATCCAGATAAAGATTTGTGTTATATTGAACCATGGCTAATTTACCAATATCGTGAAGCAATCCACCAATGAATTCATATTCTTTGTATTGTTTTTTTAGCTTCGAAGCCAGAACTTTAGCAATGACCCCTGTGCATGAGGAATGCCACCAGAATTTTTCCATAAAATCCAGAGCTTGTTTCTGAGTATTAATTAAAAATCTGGAAAATATCGAAACACCAATAACGATATTTGTCAACCTGTTAAGACCCAAAGTTAATATCGCCTGATGGATGCTACTTATCTGAGTTCTGATTGCGTAAATTGGAGAGTTGGCTACTCTTAGTAACTTCATTGTCAACGAAGCATCGGTTTCAATAACATGTGATATATCTCGAATATCAACATCATCATTTTCGAGCAACAGTAAAACCTTTGCTGCCACTGGAGGAAGCGTAGCAAATTCCTGAATTTCCATTATTTCACTAATAACTGACATAACAACAAGCTTAAAGATAATAATACTTAGTTAAAATATATTATCGGATATTTCTTATAAACTTGAAGTAATTTATCTGACAGAATGAATTTTTATTGATTCAACTGTGGAGAGCGGAACTACGAACTTCCCAAGATTTTCTTCGTCATATTCCCGATTGCCATGGAAATCCGAACCTCCTGTTTCCAAAAGCCAATATTGGGAAGCTATTGATTGATAATATCTTTGAGTTTGTATATCGTGGGTCGGATGGATAATTTCGATTCCATCTAAACCCGATTTAATAAGCTTATACAAAGTATCGGGTTGGATCATTCTTGCAGGATGAGCCAGAACAGCCAATCCACCAGACTGATTGATTAACTTAATACCCCGCTCAATAGAAAAATTCGCCTTTGAAACATAAGCTGGTTTATCATCACCAAGATAAAGCACAAATGCTTCTTTTAGGTTAGTGGTATAACCCATCTCTGTCATAGCCATGGCAATATGAGGACGAGTAATTGGAGCTTCGCCGGCTTTTTCAAGAACAAGAGAAAAGTTAACAGGTCTCTGTAGATTTTTCAGCTTTTTCAGAATTTGTTCAGCTCTTTTATATCTTCCATTTCGAAATTCTTGAAGATGAGTTTTCAGAATCTTATTGTCGGGGTCGATGTTATATCCTAATAGATGGATTTCCTTGCCGTTTTCTATACAGCTAAGTTCAATTCCCGGAATTAATTGCACATGATATCTGTCGAGATATTTTTCTGCTTGAATATATCCGTCAACCGAGTCGTGGTCTGTTATACTAATAGCTGATATACCAACATCTGTAACTTTTTTCAGAAGTTGTTCAGGAGTGAAAACCCCATCAGAATATGTAGTATGGAGATGTAAATCTGCATAGCCATCCATTTTTTTTCCGTTATTTTTTTATTCTTTTACATTGACGGGAATTATGAAAAAAAAGTGAATATTATTTTCAGATTTATTTTAAACTAAAAAACAGATTTGGAGGAATTCATTTCATTAAATCTTATAATTTATAATGATTTGAAATTATATAATTTCTTAATCTATTAAATCCAATAAAAACAAAATGAAAAAAATCATTAAAAATTGATTATTTTTGTAATTGTAAATATTCAATATCTAAAAATTTCCTGATAAAAAAATGGCAAAAAGTTTAAGTATTTTGTTTGTAACAAGTGAAGTGTTTCCTTTTATCAGAGTTGGAGAGCTTGGCGATATTTCTCATTCATATACTCTTGCAATGCGTGAATTTGGTAACGATGTAAGGGTTATGTTCCCGAAATATGGCGTGATATCCGAGCGAAAAAACAGAATACACGAAATAAATAGATTAAGGGATATGCCAATTCCTGTTGGCGAGAAAGTTGAACTTGCTACCGTAAAATCAAGCTCTATTAATAACCCAAGAGCTAAAGTTCAGGCATATATTACCTGTAACTTTTGTTATTACGACCAGAGGAAAGCTGTCTATGATGACCCTAAAACTGGAAGCCCACTGAGTGATAACGATGAACGTTTTATATTCTTTAGTAGAAGCGTGATTGAAACATGCTTGATTTTAGGATGGTTTCCTGATATAATACACTGTAATGACTGGCAAACAAGCTTAATTCCGGCATTTGCAAAAGTCCTGTTTCCCAATAAATTCAAGAAGACAAAATTTTTATTAAGTATTAATAATTTTCATGAACAGGGAGTATTTCCTGAAAATTCATTCGATAAAACATTACTATCAGCAGATGTCAAGAGCAAATTTATTCACAAGAATAAATTTAATTTTCTGAAGGGCGGAATTGAATACTCTGATTTTATTACTACCCATAGCCCTGCTTACCTTCAGGAAATATTGCAGAGCACGACATATAGTAACGGACTGAATAAAACTCTTTTGGAAAAAGAAGGAAAAACTCTTGGACTGAACATAGGCATAGACCAATGGGTATGGATGCCAAATCATGATAATGATATCAAACAAAAATTTGAAAGTGATTTCTTCAGTTACAAGGTTACCAATAAAAAAGATTTACTAAGCAAGTTTGGCCTTGAGTATGGAGATGAGCCACTGATTGGAATGATAAGTAATCTGACAGATAGCAGTGGAATATCAGTTTTTCTCGAAGCAGTGCCAAACCTTTTCGCTCAAGATATCAAGATTGTAATGTTAGCTGATGGGGAAAATGATTATAAAAATCAATTAAAAAAAGTAGCTAAAGATTATCCAACAAAATTTTCAATTAAATTTGGTCTGGAAAATTCCTTACTTCATCAAATTTTTGCTGGTTCTGACATTTTCCTTATTCCCTCAAAATACGAATCAAATGGTTGGAAAGCTTTGACCTCTCTATCTTACGGAACTGTCCCTGTTGCAAGGGCAACAGGTGCTAACCTTGAGTTCATTAAGGATTATAAGACTGGTAACGACGGCGGCAACGGATTCCTTTTTAATGATTTCAAAGCTGATAGCCTGATTAAAGCCTTGGGTTTAGCATTGCAAAAATTTAAAATCAGAACTGAATGGGAAGATTTGGCATTAAGAATAATGGAGACAGATACTTCTTGGAGTCCGTCATTGAAAAAATATGATGAAATTTATAGAACAATTCTAAAAGATTGATAAATCTAAACCGTTTTACTGACTACATAAGTATGATTATTAATTATTTGAATGTTAAAAAGAATTAAAATTTCAGGTTTTTTCTGCGTTTTCTCAATTTCACTATTTTTGTTATTTTCCTGCAACGAAAAACCAACTGATTTAGGATTTTCTTTACTTTACGACACAATAACAGTTGTAGGAACATCAAATTCTGAATACCCGTTTATTACAGGTGCAGAATCATTTTTGAACCGTGAATCTCTTTTTAATATAGGAGCTATTTTTATCGGGAAGTCTGATAGCATTAAAGCTATTAGTTTTCTGAGGTTTTCGAGGCTGCCTGATTCGTTAAAAAACTACAAAATTGATTCTGTTTCATTGAAACTTTTCCCGCTAAGATATGCTTATGGCGATACAAATAATGGTAACTTTTCTTTTCGCATTCAACCTGTAATAAAATATTGGTCAAACAAAACTAATTGGGATTCAATATTTGATGCAAGCGGGAATACTGATTTCTTTGATGCTAAAGTATTAGGATCTTTCAATCAGAGATTAAAACTGCAGGATACAATGCCAGATATTATAATACCTCTGGATGTATCACTGGTAGATGACTGGCTTAAATTCCAGCCCGATTCTGTTGATCCTTGGGGTTTAGCTTTAATCCCCGAAGAAAATTCAAGCATAATTAATTTATTTTCGAGCCAGATGGTTACAGAAACAAGGCTCAGACCTGTTCTGAGAATTTATTTCCTAAATCAGGCAGGAAAACGAGATTCAGTTATGTCGCTATCAAACATAGAATCCTCTTATATAGACAGTGATAAACCTGAATCAAACTCCATTACTTTTCAGGGCGGAATAATTTATCGTCCAAAGTTAAAATTCGATTTTAGCCAGATACCAAAAAACTCATCTGTTCACAAGGCAGAATTGGAATTATGGCTCAATCGGAGTAAGTCAAGATTTGGCAATGCTTATATTGATTCAATCCTATTTGCTGCTGATTATCGGGATAGAGCAATTGATTCTGTTCCATATCGTTCAATTTATGGTTTTAGATACCAGAATTCAAATAAGTATTTATTCCCAGCCTTAGCCCAATTGATAGAAGCTTGGGTTCGGGCAAACGGCACGGGAGAAATTGTTTTGTCTCTTGACGGGTTGAATTCCTATCGCAAGCTCGACAGATATACTTTTTACAACATAAATGACAATGACACAAACCTTGTGCCTAAACTAAGGATAATTTATTCGATAAGACCTCAATTGAAGAAATAAATAATGAAAACATTGATTTATATATTGTTATTTGGGATAATCCTGTTTAACTACGCATTTTCACAGGGTGGGTCGAATTATTCAATATTCGGAATCGGCGATCAGATAAAAACCATTGGAGCCTCATACGACGGAATAGCCGGCACCTCAATAGCAATACCATCTGATTATTCAATAAATTCAAATAACCCTGCACTTTGGAGCTATGTTACTCATACAAGATTGAGTGCTGGATATAGATTTAACCAGAATTATATCACAAACAAAGACTTTTCACTTTATCAAAATAATGGGAAAATTGACGGCATAAAAATACTCTTTTCAATTGATACTTCTCTTGGAATTGCAGCAACATTTGGAGTTGTTCCTTATAGCTCGGTTAATTACTTGATATCAACCCCTGTTTTTAAAAATATTGAGGGTTTGGAACTGACTGGTCAGAACTATTATAGTGGTAGTGGTGGGCTTTCGCAAGCTTTTCTTGGAGCTTCAATCAAATTGACAGATTATGCATCAATAGGAATAATGGGATTAGCCGCTTTTGGAAAGATTTCCAATTCAATAAGAACAATATTTTATGATTATTATGGATATTCCTCCGAAACTTTATTCGAAGATTATTTTTCCGGAATAGGTTATAAAGCAGGAATTTACATAAACCCGATTAAAAATGCCGGAATTGGTATCTTCTATGAGTCCAACCCTGAACTTGATTATCAGCGAAAAATGACATATTATTCACAGCTTGTAACAGATTCATCGAGCAGCTTAAACCTAAGATCAAAAATACCTTCACGTTTTGGATTAGGTCTATCATATACTCTTGGCAAAGTAATGCTTGGATTTGACTATATTCAGCAGGATTTCACCAATTTTGATTACAAGGGCGGTCCACTTGTTAAATTCAAGAACTATTCCTCAATTTCATTTGGATTAAAGAGGTTAGGCAATAAATCACTTTCGGCAGAATTAGCCGATAGAATAACATACAACCTTGGCTTTGGCTATAATCAATTATATTATAATATTTCTTCTACTGATATCAATGAAATTTACGGTTCATTTGGTTTTGAAATACCCATAGTTGGAACGGCAATCTTGAACGCTGCAATAACTCTTGGAAGCCGTGGAACAAACGATAATGGACTTTTGAAAGAAATGTTCGGACGTTTGAATATTGATATAAGTATTGGAGAAATATGGTTCAAACCATATAGAAGGGATTAAAAAAGATGGCATTGATCAATATTTCGGGGCTTGTAACAATTAATTCTCATATTGCAAGGGAAGAGGCATTATATCCCGAAGCAACAGGAAAATTTACCAGTTTGATAAACGATTTAACTCTGGCAATGCGGATAATTGCATGGGAAGTCCGCAGAGCTGGTATCAACGATATTCTTGGACTTACTGAAAGCACTAATGTTCATGGCGAAAAAGTCAGAAAGCTCGATGAATACGCAAATAGTATCATTAATCGTGCTATGGATCATAGCGGTCACTTTTGTATTATGGCTTCGGAAGAATCACAGGGTATGATTAAAATACCCGAAAAATTCAAAAAAGGAAAATATGTTCTTGTCTTTGATCCACTTGATGGCTCAACAAATATTGACGTTAATGCACCAATTGGAACAGTCTTTTCGATTTATAGAAGATTAGACCCTCAATCCGAGACTGATGGCACGCTTGATGATATTCTTCAAAAGGGTGTTAATCAAGTTGCAGCAGGATATTTTCTTTTCGGCAGCAGCACAATATTTGTCTATACAAGTGGAAATGGCTTGAATGTATTCACTTATGATCCAACCATTGGAGAATTCATTTTAACTTTCGAAAATTTAAAAATTCCCAAATCTGGAAATTATTATAGCGTAAATGAAGGATATTATTATGGTTGGGATAAAAAAATCCAGAACTATGTGAATTATCTTAAGTCCTCGTATGACAGTAAAAAATCTTATTCACTTCGTTATATTGCTACAGCTGTGGCAGACATTCACAGGACATTGCACTATGGCGGCATTTATATGTATCCCCCAGACAAAAAAATGCCCAATGGAAAAATCCGACTGGTTTACGAAGCAAATCCACTTGCAATGATTATAGAACAGGCCGGGGGAAAAGCTATTGATGGACAAAGAAGAATTTTAGACATAAAGCCAGAATCCATTCATCAAAGGGTTCCTTTCTATGCCGGAAGTGTTGATGAAGTTGAGTTGCTTGAAAAATTTCTTAACGAGTAATACTGTATAAATAATCTTTGCCATAACCTATGCACCTGAACAGTTTACTTTTCACACAAATCGTTAAGACGGGTTTCAGAATTGCAAATCTTGGTTGTGGAGTTAATGAGGTTCTGTGGTATAGGCATCTGCCCTCCAATTGTATAATTGATGGTTATGATTTGAATATTCCGAACGAAGGTTTCAACTTAAACAATTCAAGATTTAATTTTTTTAAAAAAGATATTACAAAACTATATAAACTCGAAAATTTAAAAGAAATATACGATTTAGTAATTGCTGATAATGTTTATTCAAGTAAGAAAAATACTGATGAACTGACACAATCAATCAAGCACATTCTGAAACCTGATGGCTTTATTCACATTGGAATACCCGATGCAAGTAATTTTACAGACTGTTTCTATCGTTTGGTTCATACTGATGGCGGTGGTCATATAAATGATTTTACAAAAGACACAATGCTCGAGCTGATGAAGAAATTCGGATTCAAGCCATATAAAATCAGGGAATGGCCAGAAGATTGGATGTGGCTGGAAAGTGCTCTCGATTTGGAGCATTATAATAAAGAATATATTTCAAAAGCTGATTTAACATATATTGCCAACCAATTCCGTAAAGAACTTCTCCCCGAAAAAGGATATTTTTATGGCTGGGAATTTCTGTTTGTTAGGGACAATCACCCTGTATTAACCACGAAAACACCTGTCAGAAGAGGCTATGGAGATTATATCTCTAAATAAGCAAAAATCTTTTCCTTATTGTATTTTTATTCCGAGGGATACCGGAGCCAATGAATATTTCAGAGTGCCTCTGGCCAAAAAGTGGATAATTGTATAGAAAAAAAACAAGGGGCATGCCCTTGTTTTTTTGAGAGTAGAACACAGATTTCTGTAAGTTATAAGCAGTTAGAAGTATTGCTCTTCTTCGTCATCGTTATAAAAATACTCTTCAGAGGAAATATCCTCGTATTCGGGCCATAGATCTTCAATGCCTTCGATTAATTCATCAGTATCATCCAATTCATAAAGATTATCAATAACTTGCTGAGGGCAACCGGAACGATTGGCATAATCAATTAGTTCCTCTTTGGTTGCTGGCCAGGGAGCGTCTTCTAAATACTTTGCTAATTCAGGAGTCCAGAACATAATTTATTCCTCAAATTTTTTGTTATCAATATTTAAATTTGGCAAAAATATAAAAATTTTAATCCTGATTATAATCGAAAGAATTTAAGTTCTATTTTAGTTATTTCCTCATTTTAATTAACATTCTAAACTATGTTTTTTAAAAAAACTTAAAAAACAATCCAAAAAGTTTTGCAAATATAATATAGTCGAAATAGAAAAAAAATTAAAAAATAATTTTCAATTGATTTGAGTTACTATCGAATGTATATTGATATTTCTTTAAGGAAGAAATATTAGAGCCGTCATCAGGACCTTTGACCACCGAACCATCGCTGGCTGAAAATCTTGAGTTATGGCAGTAGCAGTTAAGGATATTACTGCTATCCGGGACATCTACTTCACAGCCCTGATGAGTGCAAAATAAACTAAGAATCAAAAACTCTGTCTGACTCTTCCTGATAATAAGAAGAGGTAGGTTATTTTCGGTAATTTTTTGAAATTTACCTACTTCGTTCAAGACAGGATATTGATTAAGACTGATGAGCAATTCCTTGCTTTTAATTCCTGTAGGTTCCTGATGTTCACAGGAATTCAGTAACTGAGATAGAGGAACAAATACCAGACCTGCCCCAATTGCAGAGCCAAAATTTAATATAAATTTTCGTCTATTTTCTGTATTTTTCATAATCATTTTGAAATAAAGTGAAAGTTACCACCATTGATTTATGGTGGCAACTTATTTAAAAAGCTTAATTTGAATTATAGAATAATTTAAATGTTATATCAATTTCTTTTCCAACTTTGCTTCCAATGACACCTTTAGTTCCCTGAACTTTATAGTCAGCGAGTTTAATAGAAAATGACCCCTCGACAAAAAGGAAATCACCATTGGCTCTTTTCTTGGTAAAATCAGATTCTTTTACAAAAGTAATTTTAACTTTTGCGGTTATGTTTTTGGAAATACCTCTCATGGTAAATACCCCAACTGCAGTTGCTTCGGCAGTAGCTCTTCCGAGAGGCGGATCTTTCTGAACGACTTTGACATCCTTCAGATTTTTTAGTTCAAATTTTATTTCTGGGAACTGTGAAGCATCTAACCAATTTGGCCCATGAAGATGCTCATCTCTTGTTTTGATACCTGTTTCCATCCCGTTTACCTTGAAAATCACTGTTCCGGTTGCATTTTCAATGTTTGCGGGATTTAAAGTAACTGAACTTGAGATTACATCTTTATCCACGAACCCGGTAATATCTTCTAGTGGAGCAGAAGAACTGAAGCGAAGTTCGTTTTGTCCGACATTGTTGTTTAGACTGAACTTTTTGTCTCCCGATAAATTCAGTCCGAAATCGGTTGAAAAGGCTGGATTAAGGGCTGAAATAAACAGAGCCCCTAAAGCTATTAATTTTATTAATTTAAACATAATTCACCTTGATAAATATTAAAAATATTCCTTAATAACGAAATAGTTTTATATCTATTAATTTATTAATTAACATTGATTAAATATTTGTTCTGATTTCTTTCTTATTTTTTTGAATTCTTAACATTATAAAACCAAATATGCTTAATGCTATAAAGGCAGAGGATAAGGGTATCACACCAAGAAAAATCTTGGGAGAAATTTTGTCTGTTGGTGGCAATAATCCCAGCCAGAATCCTTTTTGAATTTCAGTTTTTTCGAATTTCTGACCAAAAATCGGGTCGAACTCTTCTGTTTTTATCTCCTTTTGTTCCATAGAATAGATTAGCATTCGTCCATAATCATTGCTATCCGATAGCCAGAGAACTATTACTGGAAGAACTAAAATTAAAGATATTATGCTTAAATATTTCCAAAACATAAGAAACCTCTATATTAAATCAATAATAAAAATGGATTTGTAGTGTATATTGAGCTGTTGAGGATTCAACGTGAGCTCTGTCGTAAATTCTATATTCAGGCTTGATATCTAAATAAGGCAACAGGTATAAATTTGCTCCAACAACATATTGGTAGGTTGTCCATTCCAGTGTTTCAGAAAGATTTTCTTTTGTATTGGCTTTTTCGGCTCGAGCAAATAATATAATAGAAGGAAGAACCTGATAATCAAGCTCGATAAGGAAATTGTCAGTAGTTCTTAATTCATTTTTATTTGTAGATGCATACTCGGTCAAAAGAGCGATTTTATCAGTGATACCTGCATTGAAAAACAAATTGAACATATTAAAATCTTCCCCGGTGTAATAAGACCCACCAAAATTAATATTCAAAATTCCTTCAAAAAAACGGGGATAGAACTCTAATCTGGCTAATTTAAAAATAATATTCTTACCTACTAATGGAATATTTATGTTATTTTTATTTTTTACAATATTTTCATGCATTGATTCGGATTTAAAAACTCCAAATGTAGCGGAAAACCACTTAAAATAATTATAAGATAATTCTGCTCCCCATTCAGTATAATCTGGAGGGAGATAAGGATCGAACTGCCCAGCTGTTTGGCGAACAAGCAAAGTATGGTCATCTTGGCGTCCACCTATACTTGGCTGAATGTATCCAATTCTTAGCATAGGATAATCAAAGTCGGGTTGAATATTAATTCCGGCTGACCATGATTTCTGACCTTTATAGAGATTACCAGTGAGCTCAGCAAAATTATACTGAGCATTAATGGACATCCACTCAAAAGGATAATAAGCAATATAAGGAGTCAGTTGCATCAAAAAAATTTTTCTGTCAAATATTTTGAACCTGTCGCTTCCAGCCCCCCATTTCAGGCTCTGAAATCTGCTATCCAATCCAAAGTAAAAAGAGTGCTCTTCGGCGGCTTCTTCTTGAGCAGATTTGAAAAATGAATAGAAATTTTCCAATCCAATGCTTTCGGGATTTATAATAGAGGCATTTTCTTTGGAATAGACCCCAAGCTGATTTCGAAGACCGCCACCGTTAGGAGTAACATGACAATTAAGGCATCTGTTTCCCGAAAGCATTGAATAACTTGGCTTGGATGACAGGTTAGTCAAGCCAACAAAAAAGTAAATTATCAATATTATAATAATATTCATAAACAAAATTTATTTAGAAAATACATAATCTTTACTTGATTTGACAGAAGAATGACAAGTGTTGCACATATTGTTCATTAATTTATCACCTCTGTCTTTAATCGAACCATTCGAGTTAAGAATAAACCATTCCCATCCATTATGATCTTTGTTGAAACTGCTTCCACCTCTTTTAGCCATTCCAACAACCATAATTTCAGTTCCGTTTTGAGCTAATGTTTGTTTAACGACTATTGTTCCATTTGGATATTGTCCATTCGAACCTTTTTGTGCATTTGATTGCTTTATGTAGATTTTTCTTTTAACAGTATTATCATTACCAGAATGAGCTTCGCCAAGAGCTGGATCAGGACCACTTTTTTCAGCAACCATAGTCCAGCTCATCCAATTTGAAAAATCACTATCCGAAGCAATAAATTCGGTGGGTGGGTTTGTGGAAGTGTCGCTGGAACAAGCATACAAGAACCCCATTAGGCATAACAAAGCTAATGTCCTTGATAATTTTGAATTAAACATACAATACTCTAAAAATGAAACAATAAACATAAGTTAATATAGGATAAACTATAATTTAGTTACACTTAAATCTTAATATTTTTTATTTCATTTTTATTTATTTATATTTCTTGCACTTATTATTTTGATAAATAAGCTATTTTGCATAGTTGTTAGGATAATTTCTTTAAAAAAATGACAATAATTGAGGCAATCATACTCGGGATTATTCAGGGTTTGACTGAATTCATACCAATAAGCAGCACAGCCCACTTGACTCTGGCTGGTAATCTAATGGGACTAATTGACCCATCAAATCCAGAAAAGTGGACTGCATTCATTGCAGTAATCCAGCTTGGAACACTCGTAGCGGTTTTGATTTATTTTTTCAGGGATATTTTAGGTATCAGTAATAATTTCATTATAGAGAATTTTTCTAAAAATCGACGAAGATTCGAAACACAATCTTCAGAGTCAAAATTGGGATGGTATATCATTATTGGCACAATTCCAATTGTTGTTATAGGATTAGCCATTAAAAAAATAATTGAAGGAAATTTGACCAAAGACCCTCTTGTGATAGCTATAGCACTTATCTCGCTCGCGATAATTCTTACAATTGCAGAAAAATCATCGAAATTCAATAGGGATTTGAAAGACATAAAATTAAAGGATTCATTGCTCATAGGTTTGGCTCAAGCAATTGCATTAATACCTGGATCTTCACGTTCAGGTACAACTATTACAGCCGGATTGTTTTTAGGTTTCAATCGGGAAGCCGCCGCAAGATTTTCATTCCTTCTGAGTATTCCGGCAATATTTGCAAGCGGAATTTACGAATTTTATAAAAGCATTGCTTTTATTGATACAAATCAAATTATTGCTATCGTCGTTGCAACAATTTCAGCTGGGATAAGCGGTTATCTTTCCATAGCATTTTTGCTGAACTATTTGAAAAAAAGGACAACATTTCTTTTCATATGGTATAGAATTGGTCTTGGAATATTAATTTTAATATTAATTTATGCAAGAATTTTCTGATTTTGATTTAGAGATAAAGGAAAAGTTAATAGTAAGAATTCTTGATTTTCTAAGGATAAAAAATCAAAAATTCAGAAGATTTGTGGCTTTTATTGAATTATTACTACTCCGACTCGATAAAAATCATGTTTTTTTAGTATCTGCGGGAATATCATTTAACATATTGCTTTATTTAATTCCACTATTTCTGGTTGCAGTATATGTTGTTAACTTAATATTCGGAACAAATACAATAAGCACAACACTCGAAGAAATGGCAGTGAAATTTCTTCCGCCTAATGAAAACACTGTTCAATTCATTCATTCAATCATCGAGGAGGTAAATTATATTTTCAGCAGAAGCTCTGTTGCTGGTTGGATTGGAATTTTTGGTTTATTTTGGTTGTCTTCAGCACTTTTTGGGTCTCTTCGGGCGGCTTTAAATACCATTTTCGAAATTGAATCACCCTATTTATTTCTAATTTATAAACTAAAAGATATACTTATAACATTAATACTTGCAGTGTTGATATTGAT
Source organism: uncultured Hyphomicrobiales bacterium (assembly GCA_964473465.1). Lineage (GTDB taxonomy): Bacteria > Bacteroidota > Ignavibacteria > Kapaibacteriales > UBA2268 > CALHRB01. The sequence goes on from CAYYPE010000002.1 coordinate 116,041, forward strand.
TTTGTCCTTTATTATCCCATTGATAAGTGTAGTTAGTTCATTTTTTGTGGATATTCTGCCTGATTTTTTGAAATGGCTTTTCAATGGCTTCAATCTGACAATAATATCACTGACATATTCATTCCTTCTATTTTATTTCATTTTTAGATTTGTTCCAAACAAGAAACAATCGAATGAGGTAATAATGACAAGCACTTTTATGTGTATTATCCTTGTTGAGATTTCAAGGCACTTATTCGATTGGTATGTAACAACAGTTTCAAATTACGGAAGATTTTACGGAACCTACGCAATAATAATATCTATAGCAGTCTGGGTTTATTATTTTTCACTGATTATTTTGTTAACTGCTGAATTCAGCAAACTTTTTTTTGAAGTTCGAAACTATAAAAAGCAAAAAAAGAAATAAAAAATCCGGTCAGTAGAAATTTACCGCCGGATTTATGTATGATTTTTATAATTGAAGCTTACTGGAATTTAATGCTATTTACACTCTTCTCGAAAATGGGTTTATAATCTTTTTCCTCGCCAGTGAACCAATTCATAGTAACTCTGAACAAACGTTCCCCTTTAACGACATAATAAACCCTGCTGTTAACCCCACGAATAGGACTATAATTGAACACCATAGCTTTTTGTCCGGCCAGAGTTGACTGAGAAGGATTTGCGTTTCCGTGGTTTGGTTTCATTTGTTCGGCAATTTTATTCAAATCATTTTGCTTTGAGGCATCAATGATGTCCACTCTGATGTCGCAATCAGCCCTTCTTTCTCCAATATACTGGAAAGATTTAATAGCTCTGGGGATTCTCGGGAATTTAATGTCAAAATTATCAGGAACCATAATCGAAAATCCTTCACCCTGCTGTTTGACCAGATTTTGGGAAGGAGGAGGTAGTTCGATAACCTGTTTAATTGTATCCTGTTTGACCTCGGGTATTTCTGCTAATTTAACCGAAGCAAGAACTTCATCAAAAACATTTTTATAGCTTTCAAAAGTCTCTCCAAAAGCTTCAAATATAAGGACATTTACAATTTTGTTGTCCTTTGTTGCATAGTAGATTTCACCCTGAAAAAGACCATCACCGAGCGGGAACTGATATTTTTGCTTAATTCCATCAACTCCGGCGATTTTTACATTCTGTGGTTTTGAATATATAGTATCTTGAAAAAATTTCTTTGCAACTACGGAATCAAATGTTTTATCCCCTTCGAGTTTAACAGAGATAAAATCCATTCTGACAGCAGGCTCTCCTTCAGCTTCAAATGTTTTAAATCTTTTAATTGCATTTTGTGTTGTATAGATGATGAAACGTTCGCCCGGAAATCTTTGAACCACCCAGTTTTTGGGATATTTGACGGAGAATTTTGTTATTTGATCAGTATATGTTTCCCAACCATCAACAGGCATTATTTTCTTACCCTCACAGGAAATAAGGAACAGCATCACCATGACAGAGATAAAAGCTACAAATATGTGTTTTTTCATCATTACTCCATTTGAATTAATATAAACTGTATTTTATACAAATATAATTATAAGAAGTTTATTTTGTGTTAAAGAAATTAAATTAATCCAAAATCCATTCTACTCCAAGAAATGGATTTCCTAAACCTATTACAATACGGCTTGGGTCAATGTTGTATTGAAAAAATTGCATACCACCGAAAATTGCTATATTTTTACTTTTGGTGGGATACCACTGTCCTCCGAGCTGGATTTGTAGTGATGTATTGGTAGCTGTTTTTACTTCTTCCTTTCCGGTTATTTGGTTAAAACGGCGTTCCGGCACAGATGAAACATTGAAAAGCACCATAGCAAAAGGAGTAAGTGATTTAATCCTATCAAAATAGTATTTCATATAAGGAGCAAAAACAAGATATGTTGCAGCTGCCAGAATATTGGTGCCACCATCATATACAAAGCCAACCTGCGAGCCGATATGTATATTTGGTGTTACAGTAAAGAATACATGACCACCAAGCAATAAATCACCAGCCACCAGAGGTGTTCCCCTCAAAGAAAAGCCAAGACCAAGATTCTGCTGAAATGATAAACCCTCTTCGTCCTGGGCAAAAATGTTAGTGGATGAAATAAAAAGAGTAAGAATAAGACTGAATAAAAATAGTTTTGAAATTTTCATAAATTCTCCATAAAATTAATTAAATAATAGTGAATTTAAAAAAAACAATATATAACAAAAGAAGTATTTTTCAAACAGAAAATGATTTAATGCTTAAATAATTATTTCTCCTGAGGCTATTTTACCTATGATTGAAGGGTAAAGCAAGTGTTCCTGTTCGAGAACCCTTGCAGCAAGTGTCTCAGGTGTATCATCGGGAAGGACAGGAACTTTTGCCTGCCCAAGTATCCTCCCGTGGTCATATACTTCATCCACAATATGAACAGTGCAACCGCTTTCTTTTTCTTTGTTCTTAATAACAGCTTCGTGAACAAACCTGCCATACATACCTTCGCCGCCGTATTTGGGTAGCAGGGCGGGATGGATATTCAGGATTTTCCCCTTAAATCTTTGGATTACTTTATTACCAAGTTTTTTCATATACCCTGCTAATATCACAAGGTCAACTTCATATTTCTCAAGGACATCAATAATTGCTTTGTCAAGAGAATCAGGGTCAGGGTATTTTTTTTGGCTTATATGATAGGAAGGAATACCCTCATTTTTGGCTCGTTCGAGAGCCATAGAATTAGAATTGTTTGAAATTACAACAACTGGCATAGCATTAATCTTTCCTGATTTACATGCATCTATTATTGACTGCATGTTACTTCCACCATGTGAAGCAAGAAAACCAAGTTTTAATTTATTCATAAGTATTTTTCAAATGAAAAAAACAAAACTGCGAAATATTCACATTTTTTCAATAATTTTTCATAATTATTTTTCTTTAAACAAAAATTTTTTTAAAAAAATGGCGAGAATATATTTAGTTGACGGGATGTCTCTGGTTTTCAGGGCTTATCATGCTATGCAGAGAACCAATCTACGTTCACCTTCGGGCGAACCAACTTTTGCCCTTTTCGGTTTTACAAATATTCTGACCTCCTTGCTCGAAAAAGAGAAACCAGAATATTTGGCAGTTGTTTTCGATACTGCAGAACCAACTTTCAGGCATGAGTTATTCGATGACTATAAAGCAAACAGAGATGCCTTCCCTGATGACCTTGCCCCTCAACTACCAAAAATTAAGGAACTTCTCGATGCCTTAAATATTCCACGAATTGAACTTGATGGTTACGAAGCTGACGACATAATCGGAACAATCTCCGTAAAAGAAGCAGCCAACGGGAATGAAATAATCTGCCTGACTAATGATAAAGATTATTATCAACTTGTTAATGAAAGGATTAAAATTTACAAACCCTCAAGGTTAAGCAACGAGGATTTTGACATAGTTACAACAGAGCAGGTTTTCAATAAATTTGGTGTTCCTCCCGAAAAAGTTATTGATGTTCTGGCTATTATCGGTGATTCAGTTGATAATGTTCCCGGGGTGAAAGGCGTCGGGGAAAAAACTGCTATTCCTCTTATTCAGAAATTCGGCTCACTCGAATCACTCTATGAAAATATTGATGCTATTGAAAAAGAATCAGTTAGAAAAAAATTTGAAGAAAATAAACAAAATGCATTCCTCTCAAAAGAATTAGTTACAATTGACACAAATGTGCCTATTGAATTTAACCTTGAGAACTTTGCTATCAAGCCCCCAGATTTTGATAAACTTGATAAATTTTTTGCTAATGCTGGTTTTAATACATTAAGGAAACGCTGGTTGGAGAAAAAAGGCGATTTCAGTTCAACTGCTGAACAGCAAAATGTTAGTTCAGATGTTGAATCTCAGGTTGATAAAAATATCATTGATGAAGAAGGAATTAGCATAACCACCGTTTTTCAAACCATTAAAGATATTGATGTCAATTATCATTTGATAAATACCGGTGAACAGTTTCTTAAACTCTTAACTAAGTTAAAAAAAGTTGAAGAATTTGCAATCGACCTTGAAACCGATTCTCTAAACAGAGATACTTGCAAAATAGTTGGTATAGCAATAAGCTTTATTGAAAATGAGGCATATTATATTGCAGTAGAAGATGATTTTGACGACGGTCAAGTAAAATATTCCGGGGACAGTCTTTTTGATATGCCAGAGAGTATTCCTGATATAACAAATAATACACTATCATTAACTTATGTTATTAATCATCTTAAAAATGTTTTGACAAATCCGCTTATCAGAAAAATAGGTCAGAACATAAAATTCGATGCATATATCCTTAACCGCTATGGAATTGAATTATCGCCCATAACATTCGATACAATGCTCGCCTCCTATGTTATCAATCCTGATGACAGACATAATCTCGATGCTATATCAAAGAAATGGTTGAATTATATTCCAATACCAATAACTCAGTTGATTGGTGAAAAGAAATCAAAACAAATTTCAATGAAGGATGTCCCGCTTGATGAGATAAGCGTTTACGCCTGCGAAGATGCTGACCTTGCACTTAAGCTAAAAAATGTGCTCGACAAAAAGTTAAAAGATGAAAAGTTAGAAAAACTTGCTTATGAAATCGAATTTCCAATGATTGAAGTTCTCATAAAAGTTGAATCGAATGGAGTTGCTATTGATTCCGATGCATTAGCAGAAATTTCAACTTACCTGACCCGGCAAGCTGAAATATTGACCGAAAAAATTTACGAAGAAGCCGGAACAACTTTTAATATTGATTCACCAAAACAACTATCTTTCATATTGTTCGAGAAACTTCAAATCCCATCAATAACAAAAACCAAGACCGGTTTCAGCACTGATGTTCAGGTTCTTAGTCAGTTAGCACCATATCATCCAATTGCACAGCATATTCTGGATTATCGCCAGCTTGTAAAACTCAAAAATACTTATGTTGACACTTTGCCGAAATTAGTAAATCCAAAAACGGGAAGAATTCATACAACCTACAATCAAACTGTAGCAAGCACAGGAAGGCTTTCCTCGACTGACCCAAACTTGCAGAATATTCCAATTCGGACAGAATTCGGGAAAGAAGTCAGAAAAGCTTTCGTTCCCCAATTCAAAGACAGGTTAATTTTTGCTGCCGATTACTCCCAGATAGAGCTCAGAATAATGGCTTATTATAGCGAAGACAGACAACTGATTGAAGCATTCAAAAACGGGCTTGATATTCATGCATCTACTGCAGCTATACTTTTTAACAAACCTATTAATGAAGTAACTTCAGATATGCGGAGAATTGCAAAGACTGTAAATTTTGGTATTATGTATGGACTTGGTAGCTATGGTCTTTCCCAGAGAATTGGACTGAGTAAAAAGGACGCTCAGAGCATCATAGATAATTACTTCAAGAGCTATCCCGGTATAAAAAAATACATGGATATGACAATCAAATCAGCACAGGAAAAGGGTTATGCAGAAACCCTTTGTGGCAGGAGACGTTATTTTGAGCAAATCAATAGTCAGAACAGGATGCTTAGAACTGCCGCTGAGCGTGCTGCCATCAACATGCCTATTCAGGGAACTGCTTCCGATATGATGAAAATTGCAATGATAAATATTCATAACGAAATGAAAAAACAAAAACTAAAATCAATGATGATAATGCAGGTTCATGATGAACTCGTTTTTGAAGTAATTCGGGAAGAATCCGATGATTTGAAAAGCCTTGTTGTTGAATTGATGGAATCTGCCTTGCCTTTGGGTGATGTGCCTGTTGTTGTAGATAGTGGATTTGGAGAAAATTGGCTTGAAACTAAATAGTTATTATATTGGCATAATTTTTTATGGTTTATTAATGTTTCTTATTAAGAAATATTAGTATTTAAATAATTTTTTTTACAATTTTTAGTAAGAAATTATGTCAATAATCCGTAATTTAAATTTTTTAAAACTGAAAGGAAAGCTATAGACACACTGCTTCTTTTTTTTATGTTGTTTAGTTAAAGTATTTTTATTGTATTATGTTATAAAATACAGATTTTGTTTTAATTATCTGGGTTCTTAAATTTTGCAAAGCAGTGTTAAAAAAATAGTTTTTCTTTTTTTTATTGTATTTTTGTTTTATTCGAAACAGGATATAATTGCAGCAAATCCTGATTATTTCATAAGCAAAAATTACATTTACCTTAACACTTTACAACTTTCTTTTTTTCATAAAATCTTTCTGATGAACTCTCCTTTATGGGTTTTTATTAATTTTCAAACACCCATAATTGAGCAGGACAGCTTGCAGGAGAGAGTAAACAGAACAACCCCCTTCAAGCCTTATGATGAGAAAATATATGTTCCTTACAGAGTTCTTGAGAGAAGTGAAATAAATGTTTTAAGAAAAAAATATCCCCCTGAAGGTCTTTATAAATATATTGATATTGATTCAAATGGGAACACAGTCAGGTTCAGAACAGAATTTGATGATAATACTTTGAGTTACCCATACGATATTGAGCTTGATGATTACCTTGAAATCAGAAAGAAACAGATAGTAAATAACTACTGGGATTCACTTGGGACAAGCTATGATCTTTCGAAAGCCCTGTCAGGTGGCGATCTGGCAAGGATGATCAGTCAGGCAACCGGCTTAACAATTCCGATACCTCCAAATCCTCTAAGTGGCATATTTGGTAAGCCGGAGATAAATATTAACGTTAGTGGTGAGGTAAATCTGAGGTTGGGCTGGAGATGGGATTCTCAAAATCTTGGAACTGTTTCAGCATTTGGACAGACTCAATCTTCGCCTGTATTCAATCAGGATATCAGGGTAAACGTAACAGGTGGTATCGGGGATAAATTAAAATTAGGCACAGATTGGAACACACGCAGACAATTTGAATATGATAACAAATTCAAAATCGGATACGAAGGCGAAGATGACGAAATTATAAAATTAATCGAAGTTGGAAATGTATCGCTGCCAACTACTTCAACCCTTATAGGTGGCGGACAGGCTCTTTTCGGGGCAAGGGCAGATTTTCAGTTTGGTCCACTATATCTTAAAACTATAGCCTCGCAAAGAAGAGGCGAAAGAAAGTTCGTCGAAGCTCGTGGAGGAGTAAGCAAGCAAACTTTCTCGATAAGGGCTTATGATTACTCTAAGAATCATTTTTTTGTTGACACTGTATATAAAGCTATTTATAGAGATTATTTTGCAAATACTACTCCTGTAATTCCCGCTTCCGCAAATGAACACAGAATAAAAAGAATTGAAGTATGGGAATCCACAAATCAAACTACTGATGGACCTTATGCATCTTGGGTTGTGGCTTACTCTGACCTTGAACCACTGCCCAAGGGACAGTTATATCCACCAATGATGAAAATAACTCCTATCAAAACGGGTGAAGTTGAACGCGGTATCTTTATGCGGCTTGATTCTTCAAGGTATAGAATAGATTATAACCTTGGCACTCTTACAATTCTTAATTTACGTGTTGACAGATATTATGCTGTAGCCTATCGAACCGAAGGAGCAACTCCTGACACATCAGATGATAAATATCATGGCACTTTATCAACCTTTGTCAGCGAAAAGGATACTTTAATACTAAAACTATTATACCGCCCGAATCTTCTTCCAAATTATAAGACGCTCTGGTCAAGGCAGATGAAAAATAAATATTCCATCAACGCCTCCAATGTCAATATTAATGATACAAAAATCGGGATATGGTATTATAATCAAAACAACGATTCTACTGATGTTCTGCAGGGTGCCCCGGACAAGTTGGTCTCGATTATGAAAGTTGATCAGGTTAATAATTCAACAGGCACTCCGCAACCGGACGGTTTGTTCGACTTAAGACCTCCATTTTTCGACCCACAATACGGTGAAATAACATTTCCGAGCCTTGAGCCTTTCCGTGAGGGTTTAAGAGATTATTTCAGAAAGCTTGGAACTCCTCAACTTGCTGAGCAATATGTCTATCCTCAGGTTTATGATACAACCTATGATGTCGCTCGAAGGGCTACTGACAAAGATAGATTTGTTATATCGGGCGAGGTTACGGGCCGTCAGACAGACAGAATATCGCTTGGAGCTTTCAATATGCCTCAGGGAAGCGTCCGAGTTACTCTTGACGGCGTTCCATTAAGAGAATATGAAGATTATGTAGTTGACTATTATTCCGGAACTCTTACTTTACGAAATCAAAGAGCTTCACTCCCGAATGCAAATTTGCGGATTGAATACGAAGCTAATGATATATTCAATATTTCTACCCGAACCCTACTCGGCATGAGGGCTGATTATCAGCTGTTCCGCTCACGATCTGTGGATGCTGCTCTGGGTGGAACTTTTATGTTTTATAATCAATCTGCTTTGATTGACAGAGTCCGTCTTGGCGAAGAACCTGTCTCCAACTCAATGTTCGGGTTCGATGCAAAACTGAACTGGGATGCACCATTTCTGACGAAAATGCTTGATGCACTTCCGTTTTATGATACAAAAGCCCAATCCTCATTCAATGCCCGCGGAGAATGGGCAATGATTCTGCCTGAACCGAACAAAAGAAGGTCCGAAGTGACAACAGATTACAACGAGCCAGTGGTTTATATTGATGATTTCGAAGGAGCCCAAAGGTATATATCCCTTAGTCTTTCACCGAGTCAATGGATTCACTCCTCCCAACCGCAGGATTCTTCGATAGCAGAATCTGATTCATCAAGAGCATTATATCGTGGCAAAATTTTCTGGTACCAGAGATTTTTACCCCACGTTCCGATTAGGGATGTATATCCAAAAAAACAATTCATTCAGGGCAGAGCAAATTTAAGCCCTCTCTATATTGTATTTAATCCCTACGAAAGAGGCATATATAACAAAAATACTGATTTTCGTGATACATTGAATCCAGAATTTAAGCCAGACAGTGCCCAAATATTTTTCAACAACAATACAGAGAAAATCTGGGGTGGATTTCAAAGGCTTTTCTCTTCCTTTAATACTAATTTCGACACAGAAAATATAGAATTCATAGAAATAATGATGAACGTCCAGCAATATGAACAAGGTAAAACCAAAATGTTCATTGACCTTGGTCAAATTAGCGAGGACGTCATACCAAACGGACGATTAGATACCGAAGACGGAATAACCGAAGCAAGTCCTTTCCCGAACGGTATTATTGATCAGGGGGAAGATATTGGTATTGATGCTATGACAAATCAAAAAGAAAAGGAAAACTATCCATGGCCACTCAATCTGGAAAAAGACCCTTCAAAAGATGATTATTCATTCAGTTTCACTCAGGATGATAACGAAAGAGTTGAAAATGATTTCAGGTTTTATAATAATTTTGAAGGAAATGCAATTTCTGAACTAGGTCAGTTCCCCGATCAGGAAGTGCTTAATAAAAATAACGGCCAAACAATTGTCGAAGGAAATGATTACTATTCCTACGAAATTGATTTAACGCCAAATCCATTGGTAAATAAACAAATTGTTGGTGGTAATCCCGATAAAGGATGGTTCCTCTATAGAATACCAATCCGCTCCCCCTCAAGAAAAGTTGGTAATCCAAGCTTTGCAAATATTCAATATGCCCGGGTCTGGGTCAAAGGAGGTTTAGCCAAAATAGCTGTTGTGGATTGGCGATTGCTCGGTTCTCAATGGCAAAGAATTAATAATATACAGGCAGGTGTTTCTCCTGATGACAGTGTGCTTCAGGTGGCATTTGTAAACTTAGAAGAAAATGGCGATGCCCCTGATTTTTATAATCTTCCTCCGGGAGTTCAACCTCCAAGACAAATAGGAAATCAGGCTTATTATGACGACATAAGATTGAATGAGCAATCATTATCGCTTAAAGTAAAGAATTTAAGATATTGCGACGAAAGGATGGCTGTCAGGTATTTCAGACCTCTTGATATATTCTACTACAAAACATTGAAATTTTTCATTCACGGTGATGGCTCTATGCCCGACAATATAGTAGCCGGTGCTATACCAAAAGCCTATGCCTTCATTCGCTTCGGAATTGACTCAATGAATTACTATGAATACAGGCGTCCGCTGGTTCGGGACTGGCAAAACATTGAAATAAATTTAGCAGACCTAACAGCAGTAAAGCAGATTCGTGATTCTCTTGGACAATATCAAAGACTGACATTTCCAGTGCCAAATGATCCGCTTGCTTCATTTTCTATCAGAGGTAATCCCGTTCTTACGAAAGTCCAGTTCTTCGGCTTTGGAATAGCCAATCCCTGCCAAAGATATCCGAATGAATTAACAACGACTATGTGGGTGAATGAACTAAGGTTACTAAGTCCTGAAAGTCGTGCTGATTGGGGTGCTTTGGCATCAACGGAATTAAAACTTGCTGACCTTGGAACTGTTAATGCTAATTTCACGCACACAAAACCGAATTTCCATAGACTCGAAGAGCGTTTTGGGAATAGAATATCCGGAACAAACTGGACGGTAACAATGCAGGGAAACGTTGATAAATTTGCCCCAAAAGCTTTCAAGGAAATGAGGATACCGATAACTTATACCCACTCAGAATTTCTGGAGGATCCGGAATTTGTTGCCAACGGCGATATTAATCTTAATGCAGCAGCTGAAACAGCCAGACAAAATGCTCTTAATCAGGGTCTTAGCGAACAGCAGGCTAATGAGATAGCTAATGCAACCAGAACACGCTCTCAAACATTGAAGATTCAGGATAGCTGGGCATTAACAGGTGTGCGTCTTGGAATCCCTATTGATCACTGGACAATCAGAGAAACATTGAATAAGCTGACTTTTGGTTATTCCTATTCACAGGAATTTGAGCGTTCACCTGTTGTAGCAGAAAGATTTAACTGGATGTGGATTCTAACTACCCAATATGCCGCCACAATTTCGGAATTGCTTGCGGTTCAACCATTAAAATGGGCAAAGTCAATACCGATACTTGAGGACTATAGTGATTGGAAATTCAACCCCTTACCCTCGAATTTCAGTGCCAGTCTAAATATGACAAGGCGACGAACAACAGAACAATCAAGATTTCTACCCTTCCCGAGTCCCGTTCTCCGAGATTTCTCTATTCAGAGACAGGCACAATTGTCGTGGAGATTATCTCAGGGTGGAATTTTAAGTCCAATAATTGATTATTCCGTCAATACATCGTCGTCACTTGTGCCCTTTGAACTTGACGAGAATGGGAAACAGAGAAGTTCAAGCGAATTGACCAAACTTATACTCTTCAATAATGGTAAAATCCTTGAGTTCGGGGTAAATAACATTCATACTCAGACTGTAACGATTAATTTCCGTCCAAAACTTCCACTCGGAAATATCAATAAATTTTTGGAAACTACAGGTTCATTCATAACAACTTATAATTGGAGTAATCCAATGCAACCTGATCCTGCTATAGCTGATATTGTGAAATCTGCCAACTGGAATAACAGTATTAGATTGAACAACAGCTTTAGATTGAAAAGTCTTGCCGACGGTTGGTTTGGTGTTGTAGATCAACGCTCTACTCCAATGAGAATTCCAAAAGATACAACATCAAAGGGAATTCTGCATTCCATTGGGATGGTTTTCAAAACCATTTTTCTTGATTACGAAAAGTTAGATTTTAATTTTAATCAAAGTTCTTCATCGGTCAATCCCGGTGTATTTGGTGGAACAGGTTTCGATAATTTCTGGGCAAGAGGTTTACTCGGAAGAAGAGATGAATTACCTTTTGGACCGAGCTTTGCATATCAGCTTGGCTTAATTGAGCATCCACACGGAAGTTTTTCGTTAAAACCCTCAAGTAGGTTCCCGTTTTTCCGTTCAGAGGTTAATCCGGGTCTGAGACCGCCCAATGCTATTCTTCAGGAAAATTTCACTCAACGCACAGGACTTGAAATAAGAACCAACAGACCTCTATGGGAGGGTGCTGTTTTAGATTTAAGCTGGAGAAGCGATCTTACATTTAATAAAAATCAGACAGTGCTGACAAATGCACAGGGCGTTCCAAACTTCACTAACGTAATCGCAAATGAATCATTCTCAAGATCTTCTCTTTCCTTACCAACATTTTTTGGATTAAATCTATTTAATAACACAATCGAAAATGTTGTTAACCTCTACAATGAACAAAAACAGGTTATTTTAGCTTCAAATGTTGATACTGTTACCAAAAATCAATTGCTTCTAAATGCTCTTGCAGATGCTTTCCGCAAGGGATTGGAAATTCCCGGATTCTTTGGAGGAAATATCGGTAGATACCTGCCTGCTATTAACTGGGCTATCAGGTGGGAAGGATTGGAAAAATGGGGAATTTTTCAGGGAATTGGAGCAAGAAGAATTTCATTCGAACATATTTATACTTCGAAATACACCGAAAACTCACTAATTGATGACAACGGCAGAACAATTCAAGCCCAGCAAATTCAGCAGGGTTTTCAGCCTATGATAGGCATCACAATGGCATTCGACGAAAAAATATTCAAAGGCAACCTTACTGCTACTGCAAGATATTCCTCGACCAATGCTTTTCAGCTAATGTCCTCGAACCGATCTACAATAACAAGGCAATCAACGGACGAAATCCAGATTCAGGCAAGTTATACTTTGAGAGGCTTTGATTTTCCATTCTTCAATCTTACTATACAGAACGACCTTGAATTTAGTTTCCTTGCTTCAGTTAAGAATAACGTCAGGGATACTTACGATGTTCTGGACTATAAAGATGAGAATGGAAGAAGACTCGACGGAAACACACAAATCACTATCGAACCAAGGGCAAGATATGCTATGAGTAACCGTGTTTCGGCATCCTTCTTCTTCAGGTATGAAGGCACTTTCACATCAGGTGCGGCAAATCCCGGCTATAGCACTACTCAGGTAGGGCTCGACATTAGAATTTCAATAGCCGGCGGCAGATAGTTTTGTTCTTCAAATCAGTTTTTTATTTTAAGGAAGGTCATTATCCTGTCCCTTATCCTGAGGAAAAATATCCCTTCTGGGAAATTTGAAATATCAATTCTAAATTCAGAACTGATTAAATCAAATTGATTACTATACATTCTTTCACCAATACTATTATAAATTATAACTTCGTTCATTCCGCTTAAATCGCTTCCATTATTAGAAACGAGAATATAATTCTCAGCGGGAATGGGTTTAATGATATACTCTGAAAGATTATCAAAATTCACAGAATTTATAACATTACCAACTAAACTGATTGTTGGATTGACTTGTGAGTTCGAAACAAAATTGACCTTTGCCGTTTTGGATCCCGCTGTGGTTGGTTGAAATCTCAACATTAAATCAGAAGACTCATTTGGTTTAAGAATCAGTGGTAATGTCAAACTCTGTAGCTCAAATTCACTGGCGTCAGTTCCGGATATATACGCCTGAGTAATTTCTAAATCAATATTTCCGGTATTTTTAATTACCCCTTTTAGTAAAGTATCTTTGCTTGACCCAATGTTGACAGAACCAAAATCAAGATAAGAGCTTAGGAGTGTCAAAACAGCATAATTTTCACCTGATCTGATGGTAAGCTTTGCCGTTCGTGAAGTTCTTGTGCCACAATTATTTTTTACAACGCAGGAATAATTTCCGGCATCAGTCGGCTTTACTTTTTTAATAATCAGAGTTTTACCAGTTTCATCGGGTAAATCCACACCATTTTTTTGCCATTGGTAATCGGGCAAAGTTCCTGTGGCATCGCAGGTGAAAGAAACATCGGTGCCTTCTTCGACAAACTGGTCTTGTGGTTGTGTAGTGATTGTTGGCGGCACATCAACTGTCAGCTTCACTTCGTTGGATGTTACCGGTGGGGGACAGGCTCCGGAGATATGAGCAGAATATAAACCAGCATCGGATTCCTTGACATTTTCTATGGTATATGTATCGCCAGTGGCATTATCAATGCTTACTCCGTTCTTTCTCCAACGGATAGAGATATTAAACCCTTCTGCCTTAACCGAAAATGTAACTTTTTCTCCAAGACAAACTTTAACCGGTTCAGGTTGAGTTACTATTTTTGGAGGCTGTTTTAATTCAAGTTTTGCAGTCTCACTGAAGATTGGTTCTCCGCAGTCTCCGGTTACTTTTACTTTATAAAATCCTGTATCTGAAGGCTTTGGTGAGAAAATATAATAAGTTGGTAATGTTGCATTTGGGATGATATTGTCGTTTTTATACCATTGATACCTAAGGTTAACCCCCACTGCTGAACAAGAAAAGACAGCGGAATACCCTTCGCAAACGCTTTGTTTTTCGGGGTGTTTGGTTATACTTGTTCCGGGCAGAATAGTGAAACTTGCATTGCTGACATCGTTAATCATTGGATTGGAAGCATCAGAAATTCTGATTCTGTAAGTCGAACCGGGATCTATCGTTGTAGGTATAGTCCAACTGAATTTTTTGGTCAGAGCTGGATAGTTATCAACTAATTCAAAAGGAAAAAAATTACCATCATCGGGCGAAAGCTCGATTTTTACAAAAGAAACCTCGCTGTAGTTCCAAGTTATATCAATCTTTGAACCCATACACAGGCTTTCCCCGCCGTCAGGATAGGTAAGAGTAACGCTCTGTGCAGGTGCAACTATGATTTCTTTCACCTGCATCCAGTTCCATTCATCGCCACTTGCCTTCCCATTATTATTTGAAGCCAATCCCACAGCTCTCAGGTAATATGTTCCGGGTTCGGATGGTGCAGTCCAGTTGAATGAGAAAGAAACACTTCCTCCGTTAAGTTGCTTTGGCACAGTATGAGTTAATTCAGAAGGATTACCCGCTAACTTCAATCCCGAACCGGTTCCGGGAGATAATGTTCCTGCATTAACTCCGGGTGATTGCGTTGGCGAGGTCTTCACTCCAATATTAATTCCTGAATAGGTTAAACTCGGGTGCGAAAGAGTTACCGTAAAAGTTGTTACAGAATTTGGTAGAACGGTAAAACTTCCAGTTTGGCTCGAAACGCTTAGATTAACGTTAGAGCTTGAACCACCATGGCAATTTCCACATCCCTCTGAAGAAGTAGAGGTTCTTCCGGTTTTTCCGTCTGCATCAGCATAAAGATAAAGAGTGAAAGCTATTATCAAACTTGATAAGAGAATAAAAACAAGAGAATATCTGATATTTTTATTTTTCATTTTTCATTTTAACTCCCTAAAAATTATTTTGTAACTTACAAATTTTTAGTCATTTATGCAAGATGTCAAAAGGGAATTTATTCTAAAAATCAATACCCAAGGGTTTTCAAAGTATGAGGGTCATTTCTCCAGTTTTCTTTGAGCTTTACAAAAAGTTCAAGAAAGACAGAAGTTCCAAGGTGTTTTTCGATGGCAATTCTTGCATTTTCCCCAAGAATTTTTAATTTTTTCCCGTTTTCCCCTATGATTATACCTTTGTGAGAGTTTTTTTCAACTAAAATATCTGCCGAAATAAACCATTTGCCTCTCTTTCTTTCTTTGAACTCATTAATAACAACCTCAGTTGAAAAGGGTATTTCATCGTGATAGGAAAAGAAAATAATTTCTCTTATGATTTCCGAAACGAAAAATCGTTCGTTTAAATCTGAGATGTTTTCCGGGTCATAATAAAAAGGAGATTCAGGTAAATACTTTACTATTGTGCTGATTACTTCGGTAAATGAGTTTCCTTTCACAGCTGAAATTGGTATGATTTCATCAAATATCTTCATATTGCTGAATTTCTCGATTATCGGTAAGATACTCTTTGGACTGCTCAGCAAATCAATTTTGTTGATGACAAGAATTTTTGTCCTTTCAATTTGCTTCAGGCTTTCGAAAAAGCTGGATATTAATTCGTTGCCTTCAATGTCAGCTTTGGTAATATCAATAAAAAAAGTAATGATATCACAGTCCTGCAACGACTCTTCAATATATCGTTTCATCGAATGATGAAGTTGGTATTTGGGCTCGAGCAAACCCGGATTATCATAAAAAACAATCTGATAATTATCAGTAGAATAAATACCGGTTAATCTCTTGCGGGTAGTTTGAGGTTTGGGGGTTACTATTGCAAGCTTTGAATCAAGAACCTTGTTCAAAAAAGTGGATTTACCGGCGTTAGGCATACCAAGTATAGCAACAAAGCCAGCTCTTGTTTTGTCTGTCACTGATTTTCTTCAGAAGTTGTTATGTCCTGAGGTTTTTTCTTGAAAACCATCATCAAACCGTAAGGGATAACCACGCAATATCCAATAACAAGTAAAATCGGTGCTACATAAATAGCAAGAGGATTATTCCATTTGCCCTGAGGTAAGGCTGGTTCCTCAGTGATTCCAGTTGCCATAAGTATATAACCAAGAATAATTATACCAATTCCTATAGCTAAAACAATATAATTCTGCCTTGTCAATGGAAATTGCCAGGCAACTTTGGTTTTTCCGCCTTTTTTCTGTGTTTTTAATTTATCAACTTTACCTTTTTGAACTTGTTTTGCCATTTTTTACCTTTTTGAACAAAAATAAGATTACAAATTTAAACAATAATAAAAAAAAAGATAATATTTTTTATAAATAAATCCAATAAGCTCAACGAAATTAGTAAATTTGTATTTTTAGAATAATTTAGATGAACTTCCTATGTCTGAAGAACAAACAAATCAGGAGAAAAAAAAGGGGAAATTGTATCTTGTATCAACCCCTATCGGAAATTTTGATGATATTACGATCAGAGCTATGAAAGTTCTCAAAGCCGCTGATATTGTTGTATGCGAAGAACCAAAAGTCGGTGCAAGAATTCTTCATAAATACAATTTAAAGCAAAAGATGGAATTACTTAACGAGCAGAACGAGTTCGAGAAAACCATTGATTTGATAAAGATGCTCGAATCTGGTTTGAATTTAGCTCTTATTTCTGATTGCGGAACTCCTGTATTTGCAGATCCGGGACTTATGCTCGTGCGTTCAGCCCTTTCGAAACAGATTGATATTGTTGTTGTCCCCGGGGTTACATCAATTATGACTGCCTTGGTAAGAAGCGGATTCGACCTGAGTCAATTCCTTTATGCCGGATTCTTAAGCCGGGATAAACAGGAAAGAATCCTGCAGCTGAAAAGATTGAAAAATGAAGCAAATACTGTAGTTCTTTTCGAAACACCTTACAGGCTCTTGCCTTTGCTCGAAGCTGCAAGCACTGTTATGCCTACCCGGAATGCATATTTAGGATGCAATCTTACTATGCCATACGAAACGCACCACTATGGGACATTTGCAGAATTATATAATAAAATGAAAAATGAAAGGTTCAAGGGAGAATTTGTTGTTTGCTTCGAAGGTGCCTCTCTCGACGAGGTTGTCCAAGAGAAAAATTATAAAGCTGAAAGAATAGAAAAATCACCTCAAAAAAAGAGACTAATTAAAAGATCAGAAATGGGTGGCTCGAGGGATAGAAACAAGCCTTACCCAAAAAAAGGAGGGTCAAAATATCAATCAAAACCAAGGGATAATAGAAAAAGCTCATCAAGAAAGAGAATTGAAATAAAGAAAAAATAATTATTTTCACACTCCGAAATTATTAATTTTTCATAGGTCTGTTATGTCTTTGATATTAGAATCCAATATTGTTGATATATTAAATGAAAAAATCTTCCCGGGCAGGCTTGAATTAGAAAACGGGAAAATTATATCTATAGAAGAGATTGAAGGCAGTTTTGATAATTATATTCTTCCCGGCTTCATTGATTCACATATTCATATCGAAAGCTCAATGCTTGTTCCCTCAAATTTTGCTAAGATAGCATCTGTTCATGGAACTGTGGCAACTATTTCAGACCCCCACGAAATTGCCAATGTTCTTGGCGTAAAAGGGATTGAATTTATGATAAATGATGCCGCAAAAGTGCCTTTTAAATTTTATTTTGGTGCCCCGTCCTGCGTTCCCGCTACAACTTTCGAAACTGCCGGCGGCAGAATTACGGGAAATGATATTGAAGAACTTTTTGATAAATATCACCTTAAATATCTTAGCGAAATGATGAATTATCCGGGTGTGATCTTCGAGGATAAGGAAGTCATCGAAAAAATCAATATTGCTAAAACGAGAGGTCTTCCTATTGATGGTCATTCCCCAAAACTAAGGGGAAGAGATCTGGAAAAATATATTAAAGCAGGTATTTCGACAGACCACGAAACAACTGAATTGGATGAAGCATTGGAAAAAATTAGTCTTGGTATGAAAATCCTTATCAGAGAGGGATCTGCTGCTAATGACTTTGATAAACTTAACAGCCTGATATCCTCTGATAACGATATGGTAATGTTTTGCAGCGATGATAAACATCCTGATGATTTACTAAAAGGACATATTAATCTTATGTTTAAAAAAGCTATCCAGAACGGTCATAATCTTTTCAAAGTTCTGAAAGCAGCCTCCTACAATCCTGTCAAACATTATAATCTGAATGTCGGTCTATTACGGGTTGGTGATGATGCAGATTTTATTATTGTCAATAATCTTTATGAATTCAATATTAAAAATACTTTTGTTAAAGGAATAAAAATTGCAGAAAACGGTCATTCACTTCTACCTGACTTAAATGTTAATTTAATAAACAAAATCGAATGCAATGAAAAATTTCCTTACAACTTTTTTCTGAAACCACAGGGAAAGAAGGTAAAAGTAATTGAAGTAATTGATGGTGAAATAATTACAAATGCAACCACAGCAGATGAATTTGTTATTCATAGCAATGTAGTTTCTGATATTTCTCAGGATATATTAAAATGTACAGTTGTTAACAGATATGAGAATACGAAGCCGTCAGTAGGTTTTGTCAAAGGTATTGGCTTAAAAACCGGTGCGATAGCATCGAGCGTAGCCCATGATTCACATAATATCATAGCAGTTGGAGTATCGGATAATGAAATCTGCAAAGCGGTGAATGCAGTTATAAACCTTGGAGGTGGGTTGGTTGCGGTTGATGGAACGGATTACTCACTTTTACCATTACCGGTGGCAGGTCTGATGAGCGATAGAAATGCATATGAAGTGGCAGAAAAATATTCTCTGCTGCAAGAAAAAGTCAAATCATTTGGTTCGACCCTAAAATCACCTTTTATGACGCTTTCCTTTCTGGCATTGCTTGTTATTCCAAGCTTAAAGTTAAGCGATAAAGGGCTCTTTGATGTCCAGACATTTTCCTTAACGGAACTTCATACAGAATAATTTTGTTTTTGGATTTTTATTTTATTAATTTACGTGAAGTTCTCGAACAAAGAGAGGTGAAATATGACAATTATATCAGGTCTTTATGTACCGGGCTCGAAATATGATACCACATTGCCTTATACATATATGGCAAAGGAATTCATTATTGAGGGCGAAGAGGACATTACCAATCATTATTTTGCTGACACAATCTGTGGTTTGATTGACTATCTTGATGAACATTCAATATCGCCCGAAAGTGTTGAGATTTTTGGTGTTTATCGGAACAGAGAAATTTTGCTCGATAAAAAATACTGCACAGACGATAATGGTCACTGGTTAAAACGGCCCGACATATGTCATTCACTTGAACAGCACTACAAAGAGACAATGGAACTTCAATACAAGGGACATCTGGAACATTCTGATTGTGCATTTACTGATAGAGAACGTGAGGGTATAGGTCCGTTTTAAGTTTATTTACCATAGGTGTTTATGTATTATAATATATTAATTATATTTATTTTATTTTGTATAAATAATTCTCTTCTTTCTCAAAACCATATAAAAAAAGATAATCTTCTGGCTAAGGAAATCGCAAAGCCAACTCAATTTATTGAACAGGCTTTTGATGTTCTTCATTATGATGTTTATTTAAATCTAACTAAAGCACCTACACCTGAAACCAATGGGATTTGCCGGATACACATAAAATGGACAGATACCCCTGACACAAACAAATTTTATTTTCACCTTAGGGATTTAATAATTGATTCTGCTTTTTACGGAAATACCCGTATCGATACAAAAGAAGTTGGAGATAAGTCCTCACCGACATACCATTATGAAATACCCCCTCCTTATGGGAAAATCGGGGATACAGTTATAATTACAATTTATTATCACGGAAGAATGACAACTGAGCCAATGAGCCCATACTGGGGGGGTGTTGGCTCACGAGGAACATCACTTTTTGCTATGGGTGTAGGTTTTTATAACAACTATGTCTCTGCAACTCAACACTGGATGCCTTGCTATGACCATCCATCAGACAAAGCAACTTTTCGGGGGGTTTTCGAAGTAAAATCTGATAAAACAGTTGCCTCGACAGGTAAATTAATAAGAGCCGAAAAAATATCAGATTCAACCAAAGTATATGAATGGATGACTATTTATCCTGCTGCTACATATTTATTAACCTTTGCAGTGGATAATTACATTCATATCAGTGCTCCCGGTTCTGATACTCCAGTTGATATATATACGTTGAGAAATGATAGTGCGGCTTCAGCAAGAAACTACCGACTTGTTCCAAAGATGATAGATGCTTTTGAGCATATGTTTGGCAAATATCCTTTCGAAAAAGCTGGGTATGTTAATACTCCAATTGGTGCTATGGAACATCAGACAATGATATCATATCCCGCAAATTTAATAAGAAGCACCGATTCAATTAACATGGTTGCGGCTCATGAGCTTGCCCATCAGTGGTTTGGTAATCTTGTTACCTGCAAGGATTTTCGTGATGCCTGGCTGAATGAGAGCTTTGCCACTTATTGTGAATCATTATGGTTGGAATATCTCTTCGGGTTCGAAAAATATCTGGCAAATCAGAAAGCCAAAGCAGAGCGTTATTTGAACGCAATTTCGAAGCAGGAAGGTGTTTTTCCACTTTATGATTTTCCCAGAACCCCACCATCGTCCAATTACCCTGAAACAATCTATCAGAAAGGAGCAGTTGTATTGGGTATGCTCAGATATGAACTTGGCGATTCTCTTTTCTTTGGTTCATTGAAGCACTATCTTAATAAATTTGCTTATTCCTCTGCAAACACAGAGGATTTAAAGAATTCAATTGAAGAATTTACTGGAATTGAACTCGACTGGTTTTTCAACCAATGGGTTTATGGCAAGGGCTGGCCTGTTCTTTCCTTTGAGGATTATTGGGATAGATCTGTTGATTTTTGGCAATTAAGTCTCAAATGTCATCAATTGCAGATTAATGATTGGGGGGCATTCGATAATGTTCCTATAGAATTAAATTTTCAACTTAAAAATGGAGAGTTACTTACTAAGGTTTTAAAACTAAATTCAGAATTTGAACAATGGCTGGTTACCGACTCCATTCCAGTAATAAGTTACACTGGACCTTGGTGGATGAATTCTTATGAGCCTCTGAACTTATGGAAAGGTATTAATCCTAAGTTGGTTCATTCTTTGTTGACATTTACTGTTAGCGGTGATGTTGCCGAAGATCAAACTAAAGACAATAGAATTGCTTTCTATCCAAATCCGGTAAATTCATTTGTTAGAATTGAGTTCATCGCCAATCAAGGTTTTGCAAACCTCAATATAATTAATTCCTTTGGCGAAGAAATACTCAACAAGATAATCACTACCGACGATGATTGGAATAAATTCCATTTTGACACTCAGACATTACCATCTGGAATATATATGATTAAAATCAGGCAAGGGACAAAAATAATAACAGGAAAATTTGTGATTGCGAATTAACTACACAATTTTCAAAACAACGAATCACAAAAATAAAAAGGTTACAGCCTTTTTTAGTTTGATAACAGGAATAAATAATCTAATCCGTGAGACTCACAATATACCAGCTTTCATCAAACTTTGCCGTTACAAATGTTATCGTCTTCAGATAATCGAACTCAATATTTAACTTATAGGAGTGTTCACTTAATGAATCCGACTTAAAATCAGTAATAGGCTTGTTATTAATTATCCTCCGGATTCTTGAAAGCTCATCATAGAGTTCCAGTTTTTCGAGTGCAAGATAGGGATAACCTGAAGGTCTCATCATAAGCCTGATTGCCGCAGGGACATTGTTACTGTCAAGCTCGGACTTGAAGAGATAAACCGTGCCGATAGGAGACTTTTGATTTGCTTCAATCTGTGGTCTTGAAATTCTCTTGCCTCCAACGGTAAAAACCTCACAACCATAGAGGAGAATGCAGCAGAAAGATAATATATATATTTTTTTCATTGTAACCCAATAAATTGTTTTGTCTCGGTTATTAAATCTTCAAGTGCCTGATTGGTTTTCGTAAATGGATGCTCCACTCCAAAAGTATGACCAGTTTTTTCTATTATTTTCATCCTCAAGCCCTGATTATTTTTTAAAGCTCCAGCAATTTCGTTAGCTTCTGAAACAGGCACAGTCATATCTTCACTTCCGTGAAGAATCAGAACAGGATGATTAAAATTTTTCAAAGCACTCATTAGTTTTTCATTATAATTATTTTGTTCAATATCCTCCAAATAGCTTAAGTTAATTGATAATTCCTGCCCTGTCCTGTTGTTAGTAAATCGAAGGCAACCATCCTTTCGCCACTGTTCTTTTTGTCGCTCGGTATATCTGGCAAATCTTGAAATAGAAGCCAAAAGAACCAAACCATCGGGTTTTATTACCTCAGAAGCCAGAATACTAATGGCTCCACCTAATGAATGACCAACCATAAAAACTTTACCATTCCATATTTCTACGTAGGACTTAACTTCAACAAGTGTGCCATCCTTGAACTTCGAAAATACTTCGATAACATCCGAGACTTCACGTGAAACAGTATTCGAAGAAAATTTCCCGGGATGTGCCACCAAATCAGAGCCTTCAATCATTCCATTTAGTGAAAAGTCAAATCTTATCACTATTGCATTGCTCTGAGCAAGCGATTTCGATAAATAAGGAATAAAACCCCAATCCTTCCATCCTTTGAAACCGTGCAGAATAATAACCAAAGGAAGATTTTTTAACCCTTCATTATAGAGTATATTTCCTTTAATTTCATCATTGTAATGATTTATAAAGCTGAATCTTTCTTCAATCATATAAATAAATTTTCGAAATCACTGATTGCCACAAATTAATATCGTCATTTTCGGTTTGAACCATTACAAAATTATAAAGAAAAAACGCTGATTATTCAACAAAAACTTATTTATTGAACGTTCGTTAATAAAATTTTGAACATTTGTTATGATGGAAATTTGACACTATGTTGAAGATTGCACAACTTTTGAATTTAGATGTCCCTCTGGTTTTGGCTTCGAAATCCCCCAGACGAAAAAAATTACTTGAACAGCTTGGTTTGACTTTTGATGTTATTCCATCCGATTTTGCTGAAGAAAATCATTCAAAAGATTATCTGCCAGAAGAATATGTCCAGAAATTATCTCTTGAGAAAGCATTAAATGTCGCACGAAAGATAAATTATTCTTCAATAATTATTGGTGCTGACACTATTGTCCTGCTTGATGGCGAGATTATAAACAAACCAGTTGATGAAAGTGATGCCAGATTTATTCTTAACAAGCTTAGTAATCAGACGCATACCGTTCTGACTGGATTATCTTTTGTAAAGGTTCCTGAACAGAAATATATTACCACCTATCAAAAAACACTGGTTACGTTCAGGGAACTTGATGAAAACGAAATTGAGGCATATATCAAAAGCGGATCCCCGCTTGACAAAGCCGGTGCTTATGGGATTCAGGATGATTTCGGGGCTTTATTTGTTAGTTATATTGAAGGTTGTTATTATAATATTGTTGGGTTACCGCTTGAACTATTCTATCAAACATTAAAAGAATTCATTAAATCGAATTATGGAAACTGAAAGCATATTTAATAATATCATATTAAATTATATCATCTGGGGATTAGCTTCTTATCTTATTGGCACTTTTCCTTCGGCTCTTTTTATTATTAGATTGGTCAAAGGGACGGATATCAGGCAGGAGGGAACCGGAAATATCGGTGCAATGAACAGCTATGATATAACTGGTAAGAAATGGGTGGGTATTTCAGTCTTTTTTCTTGATGCTTTGAAAGGTTTTGTGGCTGTTTTATTAGTAAAAATATTTTTTTCGAACCTTCTGATTCCCTTGACTGTCTCAGCATTTTGTGTTGTTTTAGGTCATAATTTTAATATATTTCTCAAATTCAAGGGGGGAAGAGGGCTTGCGACTTCTGTTGGAGCCTATTCACTAATTAACCCTTTTATGATTCTATTCTGGGCTGTTATGTGGGTTGTTGGATATTATGTTATAAAGCGAAATGTTCATGTTGCTAACGCCTTTGCTACAGTATTTATGCCTCTGATGTTCTATTACACTCCCGAGCAGATTACAGGCTTACTGAACTTCACTCTTGACGGTAATAAGATAAATACAGCATTATCAATGATACCACTGGTTTTATTAATCCTAATTAGGCATTTTAGCCCGCTTTCAGAGCTTATAAAAGCAAAAATGGAACAGATGAACAGGAATGAATAAATACCCTATCTGCTTCCCTTTAATTTCTCGGCAATTGCGAGTTGCTCCCTTGCAACAGTAATTGATGAGTCTAAAGCAAGAACAAGCCTGAAATCGTTTATTGCATCATCGTATTCTTTAAGTTTAATACTCGCTTTGCCCCTGAAGACAAGCATAACGATATTACCATACTCAAATGATAAAGCTTTTGTATATGTTTCTTTAGCAAGGTCATAGCGATTAAGAAACTCGTATGCTCTTGCTTTGTTAATATAAGCCTCGCCGAAATCTTTCTTTAGCTTAATTGCTTCGTCAAAGTCTTTGATTGCTTCCTCGAAATTCCTCGAACTTAACTTTGTTAAGCCTCTGAAATAGTAGCTATCCGGAAATTTCTGATTTAAATTAATTGCAATATTTAAATCTTTAAGTGCTTTTTCGTTTTCTCCGTTTCTGTAATAAGATTTGCCCCTAAGGTAATACCCATAAAAGAAATTTGGCGTAGTGCTGATATATTTTGTGTAGTCCTTGATAGCTTGTGAATAATTTCCTAATTCCAGATGACAATGACCCCGGTTAAGGTAAATCTCTGAATCGAATGGGAATAATTCAATAAATTTGTTATATAATTCGATGGCTTTTTCGTGTTGACGAACCTTGAAGTAAAGTATGCCCAGATTCTTATATGTATGATGATATTTCGGATTCAGTTCAAGTGCTTTCAAAAAGTCAGCCAGAGCAGGATTATAGTCCTTGTTTTGAAAATATGCTAATCCTCTGTTGTTGTAAGCTCTTGCTTTTTGGGGGGATTTCTCAACAACATCATTCCAGAGAGTAAGTTCGTCTTTCCAAACTTCATTTCTTGTATATGTAAGTATTGAAAAAATCAATATTACAAAACCCGTAATAGCATATCCTATAATTTTTTGTTTTATCGCTAATTGGATTATTCCGGTAAACAAAAGAACGAAACCAAACATTGGAAGGTAAAGCCTGTGCTCGAAGATGACATCATTAATGGGAATGATTGATGATTCAATCGAAAGAGTAATATAAATCCAGAATATTCCTAATGAAATAAGCTTATTTGTTTTAAGCGTTAGAAAAGCAATTGCCAATACACCTAAATTAAAAAGGAAGCCCAGAATTGTCCAGAGTTCAAAAAAGCTTTCAGAAACCGGGAAATAGTAATCAAAATTTTGTGGATAGGGAATAAATAATAGTTTGAAATATGTTGCAATTACTCTAAATTGAGTGAAAAGATAGTTTGCTGAGGTTATAGTTTCCCCATCAGGCGAAATTTTCGGTGAAAAGATTTCTGATGGTTTAAGCAAAGCTGCAAAAAGAGCAACACCGATAACAATAAAAATTACTGCAAAAAGGATATAACCGAATTTATTCCCTTTTGACTTTGGAAAAAGAATAAATTCAGAAACCATAATAGTCAATGGTATTGTTAAAGCATTTTCTTTGGAGAAGAATGCTAACAACATAGCTAATCCAGACAGCACAAATTGAAGTATTGAATTTTTTCCGTCAATATTTCTTAATTTACCGCTGATATAAAACCAAACAGACATCAGATAAAATAGTGTGCTGATTGAAGCAAGCCGCTGGTAAATATAAGTAACAGCCTGTGTTTGAATTGGATGGGCAACAAATAATAAAGCTCCAAGCAAGGCTATTATTTCTTTATTTTCAGAAATTTTATCTTCCTTCAAAGCGGGTGTTGATAGAACAAGTTTAATCAAATTGAATACCAGCAATCCGTTAATAGTATGTATCAATATATTAACAATGAAAAACCCTGTTAACCCATTTGGTTCAATTGCTAAATTCAGAGCAAGAGTAAAAAATGTTACAATTCTGAAAGGATTAATATCAAAAAAAGCTTTGAAATTAAAAGGATCCCTGAATGCAGGCAACCCTGTCCAGAGCAAATCATCGAAATGAGTTGAATTCCCGAATATATTGGAATATATTATAAAAGCCAGAATTACGATAGACGATATTGATACTATCCTAAAAATATTATTTTTTTGATTACTGTTATTCATATCTAAAAAATGAAATTTGAAAATAAAAAGACATCAATTTTAATAAAATAATGCAAAGATTACAAAAAATCTACTCAGTTTATACTCTTGCCAGAAATATTAATCTCAAGCTGCTCGATTCTGTATCTCAATTTTGCCCTCGATACACCTAAGATTTTAGCGGCCTTAATCTGGTTTCCATTTGTGATTTTTAATGTTTGAATAATTAAATCCTTAAGAACTGATGCCATTGTAACACCATTTTTTGCTATAAACAATCTATGCTCGCCATCTTTCAGTTCAATCGAGGGTTTGTCTGTTGTTACGGTCATTGTTGTAGTTGGTTTAAGAAAATGCAATGATTCCTTTGTTATAACATTGTCAGTTTCGAGCAAAACTATACGCTCAATCACATTTCTTAGCTCTCTGATGTTTCCTTTCCATTGATAATTCTGCAAAATGTTAGCCGCTTCAGGCGTATAACCAGTAACATTTTTGTTAAATTTCTTGTTGAACTCCTTGATGAAAGCAGTAGCTAAAAGCAAAATATCACTCCCCCGCTCTCGTAGAGGTGGTAAAGTCAATTTTGCAACGTCTAAACGATAAAATAAATCCTCACGGAATTTTCCCTCCTCGACTAATTTTTCGAGGTCTCTGTTTGTGGAAGCAATCACACGAACATCGACAGAAATTTCCTTCTGACCGCCAAGACGATAATATTTTCTTTCCTGCAAAACACGAAGCAACTTAACCTGAAGCTCGAGACTTAGTTCAGCAATTTCATCAAAAAGTATTGTGCCGTGTTGAGCTTGTTCAAACTTTCCGGGTCTTATTTTCTCGGTTGCACCTGTGAAAGCTCCTTTTTCATACCCAAACAGCTCATTTTCTGCCAGTTCTCTCGGTATGGCACCGCAGTTAATAGTAACAAAAGGACCCTTTGCTCTGTTGGAATTATCATGGATAAAACGAGCAAGCAATTCTTTCCCGGTTCCGGATTCGCCAACAATGAGTGCAGTTGTATCAGCACCAGCAACAATTCTGGCTATTTCGAGAGCTTTTCGGATTCCTTCTGATTGACCAAGAATAACATTGGGCTGTTCTTCCTTGAGTTTTTCGCTTAACAGGTCAACTTTTCTACGAAGGTCGAAATTCTGCAAGGCACGGTCAACTGCAACTTCAAGCTGCTCTAAATCCAAAGGCTTGACAATAAAATCTTCAGCACCTAATTTCATAGCTCTGACTGCCATCTTGATGTCAGAAAAAGCTGTCATCATAATTACGGGCATTATATAACCCTGCTTGCGAAGATTTTCGAGAATATCCAATCCATTTGCCGGACCAAGGAAAATATCGAGTAATACTAGATCGGGACCTATTAAAGGTAATTCATTATATGCCTGATTTGCATCAGAATAAGTTATTACCCTGTTGTATTTCCCTGACAATATTTCCTTTACTGTAAGGTTTACTAAAGGGTCGTCTTCTATTACTACTATTGTGTAATTTTGAAGTTGCATATCGCTCCATTTAAATTAAATACTATTCGTTTTTCTTTGCCGGTAATTTTATATAAAAAGTTGTTCCCTGACCAAGAACACTTTCAACGTCAATGCTTCCTCTGTATTGATGAAGAATTCTCTGAGTTATTGGTAGCCCGAGTCCTGTTCCTTCTTCTTTGCGGGTAAAGAAGGGATTAAATATTTTTGGTAAATCCTCCGGGGCTATTCCTGAACCGGTATCGCTAATTGCAACAACCACAGAATAATCATCTTTCTTTTCGGATGTTTTATAAGAATAAGTTTTAATAGTTATCAGACCCTGTTTATTGATTGCGTCGGCTGCATTTTTAATCAAATTAATCAGAACCTGCTGCATCTGTTTATAATCTGCATAAACAGTTGGTAGTTCTTCTTCAAGATTTAATATAAAATCAATTTTTTTTCGTTTAATCGCCGAAGTAAATAATTCCATTGTAGCGGGAATCAGTTTATTAAAATTTACAAACTGTATATCGGGCGATGAAGACCTCGAAAAATTCAAAGTAACTTCAACGATCCTGTTAATTCTCTCGACACCTTGAAGAGCAGTTTTTACAAAGTTAATTTCGGGAGACTCTGTTGGTATTTTTCGTTGAATTATTTGCAGGTTTAGATTTACCGCTGCCAGAGGATTTCTTATTTCATGGGCAACAGAAGCTGTTAGCTGCCCAAGAAGAACTAATTTATCAGCCTGAACAAGCTTATCAGTTAGCTGATGCTGTTCGCTTACATCTCTTGCAGTTGCCTGAATCAATTGCTTCCCGTCATAATTAATGAACCTTGCTGTAATTTCAACCATTAAAGAAGTGTTATCAGCAGAATCCAATGACATCTCGCTTAGGATGACAGGCGAATTTGATTTTTTTAATAGTTTAAAAATTCTTTTAAATTGAGGTATAATTGAACCTATAATTGCTTCTTTTGGTATTCCTAATAGTATCGAGGAAACATCATTTGTTTCAACAACAGTCCAAGTTTCTGGTTCAACAATAAATAAAGCTTCGGAGGTGTTATCAAAAAAAGTTTTATAAAATGACAGTTTTTTCTTCAGAATTTCTAATTCTTCGACTAAATCTTTTACATCAATTATATTATTCAACTTATCTCCGTGCATCAAGAGAAATTTACTATTTCTTTTCTTCTAACTCTTCAATGTTTTTGTTTGACGTATCTGGCTCGCTTTGAAACATTTTATTAAACTCCTGAGGTAAATTCAATTTTAGATCAGGAATAAGATTTTCGGGACTGATAGATTCAGTAGCATTATTTAACAGCTTCATTGGATCATTTAAAATTTCAGCAGGGCTGCTATCAACTGAACCTGGGTCGAGAGTTTTTGCATTAATCTTTATATTTTCATCATCTCCCTCTCCTTTAAGCTGGAACTGAGGTTTCTTGGCATCCCGTTTCTGGGGATTTAAATCGTCAGGTAATGGAGCCCCTGTTTTCACATGTGCAAGATATAAAACACTGTTTTTAACATCTTTTGCATATTCAGAATCGGGATACTTTTCCACTAATAGTTTATAGTAATAATAAGCACTATCGGCTTGACTTAAATCTTTTTCGAATATCCAGCCGATATTGTATAAGGCTCGTGGAGCAAGAGGTGAATCCGCCCAGTTAATAAAGACTTTTAAAAATTGAGCCACTGCGAATTTGAATTCACGGCTCATTTTAAGTTTTTGTCCCGATTTGAAAGTCTCATAAACCGGGTCAATAAGATAATTTTCAGTATAGCCCTGAACTTTGATAGCTTCCTGACCAAATTCAGTATAGGGATACCTATCAACAAGAACATCATAAAGGGAATCGGCAAGCATAGGATTGCCATCCTTTATCATTCTTATATAAGCATAAATATATCTGGCTGAATTTTCATCTTCGACAGGCGAATATTCAACTGCCTGTTTATAAAATATAGTGCAGGAGTCAATATTTCCAAGTTGCTCGTGTATCCTGCCAAGTTCAAATGAATTTAAGGCAATAACAGATTTGATTTCGTTGGGTATTTCAACGCTATCCCTGAAAGAATTCAAAGTTTGGTCAATTGTCATATGTTTTTGTTCCCACGCATTCAACAGAAAGAACATTTTTTCCGAAGCTGAATAAACAGGGGTTCGCATATTGCGAGAGCGGGCAAAAAATCTCTTAGCAATAGAATATTCGTTTTTATTATATAAATCCATTCCCTTTTCGTAATAATTCGCTATAATTAAAGGATGGTTCACATAAGCAGAATCAGCAAATTTTTCGGCAATTGAGAAGTTTTTGTCGTCATTACGAAGCCTTAGCTCAGTCATTTTTGCGGCAAATATATATGACTCCCATTCTTCGAACTTTCCATCAGATTCAAGCTTTTTCAGGATTCTGCTGGCTTCCTCAAATCTTGACAATCTCATCAAACTCAAAGCTCTGTATAATGCAGCTTCGAATGTTGCCAGATAGTCGGGCGAATAATCTTCAACCTTTGCAAAGGCTTTTTCAGCCTGCTCAAATTTATTAATTCGATAAAGTAGGGCAGCCATATCAAGTTGCCATTTTGCCTTCATCAGCCCATCGTCGGATTGGGCTATAGCCTGTTTATATGGTCTGACGGCACCTTCAAGGTCATTTTCGTATAAGGCTAATTCAGCTTCGAGCCTGAATGCTTCGGAAAGAATGTCATATCTTCGAAGTTGCCATGATATATCAACAGTGCGGGAGAGCATTATTTTTCCAGCATGGAATTTCCTTTGAATAAATAAATTTTTGCAGAGCAACAAATGAGCATCTGGCGAAAGCTCTCCGGCAGGGAATTTGTCAATCAGCTCGCTACATTTAATTTGCGAAGGAAGCCATTCATTCCTGTAAAAATATGACAAAGCCATTAAATATAAGGTTCCTTCTATATAATCACTTTTGGGATGTCGTGCTAATATTTTTGATCCCTTGATTATAATTGAATCGAGCTTTACTTTGACTGGTTGTAATTTCTGCTGGTCAATTATAAACTCTGTCATAAAAGGAGGGGTGCCTGATTTAGGCATATTGGGTACACTTATTTTTGTTTCGGGAACAAATACCCGGGGTTTCACCCTCTTTTTCTCTTCCTGATAGCTGAATTCATCCTCGGCTTCGGCTATTATCCTTTTTTTATTATAGTAAGTGTTAAAGTAAGTGGTAAAATTGTCATATTGCTTGCAGCCAGAAAGCAATGACAGAAATGTAACCACAAGTAATAAAATGTAAGGACTTTTTTTGATTTTTTTCATTGAAATTCTTTATTGGTTTTCAAATTGTAACAAGCAACTCAGTATTTCCCTCCAAAAATATTAGTAACGTAACAAAATTAAATTAATTTATTTATTTCTAAGTAAAATATAAAAGTTATAGAAATTTTATTATTTACCATGACAAAATAAGAAAATTGGCTAATATTAGCAAATAATAAAAAAAACAAATAGATTCCCCCTTAAAGTTATTATATTTCAATTGATTAAAAACATAGCACAATATTTGATAGTTATCTTTCGGTATTAATTATGGAGTGATTTATGTTTTTCGATAGAAATAATCCAAAAATTTCTGTTTGTATGATTATCAAAAATGAAGAAAAGATGCTTGAAGATTGTTTAAAATCTGTTCAATCATTTGCTGATGAAATAATAGTCGTTGATACTGGGTCAGAAGACAAATCAAAAGAAATTGCTAAATTATTCGGATGTCGTATTTTTGACTTTAATTGGAATAGGGACTTCGCAGAGGCAAGGAATTTCTCATTATCAAAAGCTACATCACCATTTATCCTCGTTCTGGATGCCGACGAAAGGTTAATAAATCCTGAGATACTAAAAGATACAGTCAGAAATAGCCAATCCGACACGGGCGGCTGGTTTCTCGAAATAAGCTCAGAATCCGGAACAATTCAAAATAGTCCTGATAACTATAAAAACTCTCTTGTCAGGCTTTTCATAAACCACCCCAACATAAAATTTAAAGGAAGAATTCATGAGCAGGTTGTTGAATCCATTCTTAGCAATGGTTACAAGTTAGAAAACACTGACTTAAAAATCCATCATCTTGGATATAAGAACACAGAAGTTGATTTAAGAAACAAGCAACTAAGAAATCTTGAATTACTCAACGAAGCAATATCAGAAAACCCCAATGACGGTTATTCGCTATTTCAGCGGGCAAAAACATATCTTGCATTGAATCAGTTGGATAATGCCGAAAACGACATTCAATCTTCTTTGAATAATATTCTCCCCGGAAATATTGTTATGCCACAGGCTCTCAATTATGGAGCCATTATAGCTTTCAGAAATGGGGATTTCAGAACTTCAATTGAAAGGGCTTTGAAATCGCTTCAAATAATTCCTGAACAAACTTTTGCAAATTTCGTTCTTGGTGAGGTTTATTTTACAATGAATAATTTCCAATATGCTATTCAATATTATTCAAAGATGCTGATTGAAATGAGCAAAAATAATTTCGTTGCAAAACTTTCAGGAGATTATTATCTCCCCCCGGAACAACTTGAATATAAAATCGGACGTTGCTATATTGGATTGAACGACCTGAAAAACGCCAAAGATCATTTTACTTTCGGAAATCAGATTAATGAGAATGATATCAATTGCCTTGTAGGGCTTGCAAATGTTCACTTTATCGAGAAAAATTATAATTTAGCCCTTGAATATCTCAGAAAAGCAAAAGCTATTAATCCATTAAACGAGATTGATAATTTTATCAATCAAGTGGAATTTGCCTCTCAGAATCAAGTTCAATCGAATGGTAATGTTAAATTTAACAGTTCTGCAAAGCCTTTCCTCTCGCTTTCTATGATTGTCAAAGATGAAGAAAAAATGCTCAAGGGCTGTCTTGAAAGTGTTAAAGGGGTAGTTGATGAAATTATCATTGTGGACACAGGTTCCACCGATAATACTCTGCAAATTGCAGCTCAATACGGTGCTAAAATATATAATTATAGATGGAATAATGATTTTGCCTCAGCACGAAACGAATCGCTCAAACACTGCACAGGGGAATGGATACTCTATCTGGATGCCGACGAAAGGATTGATGAGCAAAGCAAACAAAAAATCAGACATCTGCTGGAAACATCGCAAGAAAACAACGCTGGCTTTATGGTTACAATCGAAAGCAACCATGTTCAACTTGATGGCTCTGTGGAACTTCATCGGGGTGGATACCCGAGAATTTTCAGAAATCTTGGCTATCCAACAATAAAGTTCGAGGGTAGGGTTCACGAACAAATCACACCCTCAATCTTTGCACTGGGAAAGACAATAGCCTTTTCGGACTTAAAGATTATTCATCTGGGATATAATCAAACAAAAGAAGTGATGCAGGAAAAAATCAAGCGGAATTATCAGCTTTTGATTGCCCATGTTCAAGAAGAACCATTGAACGGATATGCATGGTATCAGCTTGGGCAGACGCTGGCACAGATGATGCTTTTCAAAGAAGCCGAGGACGCAATACGATTTTCTATCCAGACAGGAAAGCTTGCTGACTCTGTCTATGCAAGTGCTGCATCCACTCTTGCCCAACTTGTCGGCAATCAAAGAAAATATGATGAAGCACTTTACTGGGCAGAGAAATCACTCGAAAAAGCACCAAATCAGGTTTATGCATTGAACCTGAAGGCATATTCCCTGCTACATTTAGGAAAATACAAGGACGCCGAAGAAGTATTTATCGAGGTTCTCAATAGATTACAAAGAGCAAATGGAATACCACAGTCCGGTTTTGACATTCAAATCCCCGAACATGTTGTAATGTTAGGACTAAACAAAGCAAGAGAACAAATCTTGAAATAGCAAGTGAAGAATTAGAGTTCATCAAGTTTAATTATCTCTTTTATCAGTGACTTTCTTGCATAAAAAGCTCTACTTGTCGAACCATGACCAGAACCTTTAGTTCTTGCTTGTATCCATTTGCCGTTAATTCTTAGAAAACTGTATTCCATATGGTTAATTAACAATTATTCTATTTAATCAATAATTTATTACTTTGATAGTTTGAATGGCTTTTCGGTAATATAGCTTACAAATGTATAAACCTTTGTTTATTTCTCCAAAATTTAATTTTATTTTACTTTCCCCCTGTTCTAATTCATTAATATTGAATGTTTTAATTCTTTGACCGAGGCAATTGTAAATTTCAACACTTTCTAAGATGTCTCCTTGGATTAAGTCAATATTAATCGAAGAATTATTTGTTATATATCCGATAAAATTATGCGGATTAGAGTCATAATCATCACAAGATGCTCTGATTTTAGACCATTTTGCAAAATTCGACGAAAGTTTTCCCCCTGCATTTGTAAACGTCCCTCCAACATAAAGTGCGTTTTTGTATATTATTAATTTTGAGACCCTTCCGGTATTCAATCCCTGCTTTAGACCTGTTCCAAGGGATTCTATCTCGCCTGTTTTGAGGTTATACTTAAAGATGCTATTAACGGTTAAATTGCCAGCAGTAGTGAACCGCCCGCCAATATATAGATCATCAAACCACTTCACAATCGAGCTTACAGAGCCGTTGATATCAGGAAAGCGATAGAGAGCATTTGACTTTCTATCCCACAAAATCAGGTTTCGTGCTTCAACCCCATTTACATTCGTAAAGCTACCGCCAAAATAGACACTATCATTATCAACCAGAATGGTACCCGGAATACCATTAAATCTTAAAGGTGGCTCTATCCATTTTTTTAAGTTCTTATCCCATACAGCAAAATATGGAGTTCTAACTCCAGCCACTGTATCAAAAGAACCAGTTATATAAATTTGTCCGTTTCCTCCGTCAACAATAGAAGAAACAGATGCATTACGGTTATTTATCCCTCCCAGCATATCATTCCATTTTGAACCATCCCAGTAAGTAATATGATTCAATGTTTGATCTCCGGAAGTAGTGAACCTACCCCCAACAAAAATTTCATTGCCAGAAATAAGCAATGGACCCAAAGTCCCATCTCCGCCGTCAATTCCGGGACCAATAGGTTCCCAGCGTTGTTCCTTGCCCCTCCATTTAGCAACATTGTTGAGTTTTACAGAATCGGCGACAAAAAACCAACCCGTGAAATAGATATCAGAGCCAAGTGCTTTGACTGAATAGACCACTGCTGGAGGATCGAGACCTTTCCTGCAACCCAACCAGTTCTCACCGTCCCAGACGGAAAGCCCCCTTGAGGCTTTGTCACCTGTTTTTACAAAGGCTCCGCCAGCATACAACAAATTATTTTCATCAATAACCAAATCATAAATAATTGAGACAACGCCGTTTCTTTTACCCTTGAACAAATCAACCCAGTCAGTCCCATTCCATAATGCAAGCCCGTTACAGGAAACATCCCCTGCCATATTAAATGTTCCTCCTACCAATAGGGAATTATGGTCAAAAGGACAAAGAACAGAAACGGAAGGATACTCACCACCATCAACACCATTCTTCAAGGGTTGCCAGTCTACTCCATCCCAGAATGCTATTCTTGGAATATTTTTACCACCTATATTTGAAAAAGAACCTCCGGCATAAAGCTTATCTTTCAAAAAAACCAGTGAATTAACGATTCCTTTTGCACCATCACCTACTTTTTTCCAGCCGAGACCGTCAAAAACAGCAAGATTTGTTACTTCAACATCCCCCGCATAAGAAAATTGACCACCGGCATAAATATTACCTTTGTCGTCAGTTGTTAACGCCCTTATCATTTTTCCCTGTCCGCTTTCAATACCATTACCAAGCGGATACCATTGTTTTTGTTTATTATCCCAGACAGCAATTTTAAAAAATTCCTTCTCTCCTATCATTTCAAAGTCACCGCCAATAATAATGCTATCACCCTTGATGCAAATTGCACGAACTCTTCCATCGGGTTGCTCGTTCGGTGCATTCCATTTTTCACCATCCCAGAAAGCAAAATGATTTAATGTATCATTATTATTAGATGAGTTAAAATCACCACCGGCATAAACAATTCCGTCTTTATCAACAGCTATCGAATAAACATTTTTGTTGAGACCTTTCCCAAGAGCAGACCATTGAGTTCCATCCCATTTTGCTATGAAATTTACTCTTTTCCCTTCCATAATCTCGAACGAGCCACCCACATAAATCAGAGAATCAAAATTAGTCATAACATAGATTATACCGCTACCGATTGACCCAATTTGATTCCAAGTATTTGTGTTGAACTTATATGAGATAATTTTCCCGTTTTCGGCAGAGTAGATATTATTGCCGAAGGAAGCAACAGCTGTTACATCGGGATTTTGCCATACTGGATTAATAAAATCCTCACTCCAGAAAATATCATCTTCTGAACCCAACAAATCACTCTTCAAATAATCAGGAAAGGTATCTTCTTCGGACAACTGGCTGTTAGAATATTGGAAAATGATAAAAATTGAAATAACCAGACAAAAAATAGCTGAATTCATTTTCATGCTTAATTTCCTTAAGTTCTAAATCATAATAGGTTAATATCAAAATTAAGAGAAAATTGGCAATTTCAGTCCATAAATTTATTATTGTTGAACATAATTTATTGATTAATTATACTTTTTTCAATTTATTTCTTAATTTACTTTTCTTTAAAGTATTATATTTTGGAGAAACAATGAAGAATTTTTTAGCAGTATTTTTGTTTATTTCTTTAATCATTTTAGGTTGTTCAAAAGACGAAGAGACATTAAAAATGGGAATTATTGACAAAATCACGATTAAAAAAGCTATCGACACATTGACGAGGCAGTATGGCGAGAAGCAAAGATTCAGAATTGAAAAGGGAGTAAATCAGGTTGCCAGTTTTTGGATGGAAACCGATGGTAGTAAAGGCGATTTTGTACGTTTTTGCATTAACAATTTTGCAGGGACTGATGAATCACTCGACAAACTTTTTGAACGTTTGAGTTCTAATTTGGAATCTATCCTTGGTCATTTCAATAAAATTACTCTCGACCTGAATATGCCTTTGCATCTTGATAATTTCGAGATTCTGTCAATAGATGAAGTTTTCGCAGCATATAGTCCAGGGGCTCATCTAACTGATGACTTTTTCAAGAACAAAATTGCTTTTCATTTATTACTTAACTTCCCTTATTATACACTGGAAGAAAAAAACAAACTTGGCGAGAAATGGACACGCAAACAATGGGCTTATGCAAGAATGGGTGATTTTATAATATCACGGGTTCCCTCCGATGTTGCTCAGAAAATATCAGAAGCTCAAACAGCTGCAGACAATTATATTTCACAGTATAACATTTATGCCGGTTACCTCGTTGATGATAAAGGAAAGACATATTTCCCGGAAGATTTAAAATTGATTTCCCATTGGAATCTTCGTGACGAAATTAAATCCCAGTATGGAAAACCCGATGGACTTCCTAAGCAGAAAATGATATATGAGGTTATGAAAAGGATTATCACTCAGGAAATTCCTCAGGAAGTAATCAATAAAAATAATTATCAATGGAACCCTTTCACTAATAAAATCTTTAAGGATGGCAAGGAAATCACAGCAAAACCAGAACCCGATACAAGGTATAAAATGCTACTAGATAATTTCCTTGCTGTGAAAGCCGCAGATCCTTACAATCCATACTATAAAACATATATTGAAAGAAAATTTGATAAAGAAATGGAAATGCCGCTGAAAGAGGTGGAAGATCTGTTTGTTAAATTAGTATCTTCGGAAACCGCTAAAAAAGTTGGGGAACTAATCAAGAAAAGGTTGGGTAGAAACCTTGAACCTTATGATATCTGGTATGACGGCTTCAAAGCAAGAAGCACTATGTCTCAGGATGAGCTCGATAAAATTACAAAAAGCCGCTATCCAAATACAGATGCATTCCAAAAAGAACTACCTGTAATTTTGACAAAACTCGGTTTTTCGAAAGAATTGACTGATTTTATATCTGACAAAGTCGTTGTTGACCCTTCGAGAGGTGCAGGACACGCATGGGGAGCACAAATGAAATCCGAAAAAGCCAGACTGAGAACCCGTATAGGCAATGACGGTATGAACTACAAAGGTTACAACATTGCTATTCACGAATTTGGTCATAACGTTGAACAAACTCTTAGTTTGCAAAAAGTGGATTATTATATGTTGAATGGCGTCCCAAACACTGCGTTTACAGAGGCAATTGCGTTTATCTTTCAATCGAGGGATTTAGAGCTTCTGGGAATTAAAAATGAAGATCCGAACAAGGAATACCTTGCTGCACTGGACAATTTCTGGATGAGTTATGAAATTATGGGTGTTTCTCTGCTCGATCAGGAGGTCTGGAAATGGCTCTATAATAATCCTGATGCTACTCCTGAAAAACTTAAAGAGCAGGTTATTAAGTCTGCAAAAGACATCTGGAACAAATACTATGCAGAAATTTTCGGAATCAAGGATCAGCCTATACTTGCAATTTATTCTCATATGATTGACTATCCCCTTTATTTATCGGCTTATCCGATAGGTCATCTTATTGAGTTCCAGCTAGAAAAATACATGCAAGGCAAAAATTTTGCCGACGAGCTTGTAAGAGTATTAACTCAAGGTTGTCTGACACCAAAGGTCTGGATGAAAAATGCAGTCGGAAGCCCAGTTTCTGTTGATGCTACAATTGAAGCAGCAGAAGAAGCATTAAAGAATTTGAAATAGTATTTAATTTTTAAAATTATTTAGCTGAATAACTTTAAATAACAAGGATGTATGTTCTACCATTTGTATTTAGTAGCTCAAACATCCTTGTTTGTTTGTTTGTTTAAAATCTTATTTTGAGCAACTAATTGATTTATTAACACTTAAATCAACAAGTAATTTTTGCTTACACATTAATAAGCATAACGGACTTTAAAATTCAGGGTCTGCTCTTTATTCTTATCCACTTTGACTTTGAAAATAACAGTTTGTGAGTCCTTTTTCTCAAATGGTATATTCGAAGAGAGTATTTCCCAGTCCGAGCCAAGAGTTCTCTCAACTTCAACTTCAATATTCTCATCCTTACGGTTTTTAATCTTGATTTCGTAAGTGTATTCGAAAACCTTATCCGAAATAGTTTTTTGGTCTAATTCTTTTTCTTCTGCAACGATATCAAAGGCATCGCCAACCTTTAGCTTGATTTTTTCATTTTTGGGGGTGTGGTCAACCATATCCTCGCCAATGAATTCGAGGGACTGCCCGTCTGATTTATATAATCTGACTTTTCCTTTTGGGAAGGGCATCCCAAGACCATTTTTTTCATTATTTTCGAATTCGATGACAACAGCCACTTTATTAGTCTGATTAGAAGAATAATAATACCTGTAGAAACTTCCACTGCGATACAGATATTTTTTGCTTACATTAACATTTTTTGCTTCAAAAAGAGATATTTGCTTGGTTTCGTTCTGGTTTATTGTAGTTGGATTCTTTAAGTTATAGATATGGTATTCAAAAAATGCTTTCTCCTCGAATTGTTGAGGTGGAGCTTCATACGTAGCAGCATTTTTTTCCTGATAATCCATATAAGCTCGATAGGGTTGTGGTTGAATTAAATTAACATCGCCGGCAATAAGCTTCAGAACTGCCTGAGGATAAGTTGCCCCTGAATTATTTTCGATACTAACCCATGAATTTAGATCAATTTTAGCATCGTTTTTATCCAACACAGCAACATATTCTGCGTGCCAGTTCATTCCCTGTGTTTGATAGGAAAGTTCAATTTCTTTGTTCCCATCATTTTTTGAACTGATTTTCCAAACGAGTGTTGGTTTTGTAATTAATCCTTCGGGCAATGAGCCGACAGTAATCTGATATTTGCTGATGTCGGGGATCATAAGCAAGCCACCGCTTGTTGTTCTGAGGACAATTTGAGTATTATTGATTGATAGTAGCGTTCCTTCGATAGATTTACCCTGATCGGAAATCATAGAAACTGATTTGTCTATGTATTTCTCTAAAATTTTTAACAAACTGACAAGGTCATAGCGATAATTTTGTTCAAGCACCTGACCGTCGAACTTGATATTTACGCTTGTTGGGTCAATCATTTGGGCAACGTCAGTCATATTGATCTCTGAAATTCCTGATTTAATGTTAAAATTTCTGATATCCCTTATAACTCCAAGATTATTATTATAAACAGTAACATATAATGCTTTTCTCTCAACCGGCTGGCTTTGAGAAACTGAAATAAAACTTAGTAGTATTAGTAAAGTTCCAGAAATTATTTTCATATTCATCACATCCCCTTAAAATTTAATATATTTGAAATTCAAATTTAATATCCATTTTTTATTTATTTGTTTCAAAATATAATTATTTTT
Source organism: uncultured Hyphomicrobiales bacterium (assembly GCA_964473465.1). Classification (GTDB taxonomy): domain Bacteria; phylum Bacteroidota; class Ignavibacteria; order Kapaibacteriales; family UBA2268; genus CALHRB01. Next base: position 156,363 of record CAYYPE010000002.1, read on the forward strand.
TCTGATACTTTCACTTTTCATTGCAGTAAGGTTATCAATTGTATCATCAGGTTAATATCATACCTTGTATAAAATTTACATAAGTGAGTAAGAACAGTTTTAGTGAATTAGGACAAGCTTTCTAAGTAGTCATCAATTCTTGAGTCGTTTTTTTTATGATATTTCTGAATCAAGTATATAAATGATATGACTTAAAATTAAAAGAAATATTTTGCTATCATCCAAACTAACAATGGTATTAAAAAATTAAATGAAACCAGAAAAAAAAATTTACGTAATTCTTTTTGGTTTTGTTTTTTTTATAAAATGAGGTTTAAGATGAAATGGTTATTATCTTTATTATGTTTATCTTTATTATCAATTTCTGTTTATTCACAGGATAAATCTAAAGAACAAACATTGTTCGGTAATGATGAAGTCTGGCATGGAGGATATGGGGCAGGAGAATTAAAAATTACCAAGATAAATGATGAGCTTGGTCTGATGATTGGCGGAAGAGGAGGATGGATTATCAATAGTATTTTTTCGACTGGAGGAGCAGGGTATGGCCTTGTAACAAATCATAAAATATCAGATTATTACGGTAAGGATTCATCTGCATATTTACGTATCTGTTATGGTGGAGTTTATCTTAATTATATTAACAATTCCGATGAATTGGTTCATTTTACGATTAGCGCCCTGATAGGAGCTGGTTCAGCCTTATATACTCAATCTTGGACAGAATTAATAAATCATGACTGGGACTACAAAAAAAGCTAGAATCGTGAGATTACGCCATTTTTCATATTTGAACCAGGTGTTGGTGTGGAATTAAACCTTACAAGTTTTATGAGAATTGAATTGGGAGCAAGCTATCGAATTGTTTCGGGAATAGATATGACAAGAACTAAGAATTCTGATATATCGGGTCCATCAGGTAATCTGGCTATCAAGTTTGGTAAATTTTGATATAGTTTAATACAATTGTAATTTACTGAAATATATCATGGGCAGACTTTTCTGCCCTTTTCTTTATTTGAAATTCTATTTTGAAAAAAGTTTAAAAATAATTAAGCATATGTCCACAGTGAGTGAGTTATTGAGAAAAGAGGGGAACAAAAAAGTTATCAACAATTCACTACAATTGTGTAATATTTCTATTTATTTACTCACCAATAATCTTTATAAGAACCCTTTTCCTTCTCATTCCATCGAATTCACCATAGAAAATCTGTTCCCATGGACCGAAATCGAGTTTACCGTCTGTTATTGCAACTGTAACCTCACGCCCCATTATCTGCCTTTTCAAATGAGCATCAGCATTGTCCTCGAAACCATTATGCCGATATTGAGAATGGGGTTTTTCGGGAGCTAATTTTTCCAGCCAGTGTTCAAAATCGTAGTGAAGCCCCGATTCGTCATCGTTTATGAAGACGCTTGCAGTGATATGCATGGCATTTACCAGAACAAGTCCTTCCTTGACTCCGCTCTCACTTACTGCCTGTTGCACCTGTGGAGTAATGTTGATAAACTCCCTCCGGGATTTAGTCTGAAACCATAATTCTTTTCGATAGCTTTTCATTTATTTACTTAGGATATTTACCAAAAACTTTTACGAAAAATTTATGAAGATTATGCGGAAATGACTCGTCGGCAAGAAACATCATCAAACATCTTTTGCTAACAACATTCATATTGTGTTGATTGCAAAATTCAATAGCTTCTTTTGATTCGGAGCCTTGCTGAAGCCAAACCTTTTTGATTTCATTTTTTTGGGCATCCTCCAAAAGCTTTAACACAGCATCCGGCTTTACTGAGCATATTAATGCATCAACTTTTTCGGGGAGACTGTCAAGAGTCTGATAGCATTTTACTCCCTTGTATTCAGTCAGATTTGGATTTACGGGATAGGTTTTTATTTCTTTCTTTACCAATTCGTCATAAATATAATTACCGAATTTATCCTTATTATTCGAAACACCAGCAAGAGCAAATACTTTGCTTGCCAAGAAATCTGTGATCATTTCTTTTTCACTCATTTTTGTTCCATTATTATTAAAAATTATTTTTTCATTATTGGAAATGAATAAGAATCAATCCCATCAGAAAACAATACATAATAAGTCCCTGAAGCTACGGAGGGCAGGTTTAATTCTCCGAAATAATGAGAACCAGCAAAATCAATAGCTGTTTGCAATAGCTTCTTACCGAGTATATCAATAATTGTTATATCAAGTTTGGGCTGATTCCATCTTTTTAATTTTATGATTAATTTAAAGGAAGACTCAAAAGGAGTCGGAATTGCTTCAAATTCTACATTGTTATCTATCGAGGTTTTTTTTTCAACGTTGCTAATCAGACTTGTGTAGGCTATAGGGAGTTTTCGGATTCGAATACCAGTAGCATCAAATATAGCATTACACAAAGCTGGTGTTACAGACGGAAAACCAACTTCACCCATTCCCGATGGCGTTTCCGAAGTAATAATGACATCTATATCAAAATCGGGAACATCCTCCATAGTGAGCCACCTGAAATTATTAAAGCCAGATTGCTGAATTTCGCCGTTTTTGATTGTAATTTCAGTGTTAAGTGCCGTGGAAAAGGCATCAATTGCTGCTCCCATAATTTGATTTTTTACGTTTCCCGGGTTAATTGCAAAGCCCGGATCAACAACCGCAAATACCTTATGTATTTTTAATTTTCCTTCTTCGCTAACAGAGACTTCCACAACATGAGCAATATAAGCTCCGTAGCCAACAAAAGCAGCAATACCTCTACCCCAGCCTTTTGGTAAATTTGATCCCCAATTGGATTTTTCAGCTACCAGCTTAAGAACATTTTTCAGCCTTGTATCTTTTGCCAATTCATACCTGAATAGGTAAGGGTCTTTTTCTGCAAGGTGAGCTAATTCATCCATTAATGATTCATTTACAAAAATATTTTGTGTGTTATCTACCGAACGCCATGGACCAGACCTTATTCCATAACTTCGAGATGCTGTCTGGTTTACTATATTAGGAATGTCATAACTGGGATTATTAGGTGAAACATCGCCCTGAGAGATTACTTTCTGAATCCATCCAGATGGTTTGCCATCACTGGTTATTCCAGCTTTGACTGCGTGAATACTAGCAGGTCTGTAATTATCATTTTTTATGTCATCTTCTTTTGTATAGAAAAACAATACAGGATAACCAGAGGCTTTCGAAATTTTTGCTGCCATAACAATATAATCATTGTCATGACGGCGACCGAATCCGCCCCCGGATAGCATTACATTTACTCTCACATCAGCACTGGATAAACTCAATGCATTTGCAACGGCAGTCCGTGCTGTCTGCGGATTTTGAGTTCCTGCCCATATTTCACACCTTCCATCGCTGAACTTAGCAAAAGCACTCATTGGTTCCATTGTTGCATGTGCAAGGAAAGGAACTTCGTAAATTCCCTCAATAAACTTACTTGTATTGGCAGGGAGATTTGGCAAAGTTCCGATTCTGTCAATCCATTCTTTGCGGATATCTTCAGAACTAAAATCCGAATTGTTTTTCCAAGTTGCTTTCAGAGCTTTTCTTCCTTCAAGGGCTGCAAATGAATTCTCCGCAACTACGGCTATTCCTTCACTTAGCTGATAAACCCCAAGAACTCCCTTTACTTTTAAAGCATCTTTATCATCGAAGGACTGCAGAGAACCCTTTACATAGGGACATCTGAGTATCACGGCATATTTCATTCCTTCGATTCTGAAATCGCTTCCATATTTTGCTTTCCCTTGAACAATATCAGGTTCATCAAAATTCCATTTTGTTTTACCTAATATTTTGAATTCAGAAAATCCTTTCTGCGTTACCGAATTAGCTGGCGGAACCGGCAAGGTTAAAGCTTTGTCAACAAGTTCCCCATAGGATAGTTTCCTATTGCCGTCTTTTTCGTAAACAAAGCTTTTCTCAGAATAGCATTTGCTTTCGGATATTCCCCAGATGAGCGAAGCCGCAGATATAAGCATTTTCTTAGCCTGAGCTCCTGCTATTCTTAACGGTTGCCAGAATGTGCGAATACTCGTGCTTCCGCCTGTTGACTGATTCCCATATTTTGAATCTCCTTCGGCATTTCTCACTCTGACTAAATTCCAATCAGCATCCAGTTCTTCTGCTACAATCATTGGGAACGATGTCCTTACTCCCTGACCGAGCTCTGATCGTGCAATTGTTACAATAAGCTCATTGTCTTTGGTAATTTCAACCCACACACTCGGAGCAAAGCTCATAATTTTATTATTCCCATCTTCGGCGATGATAAGTTCCGCCAGAGCTTTGTCCGACGCTGCGAAACCTGTTACAATCCCTGCAAAGGTGAGAGCGGAACCAAAGATAAACCTTCTTCTGGAGATATTGTTTTTTTCGTTCATAATTATCCCTTTGAAGCAAGAATTATAGCATCTCTTATTTTGTTATATGTCCCGCAACGACAAATGTTGTTGGACATTTCGGAGTTTATCTCTTCAATTGTTGGCTTTGGCTTTTTCCTAAGCAATGCAGCAGCAGTCATAATTTGTCCGGGCTGACAGTAACCACATTGACTGACCCCTATTTCCACCCATGCTTTTTGCAAAGGATGACTTCCATCATCGGAAAGTCCTTCAATTGTTGTTATTTTTTTGTTGCCTATAAATCTAACAGGTATAAGGCAGGATTGCTCAGCATTGCCATCAATCAGGACTGTGCAGGACCTGCAAAATCCAATTCCGCAGCCATATTTTGTTCCGGTCAACCCTAAAACATCCCTCAGAACCCATAATAAGGGCATATCGGGATCTACATCAAGTTCATAATCTTTATTGTTAATATTGAGAATCATTTGATTACCCCAGTCTATTTCAATCTATTTGAAAGCAGTTACTTCAATTTCTAACAAACATCCCATGGGTAAATTACCACAGGGCACTATAGCCCTCGCCGGTTTGTGTTCGCCAAAAAATTCACTGTAAACATTATTTACTTCGCCTCTAAGTTCAATATCAGTCAGATATATCCTCGCCTGAAGAACTTGATTTTTGTTGCTTCCTGCTTCAATTAGAATTGTATTGATATTTTCAAGGATTTGTTTTGTCTGTGCAGAAATACCTTCGGGGATTTCATTTGTTGCAGGGTTAATTGGTAGTTGACCCGCAAGGAAAAGCATTCCATTATGCTCGACGCAATGTGAATAATGCCCTAAAACTTTTGGAAATTTTTCGCTTGAATAAGTTTTCATAATAAAAATCTTAAATATTTTAACAAACTCATTTACTCAAATTTAAAAATATAATACTGATTTAAAAAATAAACTGACTGTTAATTTTTTTAATAATATTATCTATTAATGAATTAAATGAGTTCAACAAAAAAATTCGTAAATTTATCTTTTAAAGTTATCAATTATTTGGAAAAAAGATGAAAATTAAATTATTATTAATTCTGTCCTTAATTTTTATTATTCCGAATCTAATCCTGTCTCAAAATATTATAGGGAAGTGGAACGGCGAAATAAATGTTCTAAATCAGAAATTGAATATTGTTGTTAATTTTAAGATGGCAAATGACTCCTTGAAAGGAACAATTGACATACCCCAGCAGACTGCTTTTGGATTAGATTTAACTAATATTAAAGCTGAAAATGAATCAGTGAATTTCGAACTTGTTGCTGGACCGGGAAACATAGCATTCTTCGAAGGAGAATATTTCCTCAACGAGAATGGAAAACCAAAAATTGAGGGAAAATTCCTTCAAATGGGTATTGTCGGAACTTTTAATTTAGAATTAGCTAAGGAAGAACCAAAAAAGGAAGAAATTCCTGCAATTCAGAATTTTACTGATTTCGATGTAAAAATACTTGCTGGTTCCGATACTCTGGCAGGAACTCTATCTATTCCTTCAGATAATCCGAATAAAAAGTTCAAATGTGTTATACTCATCACCGGTAGCGGACCACAGAACAGAGATGAAGATGTTTTTGGTTTTAAAATCTTCAAAGAACTTACCACCTATCTGGCAAATTCAGGCATAGCAGTTCTGCGTTGTGACGATAGAGGAGTCGGACAATCTACTAATTCAATTGGCGAAAAAGTAACTACTTTTAATTTTGCAAACGATGTTGAAGCCTGTATTAGATACTTAAAGCAGCATCCTTCGATTGACCCAGCAAAAATCGGCCTTCTGGGTCATAGTGAGGGTGGTATCATAGCTTCGATTGTTGCATCAAGAAATAAAGATATTGCTTTTGTTGTTTTAATGGCTGGAACATCTATCAGAGGCGATTCACTGCTGATTTCCCAACTATATGAAATCACAAAAGCGTCAGGAGCATCAGAAGAAGATATTCAGGAGGCTTTACGTTGGCAGAAAAACACATTGAATGCTATTAGAACAGACACAGGTTGGGATAAACTTCGGGAAGATATGTTCATTATGTCGAAAAAACAGATTGATACGCTTCCCGAGGCTCAGAAAAAAATGTTTCCCGATTCTTTGATTTATCAAAGAATTGATATGTTAATAGCTCAATCGAGAAATGAATGGATGAGAGAGTTTATTAAAATTGACCCTGCTGATTATATTGAGAAAATATCCTGCCCTGTGCTTGCTTTGTTTGGTCAGCTTGACACACAGGTTCCACCAAATACAAACGAAATCCCGATGAGAAAAGCACTTACTAAATCTAAAACAAAATTTGAAATTAAAATATTCGAAAAGGCTAATCATCTGTTTCAGGAAGCTCAAACAGGTAGCCCAAATGAATATTTTATGCTCGAGAAAAAATTCGTTCCGGGGTTCCTCGAATATATTACTGGTTGGATTAAGAAAATTTAAATCTATTAATATTTTTTAGAAATGAATATAATCTTATCAATCGGGGATTGCAATGGAATCGGTCTTGAAACATTTTATAAAGCCGTTCATAAATTGAATTATGACAAGTCCCTAAAAAATAATATTCATCTCACATTAGCCGGAAATAAAAAAACCATTCAAGAATATTTTAACATACTCAATCTTGACTTTGAGATTTTGAAGAATGGAATTTTGATTGAAAAAATAGAAGTTGAAATAATTGACATATCAAGCTATTCACGTGTTGAATTTGGAAAAATGACTGATGAATCTGCAAAGCTGACAATTGAATCCCTTGATTTCTCTGTAAAAGCAGTTATTGACAGACAGTTTGATGCATTAGTAACCCTACCAATCAATAAGTATGCTTTGCAGAGAGTCGGATGGAAATACCCCGGACACACGGAATTTTTAGCTGATAAAAGCCTTTCTGATTCTTATTTGATGATTTTAATGCGAGGCAAACTACGAGTAGCACTTGTAACTACCCACATTCCAATTTCAGAGCTTCCAAAAACAATTAATGAGCAAATCATAAATAATAAAGCTCTAACTTTTTTAAATTCTTTGAAGCAGGATTTTTCAATTAAACGCCCAAAAATTGCTGTTCTGGGTCTTAATCCACACGCAGGGGAAAATGGCTCCATAGGAAAGGAAGAAATAATAATTATCAAACCAGCTTTGGATAAGCTCAATAAAGATGAAGTTAATTTCTTTGGTCCTTTCCCTGCTGATGGCTTTTTTGCACATAATGATTATAAATCTTACGATGGAATTTTGGCAATGTATCACGATCAAGGTTTGATACCCCTGAAGCTTTTGGCAGGGAACAAGGGAGTTAATTTCACGGCAAATCTTCCAATTGTAAGAACTTCCCCTGATCACGGAACTGCCTACCAGATAGCTGGAAGGGGAATTGCAAATGGCGACAGCACTTTTGAAGCGATTAAAACGGCATACCAAATATCAAAGCGAAGAAAGAAAAATCAAGGAATGTAAATTCTTTTACGTATGAATTTACTTCTGCCAATTCTTATTTCACCGATATAATCTCCCGGAGGCATTAGTCTTCCTGCATCATCCCGCACATTCCATGTAAAAGTATATTTTCCGGGGGTTTGCTTTCCGCTGAATATAGTGGCAACCACTCTCGCCTGTATAGAATATACCACTACTTCGACATCAGTATAAGTATCAACTTCATAAGTTAGAACAGGTGAAACATCTTCCACCAAACCGAGTATTTTTCCTATGTCCGATAAATTAGCCTTGAAACCAAATGGCTGGCTCGTCCTAATATATGGAACATAAGTAGATAATTTTTGATTCAATTCATATAAAGCAAATTCATGGGGAGATGGAACAAAATATTCTGATGGCAGGTCAAGATTTTTCCGGGCAATATCTATTGGTGTTCCTTTGTTGAGCTCATCCATTAATCTAATATCAGTTTCAAATCTTTTTAAATCAAGAGAAAATCTGGTTGAAGAAGGAATCCTTGTTCGTAAAGCCCGAAAATATGCACTGTCCTGCTGAGGAGTTGTCTGGAAATAAATTTCACCCGGTAATATTATAATTGGTTCTGATGTATCCGATTCGATTTCAATCAGACTTTTCCCAATTGCTTTGTTTTGACCATAACCCGGTAATACAAATAAAATGGAAAATAATAAAAACCCCAGCAATATTTTAAGCTTAATAAGTTGAATAACTCAATCCATCAATCAAAATCAATAAACATATCTTAAAAGTTGTATAAAAACAAATATATAAAAATTATTGTTGAATTGTCAAATTTAAATTGATAAAGTATTTTATTTAATGAAACAGACTTTGTTGTTTAAACATTTTAAAAAAAATTATAGTCTAAAATTTTTTTATAATATATTTGTAACTACTGAAAATTAAATAGAAAGTTTTGAGCAGGGTATAAGTTATAATGCATAAGCGTTCTTATAATAAATGTTATTTTTTATTCTTATCACTTATATTTATAACATATTACTCTTTTTCTCAGTCAAATGGCTCAAAACCGGAACTCATTCCTTCGCCCTATGATAGGTCTCTCGCCGAAATCGGTAAGATTGAATATATTGGAAATAAGACATTCACAGATGAAGAATTAAACAAAATTAACAACTTAAGACCAAGCGACAGAAATGTATTCCATAGAATATTTCAATACTACCTGAACGAAATCAGACAAAACAGAGCTACCCCACCTCCACTAATTGATGCATTCAAAATGTCAATCAACACAATGGTAAACGAGCTCAGGTTTTATGAACCTATCAGAGTTAAAGACGAAATTGATAAAATTAAGAACTTTTACGAACAAAAAGGTTTTCATAATGCAAAGGTAAATTATACCATCGAACCAGACTACAAAAAAAACATAAACATAATCAAAGTTTTTATTGAAGAAAATGAACGCTGGTCAATCAGTAAAATCAATTACATAGGCCTTGATTCCCTTCCAGAGGATATAACAAGCAGAATTAATCAATTAAGATTATTAAAAGAAGGAGATTATTTCGATGAAGTAATCTTAACTCAGGAAGTTGTTCTTCTCCAGAGATATCTGCTCGATAATGGTTATTTTTATACTAAGTTCGAAATCCCCCTGGTTACAATAGACACGCTTAAAAAACAGGATAGTATCACTATAATTTTTTCGCCCGGAAAGAGACAGAAATTTGGGGACATTCATCTTATTGATATAAAAAACGGGCAACAATCTGTCGGTCATAATATGAAGAACGCCCAACTCGAAATCAAAAAGGGAGAGTGGTATAGTTTAAGCAAAATAAACAGAAGCCTTTCAAATTTGCTTTCTTTGGGAACTTTTGATTTTGTTTCAATAGATACTTCAACTGCTATTTATCCTAAAACCGACACTTCCATTCCCTTCAAAGTTACATTACAGTATCGCAAACAGCAGGAATACGGAATTGGTATATTCTCCAACCGAACGGTGATAGATAACTACCTGAATGGAGGCATCGAAGCTTCATATATACACAGGAATATATTCGGTTCGGCTCAGGTTCTCAATCCTTATGCAAGATTTGTCATCCAAAATATGAGCGAGGCACTTTACGATAGGAGCAAAGCTTTGTTTGAGTTTCAGCTTGGTATTAATTTTGCACAACCCCTTTTATGGACAATTGATGTTTCGAGAATAGGTTTAACTGTTCAACCACTATACTCTTTAAGAACCGTATATAACCAATTGAGAATAAATACTTTTTCTTTGCCAATTAAGTTTCCAGTCAGACAGCCAAAATTCACATACATACATAATTTTTCAATTGATTTCAACTTCGAGCGGGAACTTCCCTTGAATTTTTCCGAGGCAAAGAAAAAAATGCTTGAAAGTGCAATTTCAAGAGAGGACAGCGTCAGAGTCGAAGAAATTTCAAATATCTATGGAAATCTTGATGAATTCGTGAAAAGTAAAAATCCAATTTTTACTTCAACCTCATTTGGATTATCTCTTATCAGCGATACAAGGGATAATCCTTTTTCACCAAGAGTCGGGCATTTTGCAATTTACTCCTTTGAAATTCCATTCTCTGCTTTTACTGGAACTAACAGTATTTTGGGAAATAATAAATTCTTAAGATTCCAGCTTGCCAATTATTGGTTCTGGGGTTTAAATAACCAATTGGTTATGGCGTTGAAGCAAAGAGAAGGTTTTATTTATTGGTGGAACAAAGCGGAGTCCTTCATCCCATTCGAAAAGCAATTTTTTGCTGGAGGGGCTAACAGCGTTCGTGGCTGGCCCTCCAGAAAATTGAGATATAATAAAAAAGAACTCAACCTAACAGGCTCTGCTTATGACTATGCCGTCAACTTTGTCGGAAACAGTATTCTTATCGAAGGTAGCCTTGAACTAAGATATAGATTTGCTTCTACCGGTTCGGGTGTTATTGCTGAACAGATTGCAAATTTTGGTATTACAGGTTTTCTTGATTGGGGCAATGCTTTCAACTGGCTTTTGCTTGACGAAAATACAAAAGATTATATTGATAAATATAATTGGTGGGAATTCGGAACTGGTTTGGCTCTTGCCCTTGGCTTAGGACTAAGATACGAAACACCCGTCGGACCCTTCAGAATTGATTTTGCATGGCCTCTTTATGACCCAAATCGAACTGGCAGCGATCAATTAATCTTCAACAGACGGGATGGTCTTTCGGCATTTACTTTTCACGTTGGCTTAGGACATTCTTTCTGATTTTTTTGAAACAATTTTCTACTTATGCCGTAAATGAACAATTATAATTAACTTAAAGAAGGTGTAAAATGAAAAAAGAAATAATGATTGGGTTGTTTGTTATGTTTATTTCTTTATCAATGTCTGCTTTTTCTTTCCAGAAAGAAGATACAAAGAAAGACAGTTCTGATTCCGGCTTTTTTTCGGAATGGTCTGAATTTTATGGAATCAGAACATTATCCAAATCAGAAAAATCCCCTTCTCTCGATTTTTATTGGGGCACATCGCAGCCTTCGTTCAAGATTCAGAATTATCAGGACAGATTCAGTAAAATTGGTGATATCTCGCTTAAAATCGGTTACTCCAATATTAGCACCAAAGAGTTTATAGTTAAATATACCAATGAAAGTGTTTTGTTTCAGGGGTTTTCCTCGAACTATTACCCATCGTTCGAGAAAAAAAATGAAATTGAACTGAAAGCCTGGAGGGCGGGTATTGAAAATGCTTCTGGTTATGGTTATGAATTTTCCGACAATTTCAAATTGTTGCTTTATAATTCAAATGCTTTAATCTGGACTCGCCTTGAATTTATTGATGGCTCGTTCACCAATGATCCATTACATATTTATGACACATACAATGAATCTATAAGGTTTGGTGATACATTTGAAGGAGGAATAAAAATCCAGCTTTTCAAACCTCTTGGAATATCGGCTGCCTATGAGAGATCTATTGTTTTCCCAAGGCATTTATTCTGGTATTGGCTCGGTAGTGAAGCAATAGAATTAGTCGGGCAAAGCCTCGTTGATGGATTTGTCAAGGCAGTAATAAAATCAAACTCTGTTGCTGCACCTATTGTTGCATTTGCCTTAAAAAATGGATTTTCCTATGTTTTATATGAGCTAAGAAGCGAAAAGATGAACTGGCCATTCGATACAACAGTTCCTTTGCATTTTCAGTCATTTAAATTAGGTTTATCTTTCATGTTTTAGTTCCTTAAAAATTATAGATCTTAAATATTTATTTTTCTCATTTTTTTGATTTCATTTCTCTATGATTATCAGTAAGATACAGCAGTATTTTCGAAAATAGCCCTGAAAAAATCTTTTCGGGGTCTATTCATTTATATAATTATAAAATTTAATTAAAACAGCATAGTATATTCCCTAATGTCTTAACCTCTCAATTTATAATCAGTAATCACGTCTAAATGTTACTAAATTTTAAATAAAATGCTTGGGAACCGATACGATATTATAGTAATAGGTGCCGGTCATGCCGGTATCGAAGCTTCTTATGCTGCTGCCAAAATGGGCTGTAGCACTGCCCTTATTACTATCAGTCTTAACACAATCGGGCGTCCATCCTGCAATCCTTCTATTGGAGGAACAGCAAAGGGTCATCTTGTCAAAGAACTTGACTCCCTTGGCGGCGTTATGGGAATTTTAGCTGATAGAGCAGGAATCCAGTTCAAAATGCTTAATCGTTCGAAAGGTCCCGCTGTATGGTCTCCAAGGTGCCAGATTGATAAAGATCTGTACCCTTTATATGCTTACGACCTTCTCTCAAAGACAGAAAACCTGACCTTGATTGAAGCAACAGTCGCAGAAATATTAATCGAAAAGGATACAGTAGTTGGTATAAGAACTCTCGATAATGAAATCATCTATTCGAGAGCTATTGTTTTCTGTGCGGGAACATTCCTTAATGGCTTAATGCATGTCGGGGATAAGGCAATTTCAGGCGGTCGTTATGGAGAAGCAGCTTCTAAATACATTTCAGACCTTCTGAACCGTTATGGATTTGATATGGGAAGATTAAAGACAGGAACCCCACCCCGCCTTGCAAGAGAATCCATTGATTTTGCTTCTATTACCCCTGCTTATGGAGACGACGAACCTGAACCTTTCTCAAGAAAGACACATCAAGTTAAAAACAGGATTATTTGCTGGCTCACTCAAACAAGCGAAATTACCCATGATATTTTAAGGGAAGGTTTTGACCGCTCTCCTATGTTTACCGGGATTATTAAAGGAGTTGGACCTCGCTATTGCCCATCTGTTGAAGATAAAGTAGCAAGGTTTTCGGACAAGCCATCTCATAAGATTTTGCTCGAACCAGAAGGATTAAGCACAAATTCGATTTATGTTAATGGCTTTTCGACAAGTCTTCCGGAAGATATACAGGTAAGAGGTATCAGATCTATCAAAGGATTGGAGAAGGCTGAATTTTTAAGATATGGATATGCTATTGAATATGATTTCTTTTTTCCATACCAGCTAAAATATACACTCGAAACAAAATTGGTCTCGGGACTTTTTTTTGCTGGTCAGATAAATGGAACTTCAGGATACGAAGAAGCTGCCGTTCAGGGATTTATAGCAGGTGTTAATGCTGCACTAAAAGTCAAAAACGAAGGTGAATTTTTCCTGAACCGATCTGAAGCATATATTGGAGTTTTGATAGATGACCTTGTTAACAAAAATACAGAAGAACCATACAGAATTTTCACATCACTCGCCGAATACAGATTACTCCTCAGGCAGGACAATGCTGATTTAAGGTTGATGCACTACGGTCACAGACTTGGTTTGATTACAAATGAAGAGTTTGATCAATTAAATGAAAAAAAGGAAAAAATAAATAAACTCGATGAATACGTAAAAAGTGTTAAATTGAAAGCCGAAGTAATTAACAATTACCTTGAGCAATTAAATGAATCACCTGTCATTGATAGTCTTGAACTTTATCAATTAACTAAAAGGAGCAATGTTCAACTGATGGATCTGTTGAAAATGGCAAACTCTTTCCCTTTGGAAATAAAATCTGTTTTGCTTGAACCTGAAGTTGTTGAGCATCTTCAGGCTGAAATTAAATATGAGGGATACATTGCAAGGCAAATGAAAGAAGTTGAAAAATTCAAAGAAAATGAAAACAGGAAAATTCCTCTTAATTTTGATTACGACAAAGTATCTTCAATTTCTAACGAGGCAAGAGAGAAGCTAAAGAAAATAAAACCTTCGTCTTTGGGTCAGGCTTCCCGAATTTCGGGTGTATCTGCTTCGGATGTCGCTATTTTGTCTGTGTTTCTAAAATAATTTAAAAAAGTTTCACGTGTAACATTAATGAGCAAAAAAATACTTATAATTGGTGCATCCGGAGCTCTGGCAATAGCTTTAAGCAAATTACTAATGGCTGAGACCAATCACTCTCTTTATTATTTAACCTCGAAAGATATAAAAATAACTGACGACGAAAGCAGATTTATAAAAGCTCATCCACTCGAAGTAAAAAACGTTAAGAATTTTTGTTTTAATATCCTTCCTGATGTTATTATAAATTGCTCAGGATTTTCTGATGTTGTTCTTGCTGAAAATGAACGCAAATTAGCATGGGATTTAAATGTTCGGGTTGTTGAAAATCTTGTAAATATATCAAAAATATTAGACTCTCATCTTGTCCTGATCTCTTCTGATTTAGTTTTCGATGGAATGAAGGGTCCCTATTATGATGATACAAAGCCCAATCCTTTGAATTATTACGGCAAGACAAAGCATACTTCTGAAAATATAAGCCTTACAACTTTGAAAAAAATTACAGTTGTCAGAACAACTCCCTTTTATGGACTTCCATTTTCAGAGAATAATACTTTTCTTGATGATTATATTTATAAGTTACACCGAAACTATCTGGTGAACGCAAGTGATTTTTTATTCACAAATCCCTGCTTTGTTGATGATTTAACTTTAACGATAATGAAATTAATAGACAGGGAACTTTATGGTGTTTTTAACACAGGTGGTCCGGACTGGTTAAGTCATTATGATTTTGCTTTAAAAGTAGCTGGTATTTTTAATTTCAATAATAAACTTATACATAAAATAAAAAATCCTTTTGAAGGGGTAAGAATGCCACTTAAAGGCGGGTTAGTTACTTTAAAGACCGAAACAAATTTAAGTATTAAATTTACACCTTTGGAAAATGGTTTAACTGCTTGCAAATTCAGATATTTTGACAAATAATTTTTTTTTGGGTGATTTATGGGTTTTAATGGGTTTTCTAAAGACATTTTCTGGTTCTATTCGGAGTTGAAAAAAAACAACAACAAAGAATGGTTTTATGAAAACAAAAAATTTTATGAAAAGGAAATTAAAGAGGTATCCAAAGAGCTTCTCACGGAAATGAGCCAAAGATTCGCCTCAATTGGACTGCCTTTTGTTGCCGATCCGAAAGTAAGTTTATTCAGGATAAACCGGGACATTCGCTTTAGTTCAAACAAAGACCCATATAAAACTAATCTTGGAATTTACTTTCCTTACAATGCCAAACTTGGGGAACGTCTGCCTGAATCACCGGGCTTATATTATCATTTTGCTCCCGAAGAGTCATTCATCGGAGGCGGTATCCACATGCCAAGCTCAGAAACATTAAGAGCATTGAGGATAAAAATTGCCAACGACTGGGAGGAACTATCTGATATTATCAATACTAAAGAATTCAAGAAGGAGTATCCCAATGAGTTTTACGGGGAAAAGCTGAAACGTATGCCACGAGGTTTTGATGAAAAGCATCCGGCAGCTGAATTACTCAAATTAAAAGAATTCACAGTCTGGACTGACTTAGACCATAAAGTCAGCTATTCTTCGAAATTATTAGATGTTTTGGAGAGGAAAGCTATCGTTATCGCTCCATTTCTTGAATTCCTTTTTCAATCAATGACAAAACAAATAATTATGTAATATTATCAATATTATGGAAAAGTTTGACATACAAAGAGCAAAAGAAATTTTAGAGAAAAGCAAAGGCAAAGCTATAGCCGTCATCGGAGATATTATGCTGGACAGATACTTCTGGGGAAATGTCAGCAGAATTTCCCCCGAAGCTCCTGTTCCCGTTGTTGATATCGAAAGGGAATCATATCATTTAGGCGGTGCCGCAAATGTGGCAAATAACCTTAAATCCCTTGGCATTGAGCCAATTCTATGCGGCTTGCTCGGTGATGATAATTCTGGCAGATTGTTTTCGGAAATTGCTGAAAATCAGGGAATTTCATCAATAGGCTTTTTTACGGACAAGGACAGAACAACAACAGTAAAAACAAGAGTAATTGGAAATAATCAGCAATTAGTTCGACTGGACAGGGAAACCCGAAAATTAATATCAAGCGAGGGAGAAAAATTTATTCTCAGAATACTCAACAATACTGCTAACCTTAGCGGTATAATTTTTCAGGATTACAACAAAGGCACCATATCTGAATTTCTGATATTAGAGGTAATCTCATTTGCAAAAACCAACAATATACCCGTTTTTGTTGACCCTAAATCAGACAACTTTTTTAATTATAAGGAAGCTACCGTCTTCAAGCCAAACAGAAAAGAAGCTTCACAGGCTTTGAATATGAATCTGAGGGAGAGAGACATACTTGAGCAAGCTGGAAAGATACTTCTTGAGCGTTTGAACGCAAAAAATGTGCTAATAACTCTGGGTGCAGATGGAATGATATTATTTGAGTCAAATGGCAATATATCTTCAGTTCCAACCAGAGCAAGAAATATTGCTGATGTTTCGGGTGCAGGAGACACAACAATCGCAACTCTGGCAACTGCCTATGTCGGCGGTGCAGCTATTAAAGAAGCGGCTTCGATGGCTAATTTTGCCGCTGGAGTTGTTTGCGAAGAGCCCGGGATTGTTCCGATAACAATTGATTCTCTCTTGAAATCTATTAAAAGAAACAGCATAAATAAAGGTTGAAAAATGATAATTGATAGATACTCTTTGAAGGAAAAAATCACTGATTTTAAAGCACAAAGCAAAAAGATAGTTTTTACTAACGGTTGCTTTGATATCATTCATTCTGGGCATATTTACTACCTCGGGGAAGCTAAAAAAGCAGGAGATATATTGATCATAGGTTTGAATAGCGATAACTCAGTCAGGCGGCTCAAAGGAAACGACAGACCCATTAATAATGAGTCCGACAGAGCGATGGTTCTTGATGCTTTAAAATTTGTTGATTATGTTACTATCTTCGAAGAAGACACTCCTTATGAATTGATAAAGTTGCTACAACCCGATATCCTTGTGAAAGGTGGAGATTATAATGCTGATGAAATTGTAGGGGCTGATATAGTCAGGGAAAACGGCGGGGAAGTCTTAATAATTCCTTATGTTAAAGGAAAATCTACAACTGAATTAATAAAAAAAATCAAATCATAATAACGGGGTTGTAAAGTAAAAAAGCCAGAGCGGTAAAAAAAAATTGCTTTACAACCCCTTGAAAAATTATTATTCACCGTAAACATATACTGTATAGGTAGCATAAATACCAAGAATTGATG
>CAYYPE010000002.1:173876-336854 GCA_964473465.1 uncultured Hyphomicrobiales bacterium
TATTATTCACCGTAAACATATACTGTATAGGTAGCATAAATACCAAGAATTGATGTTGATTTGTAATCAACATGATGAATTCTGGTAATGCCTCCATTTTTTGCAGCAGTATTGATGCTTGCATCACCAACAGCGATTAATCCAAGGATAGAAGAAGCAGATGCTGATCCCATCTTTGAATATGATGTGTTTGATGTTGCAGTAATCGGGGCTTTAATATCAGTATAAAGACCACCAAGAACAGGAGAAACAGCGTAAGCCGCACAGCCAACCATTAAAGAGCTCGACAGCAGAATCACTGACATATACATTAATATTTTCTTCATAAATCACCTCCTATATTGTTAATAATAATACCGCTCGTGCTTTTTTTCTAAATAAATAAGATTGAATATCAAATATATAGAAAAAATTTGAATAAAAAATTTCAATTTATACTAAACCTGGTAAAGTGGGTATATTCATAAAATAAGCTTAGTCTGTAATCAGGTAATTTCTCTAATGAATATACAATCGGAACAGGATTTTTAATCCGAGAATTGTCAACTTCGGAAATTGATAAAACAAGAGAGAGCAATATTGAAGCAAATAGCTTTTTCATCACTGTTTAGTTCCAATATGAGTAATCATATTCATATTTACCGATAATTTGTGCTTCTTTAGAAGAATGGAACTCTTTGTAAATATAACCGAATTTATTATAAAAATAAGTATAAATCACATTAATTTTTCCTTCCTGATTATAATTATAAAGTTCAACTTTTATACCTTCTGACTGATAGGCTATAGAATCCCTCGATTCGTATGTGCCGTTCAAGCTTGGGTTTATTAGTCTTCCGACGACATTACCGTTATTATTATATTGATATTGAATATCTGTAACAATTGAATTATTGGATATTAAATCTGTTTGAATTTTTTTGATAAGGTTTCCTTTTTGGTCATAGCTGTAATCAATAATAAAGCTTGTGTCCCCGTCTCGGGTTAATGAAATTTTTCTTTCGATCTTTCCGCTGGTATTATGAATATAAATATTTTGTAGAATTGAATCAATGAAAAAATCACCATTGAAATATTTTGTCTCTTCATAGCTGATATTATTCTGATAGGTGAATTGTGCAATACTTTTAATACTTCCCGATTGCAAATATTCGGTTAAAATACTTAATTTCCCGTCTGATAAGTATTCTTTAAGGTAAATCTTATATAATTTTGTTTCGTCGCTATTTGAAATTTTCCATTTTGTTTCATTTTTAATTATGGGTGTCTTATTATCATATGTCAGAGGTGAATCCAGATTACAAGACCAAAGCACAAAAAATAGGAAAATCGCTATAATATGTTTAATGAAATAAATTTTCATAAAAAAAAGATAAATAATTTTTACCAATGAAAATTAACAAATTTTTCCCGATTTTGTTACTTATATTATGATAAAAATTAAAATCTTGTTAAATTGTAGATAGTTTAAAATTGGAGAGAATAATGATACATAAATTTATTTTGAAAATATTTTTAATTTTTTTGATAAGCTTCAGCTTGCAAGCTCAAGGCAGCAACAATGTTGCTGAAAAAACTTCAAAAGATACTGATATTATTAAACTTCTGAACTTAGTGAGAGCATATGATATACCCGAAAGTATTGTTAATGATATCATAAAATCATATAAAACTATGTTGCCTATGGTTGATTCAACTTACTGGCAAAGTCTGAGGCAGGAAGCAGATATTGATGGGGTTATCAAAAAGCTCGTCCCTGTTTATGATAGAATCTTCAACGAGGAAGAAATAAAAGAACTTATAAAATTCTTCGAGACTCCCACAGGAAAAAAATGGGTTGCTACTTTTGGAGAGGCAAATGACGAAGTTATCAAAATTTTTGAAACGTGGAGCAGTGAAGTATTTAAAAAGTTAAATGATAAAATGATAAGAGATGGATATGTTAATCAACCAACAAAAATAGATGAATAATATGGATACAGAAAAACTAAGCGGTCCTGCAGGCAGAATTCAGGATTACCTTGTATTTGGGGAATTTGGCGGAGTTAATCCTTCAATCGAAGACTCATCAACATTCACATTCCTTTCCGTTGAGAAAATGGAAGAGCTGTTCGAGCACGAAATTGAGGGATGTTTCCTTTATTCAAGGCATTTAAACCCAACTGTCTATCATCTTGCAAAAGCTATGGCATTGCTTGAAAATACCGAAGATGCTCAAATCACAGCTTCTGGTATGGCTGCCATTAGCTGCTCAATATTGCAAATTTGCCACTCTGGGAATGAAATCATTTCATCACGCACTATTTATGGTGGAACTTATGCTTTACTAAAGAATTTTCTGCCAAAATTCGGCATTAACACACACTTTGTGAATATTTTAGATTTAGATCAGGTCAGAAACAGGATTAACAAAAACACAAAAATTCTTTATTGCGAAGCAATAAGCAACCCATTGCTTGAAGTCGCAGATATTCCAGCTTTAAGAAAATTAGCAGATGAATTTGGGCTTACTCTGATTGTTGATAATACTTTCAGCCCGATGATGATTCAGCCTTACGAATTAGGTGCTCATCTGGTTATTCATAGTCTGACTAAATATATCAATGGTTCAAGTGATTGTGTTGCAGGGGCTGTTTGTGGCAAGCACGATTTTATATTAGGGATGAAAGACGTTCATTCAGGTTCTGCTATGCTTCTCGGTCCTGTTCTGGACAGTATAAGAGCAGCAAGTATCCTCAAAAATCTCAGAACTTTACATATTCGAATTAAGCAGCACTCAAAAAATGCTATGTATTTCTCTGAGAATCTGGAAAAATTAGGTTTTAAAGTTTTCTATCCCGGACTTGCTTCGCACCCGCAGCACAAAAGAGTAACTGAGTTTCTTAATCAGGATTATGGATATGGCGGAATGCTTACTTTTGATGCTGGAACAGCGGAAGTTGCTAATTCATTAATGATTAAAATGCAAGATCATCTGATTGGCTATTTTGCTGTTAGTCTTGGCTTTTATAAGACTCTTTTCAGTTCCCCGGGACACAGCACATCTTCCGAAATACCAGAAGATGAGCAGTTAGCTATGGGAATGTCCCCGGGATTAATCAGAATGTCTATAGGTTTGGATAACGACATAACCCGAACATTCGAAAGGATGAAGGAATGCCTAAAAGAAATGGATTTAATTTAATTCAATTAAAGTGAAATTATTTTATTTTTTATTTAATTCAAGGAGTAATATGGACGAAAATCGTTTCAAAGAAATCATAGATTATGCAATATCAAGGGAGGTCGAGGCTGCAAAGTTCTATAATGAATTACAGGTTATCGCAAAACTTGAATCATCAAAGCACTTGCTAAAAGACCTTGAAAATATGGAACTAAGTCATAAACGCATACTCGAAAACTTCAAAAACGAAGATTTGAACGAATATTCCCCAAAAAATCTTTCAGATCTTGGCATAGCTGAATTTTTAGCTGAAGTGGCAATTCACAAAGAAATGTCATTCCAGGAAATATTGATTGTGGCAATCAAAAGAGAGGAAAATGCTTTCAAATTATATCAGGCTTTGGCTGATGAGGCAGAAAATGTGGAAATAAAAAATCTTTTCCTAAAGCTCGCTGACGAAGAGGCAAAACATAAACACTACCTCGAAACCATATATGATCAGGAAGTATATGTAGAAAATTAATTCTTTGATATGTTTTGTTAGATTTTTTGATTAATATTGATATAAGTCTGTTCTATTTCATTAATGGCACTCTATCAAATTCTTTCTTTGATAGATTAATGCCGTTTATAACAAATCATAATCATTGGATATTGCTTTATATCCTTGTTGTAGTTTCTCTGCTCTGGAAGGGCGGCAAAAAGGGCAGGATTTGCGTTCTTTTGCTTTTTATAATTGTTGCTTTATCTGATCAGATAAGCAGTTCTTTTATTAAGGAAGCTGTGGGAAGAATAAGACCCTGCCACATTCTTAGCGATATTAATCTTTTAGTTCCCTGCGGAGGAGGAAAATCATTTCCCTCCTCCCATGCGGTTAATAATTTTTCAGCAGCTCTTGTTCTCTCTTATTTCTACCGTGAGTATAAATGGATTTTCTTTTCGATTGCAACGCTAATGGCTTTCTCAAGGGTTTATGTTGGTGTTCATTATCCTTTTGATGTTATCTGCGGTGCAATCATAGGTTTATTGATAAGCTTTTCAATTATTCTGGTTTATAAATGGTTTTCCAAAAAAGTTAAATTTTTTCAAGTGTTACCTCCTCAATAAGTTCGTCTAACATTTGATAGACTCTGTTCCATGAAAGGTTATCAATAATAACCTGTCTTGCGTTATTTCCAATTCTTTTAGCAAGTTCTTTATCTTTGAGTATATTAATAGAATGCTCGGCAAGTTCTTGGTTATTGTTTCCAATTAAAACACTTTCCATATTTTTTACAGGAATTCCCTGAATGCCCGTTGGTGTTGTAACAACAGGACAGGCACAGGACATAGCTTCAAGAAGTTTGTTCTGTATTCCCGAGCCGCCAGAGTGAGGATGCAAAAACAATTCAGCTTCCTGCAAATAAGGCAGCATGGAAGGAACATTTTTGTGAATAGAAATAAATTCGCTTTCAAGCGATTCTATCCTTTTAGGTGGATTTGAGCCGACTATTCTGAACTTAACGTCAGGTAATTTCTCTTGTATTATTGGTAAAATTTCCTTCACTATCCTCTCAATCATAAGAATGTTAGCCCAGATGTCTAATTTACCTGAAAAAAGAATACCATTTCTTATATCAGGATTTTCAGGTGGAATAAAAAAATCCGTGTCGGTGCCATTGGTAAGTAGCCTGTATTTCCCATTTGGGTTTTCCTGTTTCATAGATTCAATGTCATTATTTGTTACAAATGTAACTGCATCAAAATATTCAACAATTCTCGGTTCGTAAGAAGACAGTTTTTTATATTCCCAATATCTAATTATTTTTTGTTTTAGGTTTTTTGATTCTTCATAAGAGCGTTTCTGATAAAGGACGCGGCAATCCTCAGCCATTAAAATTTTTTTTATAGGTAGGTGCTTTAAATACTCAGCCGTTCTCATAAAAAAGGCAAAGGAAAGGTCGAATTTCCTTTCTTTTGTTAATTTTTCAACCATAAAACCAAATTCGGGCTGATTATAATATGCAATTTCAAGCGGTTGATTTGAAAACAAAGTTAGAGGTATTGTTCTTAATCCTGCTTTTATCGGGTCAAGATAAATAACAAAAAGTTCAACTCCAAGTTTTTCTATTTCTTCTCTGTATCCATCGGGAAATTTTTGCCCTTGATAAAATGTTACTAATGTAGTATTGTGTTTTTTTCCAAGATATGACAAAATTTTATAGGGTTTGAGTCTATCCCCGCCCACAACAGGATAGGGAAATCTTGGCGTCAAAAAAAGTATTCTCATTTTTTATCCTTGCAATATGTATTGACTGCTTCAGCTAATTTGACATAATCATCAGGCTCGTTATAGATTTGCGATGAAAATCTAAACCAGATTTTATCATTAAAATGAATAAACGGAATTTCAATTTTAAATTCTTTATAAAAAACATCTCTTAGATGATGAGTTGTTTCACTATCAATTTCTAAACTAACTGGTAACTCAAATGCCGCAATAGTCCCAAAAAAACTAACAGGGGTAAGAAATTCAATTTGAGTAATTTCCGAAACAATTTCAATGGCTTTGACTAACAAATTATGATTATAATCCTGTATGTTTCTCAATCCGAAACTCTCAATAAAATCAATAGCCTCATTCAATGCTAACCAAACGGCTGGATTCTTTGTTCCAGTCCAATCGAATTCCTTGCAGTATCCCTGATTATGAAACAATGAGGTCGAGAGCGGTTTTGTGATTTCCTGCAAGTCATTTTTTGTCCACAAAAAAGCACAGCCCTTTGGCGAAAACATCCATTTATGGCAATTTCCAGTATACCAATCTGCCTGAAGTTCCTCTAAATTTAATTCTATCATACCGGGGGCGTGAGCACCGTCAACAAGGACATAAGTTCCGTTCTTTCTACAAATATCAATAATTTCTTTTAAAGGTGCAATTATACCACCAGTATAGAAAATATGGTCAATAAGAAGAATTTTGGTCTTTGCTGTTAATGATTTTTGAATAATATCAATGATTAGAGCTGTATCATTCAATGGATATGGTATAAAAACCTCAACAGGCTTTCCACCAGTCTTTTCACAAAAATAATTTACCGAATTTCTTGCGGCAGGATAGACATGATTTGTAAAAAGTATTTCATCATTGTTCTTGAAATCAAAAATCAATGATTTCAGAACAGTGTTTATACCTGTTGTAGCATTTTCTATGAATGCTATTGAATCACCACCGGAACCCAGAATTCTTCCAAGTCTGTCTGCTAATTGCCTGACTAAATCGAAATACCGGGACATAAAAAATTCAACAGGTTCTTTCTCTAATTCGATTTGCCACTTTGAAACAGCCTCAAGAACAGATTTTGGAGTTGCTCCAAAAGAACCATGATTGAGAAACGTTACATCTTCGTCAAGATGCCAGAGTTTTTTTAATTCTTTACCAAAATTCATAATTACTCCAAATTAATTTTTATCGGGAGACCATTCCTGAAGAACATATCTTTCGGCAATTGCCTCATCAATATTTTCCAGAAAACGAGATGGTTTCGAGAGAACAATTCCGGACTCCCTGTCATAAATATTTGTCGGATAGGTTATATAAAGTCGGTCTTTTGCTCGGGTGCAGGCAACATAAAAAAGCCTTCTTTCTTCCTCGAGTGATTCGACTGTTTCGACTGATTTTGAGGAAGGGAATCTGCCTTCCAGTGCCCATATTAGAAATACCGCCCTCCATTCAAGACCCTTAGCTGAATGAATAGTAGAAAGGTTCAAGAATTCTTCTTCATTCGATTCGGGTTCAAGCTCAACTACAGATTCTGTGGGTGGCTCAATAGTCATATCATTCAAAAATTCGTTTACATTTTTATATCTTTCGGCAATTGCAATGAATGTTTCAATGTCCTTCCACCTTCTTTGCCAGTCATCATATTTATTTTTCATCAGTAATTTGTAATATTCTGATACAATTGAGGCTTTTTCTCCCAAAGCTAATTTTGTATTATTTAAATCGGTTAAAAATTCCAGAAGTTTTTCTATTTCTTCCTTTCCTTTTGGCAAATAAGATAGTTTCAAATTACCTTTGAAATTGATTTTGTCTTCGGATATCAAATCGACAATTTTTGTTGCAGTTCTGGGACCAACACCATCCAATAGCAATAATACCCTATGCCAGCTTATTATATCCTTTGGGTTGAACAGAATTTTAAAATAAGCTAATAAATCCTTAATATGTGCAGTTTCTATGAATTTAAGTCCACCGAATTTTTTGTAAGGAATGTTTGCCCTGTTTAATTCAATTTCAAGATCAAAAGAAAGGAAGCCAGACCTGAAAAGAACAGCAATATCGTCAAGAGGAAAGCCTTCTTCCCTGAGTTCGAGTATCTGCTGAACAACGAAAAGAGATTGTTGTCTTTCGTTTTCGGCTGTTATTATTTTTGGCAGTTCCCCTTCTTTTTTTCGGGTGAACAGCTCTTTTCGATAGCTGTAAATTGCTGATTCAATAATTTTGTTGGTTAGGTCAAGAATTTGTTGAGTGCTACGGTAGTTTTCCTCAATTTTAAATATTTTGCAGTCTTTGAAAGATTTAGGAAAATTCATAATATTCTGAAACTCCGCACCACGAAATGAATATATGCTTTGAGCCTCGTCTCCTACTGCCATAACATTCTCATTGGGTCCGGCAATATTTATAACAATATCATGCTGAAGGCGGTTGGTATCTTGATATTCATCAACCATTATGTATTTGTATTTTTGATGAAGCTCTTTCTGCACCTGAGGATAATTTTTTGTTAAAATATTCAGATTTAGCAGCAGGTCGTCATAATCCATAAGGTTATATTTCTGCTTGTATTCGTTGTATTGCCTGAATATTTGTGTGATTTTATCAATTTCATCAATGAAATAAGGATAGTCATCAACAACAACATCCTCTATTGTCTCCTGACGATTTATTGATAGATTAAAAATTTTAACCAATGTCTCTTTGTGAGGGAATCGCTTTTTTGTCTTATCAAATTTTAGCTGAGAACGCAACAAGTTTACTGTATCTTCACAATCTGACTGGTCAATTACGTTGAAACTCAAATCATAGTTTAGCAGATTAGCATATTGACGAAGGATAAAAAGTGCAAATGAATGAAATGTCCCCCCGGAAACCCGCTCACATCGCCCATCAAGCATAATGGACGCACGCCTAAGCATCTCTGATGCTGATTTTCTCGTAAATGTCAAAAGAAGTATAGATTCGGGCGGAACCCTGTCCTCTACTAATCTTGCCAATCGGTAAATCAGAGTCCTTGTCTTGCCAGTTCCAGCTCCTGCTACAACAAGCGAGGCACCATTATTATGCATGACAGCTTCGAATTGCGATTGATTTAGCTCTGCTTCGTAATTTATACGGTAGCCTATCCTGTTAGGTGAGCTACCATCCTCTATTTTTTTTAAAATTATTTTCTTCATCAATTGAAACAACAAAAACCAAAAAATTAATTTATGAAATTTTCTCAGTTTATTTATCATATTTTGCTATCTTTTTATTTCATCAAAAAAGCTCAAAAGTTTTTATTTGAGAAGTGCTGTTAATTATATAATTTTAATGTGTTTATCTTTAACATTATAAAAATTTTGAGAATAATCAAATTATATATAACATTTCTTATTTTATTTTCAGCTTTACTTAATTCAGAAGAAAAGGCTGAAATTACTGTTTTTATAGAAAATCCTATTCCGGGCAAACTTACTCCCCTGATTTACGGCAGTTTTATTGAATTCCTGCTGGATTATATTAACGGCCCCTGCGGAATGTATGCTCAGGAAATACATAATCGTGGGTTCGACGAACCAATTAACGAAAAAACCGGTATCGAAATATGGCATAAATTACCATCGTGTAAAGACTTAGAGTCAGTTCAGCAGATTTTTGGAGGGTATAATAAAAATGGGGAGCGTTACCTGAAGCTAATTTCGGCTGATAAAAGTAATTCGAAAGGAGTCTATCAAAAGGTATGGATGAGCGATAACAGAGACTATGAATTTTATATATATTTAAAATCCGATAACCCCCCGGAAGAATTGAATATCAAGCTCACTGATTCAACTTTTTCTAATATTTATTTCGATAAAACAATTACCAGATTCAGAAACGAGTGGGAAAAAACAATTTTTAAAATACCCGGTTCGGTTATTGGATTTGCTTATCTGGTTCTCGAAATCAAAGGCATCGGTGAACTTGATTTGGACGAATCCTCGCTAATGCCTTTGAATAATGTGTTTGGGGTCAGAAAAGAGTTTTTCGATTTATATAATAAATGGAAGCCCGGAATTATAAGATATCCCGGCGGATGTTTTGCTGACTTGCCTGCATCCAGATGGTTCAATGGGATTGGGCACATTGATCAGAGAAAATCACCAAATTACGATTGGGCTTATTTTCCTCAAAGGCTGGATTTTGGCACCGATGAATTTACTCAATTTTGTAAGTCAGTTGGGGCTGAACCTCATATTGTTGTTAACTTTGGTTCCGGCACACCTGAAGAAGCAGCTAACTGGGTCGAGTATTGCAACGGTGATATTAACACATATTATGGAAAAATTAGAGCAGAAAACGGACACCCTCTTCCCTACAATGTTAAATACTGGGAAGTGGGTAATGAACAAAATTTGCCTCTATCAATCGGTTATTTGCCCCCAAAGGATATGGCAAGGCGTTATATCGAATTCTATGACGCTATGAAAAAGATTGACCCAACTATAAAAATAATGATAAACGGCGAAATTCTTAATGCTAATGATTATTTCAACAAAATAATGGATGTTGTTGGCAAAAAACTTGACCTATACAGTTGGCATACTACCTCAACGGCTCCAGCAGACGAAATCAGCGATGCTGATACTTATCTGGGATTAATATCTATTCAGAACGACTTGACTAAATTTATCGCAAAATTAGAAAATTGGATTGACTTAAGAGGCTTGTATCCTCAGGTAAAGCAGGCTGTTAGCGAATGGTGGGTGGAATACAACAGGTTTTGGCGTGAGGATATCCGATGTAACACACTCGAATTTGCTATTGCTTCTGCTGCCTTTTATAATCTTTTTGCAAAGCATCCAAGAACAATTGAACTTGCCGAAAGAACTCACAATGTTGGTCTTATAAAATCTGATATTGACATTGTTTCGGGCAAGAGAGTAATTTACGGAACACCAACCTTTTATGTTTCGGCGATGATGAGGAACTATTTCGGTTCCAATGTTTATGCCACTAAAGTTTTGTGCGGCTCTTTCAATACCCCCGAAAACAGAGATGTGTGGGTTTCTGAGAATGTCCCATGGCTTGATGTTCTTGCAAGTGGTGACAACGATACTATCTATCTTTGTGTAATAAATAAACATCCCTATTCCCCAATTCAAACTCGATTGAACTATTCTGGAAAGGTTAATGGACTACTTACTGAAGTTTTTGAAATTTATTCTCCTAATCTTCTGGATGCCAATACAGCAAATAACCCTGAGAATATTAAAATAAATGAAAAAAAATGGATTGTTGACGATTATTATATTTTTCCCCCTCATTCAGTTACAATACTTCAATTACAAACTAACACAGTTTTTCATAAAGACAATTTTATTGACATTTATCCAATCCCCTTGAATGAGTTCGCTTTTGTTGTGATAAGAAATTCAGATGTTAAACCTTCGTCTTACACTATTTATGATATTATGGGAAATGTAATTTTGCAAAATGAAGTAAATATAAGCGATAATTATTTTAAAATTGATTGCCGAAACATTGGAAAAGGCTTTTATCTTTTGAAGATGGCTTTTGGAGATGATATCAAGTTCAAGTATTTAATTAAGAATTAAGATAATGATGACTAACCTTTTCAGCGTTGACCTTGAGGATTGGTTCACTCCTTTGCATTTAACAAAAGATTTTTCGGAGGATTTGCTTAAACACAACGAAATCAGGGTTGAAAAAGCAACATTAAAATTGCTGGAACTACTTGATATTAAACAAGTTAAAGCAACTTTTTTTGTTCTTGGATGGATCGCAAGGAAATTGCCCGATTTAATTAAAGAAATTTTCGGCAGAGGTCATGAGATAGCCTCTCATGCCTATTCACACAAGCTTCTGACTTTGATGAATAAGGATGAATTCGTCAAAGAAATCCAACTCTCTCTCGAAGCAATTGATTTAGCAATTAATAAGCCTGTCAAAGGTTTTCGGGCTCCATGCTTTTCGGTAACAAACAAAAACTTATGGGTATTCGATGTTCTCAAAGAATATGGTTTTGTTTATGACTCATCCGTCTTTCCATTTGGTGATTATCCTGACGAAGCAAAAGATCAAACGGATATGAATTTCTTTCATCTTAATAATGGCCTTATAGAATTTCCTATAAAAGCAGTAAAATTCGGAGTGATCTCTATACCATACGGCGGGGGAGGTTATTTCCGGCTTTATCCCTATTCATTTTTTAAAAATAAGGCTCTGGAGCTAAATTCAAAGGGTAAGATATTAAACTTCTATATCCATCCATGGGAAATTGACGATTCCCAGCCCAGACTAAAAATAAAACCAATTGCAAAATTCAAACATTATCTTAATTTGGATAAAACATATCCTCGTTTGAACCGATTGCTTGATGATTTTCGTTTTACCTCATTCGAGAACTACATTCATAGCAACATCAAATCCTTTTAGCATATTTTTTTAATTTTTCAGTTATGAGGTATCAGTTTTTTTTAAGAAACTATCAAAATGTTTCACGTGAAACATTTTATTTCCCAATGCAAAATCTTGAGAAGATATTATTCAGAACATCTTCGTTCCAGTTTTCCCCTGATAATTCACCCAAAAGATTAACGGCATTTCTAATATCCAGAGAAATAAGTTCATTTTCTCTACCTTCGTCAATTGAAGAAATAGCAGCAGATAGTTGTTCAGCAACTTTTTTTAAAAGAATTGCGTGTCTTTGATTAACCAGAACGTCAACTATACCTTCGGTGTTTTTTCTGGCTTCCTGCTCAAGCAAATTCTCCAGCTTTTCGATGCCCTCTCCTGTCTTTGCAGATATGTAAATACAATCATCGTTGAGTTCTATCGGTTTTAAATCAATTTTGTCAATCTTATTTTGAACTAATATAATTTTCTGATTGGGATATTCATTTTTTAATTTTTGCAAAAGCTCATTAGAATGCTCTGGCGAGATTGATATATCATTCAAAACTAATATAAGGTTAGATTGATCAAGAACTGATTGCACCAGCTTTATGCCTTCCATTTCGATGATGTTCAGAGTTTCTCTTAACCCAGCTGTATCAATCAGTTTAATAGCCAATCCATTTATAATTATATTTTCTTCGAGATAATCCCTTGTTGTTCCGGGGATTTCGCTGACTATTGCCCTCTTCTTTCTGAGCAATGAATTGAAAAGGGTTGATTTGCCAGAATTCGGAAAACCTGCTATTCCAACAAAGAAGCCCGACCTTAGGATTTCTGCAGATTTATAGGATTCAGCAAGCGATTTGCAAAAAGCAATTACTTCAATGATTTCTGCTTTTATCTTATCTTTTTTTACAAAAGTCAAATCCTCGTCCGAGAAATCCAGTTCAATTTCGAGCAAACTACAAATATCAAGAAGTTTTCTTCTCAAATTTGAAATTCTGGAAGTAAATTCGCCATGTAGCTGTCTTGCTGCTACAATTGTTCCCGGGACTGTAACGGAGTGAATCAAGTCCGCAACGGCTTCAACCTGCATAAGATCCATCTTCCCGTTCAAAAATGCCCTTCTTGTAAATTCGCCTGGTTCTGCCATTCTTGCCCCGCAATCAATAAGAGCATTTATTATTTCATCGGCAATAAGCATACCCCCATGGCAGGAGATTTCAACTGAATTCTCGCCGGTGTAAGACTTTGGTTCGAGGAATAAGGATGCTGTAACATTGTCAATCCTTCTATCTTTATGAATTATCCACCCGAAATGTATGGTGTGAGTCGGTGCATTTATTAATTTTCCTTTCGGATTGAAGCACTTTTCGGCAATGTCCAAGCTTTCTTTGCCTGAAAGTCTTATGACAGCCAGTCCGGATATTCCGGGAGGTGTTGCAAGTGCTACAATTGTGTCGTTCACGATAATTTACATATAAAATAAAAAAATATTAACTAATAGCTATTGAAATTATTATAAAAGTTCTGAATTGCTTGATAATTCGGCTCGAGAAAGGCGACCTTCATAAATCGCTTCTATTTAATTTTTCTTGTCAGATTAATGATAATATATGGCATAATAAAAAATCCTTTTTTTTGTGTTTTTTAGGCTCATAATTTAATTTTATCTTTTAATTAAATTCAAATTCTTTGTTCAATTAATAAATTGGATTTATTCGCAATCTTTTTTAAACAGATAAATATAACTTATTTTTGAATGTTATATTAATCAAATAATTTATTTTATGGATTTTGATATTGTTATTATTGGTGGCGGTGTGATAGGTCTGTCTGCTGCTGCTGAACTTTGCGACGGAAAGAAAAATGTTCTTTTAATCGAAAGACATCCCTCTTTCGGCAACGAAACCAGTTCAAGGAACAGCGAAGTAATTCACGCAGGTATTTATTATCCTACTGGATCACTTAAAGCAATACTATGCGTATCAGGAAATAAATCCATTTATGAATGGTGCAATAAAAACAATGTTCCTCATGATAGAATTGGTAAATATATCATTGCGGTAAATTCAGACGAAGCCGAAGAACTTGATAATATCTACCAAAGAGCTAAAAATAATGGAGTAGAAAATATCCGTTATGCTTCTATTTCTGAACTCAATAGGGAAGAGCCAAATATAAAAGCTTATTCTGCACTTTTTTCTCCGGACACAGGCATAATTGACTCGCACTCTTTAATGCAGAGTTTTGAATTCAAAGCAATGAAAAATGATTGCAATTTTGCTTATAAACATACTGTCGTGGGAATAAACAAAATACCTGACGGGTATGAAATGGAAATAATGGCTCCCGATGGTGAGCATTTGAATATTTCAACTAACATAGTTATAAACGCTGCTGGACTGGATTCTGATTTAATCGCCGAAATGTCTGGTATTGATATAGTTGAACACAAATACCGCCTCCATTTCTGCCGTGGACATTATTTCAGGATAAAGTCCATCAAGAAAAATCTTGTCCACCATTTGATATATCCTGTTCCACAAAAAAATGGGAGTGGTCTGGGAATTCACATTACGGTAGAATTAAATGGTGAATTGAAACTTGGTCCCGACACAGAGTATCTTGACAAAAGGGTGCAGGATTATTCTGTTTCCGAAGATCTTCAGGACAAATTCTATCGAGCTGCCTCATCTTATCTTTCGGGTCTCGATCGCAATGACATTTATCCCGATCAGTCTGGGATCAGGCCAAAACTTCAAGCAAAAGGAGAGCCCTTCAGAGATTTTATTATTGCCGAAGAATCAGATAAAGGCTTGCCCGGTTTCATAAACCTGATTGGTATTGAATCGCCGGGGTTAACCTGCTGCCTTGAAATTTCAAAAATGGTCAGTGGAATGATAAGGTAAAAAAAGGCAGAGTGTATGATTTCTCTGCCTTGGAAATATAAAAATATTCAAACTTTACTTATTTTTTGGGTGGTTGAACAGGCTGAACAGGTTGTGGATTTTTGATATCAGGTGGCTTTCCTCCGACCTTTAGTAGTTCAATTTCAAAATATACAGCAGAACCGGGAGGCACTTGTGGTGGAGCTCCTCTATCGCCCCAGCCAAGCTCAGGGGAGATAAACACTTTATAAATAGCCCCCTCTTTCATCAGCTTGAATGCTTCCTTCCAGCCCGGTATTTGCTGTCCGACAACCATTTGCACGGGTTCTTTGCCGTAAGTGTTATCAAATTCAAAACCGTTCATATGATAGCCCTTTAGATGGATTGTAACCAGATCTTCATCTTTCGGGCTTTTTCCAGTTCCTTCTTTCAGAACAATGTATTGCAAACCGCTTGGCGTAGTAATCACACCCGGTTTATTTTTATTTTGAGCTAAAAATTCGGCTGATTTTTTCTTGTTTGCTTCAGCCTCTTGTTTCAATTTTTCTTCTTCTTCTTTACGCTTTACTTCTTGTTTTTTAAACATCATGTTCTGGAATCTAAGCCTTAAATCGTCGCTGGCAAGCTTTTCAATTAGGGAGGAATCGCCATTAATGCCATCCAGAAATCCTTTGATGAAGAAGTCCTTGCTGATTTCAAGACTGTCTTTGTGCATGCTGATTCCAATTTCATGAGCAATAGAATAGCTAAGGCTGTCGTAAAATGTTTTTAATGTTCCGGGATTTTTGTATCCATCCTCAGCTGTATTGTTATTACAAGCTGATAGAATAAGTGCTAAAAACACAAATAAAGTCATAAGTGGTTTCATAATTTCTCCAGTTAAAAAAACTTTGACGTATATTATCAAAATATGTTTATTTTTTTGAAAAATAGCTTTAAAAAAACAATATTTTAAAAAAAGCTTTTTAAAAATATATTTGAATAAATAAAAAAAACAAGAATGTCTGTTCTACCAAATTTTTTAATTCAGTAGTTCAAACATCCTTGTTAAAAATTATGCAATAAAACCCGCTATGGGGATAATTTTATTAAGATTATCGTTTTAGCATATTTGTTTCAGCAAGCATCTGGTCGCTTATAGTAATAGTTCTCGAAGCCGCTTCAAATGCCCTTTGAGTGATAATCATTTCGGTAAATTGCTCTGTCAAATCAACATTAGATTGCTCTAAAGCACCACCAACCACAAGAGTAGAAGGAAAAATCTCGCCTGCAGTCCCGATATTCGGAAGACCGCTATTGGGAGAAACCTCCATAAAATTATTGCCGTTTCTGATTAGTCCCTGTGGATTTGTAAATTTAGCTACAGCTACCTGTGCGAGTATTTCAGATTGTCCATTAGTAAACGACCCCCAGATTTTACCTGTTGTATCAACAAAAAGTTCATTCAGATCCCCTGCCTGATACCCATCCTGCTCGGTTACTGTTGCGGTATTAGGTCCTGCAAATTGAGTTAGCCCGGCGAGAAGATTTCCAGTTTCTGCAAGAACTATCTTTACATTTTTTGGAGTTGTTGCATCAAAAACATCAGTTCCAAGAGCTGTGTTTAGGTCTGAAGCGTTTAAAGTGAAATCCAACGGGGAACTAATTGTGCCATCGGTATTGAATGTTAAAGTATCGGACGGCAATGTTATATCAATTCCATCAAGCTTAGCACTCATTGTGAATTCATTCGGGTTAGCGGTCTTTGTGAATGAAAGTGTTATAACGTGAGCACCGCCCTGATTGTCGAATATGGTAATACTTGTCTGGCGTTCTGTATTTTCTGTGGAAGCAGAATTCAAATTACCGGAAACTTTCACAACCTCTGTTTGTCGTGGTGCAGAAATTATATTTGGTGGGATGTTTATATTCTTTAAAGTTCTGTTCAAAACATTATCGCCATTGGAATCTTTGACCATCTTACCGTCAGCGTCAAGCTGCAGATTATACCCCATAAGAAAAGCACCACTTGAGCTATCAACCAGATTACCGCTTTTGTCTCTTGATATAGCACCAGCTCTTGAAAATAACTGCTTGCCATTCATATTGTAAATAAAAAATCCGTTTCCCTGCAAAGCTAAATCAAGCGGGCGATTAGTGGTTTCTATTGTCCCTTGAGCCATATTTTGAGTGATTGACCCAATTTTTACTCCCAGACCCATCATCAGTGGATTCACACCGCCCATGCCTTTGCCTTCATTTTCATTTGGTGAGGAACCATATTTGTAAATCTGATTGAATTGCTCGGCAAAATTTACGTGATTGGATTTATATCCGGTTGTATTAACATTAGCAATATTATTAGAAATAACATCAAATCTTTGCTGGTGAGCTCTCAATGAACTCGCACCAGTAGATAAAGAACGTGATAAAGCCATTTATTTACCCTCCTTGGTTAATTAAATTCATCCTGAAAAATTGATTTCCTTCTGTCGCTCGGGAAATCATTGAGCCTCTCACCCTAATCGGGTAAAGTCCAGCTCGTTAATTATGCAAAAACAGCAGAGTCAATGTCTGTTACAACATTTTGCTCTAATTGATCACGATTGACAACAGTAATAACTGTTCGATTCGGTATGCTTATAATAAAAGCCTTTTCGTCAAGAATCACTAATGATTCTCTTGCCCCTTTTGATTCAGCCACCTGAACTGAATTCTGCAAACGCTCGATGTCCGTTTGGTTAAGCGTTATCTCCCTACTGACTAATCTGGATTGAGCGTGCGAAGAGAACTTAATTTTGCTTAATTCTTCTTTAAAAATTTCTTCGAAAGAAGTTCCGTTTGCCGGATTTTTCTGAACAAAGTTCTTCGTTAGCTCATTTAAACCACCCGCAGGAATAAAAGGAAGATTGACACCGTTAATATCCATTCTTTCCTCCTCAATTTTCCATTTGAACATCAATTACATCATAAATTGCTACTTCTATGTCGTTTATGACAAGAACAGTTCCCTCTGGTTTGAACCTTACCGCCTGGATTTTACCATAAGTAAAAGTATCGGCAGTAAATGATGATCCATTTTTACTACTTGCTACAACCTGAACATTATAATTACCCGCAGGAAGAACGTTGCCGTTATCATCTTTACCATCCCATTTGATTTTGTGGGAACCGCTTGTTAAGTCAAGTTCCTTAAGGGTAATTGTTCTGACAAGGTTACCGGAGTTATCCCGAATTTCTACTGTTGCAAAAATCGCCTGACCCGGGAGATTATAACCAATTGGAACATTATTTTCTCCATCAAATTTGAAAATTCTTGTTCCAACTGAAGCCGTTTTTCCAAGCAAACCGGGAAGAGCAGAGTTTGAAATATTATTGGCTAAAAGCTGATTTACTCCCAATTGTTCTTCAAGCAATGCTCTGATGTCGGTCAACTGTTCCAATTGAGAAAAGAGGGCAAGCTGGGAGGCAAATTCCTGATTATCATAAGGCTTCAATGGATTCTGGTGCTTCAATTGAAGTGTTAATAATTTCAGAAATTCATCACGCCCGATATTGCTACTTTTCTGCGTTGAAGCAGTTTGCTCGTATAATTGTGCCTGTGAATTTGTTATACCCTGCATCATTTCACAACCTTTTTTTGTTGATAAATAGGTAATCCAACAAACTCATTAATGTTAATGAATATATGTTTACCCTCCTGTATAATATTATAAAACTTCATTTTCCTTTTCTTTGAAATAATTTAGTGATTTTAAATATTCTTGTATCTCTTCCTTTTGTTTTTTATCTTGCTTTTTTGTGAATTGCGTGTTATTATTTAAATTTTCCTCTCCGTCCTTTGACTTAAATCCAATATCGATTGAATCAGTGATGATACCATTCTGCGAAAGCTTTTCTTTTAATGCACCAATTTGTTGTTCAATAGTCTTGATTGCTTCGCTTGTGTCTGCCATAATATTTATTTTAGCTTTGTTGTCTGTCATTGAAATTTGAACAAATAGTGTGCCGAGTGATTCAGGTTTGAGAACTAAATTAGCTGTGCTTGTTGTGTTTTCGGGTGTTGACTTGATTAATTGAAATGTTGTCTGTGTGAATTCCTGAATTCTAATTTGTCCAAACTGATTGTAAGTTGTTACAGTCTTTGAACTTGTGTGATTTATATTTTTTGAATTATTCGTAATTTCAACAATTTGTTCTTTAACTAAGTCATTAAGTAAACTTTTTTCTCCGATATCTGAATTGCTTTTATTAGAAAACGGTATTTTGTTTCCAGATTTTTTTGGCTCACTATCACTATTTTCTGTATTATTTTCTACTCTTTGTTGAATATTCTCATTATTTTTCTTAGAATCTGTCGTTGGTAAATTTAAATTCATTTTCACGTCAGATTTCTCGGGCTTTTTGATAAATTCATTAGATGCTTTATTAATTAAATTTTCAGCTTCTTGAGATTTTAATTTTTCATTTGATTTGTTAATTTTTTCATCTAAATTTTCTTCTTCTTCGGGAACTAAAGTATTGTCATTAAAAATGTTTTGTAGTGGTAAACCTCTGTTTTCTATATTTGTTAAGTTATTGTTATTATTAATATTTGCCTTGTTTATTTCTTGAATTCTGTTATTATTAAATCCATTGCTGATTGCATTAATAAATTCATTAATTATTTGCAGTTTTGCTTCAATTATTTCTGATTTTTCTTCTTGAGGAATTTCATTATAAAGAACTTCATTTAGCATTTGAGGTATTAATTGATTGGAATTATTAGTTTCAAATTCGTAGTTGTTTTGTAAAATATTATTCAGTATGTCACTAATTGTGTTATTTTTTTCAATATTATTAAGGCTATGAGTAGATTCAGGAATAATTGGTAAATTTTTTTCGGTAAAAGGAGTAAAAACATTCTGATTCTGTTTTGTTTCTTTAGATTTGATATCTATTTTATTTTTCTTGTTAATTTTATGAGTTTTCTGATTCCTTTTTTTATCATCAGAGATAACTTTTTCTAATGATTTTTCAAATTTATCGGTCTTTTGAGGGATCTGTTTATTATCAACCTTATGGTTAAATTTAGTCCCGGACTGTATAATATTGTTAAGTTTATGAACCATTTCTGCATCCTTGCATTAATTTATAATCCGAACAAAATATTTTAAATCATTTATTAATCAATTCATTAAAGATTTAAAATCTTAGCTTCTTATAAGTCATTGTCAATATTGAATTTAGAGGCGTTGCTAAAATTATCGCT
Source organism: uncultured Hyphomicrobiales bacterium (assembly GCA_964473465.1). Classification (GTDB taxonomy): domain Bacteria; phylum Bacteroidota; class Ignavibacteria; order Kapaibacteriales; family UBA2268; genus CALHRB01. The sequence continues at coordinate 193,805 of CAYYPE010000002.1, forward strand.
ACAATTATTTTGAATTAACTGACAATGCCTTAATCATATCAGCATTGACATCAGATTTCATTGCTTCAATTACCTTGCCAGCCTTCTTTTTTTGCATTGATTTCAGGATAAGAATGGCATCTTTTTTATCAATTTTTTCCAGAATTTTAGCAACTTCGACAGGATTGGAATTATTATATATTTTGGCGAATTCTATCAAGCTTTTTATTTTCAAAGAATCGTTGCTTGATTTATTCTGTTTTTGGATTTCTTCCAACTGTTTTGAGAGATTTTCTTTACTTTTTTTATATTCGGTGAGATTTGAGGATAGCTTAATCAAAGAATCTTTTAATTTTTTTGTCAGCTCCTGCTCGTTTCCAGAAATTATTGATGATAAATTATTATTTTCTTTTGAATTTTTTACGGTATTAATAATCTTTTTAAGTGAATCCTGCAGCTTTTCATTCTTTTCTTTTAATTCTTTGGATTCTACTTTGAGAATTGCGTTTGACAGATTAGCCTTCTGCAGATTTTCAAATTCATTCTGTGTTATTTGAATTTTTATTAAGTCTTTTTGATTTTTTTCGGTTTGTGCTTTCTGGATTTTTTTTGGTGGAAAACCAAGCCACTCCGGATATAGCTTATAGACATATACTATCAAAACAGGCGAGAGTAAGAACAGAACCGAAATTGAACAAATGAGCAATATTAATTTCTTGATTGTCATTTTATAAATATTTTGAATCAGTATTGTTTATAAACTTGATATTAGCTATCTCGTCAAGTATTTTAACTTCTTCTTTTGATAACTCCTCTTTATGTTGAATCTGTTTTTTATCTTTCAATTTCAGAAGAATTTTTTCTTCTTTCATTGCTTCAACAAGCTTTTGACGCCTGAGATTTTCAATTTCGATTAGCTGATCACGCTCAACTTTGAGTTTTTTAATAGTATCCTGAATATAAGTTTTGTGAGACCAAGAGGTTTGCAAAGAAGAAGCAGGCAAAACACCCTTCTTTGACTTTAATAGATTATTAAGATATTTCTGGTTTTTATCAATTTCGTTTTCTTTGGCAATGCGAGACATTACAATAAGATTCAGCGCCTCTTTAAGTTCCTGAACTTTCTGTGTTTTTAGGTTTAATACTTTATCAAGCCTGAAATTGAACTTTTTTGCCATTTACTAACTTGCAATGATTTTCTTTAACCAATCAATAGTATCGTCAAAATTAGAACTTTCTTCAATCTGCTGCTTTAGGAACTCATTGATATTATCATATATTGCAACGGCACGGTCAATTTTTGGATTGACACCTTTCTGGTAAGCACCCACGCTTATAAGGTCTTCTGCACTGCGGTAAGTTGCCAGATATTCTAATAATTTACTCGAAGCAATATAATGGTCATTGGAGATTACATCTTTCTTAACCCTGCTTATACTTTCGAGCACATCAATAGCCGGGTAGTGTCCATTGGAAGCTAATTTTCGGGAAAGGACAATATGTCCATCAAGAATACCTCTTGCAGAATCAGATACAGGTTCATTCAAATCATCGCCTTCAACAAGAACAGTATATAATCCAGTTATAGACCCAATTTCGGAGGTTCCTGCCCTTTCCATTGTTTTTTGCAGTAAAGCAAAAACAGATGGGGTATAACCCTTTGTAGTAGGAGGTTCGCCAATTGTTAGCCCAACTTCCCTTTGTGCCATAGCTAAACGAGTAACAGAATCCATCATAAGCATAACGTCAAGCCCTCTATCACGATAATATTCTGCTATAGTTGTTGCAACAAGAGCCGCCTTCACACGAACAAGAGATGGAGCGTCGCTTGTGGAAACAATTACAATTGACCTGCGAAGTCCTTCTTCGCCAAGGTCTTTTTCCAGAAACTCCCTGACTTCTCTTCCACGTTCACCGATTAATGCGATTACATTTATATCGGCTGATGTATTTCTGGCTATCATTCCCAGAAGAGTTGATTTACCTACACCACTACCGGCAAAAATACCCACACGTTGCCCTTTGCCTAAGGTTAAAACTCCGTCAATAGCTCTGATTCCGGTTGCTATTGGCTCCTGAATTCTCTTCCTGCTCAAAGGATTAGGCGGATTAGAATAAATGCTTCTTCTTTCTTCGGTTGAAATTCTACCTTTGAAATCAATGGGGTCTCCAAGACCATTCAAAACTCTACCAAGGAGATTGTCCCCAACACCTATGGTTAAAGATTCGCCAGTAGCCACAATTTCCATTCCGGGGGAAATTTCAGTAAGGTCTCCCAGTATCATCGAAAGAATTCGATTGTCCTTGAAGCCGACAATTTCAGATTTTGAAACCTCTCTGCCAAAATAGTCTCTAAGAACACATACCTCACCAATTTTGGCTTTGGGACCTTCGCTTTCGAGAACCAAACCAACAACTTTGACAATCTTGCCCTTCATTTGAATGGGCTCAACATTTTTTATAACATTACCAAATCGTGAAAGTAATTCTGATTCTATTTCTTCTTTATAGTTTTGCATTTTAATTTTTAATCATTACTTCGAAAAGAAACAATTAATCCGGAATATCTGAGAAATCTTCGTTTTCTTCGACATCGCTTTCATCGTCGGGCTTCAAATTTTCATCATTAGATTCATCAAAGAAATAATTACTTTCGTCGGGAGGTATTTTAAGAAGTGATTTTTTTATCTTCTCGAGTTGAGCTTTGAAACTTGCATCAATTATTCCGCTGGAAGTCTCTATTATACAGCTTCCCGGATCAACTTCATCATTTGATACTATGAGAGTGTTTTCAAGTTTTGAATTATCTGCAACCAGCGAGCTTTTTACGTTTTTCAAAATTTCAAGTGTATATGGATGAAGATGAATTTTGAAAACCATATCATTATGAATAGCCTGAATTGCTTTCTTAGCCTGTTCAATTACTATATCCGAGTGAGCAGTAACTTCTCTTTGTAAAATATGCTCAGCAACCATAATAGCCAGAGGAACAAGGTTCTGGTCGAGCTTTTTGAGTTCATTAACAAACTTTGCCCTCAGGTTGATTAGTAATTTATCAATGTTTTTTATCCAATGTTCACGTTTTTCAAGCTCAATTTCGAAAGTCTTTCTTGTCATCTGACGGGCATCATCAAAACCTTTGTCATATGCATGCTGAATTTCAACCTGAACCTCACTAACGGGCACTAAGTTTTTATTCAATTTATCTAAAGAGATCTGAACAGGCTTCGATTGAATTGGTGCTGCCCGCTCTTCATAGAAGATTGTTCGCTGGGTTTTTGGTATTACACTTAATAATTCCGCCAGATCAAACGGCTCTGGTTTTTCTTCATCACGATAAGAATCAAACACAGTATTCAGTTCGCTATCGCTAAACTCGCTGAATGGAATTAACTTTTCAGTGTTGAAACTTTCTGATGGAATAATTTCCGCACGTTTTATTTTATTTGGTAATTTTAATTTGAACTCATACATATTAAAAACCGATTTTTAGACGAACACATCTTCTTTTCCTCTTCCACCAATGGCAATTTCTTCCTGTTCTTCGAGTTTCTTAATAATATCAACAATTCTCATTTGTGCCGCTTCGACTTCTTTTAGTTTAACAGGACCCATAAATTCAAGTTCTTCTTTAACAACAGCGGCAGCTCTTTCGGACATACATTTGAATATTTTTGTTTTGATTTTTTCGTCGGAAACTTTGAGAGCCAGAGCAAGGTCCTTCTTGTCCACATCCCTGAGAATCCTTTGTATTCCTTTATCGTCAATTGTAATAATATCCTCGAACAGGAACATAAGTCGTTTAATTTCGATTGAGAGATTATAATCCTTGTCTTCGATGCTTTCGAGCAGAGCTTTTGCTGTAGCATTTTTACTTTTATTAAGGATATTAGCAACAAGTTGGGCACCTCCGGCAACTGATAAATTCTGCGATAATGTTGCTTCGGCAATCTGATCAACCACATGCTCGACCTGGGACAAAAGCTGAGGTGAGACTTTTCCAAGTTTGGCTATTCTAAAAACTACTTCACTCCTTAAATTATCAGGAAATTCTGCTAATACATCAGCAGACTGATCAGGAGGCAAATGAGATAAAATCAAGGCAACAGTCTGCGGGTGTTCCTTGGACAAAAAATTTGCAAGCTGCTGCGGATCGGCTTTCTTAAGAATATTAAAACCTCTGACGGTTGTCAGAACTCTTATTTTCTCGACAATTTCCCTTGCTCTTTCAATTCCGTAACTTTTTTCGAGCAGAATCTGAGCATAGTCGAAACCACCTTCAACAAGATAATTCTGTGCAGTCATCAATTGATAAAATTCTTCGATGACGGACTCCACAATGTTCTGAGGAAGGTCTTTAAGATTTGTAATTTCAACTGCAATCTGCTCGACTTCCTTCATGTCGAGTTCTTTGAAAACTTTAGCAGAAACATCTACATCAAGCGACATCAGAAGAATAGCCGCCTTCTGTCTTCCGGTTAATTTCTCAAATGTCAGTTGTTCATTTTTCATTTTATATTATTTGTTAAATTTTTTTCATAATAATTATCGGATGCAACTCATCACTTTTTTACTTTTTCTAATTCTTACCGATCTTTTCTTCAATATCGCTATGAATCATACTTCTAAGCAGTTTTACAGCTTCGAGAGTATTGGCTTCCATATACTCTTTTATTTTCCTTTTGATTTCGAGTTTCATTATAGCCTCCTCGCCCAGCGAGCTAACCTCTGGAGCTTCTATGCTTTCGCCCCTGTATTCGACCATAGAAGAATTGGGGAATGGCTGACTGCTACCGTCAATTTTTGCAAGATGTCTCTCAGCGGTAGCACCTTCAAGTAATAATTGGTCAGGCAATTCAGCCGGCAACAACATTAAATCATCATCATCAAGCAAAATATCGTCCAATTCAACTTTGTCATTATCAGAAAAGCCATCTGACGGCATTAATCCATTTTCTGGCAAAGAATAAGCAATTCTTATTTTTTCCTTTATTTGTTTTGAATGGAGCAAACGATACATTAAAAATATAGCAATTAAAATTGCCGCAACCAGAAGCAATAATTTGATATTTTCCTGATTTTCCCACCAGTTTGTTGGTATGGTCTCTTTTAGTTCTTCTTCCAGATAGGTATTGTCGAAAGGGACATTGATAACGCTCACCTGATCGTTTCTTTGCTGGTCATACCCGACGGCATTTTTAACAATGTCAGTTAATTTTTGCATCTCTTCGTCCGTTCTGGGTATGTATTGAATTACCTTTTGTCCGTTTTTATCCACCACTTTAGTTGTTCCATTAATCAAAGCAGCAACAGAAAGCCTTTTTACGTTACCAACTTCTTTGACTATTCTTTCTACGGTTTTCGGAATTTCATAATTTGAGATTTGATTTGACTGATTTTTCGACATACTTACAGTCGGATAGCTAAGCGAGTCAATTGATTCGGTATTTTCCGAGATTGACTGTTCGCTTCTTGCAACTTGCTTTTCCGGGTCAAAATCGGTTACAGTTTTTTCTATCTGAGTGAAATCAAGTTCAGCATTTACTCTTACCTCAGAATTTCCATTGCCCAAAACGCCATCAAGCATAGATTGAACCTTGCTCGAGAGATAATTTTCAATATTTTTCTGCTGTTCATATTGCTGAGCTGTTAAACCGGCTAATGTTCCTTCGTCTGCTGGTTTTTTTGAAAGGACATTTCCTTTCTGGTCAACAACAATTACATCTTTGGTTGACATTCCTTCAACGCTGCTTGAAACAAGGTTCTGAATACCTGCAATGTCAATTTTATCAATGCTTCTTCCCGATTTTAGATGAAGGGTCACGGAAGCAGTTGTCTTTTTCTGGTCCTTATCGAATAATGCTCTTTCGGGAATAACAATATGAACCCTTGCTTTCTTTACTTCGTCAATTGAGCCAATTGTTCGGGATAACTCTCCTTCTAGTGCCCGTCGGTAATTTAGCTTTTGCACAAATTCAGACATACCAAGATTTGTCTTGTCGAATATTTCATAGCCTACTGTTCCTGATTCAGGAAGACCGTCGCCGGCAAGTGTCAGTCTGGTTTCGTAAACTTTGCTTTTTTCAACAAGAACGGTTGAACCATTATCAGCAAGTTGATATTCTATTTTATTTTCTTTTAATTTTTGGACAATTTTTGAAGCATCTCCGCTTTCGAGCGAGGTAAATAGAACAGAATATTCATTATTAGGTTTGGACAAATTAAAAATAACAAATATAAAAATAATGACAGCTGCAACTGAGCCAATCATTACTATCTTCTGAGTTAAACTTAGCTTTCCTAAAAATGCTTTGAACTGCTCTAAAATCTGTAATTTTGCCATCTTTATTGAATCCCTTTGATTAAACCTGCATTCTTAAAACTTCTCTATACAAATCGAGGAACTTATTTCGAACTTCCATTAAAAGCTGAAAACTTGTTTTAGCTTTTTCTGCGGAGATCATAACATCATGAATATCCACCGGCTCACCTTTGATAAATCTTTCGGTCATTGAAGCAGATTCCTTTTGCAAAGAGTCAACATCTTTGACAAATCCTTTCAAAGTGTCGGAAAAGCTCGAGTTTTGGGGGTTAATTTGATTTTCTGAACCTGTTTTTTGCTGGACTTCCGGCAAAAACAGTTTACGGGGTAGATTTTCTTCTATAATCATTAGAAATCCTTTCTATTATATGCTCATCCATGAGAAAACAAAAGCCCTAAATCAGGCTTTACCGTCGAAAATAGAACCTTTTCGGTAACTATAATTCTGCACTTTACCGTTTCTATTAAACAAAACGTGATTTTCAATTTGTCGGGAATTTTCGGGGAACATCCTGATAAAAAAATCCCTTTCCCGTTTGGTTATTATTTTTTTTGTGCTATCGACATTGAACTCATTTCGGCTTATAGACTTATCGGATATTGTCTGCTCGGTGTATGAAACAGTCTTCGAGGTTTTGTTTAACCTTGTTGGAGTAGTTATTTCCGTATTATTATAAGCCTTTATTTGTTCTGTAATTTTCATAGAAAAGAAAATTAATTAATTATTTCTATATTTCCAAAGAATCTCTTGCGATATTCTTAGCTGCTTCAACAACATTTGTATTAGCTTCGAAAGCCCTCTGAGCACTTATCATTTCAACCATTTCGGTAACAATGTTTATATTTGGCATCTTGACATAACCATTTTCGTCTGCATCAGGGTGTGACGGATCATAAACCAATCTGGGTGGTGTATTGTCTTTGGCTGTGTTAGCATTCAGAACATTATTACTTCCGGTTATTGTACCATTGCCAATATTTGAAGAATGAAGAGGGTCAGTTCCAATTAATTTAATCTGTGTCTTCAATTCATTTTCAAATGGAGTATTAGCAACAGCACGAACTATAACCACCTCTCTTTTGTAAGGTTCTCCATCAGGTCCTTTAGTTGTGTTTGCATTAGCTATATTATTAGCAACAGAACTCAAACGCATCCTTTGGACCTGCATTCCCTGACTACTTATATCAAAACTTGCAAAAATGTTTTCACTCATATTTTTTTCGATGTAAACTTAAATAAATTATATTTATAAAACAATACGTAAAACTACGTATTTTTATATATGTCAAAAACTTACAAATATACTTAATATCATTCTTTCATCCCGTTTATCGCACTGTTAAGTCCGCTGAAAAACCGCTTTACCATTCTGGAAGCAAATCTGAACCTTATTTGATTTTTAGCCAATTCAGCCATTTCTTTGTCCAAATTAACATGTGATTCGCCAGAAAAATAAATCTCGGGTTTGGGCAATTCTGCCTGAATGTTTTCCGGCTCTATTGTTCCGGGGTCTGGTTTGCCAATAGGTATATGCATTTCATCGGTATTAGCACCCTTTATTACGGCTTCGTTTTCGTTAAATAACTCTTCGAATTTAACCCGTTCGGGCCTATAATGCGGAGATGAAGCATTTGCAATGTTTTTTGCAATAGTCTTCTCCCTAAGGGCGTATGCATCCAGACCACGATTTAAGAGTGGCAACCTATTTTTAAAAAGAAACAGCTTGTAAATCAATTTCCTTATCTAACCTAATTTATTTGACACAATCGCTACCACAATTTAAATGCCAATTTAATTTTGCAATGATTATTTGTCTATATTTTGAACAAAGTTCTTATTTTACAATTATTTCCTTTATTTTAGGCAAATATTAGTTTTCTCCTTTTAAAAAATTATTACATCAATCAAAAATTTATTGGTTAATAATGAACTATGATTTTTTTTAGCCAACAATTTCTACCAGAATTTTAAGCTGAATGGCATAAAAATATCAAGAATAAAAAATTTTTCTGCTTTTTTTAAAAATGTCTGAATTTAGTGCAACACTTTGATTACATCACAGACAGGAAAAACTTATAATGTTAATAAAAATAATTAAATTGATTTGTTTAAGTTGTAATTATTTAAAATGATATTAATTTTGAATTCTAAATACAATATGAAAATTGAAGATTCATTATTTTGGAGAGATAAATGACAAACAAAAAATTCCAGACTATTGACGGTAATGAAGCTGCTGCTTATATTGCTTATAGAGTCAACGAGGTAATAGCTATATATCCCATAACACCATCCTCAAACATGGGTGAGTGGTGCGATGAATGGGCTGCAAAAGGCTACAAAAACATCTGGGGCGTTGTTCCAACTGTTATAGAAATGCAAAGCGAGGGTGGTGCCGCTGGTGCTGTTCACGGTTCACTTCAGGCTGGTGCACTGACGACTACATTTACTGCATCACAAGGGCTGCTGCTTAAAATTCCTAACATGTTCAAAATTGCTGGCGAATTATCCCCAACAGTATTTAATATAAGCGCAAGGTCTCTTGCAACGCACGCTTTATCAATTTTTGGTGATCATAGCGATGTCATGCCTGCAAGATCCACAGGTTTTGCTTTTTTGGCATCTGACTCAGTCCAGTGCGTTATGGATTTTGGTTTAATTGCACAGGCATCAACATTGGAAAGCAGAATTCCATTCCTTCATTTCTTTGACGGTTTTCGAACATCCCATGAGGAAATGAAAATCGAAATTATCCCCGATGATATAATTCGTGAAATGATTAACGACGAACTTGTCAGAAAACACAGAGAAAGATCGCTATCGCCGGATCATCCCGTATTAAGAGGATCGGCTCAAAACCCCGATGTTTTTTTCCAGAACAGAGAAACAATAAATAAATTTTATTCTGCATGCCCTGATATAGTGCAGAATGCTATGGATAAATTTGCTGAACTGACTGGAAGACAATATCACCTGTTTGATTATTATGGTGCCCCTGACGCTGAAAGAATAATCGTTCTCATGGCTTCAGCATGTGAACCAACACATGAGACAGTTGATTATTTATTGAAGCAGGGTGAAAAAGTCGGAGTAATAAAAGTCAGACTTTACAGACCTTTCGATGTGAAAAGATTTATTGAAGCAATTCCTGCAACCGTCCGGAAAATTGCTGTCCTTGACAGAACAAAAGAGCCCGGTGCAATAGGCGAACCTCTCTATCAGGATTGTATCAATGCAATAGTTGAAGGAATGAATAATGGATGGGGAAATATTAAATCCATGCCCATAGTTGTTGGTGGAAGATATGGGCTATCATCAAAAGAATTTACTCCGGCTATGATTAAGGGAGTTTATGACCATTTGTTGCAGGAAAAGCCTATGAATCATTTCACTGTTGGAATTAACGACGATGTTAGCTTCACCAGTATTCCTTATGACCCTGAATTCTCAATAGAATCAGACAATGTTATTCGAGCTTTGTTTTATGGTCTTGGCTCGGACGGAACTGTTTCTGCAAATAAAAATTCAATAAAAATAATTGGTGAAAATACAGATTTCTATTCACAGGGTTACTACGTTTATGATTCAAAAAAAGCAGGAACAGTTACTGTTTCTCACCTTAGATTCGGACCGGAAAAAATTCGCTCCACTTATTTAATTACTAAAGCAAACTTTATAGCATGTCATCAGACAGTGTTTTTAGAAAAATTTGATATGCTTAAAAACCTTGCAAACGGTGGGACATTCCTGGTGAATTCTCCCTTCAGCAAGGATGAGCTTTGGGATAAATTGCCTTTGACAGTTCAGAAACATCTTATAGAGAAAAAAGCAAGGTTATTTACAATAGATGCACAAAAGGTTGCCGAAAGCAGCGGTATGGGCAGAAGAATCAATACTGTAATGCAGGTTTGCTTCTTTGCTATATCAGGAGTTCTTCCCAAGGAAAAAGCAATCGAATACATTAAAGAATCAATCAAAGTTACTTATGCGAGGAAAGGGGATGAAATTGTTAGAATGAACCTTCAGGCAGTTGATAATACTCTTGATAATCTGTTTGAAGTTACTATTCCTGATAGTATAAGCGCAAAATACGATATTAAAAAGCCAGTCCCCGATAATGCGCCAAAATTTGTTAAAGAAGTTGTGGGTAATATCATACTTGGACAGGGTGATTCAATACCAGTAAGTGCCTTTCCGGTTGATGGAACATTTCCAACCGGCACAACAAGATATGAAAAGAGAAATATAGCTCTTTCAATACCCGTTTGGGACGAAACAATATGTATCCAATGCGGAAAATGTGCCATGGTTTGCCCGCATGCTACCATCAGACAGAATGTTTATGATCCTAAATATCTCGAAAATGCCCCTCCAACATTTAAATTCACCGATGCCAGAGACAAAGAATACAAAGACCTTGGATGGAAATACTCCTTGCAGGTTGCTCCCGAAGATTGCACAGGTTGCGGGGTTTGCGTTGAAGTCTGTCCGGTTAAGAACAAATCCAATGTTAAATTGAAAGCAATCAATATGATGCCTCAATTGCCATTGAGAGAAACAGAAGCTGCTAACTGGGAGTTCTTCCTTTCAATTCCACCGGTTGATAGAAATCTAATCAAAGTAGGTAATATAAGGCAACAACAATTCCAGCTCCCGCTTTTTGAGTTCTCAGGTGCTTGTGCTGGTTGTGGCGAAACTCCTTATATTAAGCTTGCAACACAACTTTTCGGCGACAGAATGCTGGTTGCTAATGCAACAGGATGCTCTTCGATTTATGGAGGCAATCTCCCGACAACACCTTATACAAAGAATTTAGAGGGAAGAGGTCCGGCTTGGTCTAATTCACTTTTCGAAGATAATGCAGAATTTGGTCTGGGTTATCGTCTGGCTATAGACAAACAGAATGATATTGCTAAATCCCTACTCATTAAATTAGCCCCGGATATTGGCGAAAATCTTGTCAACGAAATACTTAACGCAGACCAAAGAACCGAACCTGGTATTTTTGAGCAAAGAGAAAGAGTTGAACTTTTAAAGAGAAAGTTGACCGATATAAATTCCAAGGAAGCCAAAATCTTGTTCAGTGTAGCCGACTATTTAGTTAGAAAGAGTGTTTGGATAGTTGGTGGCGATGGTTGGGCTTATGATATAGGCTATGGTGGCCTTGACCATGTTATAGCTTCAGGCAAAGACGTAAATCTTTTAGTTCTTGATACTGAAGTTTATTCCAATACCGGTGGCCAATCTTCTAAAGCTACACCCATAGGTGGTGTTGCCAAGTTCGCAGCAGATGGTAAACCCACATTCAAGAAAGACCTTGGTTTGATGGCTATGGCTTATGGAACCGTTTATGTCGCCTCGGTAGCTTTCGGTGCACGTGACGAACATACATTGAAAGCATTTCTTGAAGCAGAAGCTTATAACGGACCCTCGATAATATTAGCTTACAGCCATTGTATTGCACACGGAATTAATATGGAACAACCGCTGAAACAACATAAACTCGCTGTTGATTCTGGTCAGTGGCTGCTTTACAGATATAATCCTGAATTATTAAAGTTAGGTCAGAATCCGTTAATACTCGATTCCAAAGAGCCAAAAATACCTGTCTCAGAATATATGAATTCGGAAAATAGATTCAAGATATTAAATAAAACAAATCCAGAAGCCGCAAGACAGTATTACAAACTGGCTCAGGAAAATGCCCTGCGTAGATTTAAATATTATCAATATCTGGCAGAACGTAAATTTAACGGCTTAACCCCAAGTGAAAATGCTTTATAATTCAAATTGAAAAAAAATATTAAAAATTCAAACATAAACAGGAGAATTTAAATGGATATAACAACAAAATATATGGGAATGAATCTTCGTTCTCCGATAGTAGTCTCAGCTTCTCCACTTTCCGAAGATGTTGCAAATATAAAAAAGATGGAAGATGCCGGTGCCGGAGCTGTTGTTCTTTATTCGCTTTTCGAAGAGCAAATATTACTTGAGCAAAAGGAAGTTTTCTATCACACAACGGCTGGAACTTACAGTTTTGCAGAAGCATTAACCTATTTCCCGGAAGCAGATGAATACAGAGTCGGTCCCGATGGTTATCTCGACTTAATAAGAAAAGCCAAAGAAGCAGTAAACATTCCTATTATTGCCAGTTTGAACGGTTCAACTAATGGTGGTTGGATTGATTATGCAAAAAAAATGCAGGAAGCTGGTGCTGATGCCATTGAGCTAAATATTTACTATATTCCTACTGATATGAATTTAAGTTCTTTGGATATCGAAAATAATTATATCGAAATAGTCAAGCATGTTAAATCAGCCGTCAGCATACCCGTTGCCGTGAAATTGAGCCCATTTTTCACAAATATGGCTAATTTAGCTAAAAGGATTGATGAAGTCGGTGCTGATGCACTGGTTTTGTTCAATAGATTTTACCAGCCGGATATTGACCTTGACAATCTTGAAGTCAGACCACAAATTCAGCTAAGCCATTCTTCAGCTGCAAGGCTTCCTATGAGGTGGATTGCTATATTAAAAGGCAGAATTAAAGCCGACCTTGCTGCTACAAGCGGTATTCAATCCTCTGATGATGTTATTAAGATGCTCTTATCTGGAGCAAATGTAACAATGATGTGCTCTGCGCTATTAAAAAACGGTATTTATCATATTTCTCAGGTTGAAAAAGAAATAATCGAATGGATGACTGAAAAAGAATATGAATCTGTTCAACAAATGCAGGGAAGCATGTCGCAGCAAAATGTTGCAGACCCCTCAGCCTTCGAAAGAGCTCAATATATGAAAGCATTAACTAATTACAGATTTTAAGATTAAATATAGCAAGCTTCACCCGGGGAAATCATCTTGGGTGAAGCTTTTTATTTTATGGACAGACTCATACTAACTGAATATTGTAGTATAAAATACGACATAAAATTCAATAATACCACCACACAATAATAGTAAAAATAATTATATATTAAGTTGTTATTTTTTTTTGTAATTATAATTGGGATGTTTTTATGAATAAATTGAAATTAGTTCTTTTTTGACTATTCTTGTTAAGTCGTAATTTAACATTAACCGTTTTTGCAATTTCTTTCTCAAACACAACTGATTTAGCTCATTAAATACTATAATTCTCTTCATTATTCAAATCAACAAAGCAATTAAATCAATTAAATTCCTGTGATTTTTTTATTTCTAATTTCTGAGGAATAAATAATAATAAATTACTATAATCTAGTTTTTAAAAGCGTCAGTCTCAAGAAGTTCATCCTTCATCAAAATTTTATTATTATGATTTATTGTAAATTTTTAAAAATATTTGTTATTCTAATAAAAATACTTTATAGTAAGTTTTATTTTAGTTTAATCAAAATTTTATACCTTATCTTTGATTTGATGTAAGCTAAACATATTAATAACGTCATTCAATAGGAGTATAAATGACATACCTGAAATCAAAAAGTATTATATTTCTTTATTCTTGCTTCTCTTGCATTTAACCTTATAACGTTAAAATCTTTAGGGTAGAATTTTCAACCTGCCGGTGTCAGTCAATTATCCTTTATTGAGCCCCGACAACAGCAATATTCAACATAATTCATCCTGAATGATCATTTTATGCTATATTTTAAAGAGTTAATGCAAATGTAAATAGCCGCTTTCTTATTGATTTTCTCAAAAATAACTTCTAAGAAATTTTGTTTATACTTATTTCTTTATCAAATTAGTCAAATTATGATAATTAATAACGTTACTGTATTCTGTGCCTCGAGCAACAGATGTGATAAATTCTATCTTGAAGAAGCTGAAAAACTTGGGGAATTACTCGCTAAAAGCGGTAGGACGATACTATACGGAGGTGGCAAAGTTGGACTGATGGGAAGACTTGCGGAAGGCTCTCTCAGGTATCAAGGAAAAATAATTGGGATAATCACCAAACAGCTCAAAAATCTTGAACTCGGCAATGATGAAATTACTGAATTGAGAGTAGTTCCCTCAATGCACGAAAGAGAAGCAGGCTTGATTATGAATGCTGATTGCATAATCGCTTTGCCCGGAGGTTGCGGAACAATCGAGGAGTTAATGCAGGCAATAACATGGAAACGGCTTGGAATTATCAATACTCCTGTGGTTATTGTCAATCTTCGAAATTTTTATGATCACCTTATTAAAATGCTGGAATTGACTGTAAAGGAAAGGTTTATGAAGGAAGAATACCTTGAACACTGGGCGGTCGTTAACTCAATTGAAGAGTGTATGGAGTTGATTGATAATTTAAGAACTACCAATCAAAATACAATTGATTTGAGCAACCCACCTTTTTTAGCTTGAAAGAAAACTGAATTGTTTTTTAATTCGCTGACAGCGTGTATAAATGTTCAGAGAGATAGATAGGTTCTAAGATTTGATGGTTTTTTATAATTGACACTATTTAAACAATTCTTTAATCATTCCCCAAGTTCTTCGAATTGAACTGACATTATGAAGAACGTTTACTGTATTGCTGTATGTAAAAGAATTATCCTTATGAATAACTTTTATTCGATAAATGAAATTGTTGTTTTTCATTATTTTTTCGTAATCATCGCCTCGAAGAAATGCCTCCTCGTCAGTATATTTATAATTACTCGGATAGCCCTTTGCTTCAATTGTAGTAATTCTTGAAAATGGTTGTTTGGAAGATGAACGCTCTATTTCATATTGACTGATGTTTGTTTCGTTTGTTGATTTCCACTCAATTGTAATTACTTTTCCGTTCGATGTGGCTCTTAAATACTCAAAAATATCGGCTGCAAATAAGTAGCCGACAGAGATTATTAACAATATCAAAATTATCTTTATTTTCATCATCCAAAAATAATTATAATTTCAATAAAATACAAGTTTATATTAAGTATTTATTGTAGTTGATTGTTTTTTTTCTCCAACTCTTTTGACAACAACCAGAGTTCTGTCGTCAGAATATTCAGAATTAGTTGTAAACTTAGTAACTTCTTCGAGAATATAATATGCTATTTCTTTTGAACTTTTTTTATGATATTTTTTTATCAACTGCTTTAGTCTTTCAACGCCGAACAGCTCTCTTTTAGCATTTAAAGCTTCTGTAATACCATCTGTATAAAGCACTAAAACATCACCAACCTGCATTGTTTTGTTTTCAACGCTGAATTTCTGTTCCTGCATAATTCCAAGCAGACCACCCGTTGGCTCAAGAAGAGTAAATTCATCGGTATTTGGTCTGTAATGAATAGGTTCACTATGCCCTGCATTGCAATATAGCACAAGCCGGTTCCTTGATAATGTTAATTCACAATAAAAAAGCGTTACGAATCTTTCGTATGGAAAAGCATTATAAACCAAAGTGTTTAACCTTGAAATAAGCTCTGACATACGTGGTGCAAACCCCATCCCCATTTTTATAGCTCCGGAAACAAAGAGAGCCTGAATAGCTGCGGGTAAGCCCTTGCTTGCAGCATCGCTAATAATAATAGATAATTTTTCTTCTTCTTTTTCTGTGCTTTCAATAAAGTCGAAATAATCTCCGCCGACTTCGCTATCGGGGATACAAACACCAAAAATATCAAAATCATGAAATTTATAGTGATGATCAGGCAGTAAATTTCTCTGTATTTCGGAAGCTGTAACAATGTCCTTCCTGATTTTTTCGCTCTCAATCAGGGAGCTAAGATTCCGTAAAGCTGCAGATGTAACGCTACTGATTATATTAAGTTCATCAAAAAATGATTGTTTTATTTCTGAAGCATTAAAAGCAAGAACCCAATTATAGAATTTTCCGGCAGGGGTTTTCCTAATCTGGCCTAACCCTGTCATTGAATAAAGTTGAATACCTTTTTCCTGAAGTAAAGTATCTGTCTCCTTTTTTAGAACCACTCTTTTCTTGATTAATTCTGACAAAGCGGGTTGATCAGCAATTAAAATTGTATATTCATCTGGGATTTTTTCAACATTCCCGTATTGAAATTTCAGTGTATAGCTTTTGTTGTCAGGGTTGAGTTCCCAGATCCTTCCTCCGTTTATTTCAAAATCCTTGGTATCTACTAATTCCTTCACAAGAGAAATTAGTAATTCAAGCTCAGTTTTAAAATTGCCTGAAACAATTTTTTCGACTAACTTGAAGTTCTGTCTTTGTTGAATATAATTTGAATACACTTTTCAACCTTTTATGGTTAAATCTTATAAATATTTTATAGAAGGGTTTGAAGGCTATATATTTTTATTTTTATAAATTTTAACAGATTATTCTTTTTTATATCCATTAATTTATATGTTGCAATAAAATAAATTAGAATTGATAATAATCACGTAGTGATTGTATATTGTTTTATAAGTTGTTTGTTAATAGATTATATAATCACTACATGATAAATATGGAAAAGCTGATTGTCTGTTACCATTATTAAATCACTAAGTAATTTATAAAAAATTTTACAAAAGTTTAATAAGTAAATTTCAAATCTGATAAATAGAAGAATTTTTTTACCTGAGATTTTTCTCGTAGATATCCTGCCAGTATTTTAATTTTTTTGAATTATTGCTTTGAAGAATCTGGATACACTTATCGAAGTAATCCTTTGCAAAAGCTCTATTTCCATCAGATAATTCAATTAAAGCCAGCTCTCCATAGCATTCAGCAAGTAGCTCGGAGTATTTCAGTTTCTCGAAAATTGTTGTTGCCTGAATCAGATATGTTCTTGCCTCTTCGATCTTACCGGAAGTTTTACAAAATATTTGTCCCAGTCTCTTTTTTGTAATTGCAGTGTTAAACAAATCTTGATTTTTTTCGAATGTTTCTAGGTCTGATTTCAATTTTTCAACAAGCTGTTGATTTGTCAAAATGTTTTTCTCCTTTATCGAAAGAGCTATTTCATTCTTTTCAGAGCTTGCAATTAGGGGTTCATAGCTTCTTTTTTCTATGATTTTTTTATCTTTTTTGCTTACTATCTCATTTGTTTTATTGACTAAATCATTAACGACAGTATTTTCTAACTGAGGTGTATTTAAATCTTTGGAAATTAGTGGCTTATAAGAAATCTGATTGTTAAATTTTGTTTCATTAGTATAAAAATAAGATACAAGAGAACCAATAAAAAACAAGCAAATAAGAGAAATAATAAAAGCGTAATCGTGAACGAGTTCTTTCCAGTTCAAAGATAGATATTTTGTTATTGGTTGATTTTTTATATTGTCAATCAAATCTGCTTTGAAGCTACCTAAGAAAGCGATATCCGAATCTCTGAGTGTCATTCTGGATTCGTTCAAATTATTTTCAATTTCAATCAAACCCGTTAATTCGCTTTTTAATTGTGGATCGGAATTCAGTAATTCAGAAAACTTTTGTTTTTCTGAATCAGATAATTCATTATCTAAATACTTCATAAAAAATTCTTCTTTTTTCATACCAAAGACTCCTTTAAAGGCATCAAAGCCTTCATTAAGATTTTTTTTGCTCTAAAAATTTTTATTTTTACCTGTGCCATAGACCAATCCTTAATCTCCGCAATTTCCTTATAGGAAAAATCATCATAATACCTCATTTTAATCAGCTCTTTATAATCTTCAGGTAAATCTTCAATTTGTTTTCTAACATATTCCGACAACAAAAAATCATTCTTCTCTGTGCTGTAACTTATCAAGGTATTATCTTTTATTTCCTCATAGTGAAACTTATTTCTTTTTTCCAAAAGGCAGTAGTTCCTTGTTATAATCATCAGCCATGCTATGAAGCTCCCGCCTTTGAATGTATCCTTTTTGTCAACCACACTTGTAAACACTTTCTGAAAAACATCTTTTGCACGTTCCCTGTCGTTGAAAGTTCTCAAGCAATAAGCAAAGACTTTCTTGCTGTATTTCTCATACAAAGCTGTAAAAGCATCAATGTCTTTCTTGCTTTTGAACCTCTCAAACAATTCTTCATCATCTAATAATTCCAATTTTTTACCTTCCATAACATAAGAAATACATTCAAGAAAATATTGTTACAAAAAAAAACTTATGAATAAGTGATTACTATTAACGTCTTATAGTTTTTTTAAATTTAAGAATTCTTAATGGTTATTATATGCTTGATTTAAAGTTTATTCGGGAAAACAAAGAGCTTGTCAGACAAAACATTATCAATAAAAATGAAAATTCTTCCATTGATAATATTATTAGTCTTGATGAAAGAAGAAGAGCTATTATTCAGCAAGTGGAACAACTCAAAAACCAGAGGAATGTTGTAACTCAGGAAATTTCGAGATTGAAAAAGGAAAAGCTTGATGCCGAAGAAAAAATTGCTGCTATGAAGGAAGTTTCTGATATTATTAAATCACTCGATGACGAATTGAAGGATATTCAGGATAAGTTAGAATCAGAATTATTAAAAATCCCCAATATGCTCGATAGATCGGTTCCGATAGGTAAATCTACCGAAGAAAATATTGTTGTTCGCTCATGGGGTGTCCCTTCCGAAAAGCAGACAAAAAATCATCTGGAAATATCTAAGTCCCTTGGTATTCTCGATTTTGAAAGAGCTACAAAAGTTACAGGTTCTGGATTTGCCTATTATATCGGAAAAGGAGCTGCTCTGGAAAGAGCTTTGATAAATTTTATGCTTGATTATCATATTATTAACCATAATTATACTGAATTGATTCCTCCTCTGGTGGTCAATCCTGAATCAATGAAAGGTACTGGACAGATTCCAAAATTAGCTGAGGATATGTATTTCATAGAAAAAGATAATCTTTATTTAATTCCTACTGCTGAAGTTCCAATAACTAATTATTATGCTGGTGAAGTTCTAAAAGGAGATGAATTAACTAAAAAGTTTGTAGGTTACACCCCATGTTTTAGAAGGGAAGCTGGTAGTTATGGCAAGGAAACAAGAGGATTTCTTCGTGTTCATCAATTCAATAAAGTTGAATTAGTGAAATTTTCTAAACCAGAAGATTCTTTTGATGAATTGGAAAAACTTGTTGTAGATGTAGAAAAAATCTTACAGATTCTTGAAATTCCATATAGGGTAGTTCTCTTATGCTCAGGAGATACGAGCTTTTCAAGTGCCAAGACTTATGATTTGGAAGTCTGGTCTCCAGGTGAGCAAAAGTGGCTCGAAGCTTCGAGTTGCTCTAATTTTGTGGATTTTCAGGCAAGAAGAGCTAATATAAGATTCAAAAGAACTCCAAATGATAAACCAGAATTTCTTCATACTCTTAACGGAAGCGGTCTTGCTACTTCAAGATTAATTGTTTCTATCATTGAACACTATTTTAATGGTGAGAATCAAATACGGGTTCCTGAAGCACTGAAAAGCTACTGCAAATTTGATTATATTTAGTATTATTTCTTTTATTTATTAATTATAAATCATCCTAATAATATATTTGTTTATATGTGGAAAATTCAGGTTTGAATTTTATAATTATATGAAATATATGGAGATAAAATATTAATTATTAAAATGAAAAGTGTTAAAAAGTTTAGCAAAAATATTAATTGTTGTTTGAAAGTAAAGATTGTTAAGATTAATTGAATTTTTTAACAATTTTTCTTAAAATTTTACATTAGATTTAAATTGAATTTTTTATTAATTGTTGAAAATAATTTTATAAAAAGTAAAAAATATTTATTATGAAAGAAAAATTAGCAATAGGTTCAGACCATGCCGGATACGAATTAAAACAGAAAGTTATTAACTTTTTGGAAAATGATGGCTATACCGTCGAAGACTTTGGAACTTACGACAATAACTCCTGTGATTATCCTGATTTTGGATATAAAGCGGCAAAATCCGTAGCAGACGGTCTAAATCAATATGGAATTCTGATTTGTGGAACTGGTATTGGGATGAGTATAGTTGCTAATAAAATAAGAGGTATCAGAGCTGCAAACTGCTGTTCAACTGATATGGCGAGACTTGCAAGAGAGCATAATGACGCAAATATATTAACTCTTGGAGCCCGATTATTAACTTTCGAAGAAGCAAAAGCCATTGCATTGGAATTTTTACATGGTAAATTTCAAGGGGATCGTCACATAAGAAGAATAAATAAAATTAATGAATTAACTGGATTTTAATCTATGGATGATATAAATAAATTTCAGGTTGATGTTCTTGCTATCGGTGCCCACCCTGACGATATCGAATTAGCTTGTGGAGGAACAGTAGCTAAATTTACCGAAGAAGGTTTTTCTGTTGCAATTGTTGATTGTACAAACGGGGAACTTGGTAGCAGGGGAAATGCCGAAATAAGGGCATCAGAATCAAAAAAAGGTGCTGAAATATTAGGTGTGAAGTTCAGAGAAAATCTTGGTTTGCCTGATGGGAAGCTCGCTGTTAATGATGAGTCAATTGAAAAAATGATTGTAATGATCAGAAAATACAGACCGAAAATTGTTCTTGTAAATCCCCCTTACGAAAGGCATCCAGACCACGAAGCAAGTCATTTTATTTTAAGAAAAGCAATGTTCAAAAGTGGGTTAATAAAGGTTGAAACCGAGTATGAGGGCATAAATCAACAACCTTTGAGAATCAGAAAAATGTTTTGCTATATGCAATCTTATGAATTTCCGAGAAAACCTGATTTTTATGTTGATATAACAACAACATTTGAAAAGAAAATGAACGCTATAAAGGCATATTCTTCACAGGTGTGGGTGCCCGGTCTCTCCGATCCAAATGGACCGGTTACTAGATTATCGAGACCTGAATTTTTGGAAGAACTTGAAGCCAGAGCCATTTATTTTGGAACTCAAATAGGTGTTAGATTTGCTGAAGCTTTCTATTCAATTGAACCTTTAGGGTTTAAAAACCTTTCTGGACTTTTTTAAATTGTCAATACAAAAAAATTGCTCTGTTTTCGTAATTCATTATTTTAAATAAACCCAATAATAATCAAAGTGTTATCTTTGTTTAGTTGTGAAATAACTCTTAACATCTCATCGCTGGTATCCATTATAGCATCTGGATTAATTTTTTCTTCAATTCCATTCGAATATGGGCGATAGAGAACCACCTTTTTCTGCTTCTTAAGATTAGAAAAAAGCTTTAAAAAATCGGTATCATTAATTTTAGATGGCTCGGCTGCAATCAGGTTGAAGTTATTTATTTTTTCTCCCTTTATGCTTTTTTTAAAATTAATTTCTCCGGTGCTTGCTGTAATTTCCTGATCATCGTAATCTTTGATAATAAATTCATACTGGAAAGTAATATTATTAAATTCTGTAATATCTTCATTTTCAAAAGGATACCAATCTATTAAGTCAGAAATAGTGTCATATCCGATATAGGTTTTAAATAATTTATTATCTCTTGAAATTTTTATTTGCCATTCTTTCAGCCCCACTTCACTGAAGGCAGAAGGATAAAACCTTATGAAAGGAATGTTAAGAGAGCTGACGGTGTCAATTTTTGAAGAGAGTTTTTCTTTGTTTCCTCTTTTCTCATAAAAATGTATGTGATAAATATTTTTTATATATTCAATCTCTTTCGAAACGGACTCAGTGCCATCATTTGATACAAATACAGTTCTTAACTCGCCATTAAGAATCGGCAGAGGTTTAGGAATAGAACGTTCGTAAGTCTCTTTGATATTAACAACATAGACGATATTGTTATCTGAAATTAATGTATCATAATTTGTTGTAGTAACTTTCAATATTATTGTTTCATTAACTATTTGGGATTTCAAGTTAGTTAATGTGTCTCTTGCAAGTATTGTATCAATTCTAATGTTTTTTTCTGTTTTGTTAATATAAAAAATATTAATGCCGGCAGAAAGAGTTGAAAATTTCCACTTATCAGATGATAAGATGCTATTAGCAGCAAATTTAAAAGAAATTTCGGGTGAAAAACCGATTTTTCCAATAGATAAAACATTCTCATCAAGCGATAAAGTAGCTTTTGGTGAAATTAATAATTGGTTAAGACTACTTATTTTGCCCTCATGATTTCCTATGGGATATATAAAATCAAGATTTTCGGGCGAAACTATTTTTTGGCTTTGTTTATAAAATGTTGATATTGGAATATTAAAACCGATACCTAAGGAGAGATTAATTGCATCAAAAAAACTATGTCCAAAACCTAATGATAATTCAATATTATTTATATCAGTTTCAAGGTTATGGCGGATTACTGCTTCAACTGGCTCACCCTGAATTATTACCACTACGTATTCAAAATCCTGAAAATCTAATTCTGATTTCGAAAACATAAGCGAAGATGTTATAAAGAAATTATCGGTAATATTTAAGCTCAATATTCCACCAATTCCGAAAGCAGGTTTATTATTGGAAATTGTCAAAGGGATTTGCGGTCTCGGAACGTCCGGCAAAGAATTAAAATCATAGGTATAGTTGAAGAAAGATAAATCGGTTCTCAAACCGAAATTTTTTATTAATTGTTGAGAAGACAGCGAATTTGCTGAAATAAAAAATAAATAGAGAACAAAGATTGATATATTTAACTTAAATTTCACAAACAAAATATTAATAATACTTACGAATAGAAAGTAAATATAAGAAATTCAGATAAAAATCAGCAGAAAAATGATTTTAATTGGTCTGTTTCTCTAATATATCTTCTAACAAAACTGAAGCTTCTGATAAATCCGGGTCAAGTTTTTTTGCCCAGTCAAGCATTTTCTGAGCTTCTTCGTAAGCCATAACCGTTAAGAAGCATTTACCAGCACCAAGGCAGGCTCTTGCATTTGTTGAATTATATTTTAGAGCCTCGGTATATAAGCTGAGAGCAGATTCTGCGTCGTCAAAAGATAGAAAAATATCTGCTGTGTCAGTTAATAAATCATCAAGCGATATACCTAAACTTGTATCGAACTTTCTTGTTCTCCAAGTATTAAAAAGCTCTGTTAATTGCTCAAGAGCTTCTGTATCCTGACCGGAAAGAGCGAGATGTTTTGATTTAATATATTTCACATCTGTGTGGTCGCTATCAATTTGTTCGGCATTAGCAATGAATTTAAGGGATTTGTCTAATTCATTTTGAATCATATAAATTTCAGCAAGCCTCAAATAAGAATGAATCTTTTGTTTGGAATCTGCATTATTAATACTGATAATTTTTGAAAACAATTCCTCGGCTTTCTTATATTTTTTTGATTGATACTCAGATTCGGCATTCAGAAAATCATCGATTTCATTTTTTTCTTCTACCAGAGCTTTTTCATTTTCTTCTGCAAGGTTCAAATCATAAAGTGCATCTAATCTTGAGAGTAGTTTCAAAGTTGCACGCTTCCATGTCCAATTGCTTCTTACCCTCTGGGCAGCAATTATGCCTTTGAGTTTAACAGAAGCTGGTTTGTTATAGATTTCTTTCATAATTTCGCATAGACTTTCTTGCTCGGGTTCAAGAACAAAGGCTTCACCGGTTAGTTGATGACCGTCAATAACATTTCCGATTGACCGTTTCATCGCTGGAATATACCATGCTACATCTTCATCGGTAAAATCATCTGTTGAACCCCCTTTTGTTACAATTACAGGCAGTCCGCAAGCCATTGCTTCAAGGGTTGGGAGAGAAAAACCTTCCCCACGATAAGGGCAAACAAATATGTCACACGCTCTATAAAGAGATGCCATTTCAGATTCGGTTAATGAACTATCAATATAAATGATTTCTGGTGCATTGGGTTTAACTTTAAGAATTTCAATTTGTTCCTTTGCCGTTTGACCTTTATAAAATGAATCACCCCCCATATCTTTAACTACAAGACAAACATTATCATTTGAGCTAAAAGAAGAAGCATAAGCATTCAGAAGTATATCTATACCTTTTCTGAAAATTGTTCCGCCAACGAACAGGAATTTTAATCTTTTATTTGTATTTAGTTTATATTTTTCGCCATTAGGTTTGAAAATTTCTGGATCGATACCGTTGGGGATTACCTGAACTTTATTGAAATCAACACCGGAATTAATAAAACTTTGGCGTGAATAATTGCTTGGAGTCCAAATTTCGTCTGCCTGATTAAATAAATCTGCAAAATCTTTTCTTAAAGTTGAAAATTCCCATGGTTGCATAATTATCCATTTTGCACCTTTTGGAGGTTCGAATTTTGGAGGCCATTGATGGCGAATCCAGACATAAGGACGTTTGGAAACTTCATCATCAACTTTTTCTTTGAAACGAATGTCATGCTTTATCAATTCATTATTTTTCCGGGTTTTTTCTGGAAGATAAGTCTCAGGTTCATAGGGTATAATGGTTAATTCAATATTATCCAGATTTATCAAATTTGAACAATGTTCCCTGTTTATCAAAGCAAGAGAATGATATACGAATTGTGAACCTTCCCAGACGATGTTTAGTTTCTTGTTAGTCTTCTTTATTAAATCGGGTTTTTTTGTAATTTCTTGTTTGTTGAACGAACTGCCATTCGATGAAAAATCAAAGCTCAATTGCTCTGCTTTGACATTATTATATCTAACTTCGATTCCGTTCCAATCAAGAGAATATTGAGGAAGAATGCCATCCTGATCAATTAATCTTAACTTACGGTTTTTGTTGGAATAATTTACAAAGAAATCATAAATCGCTTTCTGATAATCACTACTCCAGTTTAATCTAACATCAACTGTATTAACAGGTTCAGGAATGAATTTATGTTTATCAATTTCAGCAAAAGCAGAAACAATGCTTTCCGGAGGGAGTTGATTCATACATTCTATATTGCATTTTTGTGTCCAGTAACAATTTAGACAGTTAAGATTTTCATTACGAACGACAAAAAAGCCAACTGAGTGATTACCGATTAACGCAGGATTGGTAAGTCCGGCAATTAAAAGGGTAGGTTTTTTTAATAAATTATGGGCAACGTGGAAAAACACACTGTCAATTGTGATGAAGAAGTCGCAATAATTTGCCAGAGCAATTTGATTTCTAAAGCTAAAACCTTTCGAACCACAGTTCAAAACGTCATCACCCTCTGCATAATTCTCGTGAAGACCGAAAAGTATGAATTTATGATTAAAATATCTTTTCCTGAATTCATTAAGTAATTCAGAACCAAAAGGATAAGAACGTTTGATATCTTTATTAGTAATCAATTGAAGTCCAATTATCTTGTTGCCTTTAGCGAAGTTATCAATTTCATTTTCAGCCCAATTTAATTCCTCTTGGGAAATGTTATATACAAAATCATTGGAGTTTAAGCGAATCCCCGAAATATTAGCAAGAATATCCATAAAATGAATACCGTTGAAATATTCCGGCAGGTTCGCTATGAGATTATTATAATCTATAATCCTATCAGATTTTGAGAGGATAAATTTTTCTCTTTCTGTGTCTTGTATTACAAATTCTTTAATATCAGGATTATTTTGAAATATTGGCTCAACCAACTGCACGCCAGAAACGAAAATATCCAAATGTGGGTGTTTGCTTTTAATTTCGTGTATAATTGTTGTCAGCATTAGGGCATCGCCAAGTGCTGGAGTAACTCTAATCAGAATTTGTTTACCCTCAGCATAATTAAAATTCCAGAAGGTGGAAGCAAAACTTGTCAGATAGTTTTTGCTTGTAATTTTTCTCATTAACTGAGCAGATTTCATATCCGTCGGGAAAAGCATCCCGTTTTCAAATTTGAATCCGTCATTTCGGAAAAATTCAACAGCGTCCTTTTTAATAAATTGCGACCATTTGTCCATAAAGCGGATTCTGTTTTTTATGTCTCTCGAAGACAGAGGTAAAAGAAAATCATTCATACTGTCCTCTTTGAGTTTCTTTGTTCCTGATTCGAAATGATAAAGAACAGATTTAGGATTATAGATGACTTGCTTGCCAGTTTGATTGACTTTCATGCATAAATCTGTGTCTTCCCAGCCAAATTCATATTCTTCGTCGAAGCCGCCAATTTGTCTGAATAAATGAGATCGAATCGCAAGGCAAGCCCCGGTTACAAACTGGAACTGACGTCTAAGATTTACATAGGGGAAATCTGCAGGTAATTGAACATAAGCGTGAAATGGACAATCATCGGTATTTGGCATAGGACCAAAGACCATACCAGCGTGTTGAATTGTTCCATCTTCATAAAGCAACTTAACACCCTGAATCCCAGTATCCGGGTATTCCTCAAATTCTTTGATTATTTCATCATACCAACCGGGCAAGGGCAATGTGTCGTTATTCAGGAAAATAAGATATTTACCTGAGGCGATTTTTGCCCCTTGATTATTGATTTTTGAATAATTCAGATTTTCCTTGTTTTTTATTACTTTTATTTTACTGCCCAATGATTGCAAATATTCTTCAGTGCCATCTGTTGAGGCATTATTTATAATGATTATTTCTGTTTTTGATAAATCAACTGTTTTAAATAAATCTTCAAGGCAATCTTTTGTATAATGAAGCTGATTATGAACAGGGATAATTATTGATGCTTCAATGCCCTCGTTGCTTTCTTGTTCAATACTTTCAAGTCTATCTATAGAGAGAATAGATCTGTAAGCTTTATCCCATTCGTGGCAATTCTTTTCGAATGTAAAATCTCTATGAACAATCTCGTAAGCATTTCTGGCTATGGTTTCTCTGAAGTTCTCATCTTCTATAAATCTTCTTATTGCATTATACCATTGCTCATAGTTATTATCAACAAGGATTCCCGTGATTTCATTTCTAATACTGATTGAATATTCACCAACATTTGAATAGATACCCGGAATACCACAGGCTGAATATTCAATCCATTTGATATGCGATTTAGAGCGGTTGAAAAGATTATCGTTCAAGGGAATAACAGCAAAATCGGCTTCTATGCTTTGTAACCTTTCGAGATATTTGTAATAATCATTGTAGAACTCATCAATGATTTTAACGTTCTTAAGCTGACTCAAAGAGGAAAAAGTTGTGCCGCCCCACATTAAAAGTTCAACTGCATCGGCAAATTCATTCAGAATTCTCCTCAGGACACCTTCAATTTCCTTAAAATCAGGTTCGTGGGTGATTGTTCCACTGAAAAGAATTTTCACAGGTCCATCGCTATATCTTGGGAAAGATACTTTTTTTGTTATAAGTTCATCAGAGAAAAAATTATTCAAAACAACGATTTTATCACTATATGAGCTATATAAGCTCTTTAAACCATCTGTTGAAACGGTAACAAGGTCGGCATTTTTAATATATTCATAGATAAATGGCCTGAATCGCTCAAAATGTAAATAGTGAGGATGGTGAAAAGGTAAATCAGTAAGGGCATCATCAATCTCATACACAATTTTTATATCTTTATCCTTAATCAGACTCCTAAGAGCATTGAAAGGTATCAAACCGCAAATCTGTCGCTGAATTATTAATATATCCAGCGATAAAATATTATCAATTTTGGGTTCCAATTTTCCATCATTCAATTCCCCAACATCGATCCATTGATAACCAAACCCAGATTTTTCGAGGCATTTCAGAGGTGTAACCAACCTTATTGCAGGGCAACCATTATTATGATAATCTATTGAGAGGAAACCTATTCTAACATTTCGAAAGGCAGTTACTTTTGGTTTATTTATAATTTGATTTTTTCTGTCTTCTTTTTCTGTCTGAATATATTTGAAATTATTTTTAAGAATTTTCAATCTTTCAATTGCAGAGGAGAAAATGAGGGAGATATAATCCGAATCCGAAGGAGAAAAATTCCATTCGGGATATTTCATCTGAATGTAATCATTTATTTCTCTTGATTTTTCTATGTTACCTTTCGAACTGGCTATTACTTTCATTTCGTAAATAACTTCGGGAATCTCGAATAAATATCTTGCCTGCTCTATCAATAACACCGATTCTTTAAGCTCGTTTTTCTGTCTTTTGATAATAGCTCCTGTCAGACAGGCAAAAGGGCTATCCGGAAATAAACTGATAAATTCTTTTTCAAGTTGGTTAACAGAGCTATAATCAAGACGGGACATTGCTATCTGAGTCTTTTCAAGATAATCAAGCACCTGCTCATATTTCTCAATATCAGAACTGTATTTGTTATTTTCAGTTTTTGATGACAGTTTAAAAGCTTCTGCTCTGAATAGTTCGGTATAAAGATGTTTTTTTGTTCTTAACTCACTAAAGTAATTTTTCAGGGTGGAGTCTTGATTTTTCGGAAAAATTAAACCAAAACCTCCTCCAATATTAAATTCAATATTATCAAAATCCCACGTAAGTTTCTGGAATGATTTCCAGTTAGTGTCATTCAAAATACTGATGCCGGTTTTTGGCAAGACTATCAAACCCGAGGATGTTAGTTTGGGCAAGACCGAATCAATATAAAAATCAAGGTCTTCATTATTAATAATACTATCAAATATGATTAAATCCACACTTCTGTCGTCAAGCCCAATCAAAGCTTCGAAAAAAGTATTGCTGAAGAAAGATATAAATTTGGGGAATTTACTTTCAATTCTATTTATTTTCTCATTAATTTCAGATGAAGCCGTATCTTCGATTGTAAAAGCCAATACCTTTAAATTCTGATTAAATTTTTCTTTTGCCAGACAGATTGGCTCAAGAAAATCATAATTAAAATTACCAATACAAACAATTTTTTTTGTGTTTAGGTTATTTATAATATTAAGAAGTATAGGCAGGAAGGTCTTTTCGTTGGATTCTAATTCGAAGGAACTTACATCCAAATTCAAAGCTAAATTTTCGGCTTTTGTAGTATCTTTGGTTTGCTTTTTATTGCTTTCGTAAATATATTGGCTGACATCAAATGATTTTAAAAATACTGATTCAACATATAAACTTCTATTTCTTGAAAAATAATCATTATAATTCTTTTTAAAAGCTCCATCGCTGACGTTTTTTCTTCTGCTTTCGTCTTTGAATAACCTGTATTCCCTGTCTTCTTTTTCTTCAATACCATCTTTTGCTATTAAAGTTTCCGGGTCAATAACACCTGCTTTTCCTGCTGGGAGGTGTATCCCGATATCTTCATCCTCCATATAGGCATTGAATAATCCGGCACAATGAATCCTGACGCCGTAATCAGCATCTTCCTCCCCGTAAAGCCCATAATCTTCGCACCAGAAGCCGAGTTTCTTTTCAGTTCTTTTTGGAATTAAGATACAGGCTCCTCCAAGTGTATGAGGGTTTTTTATCCTGATTTTAAAATCATTTATTATTTGATATGGATAAGATTTTGATTCAAAATTATATGCTATTGCACCAATTTTTGGGACATTTTCGACAACTTTAACCATTGCATACAGCCAGCCGGGTTTCTGGATGACTATATCGTTATCAAGTTTCAAATAATATCTTGCTTTTGGTTCAAGGCTCCAGGCAAGGTTTGAAGCCTTTGCAACGCCTATATTATCATCAAGAAGAATCAGGTTTTTTATTTTTCCTTCTTCCTTTAATTTTTTCAGGTAGTCCTTTGTTCCGTCCTGACTGTTATTATCAACGACAGTTATCACATACGGATAATCTGTATATTGAAGAACTGACTCAATGCATTGTTTTGTAAACTCGATACGGTTATAAGTTACAATACAAATATTTACAAAATCTTCTGAATCGTCTTGCTTAAGCTCGCTTGAGGGATAATAAAGCGGTATAGATGATGGAAGAATACCAAAATCTTTCAATCTGTTAATTACCCATTCATCGTAAGGAAATTGCCTGTATGCCTCGATTAAAATTGTTTTGGCAGGTTCATATTGATTCAACCTGAAGTAAATTTCAGATAAAATTTTGAATTTATCAATATCGGGATAAATTTCTATACTACGGTTTATATAGTTTATTCCCTCGATTAAGCCCTTCCTCTCAAGAAATTTTAAACCTGTTTTAAGGCAGGCAAGAGAAAGAAAATAATCATAATCAATCTTCCAGTTGAAATTTGGAAATAATTTCTCAAAACCGGCAATATCAATAACATTTTGAAGAATCTTTCTCTCGAATGAATAATCTGTCGCATTGTTCAGATGACCGGTTAGATTTCCATCGTGAATTCTATAGTAATAAAGGGTTTTATTGACATATTTTGCATTAAATTTTTCTGCGAGGACAACTCTTGACCAAAATTCATAATCCTGAGCCCTTGTAAATTCAATATTATAGTTCCCAACTTCTTCATAAACAGATTTTTTTATCAATGTTCCCCCGTCAGGAATAGGAGAGCCTTCGAAAAGAAAAGCAAGCATTTCAGGATTTCTCTGATACCAGTCCTGATACGAAAGAAAAATGCCTTTATTTCCCTGATTATCAAAGCTTTGAAGGTTGCAATACAGTATATCTGCATCTTTATAGATTTTCAAAGAATTGACATATTCTTCCAAAATTGAACTATCAAGAATATCATCACTGCCGACCCAGATTATATAATCTCCATTAGCGTGCTTAAGAGCGAAATTTCTTGTGTCAGGGGCATTTGTATGTTCCTTGTAGTAGTATTTTATTCTCGGGTCATTAAATGATTTAACTACTGCGGCTGTGTTATCAGTCGAGCCGTCATCTGCAATAATTATTTCAAAATTTTGATAGCTTTGGTTAAGACAGCTTTTAATTGTTTCAGCGATTAAATTTTCTCTGTTATATACAAATATGCAAATTGAAATCAAGGGCAGGGACTTATTTTTATTTTCCTCAATAATACCGGTGTAGGCACTATGAACAATATTTATTGCTTTTTGGGTAGTGATTTTTTGTTTATCTCTATCGTTCAAATATTTGATTGAAGCCAAAATATGAGCTGGTTCGTAAAATATATTAACATTAATTCCATATAATCTACCAAATTCAAGATAGTCAAGATATTCTCCGTCTCTCATAAGTATCCAGAGGTCTTTCCTGCAAATTGCAGGAAGATAAAGATTACCTCCCTGAGGACCGATTACAAATTCTGCGTTGTTATAGACAGATAGCTGCAGGATATTTCTACCTTCGGCATCCAGACTTTTATAGAAATCAGCCAGATTAACTGAAAGACTGTCATTGCCGAAAATATCCCTGTCGTTCAAATCGAAGAACTGGTCATAGGAGGTCTGCTCTACAAAATGATTATATACAATCGAAAACCCGAGAGAATTAAGAACTTCCCTCATTTCTTCAAGGTCTTCCCGCCTGAAATAATTTATTGGTCCTTTATATTTTTGATACCATTGGCGGAAAAATTTATTATTAATTACAACAAAAGGTTTGTTTATTTCAAATGGAAGAGGATTATTGATAAAAGAGAAATCGGGGATGGAATAATTTTTTTGGTTAATAATAGTATGTATGTTGTTATTTGTCCATTCTTTGCCTTTAATTATAATTTTTCTCTGGTTAATAAAATCGGGACCAGGGTGTATTAGTAATTTTCCCGGAAAGTAAGAAGAGAGTTGATTGTAATGCTTTGTATCTCCCCACATATCTCCTATCAGGGATGGATCGGCTTCAAAATGCTCGTCAGAAAAATAATAGAATGGTTTTGAACCTTTTCTGCTAACGGTGTGAAGTCTAATATTTAATGTTTGCTTCAAAAATAACAGATAAGGAAGCCACGAAATCATCTCGTAGCCGAACTCTCCAAGAAAACAGAAAACAGAATCTTCTGCTTGTTTGCCAGTTATATTTATTGTTTCGTTTTCTTTCATTTTGTGATAATATTAACCAAAAAATAAAACCAAATCAAAAATAACAAGAAATATGCCAACGAAAAAGTTAAGAAAAACTATTCTGATATTCAAACTGATTTAAGTTTAGCATACAAAACAAAACAATGATGATGAAAAATCGTTTTATTCCTAATTATTTTTAATTAATATATTAGGATTTTATGAATAATCAGTTAGTTCCAATAGTAATTGAACAGACAAGCAGAGGCGAAAGGTCTTATGATATTTATTCAAGACTTTTGAAGGAAAGGATAATCTTTATTGGACAGCCAATAGATGATTATGTTGCAAATCTTGTTATAGCACAATTTTTATTTCTTTCCAGCGAGGACCCAAATAAAGATATTAATCTTTACATAAATTCCCCCGGCGGTAGTGTAACCGCAGGACTGGCAATATATGATACAATGCAGTTTGTTGCTCCGGATATTGTTACTATTTGCATCGGAATGGCTGCTTCTATGGCTCAGGTTTTGCTTTGTGCAGGCACCAAAGGAAAAAGGTATGCTCTTCCACATTCAAGAATTATGATGCATCAGCCTTCGGGTGGCACTCAGGGCCAATCAGCAGATATAGAAATTTATACAAAAGAGATGCTTAGAATTAGAGATACTCTTTATAATATCACTGCAAAGCATACCGGGAAAACTTATGAACAAATTAAGCAAGATGCCGACAGGGATTATTATATGTCTGCGGAGGAAGCCTTGAACTATGGCATTATTGACAAAATTATGGAACGCAGTCCCATCAAAAAATCAGATGAAGACAAAAGCGAAGAAAAATCATCTGAAACTAAATCTGAGTAGAATATAATTAATTATTGAACCAAAAATGGCAAAAGATAAAGATCATTCACCTAAAGTTATTTCCTGTTCATTCTGCGGTAGAAGTTCGAGAGAAGTCAAAAACCTGATTGAAGGACTGGATAATGTCTTTATATGCGAGAGTTGCGTTGAAATATGCAATGAAATTCTTAGCGAAAGAAAATACGATAAGTTAAAGAAGGACATTAGTTTTAATATTCTTAAACCTTCTCAAATTAAGAGTAAGCTTGATGAATATGTTATAGGGCAGGATTATGCAAAAACAGTTCTATCAGTCGCAGTTTATAACCATTTTAAAAGAATAATGGCAGATAACACCTCGGGCCAGTATTCTGATGTTGAAATCGAGAAGAGCAATATTTTGTTGCTCGGACCGACCGGAACTGGTAAAACTCTTTTAGCACGAACTCTTGCTAAAATTCTCGATGTTCCTTTTGCAATTGCTGATGCAACAACTATAACCGAAGCTGGTTATGTTGGCGATGATGTTGAAACGGTTCTTGTTCATTTGCTTCAAAAAGCAGATTATGACGTTCAGCTTGCAGAAAGAGGAATAATTTATATTGACGAAATAGATAAAATTGGAAGAAAAAGCGAATCCACTTCGATAACAAGAGATGTCTCTGGCGAAGGAGTTCAGCAAGCCCTTCTTAAAATTCTGGAGGGAACTGTTGCTGGAGTTCCTCCAAAAGGCGGAAGAAAACATCCCGAGCAGCCCTTGATTTATATAAATACTACTAACATATTATTTATTTGCGGCGGAGCTTTCGAAGGTTTGGAAAAAACAATTGCAAGCAGGTTAAGACCTACAACTATCGGTTTCACTGCCGAAAACAAAGCTACAATTGATGAATCCTTTGAATTATTAAAATACGTCGAGCCTGAAGATTTGTTGAAATTTGGATTTATTCCGGAATTAATCGGAAGACTGCCTGTTGTAGCACCTTTGCATGCTCTGGACGAAAAAGCTATGATTAATATATTAACTCAACCAAAAAATGCTATTATCAAGCAGTATCAAAAGCTATTCAAGCTGGAAGGTATAGATCTGGTCTTCGAAGACGAGGCTCTGCTTGCACTTGTCAGGAAAGCTATGACGAGGAAGACAGGTGCAAGAGCTTTAAGGGCAATTGCTGAAGAAGTTATGTTGCCTATAATGTATAATCTGCCAGACAAAGCCAATGTAAAGGTATGCACTATCACAGCTGGTGTTGTCGAAAACGGTGAAGAACCTATATACAGCAACATAGAGCAGGCAAAAAGAGCATAGTAATTTAACTGATTTTTATGTTAAATATTACATATACTTCAAGGCAAAAAGAAATATTAAATTCTTTATCGATCTTTTTGTTTTGTATGTTTTTTATTGCAACTGCCGCATATCCACAGCAGGATGATATAATTAAAATTCCAGCTCAATTGAGATTTTTGAGAATATACGGGGGGGACAACGAAACAAAACCCCCTGTTATTCTAATCAAAGGAGAAGATAGCAGATTCAATACTTCAATAGGAGAGAAATTTATTACTATTGAGTTTGACATTGCATCAAATGTCCCACCGTCTTTATATGCAAGGTTTTATCACTGCACTTTCGATTGGATTGAAGACGAGAGTATATTTCTAAACGATGTAACCCTTCTCAGGACAAGCAATATCGAATGGAGCTCTGCACCAATGCTGTCAAGGTTTTATAATTATCGTGGCAAGCTAAAGGTTCCTAACGAGCAGATAAAATTCAATTATGCAGGCAACTGGAAAGTTAAAATATTTGATTATGAAGATGAAAGTAAACCTTTTGCCGAAGGAAGATTTTTTGTTGTTCAGCCCAAAACAAATGTTGATATCAATATATTCGGAGATTTCTATTCTCCAAAATATTCTGTTAGTTCTTCGGCTTTAACAATGGAAGCAAATGTTACCGGCTCTTCAAATTTACTGGAAAATAATGTTCACACAGCAGTTTTTTACAGAAATCACCGTTGGTGGGAACCATATTATGTTAGCTCTCAAAGAAAAATTAACTTTAATCAAAAGCAATACAGATACAAATTTCCAACTTATATTAGTGGTTTTATTACTTATGGGAAAAAGTTCAGAATAGACAGACTTCCTGCCGAAAATGCTTATCGGATTTTGAACATGTCAAATATCGCTGAATTTCCCTCAGGTGGCGACTATGTCAGGCTACCTCTTTCGGATTTAAGGAGGCGAGGAACTTTTCTTGACCGTGATGATGATGGTGCTATGATAACCACTTTTATTCCTTTTTCATACGATGATTATGTTTATGTTGAATTTGTTCTTGACCCTGATGGATGGACAACAAATGAAGATGTTGTTCTTGTAGGCTCTTTCAACAACTGGAAACCAGACAAGAACTGGATTATGTATTATGATGAAGAAGAAAGATATTTCAAACTAAGGCAATGGATTCGCCGGGCAAGGCATAATTATCTTTACGCTACCGCAAGGGTAAATATTGACGATGATTCAATAGAAAATCTTTCTTACGATGAATTCGAAGGCAATACAGGAACAGCAGGACATACTTTTATTACACTTATTTACTACAGAGAGTTAGAATACGGTGGATATGACTCCATAATAGGAATTGGTGCCGCAAATATCTATGGCAATATCAGAAAATGATTGCTTCTACTCAATAATTGGCAAGAGCACCAAAACAACTGAAAGAATTATAAGCACTAAAGCTGTTGACCAACCAACAAGATTATGAAAAGCTTTGTTTGTATAATCCCCCATAATTTCTTTGTTATTAATCATTCTCATTATGTAGAATAATATTATAGGAAGCAGTATTCCATTAGCCACCTGAGCCCAAAGAGTGATTTGAATTAGAGGTGCATTCGGAAATAATATTATTGCCATACCAACAAGCAGGATTAAAGTAAAAATTGTATAATATTCAGGAGCATCTTTCAACGATTTATCAACGCCTGCCTCGAAACCAAAAGCCTCGCAAACACTGAAAGCAGTTGCTATTGGAAGAATACAGGCAGAGAAAATCGAGGCAATAAATAAACCAAATGCGAACAGCATTGCTGCAAAAGATCCTGCAAGTGGTTCAAGGGCAAGAGCGGCATCTTTTGCTTCGTTAATTTCTATTCCATTTATATGAAGAGTAGCGGCACAAGCTACAATTATAAAGAAAGCTATCATGACAGTAATTATACTGCCAATAACAACATCCCATAAAGAATATTTATAATTATCCGGTTTTAATCCTTTCTCTATTACTGATGATTGGAGATAAAACATCATCCATGGACAGATTGTTGTTCCTATCAAGCCGATAACCATTGTAACGTAACTAAATTCGAATTCGACGTGTGGTTTGACTATAGACTGCCCAATTTCTTCCCATTGTGGCTTGCCAAGTAGTGCAGAAATAACATAGACAAACAGAAAAAGGCTGAAAATCAAAAAAATTTTCTCAACAGACTTATATGTTCCCCGAACAACTATGAACCAAACAACAATAGCAGACAAAGGAACAGAAATATATTTACTAATGCCAAATACTTCAAGACTCCCGGCAATACCAGCAAATTCTGTTGCTGTGTTGCCAATATTTGCAACAAGAACACCGATAAAAATCAGGAATGTTGTTTTCACTCCTGCATTTTCTCTTATGAGGTC
The DNA here is from genome assembly GCA_964473465.1 of uncultured Hyphomicrobiales bacterium. Classification (GTDB taxonomy): domain Bacteria; phylum Bacteroidota; class Ignavibacteria; order Kapaibacteriales; family UBA2268; genus CALHRB01. The sequence goes on from CAYYPE010000002.1 coordinate 230,211, forward strand.
TGCTAAACCCTTGCCAGTTACTATCCCCATTCGAGCGTTCATTTCCTGAATAACAACAAGGGCAATAAAAGCCGGAATCAGAGTCCAGATTAATTTGTAGCCATACATTGCTCCCGCAAGTGAGTATGTTGTTATACCTCCGGCATCATTATCAACGCTTCCTGTTATAATTCCGGGTCCCAAAACAGCAAGAAAAATTAATATTTTTTTCCAGAAATTTGTCTTTTGCTTAGCCATAATCTGAATAATTACTTTATAATTTCCTCTTTCGGCTCTTTAACAGGGTAAATACAACATCATCAATCAAAATCATACCAAGCAGTCTGGAATAGTTATCAACTACTGGAATTGCCAATAAATTATATTTTGATATAATTTCTGCAAGGTCGTCAATTTTGTCATAGTCCTGCATTTTAATAACCCGCTGATTCATAATATCAACAAGTTTGATATCGGGGTCCGAAACAATTAAATCCCTCAAAGAGACAGTTCCGAGCAATTTTTCATCATTGTCAAGAACATAAAGGTAATAAATTGAGTCGGATTCGGGTTTAAGCTTTCGCAACTCATCAATTGTTTGTTGAACTGTCATCTCTTTTTTAAAAGCAATAAAATCAGTTGTCATCAAACTGCCAACAGTATTATCGGGATATTCCATCAGTTCACGAACTTCGTCAGAAGCTTCCTTCTCCATTTCGTTAAGCAATTCTTCTGCCTTTTCTTTATCCAGATCGTCAAGTATGTCGGCGGCTTCGTCTGCCGGCATTTTTTCGAGAACATCAGCTGCTTTCTGAACCGGAAGATTTTCAAGTAGTGAAATTTGAACATCTTGCTCGAGTTCTTCGAAAACGTCGGCAGCTTTCTCTTCGTCAATGGTGTTCATAAAATCAATCTGGGAATTGCGGTCTAATTCCTCGATAATGTCTGCTATATCAGAAGGGTGGAGGGTAAGTAATTTGGAATAAGGGGAAGAAATCTTTATTGATAAATTAGGTAAATTAATATGCTCTACCTCGTCCCAAGGCATAAATTTTGAAGGAATACTTAGTCCAAATGGTTTCAGGAGGAATTTTAAAGGTTTTGCTAAACCAAGTCTTCGCAGCAAGCCTTCTATACCAACATCCACTGCTACGAGAAAAGTGCCCGATGGAATCATAGCAAATCTTAAATCATTTACCCGAACCACCTTTCTGCCATTAACATCAACAATTTGTCTGTCAAGTATCTGTTTGGCAAGATATACATGATTGATTTTGCTAAGGTTTATGGGCTTTAACTCCTTGCAAACCAGATAATATTTACCTCTTCGTTTTATAAGGTCGAAAGGACCCGAATCGAATTCTTCATGGCCTTTTTCTGTTTTTAGCTTCAAAGCAACAATTTTTGGTCTTTCGTAGCTAATGTCTACGATAATATCTTCCAGCTTACCTATAACGTCAAGTTCAGGGGAGTATATTCTGCTACCCAGAACCCTGCTTAGATAGAAAGTTTTTATTGCTGACATTTTTCCCTCCATTAGGAAGATGAATATCACGGAGGGAAAACTATGAGATTAGATTCCCGGCGTGATATTTTTATTTAAAAAAATGTTCCGAACTGAGTCGGGATCCATTAATTTTTTTCTCCGATAATAAAACAAAAAGGAATTCCATTTTTTAATGGTATTCCAAGTGCAAATTTAAAAAAAATAGAGGTAGGATATAATCTTTAACCAGAAAAAATTTGAAAAATATCAATATATTTTTTTCTGTCTCTAATAAGTTGTGATAGTAAGAATTTTTTTATCTATCTGAATCTCTTCGGGATAGAGAATTCTACCGCAATGCTCACAATGAAAGAGAAAGTCGAGATTATTTCTTATTTCAACAATTTTCTGAGGTGGAACATTACTATAACACCCTGAACAACTATTCTTCTTGATTAATACTACAGCATCCTTATGAAGCAAACGAATACGTTTGTATTCATCAAGATTTTTCTTTGAAATCTTTGACTTAATCGCTTTTTTTAATTTATTTAATTCGTTAAGCTCATCGTTTTGGTTGGAGGAGATTTCTTTTTCTTCCTCAAGCAGTTCGTCCAATTCAGATTGGGCTTCCTTCAATTCTTTCTCTTGCTGAACAAGGGTGAGCAAAAGATTTTCCTCTTTGACATTAACAGTTCTTAGCTCAGTGGTAATTCTGTTGAATTCAAATCTTGCATGCTCAATTTCTTTTGTGATAGCATCAAATTCCTTATTGTTTCTGACTTTGAATTGTTGTTTGGAAAGCTTTTCTTCTTTTTCTTTGAGTTCGGTCAGGGTCTGTTTGCTGGTTGATATGAAATTCTTAACGTCTTCGAGAATTTGCTTGGTTTCGTTAACCAGATTCTCCAGCTCAGCAACTTTGGCTTTTTGTTCTTTAACTTTTTCGGGTAAATCACCGTATTCATCATTTAATTCATCAAGTTTTTGATCTATTTTTGATAGTGAGGCGAGGTATAAAAGCTGATTCTCCATAATTTTTCCAATTTAATAATTAACTAATAATTTTTTTTGATTTTCAATAAAATTTCCCTTTGGATAATAATTTACAGGATTTGTATGAACTGTTGATGAAATCACTGCAACATCTTCAAATTTGTTTACTATATCGTCCAATAAATCAGTAAGGCCATTAACAACGAAAACTTCCATTTCGTAATGACCTAAGTCAGCCAGAAGGATTTTATCCTTTGCCTGATGAAATTTATGATAAGAAACATCAGCAGTAATAAAAGCATCTAAATTCATTGAGATAGCCTTATCAAGAAATGATGAGCCACTCCCTCCAATTATTCCTATTCTTTCGATTCTATTTTGTTTTCCGTTGCAAAATCTAATTGGCGATGAAAAAATATCTGACAACAATTCAACGAAAGCTTCCGTGCTGACTGGTTCAGTAAATCTGGAAATAACACCAAGACCACGACCTTCGTATTTTGGATGCTTTTCCAAAAATTCTTCGAAGACCAAACCCAATTTGTCGGAAATTAATCTACTTGTTCCCTGCGAATAGACATCGAAAGTTGTGTGAATTGAGATGAGATTGATATTATTCTGTATTAATTTTATGCAAATTCTGGAAGCTCTTTCGGTTTCTGTGATTGTAGCTAAAGGATAATAGATTAGGGGGTGAAAAGTTACTATTGTATCACACTTTTTTATAATAGCTTCATCAACGACTTCATCGTTGACTTCAATTGTAACAAGTATTTTCCTAACTTCTCCATCGTTAACCTTAATCTGCAATCCTACTTTATCATTTTCTAAAGCCGAGTCCCACGGCAAAATGATGTTTATTTCATCAAGCAGATTATTTAATTGCATTTCCAGCTCTGCATTTTTTCAGATTTTGCTTTTTAAAAATAATTTTGTCAATATTTAGGTTACTAAATTACAAAATTTATTTTATCCTGCAATTTTAACACTTTATTATTCGTTTCTATAATCTATGAAAAGCATTATGTTCAGGTTATTATTAATATTTGCTTTAGGATTAATTACATATTCAAATGGTTTTACCCAAATCAAGGGAGAACCTCCGAAGCCTTTTAATCCTGACACTGTCTTTATTTTTGAATCTCCCCGTCCATTAATTAAATCTGGTGATGCTGATGCTTCTGATTTTGCGGATACGTGGGGCTTCAATCTCCTGTTTTCGGATAATGGGGTAGGTGCCGGTTTTTTTATTCAATGGGCTTTGGACAAAAACACTCAGATATTTTCAAATCTTTATATTTCCGGGGCAAGAAATACAGATGAAATTGATTATCTTTATCCCGATGGTTCCTATAGAGTGCCCGGTAAGATTAACAGGCTTTTTTTGTTCCCTTTGTCGCTCGGAATTAGAAGAATTCTATTCGAGGACCAATTGTCCGATAATCTGAAACCTTTTATTTCGGCTGGATTGGGACCTGCTTTTATTTTATCCACACCCTATGAGCGTGAATTTTTCAATTCATTTGGTTATGCCAGTTTTTATACAAGGTTTAATTTCTTTGTTGACCTCGGAGCATTTTTTGGATTTTCTTCGAAATCCAGATCTGGAGTAAACATAAGATATTATTACATTCCTTTTGGTGGCGATGGTTTGGAAAGTATCGAAGGCAAACCAATACATAATTTTGGGGGTATATTTTTATCTCTGATTTTTGGGATTCCTTTCTGAGGCGTAATTTTAGTAAAACGCTGGATTGATTTTTTTAGATTTATTTGTTATCACTAAAAATTTGCAGGTAACCTTATAGAAATATCTATATCAAATCTCTGCAATGAAGACTGAAATTTATTGTTGTGCCTCTACCTTCCGAGCTGTCAATTTTAAAGATACCATCATGAAGTTCAACAAGTTTTTTTGCAATGATTAAACCCATCCCGGCACCTTGTTGTTCGTAGAATGCTCTTTCGAATTGAGCAAGAGCAGAAATTTTGGATATCTGCTCGTTATTCATTCCCCTGCCTTCGTCGCTTATATTAACAACAGCCATATCTCCATTTCTAAACGAACTGATATGAATTTTATCACCCTTTTGAGAAAATTTAAAAGCATTGTCCAATATTTCATCTGCGATTTTATAAAAACTCTCTGTTGAAATTTCAAGAGATATCATCTCGACATTATCTCCAAACACAAGATCTTCGTTTCTATCATACTGCAAAGCTTTGGAAGAAGCAATATCCAGAAAAATTGAAAACGGCTCGTCTGTTCTGAAATTTCTTAGTTGTTGTTTTTGAACGGGGTCTGACGCTAATGCTTCTATCCTTACAAATAGCAGAAAGTTTTCTGTTATTTTCAATAGTCTTTTCGAAGACATAATAATGTCATTAGAAAATTCAAGAATTTCGGATTTGGTTAAATTGTCAACATCTGTATTCATGTATTTTGCTGTTCCGATTACTTCATTAAGAACAGTCCGAAACTCATGAGGAAGGACGGATGTAACGCTTCTGCCAACTTCTTCTATTTTTTCTGTTAATTTCTTTTCGAGACGGTTTCTTTTAGCCCATTGTGCTTCAATAGCCAGAATCAATTCTTCGTGAGTATAGGGTTTTACGATGAAGTCATCAGCCCCACGTTCCATACCGGCTCTCATTTTTGATTTTTCTGAGAAAGCTGTAAGAAAAATGAAAGGAGTTGATTCTGTTTCGGGATTTCGCCTGATTTCTTCAAGGACTTTGAATCCGTCAATTCCCGGCATCGCAATATCACAAATTATCATGTCTGGTTTTTGTTCAAAAGCTGATTTTATTCCGAGTTGACCGTTAGGAGCGGCAAAAACCTCGTAACCCTCATATTTTAGCAAGGTTGCCGTGCTATCAAGTATAAATTCAGCATCGTCTATTATCAATATTTTTTTCATATCCATCGCAAATATATTATCGGCAACTGTTTAATGAAATTTATCAAGATTTTCATTCGTTATTAACATACGAGTTAAGAATTTGTGAAAAAAAAAATTTAAAATATGACAAAAAAAAATTCAATCTTTGCTTCCCATTTTTTTAAAATTTATAATTTGAAATTTAAATGAATAATATTAATACAAACAGTAAAAAAAATAATAGCTCGAAAAGAACCTCGGGAAGTCTAAGTTTACTCGACAACCCTAAGGTTGGAGAAATTTTGGGTAGTAAGATTCCTCCGCACTCTGATGATGCCGAAAAAGCCCTTCTGGGTGCAATGATTATTGATAAAACTGCAATTTCCAAATCACTCGAACTCATTGATTCAGATAGTTTTTATCATGAGAGGCATCGCTTGATTTTCGATGCTATAATTTCTCTTTACGAAAGAGGAATTAGCGTTGACCTGCTAACTTTGTCAGAAGAGTTAAATAAGAGAAAAATCCTTGACAAAATTGGTGGAACTTATTACCTTGCTGAATTGAATGATGCAACTCCTACTTCAGCAAATGCAGAATTCCATGCGAGAATTGTTCAGGAAAAATTTATTAAGCGAAGTCTCATCAATGCTGCTGGTAATATCCTTGTTAATAACTACGACGAATCTACTGACGCTCTCGAAGAAGTTGACAGAGCAGAAAGCCAGATTTTTGAGATTGCCGAGAAAAGATTCGCCCGCTCTTTTGTTGACCTAAATACCCTGACCCACCAGACAATTGAATATATTAATCAGCTCGTTGAAAGAGACATTAAATCCTATACAGGAGTTCCTTCTGGTTTTAGAGATCTTGATGAACTTCTTGGTGGCTTCCAGAACTCAGATTTCATAGTGATTGCTGCCCGTCCTTCGATGGGAAAAACTGCTCTGGCTCTTTCGATAGCAAGAAATGCCGCTGTTGATGCAAACATCCCGGTTGCCTTCTTTTCGATTGAAATGTCTGACATGCAATTAGTTATAAGATTAATCAGCGCTGAAACAAAAGTCAATTCCCATAAAATCAGAACTGGAAAAATTAGCCAGAAGGATTTATCTGTCATTGTTAAGAAAATTGGCAAGCTGGCTAAAGCTCCAATGTTTATTGATGATAGCCCTGCTCTTTCAATAACAGAGCTACGAGCTAAATGCCGAAGATTGAAAGCCGAGCATGGTATCAGATTGATTCTGGTTGACTACCTTCAATTGATTCACCCCCCGAAGGCCGAAAGCCGAGAAAGAGAAATTTCGATTATTTCGAGTTCCTTGAAACAAATTGCGAAAGAACTCAATATTCCGGTTATTGCACTTGCACAGTTGAACAGAGGTGTCGAAAGCCGAGCCGACAAGCGTCCTATGCTTTCCGACTTGCGTGAGTCCGGAAGTATTGAGCAGGATGCTGATGTTGTTCTCTTCATCTATAGGCCTGAACATTATGGTATAAAAACCTATGACGATCAGATTCCAACCGAAAATACTGCCGAAATTATTATTGGCAAACAGAGAAACGGTCCAATTGGCAGCGTTAGATTATACTTCGATAAAGACTTAACAAGGTTCGATAATCTCGATACATCGAGACGCAATAATATTCCCCCCGAAACTAACGATACATATTATTTCGAGGAGGAAATCGAAGAAGAACCTTTTTAAGCTCTTATTTCTTAAGACCGTCTTTTATCTTTCTGGATATGATTCCGATTGAATCGAATATCTTTTCCCTCTTTTTGAAAATATCTCTCACCTGATATTCAGGGTCTGGCAATTTTGTTGCAACATCATAAATGTAAGCATTAATCAGAAATCTCTCTGCCTGAACATTGAAATTTCCTGTTACCACCTTTTCGACATTCAGCAAAGCAATTGCTTTCCACATATCCGAGGGATATTGTGGATTTGTTGGATCCAGATTCAAGTCTGCCATAACCATTTCGACAGAATCAAGAGGAACAATTTCGACTTTGTCAGTCAGTTCTTCGTCCTCAAGCAACTTTAAATTAAGCGAGTCGCTCAATTGATAGGATACTAAATTCAGCTCAAGATGGCCATCCATATTTTGAAAGGGAAGAACTACTATTCTGATTTTCGAAAAACTGATTTGAGAGGAAATAATAATGATAAAAATGAAGGTAAAAATTCTCATTCCATTGTTTTTCATAACTGCTCCATAGTTTAATTAAGAAGCAAAATAATTACAACGGAAAAAATAAGAAAATAAGTTAAGAAAAAAAAATTCCTTGACGCCTGCTTTGATATTTATTTTGCAGAAAGTTCTTTCTTTATTCTATCGAACTCATTCAAAAGCTTGCGTTCGAGAAGTTTTGCCTGTTCCCATTTTTTTTCTTTAGCATAACCCATCAGTTCAATACCTAAACTTGCAATGCTTTCCAGTCCAAACTGCAAACATGAACCTTTAAGGGTATGCCCCATCCTGTAGAGTTCATCGCTGTTATTGCTTTCAATCAGAACGTTCAATTGTGTTGAGATATCTTCCAGCCATGTATCAACAAACTCTGGCAGCAATTCCAGCACATAAGGGTCATCAGAAAATTCCATTTTTATCCCTTTTCATAAAAAATAAATCAACACATTAAATATCGTTATTTCTTTTCAAATCTTGAATAAAGTATATGATACAAAAGTATTTTTGTTAAATATAAAAATTGTTATTTTACTTTTTTCCTGCACTTTATCTGCATAATTTCCTGCTTAATTCAATGGGGTTGGCATGGAGCATCCAATAGTTTTGCACTTGTGATTGTTTTTTGTTAATAAATTTTGGATTAATTATGTGGATTGAAATTTTTAAATCAGGAGTTCACACCGATTCCTCAGGCAATGAACGGTCTTTTTCGGTTGAGGACATTTCTTCAATTGCTGAAAAATATAATCAGTCTGTCTCATCGGATAATTCATGCGAAGCTCCTGTTGTAATCGGACATCCAAAGGATAATACTCCTGCTTATGGGTGGGTGGAGCGTCTTGCCCGTCGTGGGGGAATACTTCTTGCTAAATTAAAAAATCTCGCCCCTGAGTTAATTGAACAGGTCAGGCAGGGAGCATTCAGAAAAGTATCGGTTTCTCTGTTTCCGGATTTGATGTTGAGACATGTTGGTTTGCTTGGAGCTGCAACACCAGCAGTTAAAGGTTTGAAAAATATTTCTTTTAATGATTTTGATAGCCCAGAATTTATTACTTCCTTTAAGCTTAATGATTTTTCAGAAAGTGAAACACCAGAAAAAACCGCTTTAATCGAAAAAATTAATTTTCTTGAGCAGGAAAATAAAAACATATCTAAAATTCTGGAAGATAAGGAAAGGATTATTCAAAATCTTATCAAAGAAGCCAAAATCAGAGAATTCAGAGAATTTATTAATTCTGCCGTAAATTCAAATAATACTTTAAAATTAAGCCCTGCCCAAAGCGAAAACCTTTTGGATATTATGCAGTTGATTTACGAAAGGGGTATAAAAAAACAACCTGACACTGAAAGTTTGATGTCGGACTATTCGGAAAATGAAGACCTGATTGTCAGGATAAAAAATTTTATAACAGGACTTTCTCCTCAATTTAATACCGATGAATTTGCCGTTAGACAACCGAAAAGAGAGAAGGATGATAATTTATCTTTCTCGGGTAAAAAGTTTCAAGCCGAAAGGATGGCTCTTCATAACAGGGCTCTTGAAATTATGAATGAGAATCCAACGCTTTCCTACGAAGAAGCTGTAATCGAAGCTCAAAGTTAAATTTTTTAAATAATTAAAAGGAAAAATTATGTCACAATCAAGAATTGATGAACTAAGAATGATTGACCCCGTGCTTACAACAGTTGCACAAGGTTACACTAACTCTAATCTGGTTGCTGAAGCTCTCTTTCCTACAATTCAGGTAAGCAAGTTAAAAGGTAAAATACCTGTTTTTGGTAAAGAAGCATTTTTAATCAGAGATACTTACAGAGCCATAAAGGCTCAATCAAACAGAATTCCTCCGTCTGACATTGAATTCATTACTTTCGAAACAAAAGAGAGAGATATTGAAATATCAATTGATTACATTGAGGAGGAAGAATCACCCGATTTTAGCCGCTATGAACAAAGAATCACCAAAGAACTTGTTGATATTCTTCAATTAGGAAGAGAAAAAGAAGCGGCAGATTTAGTCCAGAATACAGATAATTTTAATGAGGATCTTATATACGAGGTAACCGAAAATCAGGCTTTTGATGATTATACAAAGAACGCTGACCCGATACTTATCATAAGAAATTCCGCTGCAAAAATGAGGAGCCTGATTGCAAGATATCCAAATACTATGGTTATCGGCGATAAATGCTATCAAGCTCTTATTAATCATCCAAAGCTTCTCGAAAGGGTTAAATATTCTGGTATTTCAAAAGTAAGTAAAAATATACTGTCTGAACTTACTGACATTCCGAATGTCTTTGTCGGTTCTGCAGTTTATAGTGATGATGGAGTAAATTTCAGCGATGTCTGGCTGGATAATATTATACTGGCTTATGTTGACAGAAGCGATAGAGCTCTGCGTTCGGAATATAATCCAAGCTTTGGTTACACTCTTCAGCGTGAAGGAAAGCCCGAAATAGACACCTACTACGAAAATGGCGGTAAAATCAAAATCATCCGCAATACTGATAATTATTCAATTCAAATCACAGCAAAAGATGCAGGGTTTCTAATCTATAATACTAATCATATTAATTAGGAGAGAAAAAATGACAAAGAATCAAATAACCTATCAACCTGTTCAAGCAATTACTATCAAGGCAAAAGAAGACCTTCCTGGCTTCAGGTTTATTTCTCATCTTGGTTCGCTATGCTCCGAAAACGTAAAATCACTTGGAGTAACAGAGACAGATTGGCTGAAAGATGAATTAGCCTCAGTTGTAACGCTTGGAACTATCGGAATAGAGATGACTACCGGAATAAATGCTGGTGAAAACATTACCTCAGCCGCAAATGGATTGGGAATTAAAGCTGGTGAAAATTCTGCAATCAACGGCAGGGCTCTTGAATCAATTTCAGGTCCCGGTTTTATCAAAATGTTACTTGTTCCATAAATTTTTGAAAGTTTTATTCTATGGCTTATTCGACAGATAATGACCTGCTGAAAGAAATGTCTGAATCTGATCTTGCAAAGCTAACGGGTGATCCTACCGGAACGGAAATTAACACCGAGAGAACTTCTTATGCCCGCTCTTCAGCTGATACGCTTATCGATGCCTATCTTAATGGTAGATACCATACTCCCCTTTCCGAGCCGGTGGATCCCCTTATTAATAAATTATCAACAGACCTCACTTTTGTTAATCTTTTTGAGATTTATTATCAGAAAAGTCAGATTTCTCAGACAGTTACATTCAGAAAACTCAATGCTGTCAGGTTGTTAAAAGATATCCGGGAAGGTATTGTGCTGATAAATGCCATAGCTTTTTCGGATTCCAGACCGCCTGTTATTATATCAAACAAAGAGGGAAAACCAAGAACTTTTCCAGAAGATTTACTAAATAGTTTTGATGATTAATAATAATAAAACAAATATGAAAACAATTTATTCTTTCATTAGCAGACATTCAGTCTGGATTTCAATTGGATTAATTTCCCTATGGCTTTTAGGATGGGGTTTAGCTGAACTAAAAACAATTCTTGTTATTCTAACTATTGAAAGCTTAGCTCTTGCTCTTTCGGGATTCTGTCTTTTTGCATATACTAATATTGATTTTGTCAGGGGTTTATATCAGTCCAGAGAAAAAGAAGATACAAAATCAAATTACTTTTTAATTCAGGCTATCAGTTTTATCTTTCTTGGGGTTCATATTCTGGTCGGATTGACTGTTCTTGGCGTATATATTGCCCAATTTTCTAATTAAGGAGAATTATGAAAAACACCCTTTTTCTGATATTCTTTAGCCTATTATTTATCAGCATAAAAATATATTCATTTGAAAGATATGAATTGAAATGCCCGGAAACCCTGCTCCTTAAATCAAGGGAAGTGATGATGAATCAGATCGGCACTATTGAGAAGACAAATAGAAACGACGGAAAAGCGATAAAACAATATCTTGAATCTGTTGGTTTGACAGAAGGATATCCTTACTGTGCCGCAGGGCAGTATTTCTGCTTCGTGAAGGCAACAGAACTCTTGAGTATGGATAAAAAGCTGATTCCAATCAAAAGGACAGGTCTTGCTCTGGAAATTTTTCATCACTCAAAAAAATTCGGGGAACGGTCTTATTGCAAACCAGTAATAGATGACCTGATTATCTGGAGGAAAGGCAATTCTGCTTTTGGTCATATCGAGCGAATTATTTCGGTTATGCCGAAAGGCTGGGTCAAAACCGTTGCCTTCAATACTACAAAAACAATTGAAAATAAGAAAATAGAGGGTGTGTTTGTAAAAAAGCGTAATCTTTATCACAGGTTATACGGAATAGCTATTAAAGGATTGACGGGCTTCAAAACATATAATTAATTTGTTTGTTAATCTAAAACTCAAGCTATGATTGAAATATTTCGAGAACATAATATGGCTCTTGATGCCGAATCAGACTGGGTATTGATTGAAAGTTATTCATTTTTTGATTCTCCCGGAAAAGAGCAAAAATTAAAATCTCTCCAGGTTTCTTGGGATGGAGTAACGGGCGAACTAAACGGCGAGTTAATCTTTCTTCTTTCTAACGATATGGAGTTTTCTACTATCTCGAAAGTCTTAAATATTAATTCCGGTTCGAATATAAATGACACTGAATTGCTTGTTTTCTATCCCTGCTTCAAATATCTGAAAATTCTATACAAAAAGAATGGAATAACAAATGGAATCCTTTCAATAACAATGTCTAATAATGATTAAAAGAGGTAAAAATGCCGGTCAAATATCTTCTTCCCGCTGAAACTATCGTCGTTGCGTCCAAATGGGGCTATATCGAAGGCGAAATTAACAATCAGGAAGATTTAAGCACTGAATTAAGCAATAAAGCTGACGTTTCACACAATCACGATAATTATTACGAGCCAAAAGATGAAAATATTCAGCTTCATCTTGCTTCTGAAGACAACCCTCATAATGTTACAAAAATGCAAATCGGACTTGGGAACGTTCTTAATGAGGAGCAGATAAAAAAAAGTGATTTCGTTGCAAAAGGTGATTTGCTTGTAGGGTTAGGTGAGACCCAATACGATATATTGTCAGCTGGAAGCAATGGCTTTGTTCTGACAGCTGACAATACAAAAGATAAAGGAATTGAATGGAAGCCATTTTTTGAACTGAATGCCCAAATTTTGAGCGGAAATATTACTCTTTCCAATAATGATTCACCTTATCAATCTATCAATCCGAACGGAACAAACAGAACTATAACTCTACCAGCTACCGGAAAATTCATTGGACAATTTTTTATTATCCGTAATTCTCAATCTCATTCTTCTTCGGGTTATCTGACAATTAAAGAGGGAATCACAGATATCGAAGTCATTTATTCTCAAGGTATTAAAGCTTTTATCTGGGATGGAACTAACTGGCAGCCATTTTATCCGGGAACAGGGGCTCTTCAATCTCAGGAGAATGCTCTCTTTGGTAATAAAGCTGCAGGTGTATCTTATGCTACTGCTTTTGGAAGTTTATCCAATGGAACTAATGCAGGTGCTGCTTTTGGAAGAGCCTCGAACGGTAGTTATGACGGCGTGGCTATTGGTTATTCCTCAACCGGAAGCAATCAAAGTGTTGCTCTCGGACGTCAATCGAATACTAATTCAAAGTCTAATTCAGTTGCTCTAGGTTATTATTCAAAAGTCGAACGTTATGGTGAGGTAGTTAAAACTGCTGATGGCAGTGGCTCGCCAAAGTATTTGAAAAGCGAAGTTCAGTGGTATGGCGAAACTAATAGCTCGGCTCAAACAGAATTATTTCTAAACGGCTCGAATCAAAGGTGTGTGCTGATTTCTCAAAGCAGTATTACTTTTCTGATTCTTGTTACAGCCCGTAATAACAATCTCAACAAGACAAAGTCATGGAAAATTGATGGGGCTATTCAAAGAAATTCTTTAAATTCAACTGCTTTAGTTGGGTCAATTATCAAAACTGTGATTGCCGATAGCGGACTCAGCTGGGATGTTAGCATTGAAGCTGACGACACAAACGAAGCCCTTATCATCAAAGTTAGCGGAGAACAAGATGCTACTATTCGATGGCATGCTGTAGGATTTTTTTCGGAAATTAGATTTTAATTTGGAGAGATTTATGGCACTCAAAAACAATTCTGATAATTACTTGAAAATTACTGGTTGCGATCTCGATACAAGAATTTACTTCGAGATTTACAGAAATGAAAATTCCCGAAGGAGCCCGGACATTTTTGACGCAATTATAAGAGACAGCGAATATGTTCCTGAGCTTAATCAATATCTCAGAAATGGATTCTCAGGTTCCGCATCAAACACATTTAATGATGTAATAACCAAATGCTATAATTGTTTAAAAAAGCTACCCGGATTTTCTGATTGGAGGGATAGTTTATGAGAATCAATATTTATCTTTTGCTTGTTTTAAGCCTCACAGCTGGATTTCTGACAGGCTATCTTTTAAAACATGATAAATCCACCGAAATTAATAACATTAAAGAAATCTATATCAAGGATTCTGTTGAGAAAATAAAATATTCTGAACCAATATATATAACAAAAGTTAAAACAAAGATTATTAAAACATCTGACAGTCAGATTGTTACTAACCCCTTTATTTCTAAATTAGATACCATAATCAATCAGGATACCATCAGTGCAATATATGAATTCCCCGATAATCTTTTATCAATCAAATTAAATTCAGCTCCGGACACAATGATTTTGAGAAAAATTGAAATCATTAAGAGCAAACCAAAAGAAGAACAATGGTGGGAAGTTCCGCTTTATATAACCGGTGGCATTATTCTTGGTTTTCTGATTGGTTCTGCTGGAAAGTGAGGATATATGAACACAAAAAATCTCTTTACTGAACTTGTAAACAGGGAAAATCAGAACTTTTTGTTTAGTATTATGAATAATCTGCCAAACCCGGATAAAATTTTAAGAAGAACAGGAAAAACCATTGAAGCATATAGGGATTTGAAGAGCGACCCTCATGTTTGGAGCTGCATTCAATCCCGAAAAAGCGGTCTTCTGGGGCTTGAATATACAATAGCACAAAATAATTCTGAAACGAAAGCTCTGAAATTCATCGAAGATGTATTTAATTCACTCGATATAAATCAGATTCAAAGGGATATACTCGAAGCCCCACTCTTTGGTTATCAGCCAATAGAAGTAATGTGGAAGCAAACAGAAGGACAGAGAAAATTCGTTGTGCCAAGCAACTTGATTGCCAAACCGCAGGAATGGTTCTTTTTTGACATCAAGGGTAATCTCAAATTCAAAAAGTCATCAGTGCCAGATGGAATTCACCCACCCCCTATGAAAATTTTAAATGTTCAATTTGAACCTGACTATCTCAATCCTTATGGTCATTCCCTCCTCTCGAAGTGCTATTGGGCGGTTATATTTAAAAATGGGGGTATTAAATTCTGGGTTAATTTCACCGAAAAATACGGTATGCCTCTGATTCTCGGGCATTACACACGTGGGGCTTCCTCCGAAGAAATTCAAAAACTTGCTGATGTTCTTGCGGATATGGCAGAAGATTCTGTTATCGTCTCACCTTCGGATATTGAAATTGAAATGAAGGAAGCCGTTAGATTTAGCTCCATAAGTCTTTATAAAGAACTCATAAAATTCTGCAATGCCGAAATTTCAAAAGCCATTCTATCGCAAACTTTAACGACTGAAATCGAAATGGGGTCTCTTGCGGCTTCTCAAACACATTTTAAAGTCAGAAAAGATGTTATCCTTTCTGATATCAAACTGGTCGAAAAAACTCTGAATAAGTTAATTCAATGGATTGTTGAGCTTAATTTCGGAAACATACAATGTCCGTCCTTCAAATTGATTCTGAATGATTCAGATAATAGTCAGAAAATCGAAAGAGATTTGAAAATTTCGCAAACTGGAATGATAAGGCTAACCAAGAAATACTGGATGAATTCCTATGGTTTCAATGATGATGAAATAATGGAATTATGATTTCTTTCTGTTAAAATCCAAATGTTTATTTTATACCAAGTCTGTTGAAAATATAATCTACAGACTTGTAAATTTCATCAAATGAAAAAAGATTTGTTACTTCATCTTTTGTTAAATGAGTCATCAACTCATCGTTCCCGACAACGGAATCATAAAAATTTTGCTTTGTCTCCCATGTTTTCATAGCTGATTTTTGAACAAGCTCATAAGCGTATTGCCTTTTTAATCCTTTTTTAGTCAGTGCAAGCAAAACCTTCTGGGAATAAATTAAACCGTTTGTTAAATTTAGATTTTTGAGCATATTATCGGGATAGACAATCAATTTTTCGAGCAAATCAATTGTTTTATTAAGTATATAATCAAGAGAAATCGTTGAATCGGGGAGAATAATTCTCTCAACACTGCTATGGGAAATATCTCTTTCGTGCCACAAGGCATTGTTTTCAATTGCTGCAAGTGCATTTGAGCGTATCAAACGTGCCTGACCGCATATATTTTCGGCAGTAATTGGATTTCGTTTATGCGGCATTGCTGAACTGCCTTTTTGACCCTTTGAAAAATATTCCTCAGCCTCAAGAACTTCCGTTCTCTGCAAATGACGGACTTCGAGTGCAATTTTTTCAAGCATGGAGGCTATAATTGCCAGAGTTGACAGAAAGAATGCATGCCTGTCCCTCTGAACAATCTGAGTGGATATCAAAGCCGGACTTATTCCCAGTTTTGAACAGACATATTCCTCCACTTTAGGAGATATATGCTCGAATGTTCCAACTGCACCGCTGATTTTTCCTGCAGCAACATCTTTTATTGCTTTTTCAAGTCTTTCGATATTTCGCTGGCACTCAGAAAACCATAAGGCAAATTTTAGCCCGAAGGTCATCGGTTCAGCATGAACACCATGAGAACGACCGATGCAGGGTGTATTTTTAAATTCAATAGCCCTTTTCCTCAGAACATCTTTTAACCGAATTAAACCTTGAAGAAGAATTTCACCGGCACGTTTGCATTGGACAGCAAGACAAGTGTCAAGAACATCGCTTGAAGTCATTCCCAGATGGAGGTATCTTGCTTCCTCGCCGATATATTCTTCTAAGTTTGTTAAAAAAGCAATAACATCGTGTTTGGTTATTTTTTCGATTTCTAAAATTTTTGCAACATCAAATTTTGCTTCTTGACGGATTTTTTTGGCTGATGCTTCGGGAATTTCTCCCAGTGCCGCAAGAGCTTCGCAAGCAAGAACTTCAATTTCCAGCCAGATTGAATATTTTGTTTCATCTGTCCAGATATTCCCCATTTCCGGTCGTGTGTATCTTGGAATCATCTTGAATATCCTTATTTCTTCGATTTAAATAATTCCTTAACCATTTGCTCCAATTCTGCATAAAGGTTTTTATCTTCATTAAGCAGCTTTTTCATTCCTTCACGGCCTTGAGCTCTTTCACCCTTGAATGAATACCATGATCCGCTCTTTGTAATTAAACCGTGCTCTGTTCCTAAATCAATCATATCGCCCAGCTTCGAAATGCCTTCATTATATAATATATCAAACTCAACTTCTTTGAAAGGGGGTGCTACTTTGTTTTTGACCACCTTCACTCTGACACGGTTGCCGATAATATCCTGCCCTTCTTTTATTACTTCTTTTCTTCTAATATCAATCCTTACTGAAGCATAAAATTTAAGTGCATTGCCGCCTGTAGTTGTTTCGGGATTTCCAAACATTACACCGATTTTGCTTCTGAGCTGATTGGTAAAAATTACGCATGTGTTCGATTTTCCGATTGCGGCATTTAATTTTCGCATTGCCTGAGACATAAGTCTTGCCTGAGACCCCATCTGAGCATCGCCCATTTCACCTTCAATTTCTACTCTTGGCGTTAAAGCTGCTACTGAATCTATTACAATAACATCAATAGCACTGCTTCTAACGAGCGTTTCAACTATTTCGAGAGCTTGCTCGCCAAATTCGGGTTGCGACAGCAAAAGAGAGTTTAGGTCTATTCCAAGCCTTTGGCAATAATTTATATCAAGGGCATGCTCAGTGTCAATAAATGCAGCCAGACCGCCCATTTTTTGTGCCTCTGCAATTACATGTAGTGATACAGTTGTTTTTCCTGATGATTCCGGACCAAAAATTTCGGTTATTCTACCTCGTGGCGCTCCGCCTATTCCAATTGCATTGTCAAGCGATAGACATCCGGTAGAAATGGCATCAACCTGCACTATGTTTGTGTCGCTCAACCTCATAATTGAGCCTTTACCATGATTTTTTTCGATTTGTTCTATTGCAGTTTTGACTGCTTTTAGTTTTTCTTCGCTCATTTTTTTTGGCTCTACTGCCTCTTTGTTTTCTTTTGCTGACATTTTCTTTCTAAATTATTTGTAAAAAATTTTTCTATAACTTAATAAAAAAGTTCGTTTTTTTCTCAGCATTTTCTAACTTATCAAAATTGAATTATTCAACAAAATAAATTCCATTATAAGAAAAACTGAGTAATAGTGCAATTAATGCAATCCAGCCAATTATTTTTCGCTTCGGGTCGAGAACAGTATTATCATAAACAGGAGGGTGTTTGAGTTTTATAAAAAACCGGGTTATCAATCCCCAGAAAATCCATCCGCCCCATCCTTGAAAATACCATGGTATTGTTTGTTTTATCCAGCTCAAAACAGGCAGAATTGTATTTTGCAAGAAAATATAAATCCCTGATGGATTATCATAGTTCAGCAATTCATATAATAACGATAGCACTGAACCAAAACCTATTATTACTATCAGCCACCATACATATTTTGCTATTATATGCTGCTTTTCTCCGAACATAGCATAAGTAACATGACCGCCGTCAAGCTGACCAAGCGGGAGCATATTTAAGGCTGTTACAAATAAACCGAACCAGCCAACGCATAAAAATGGATAATGATAAACCTCATTCATTGGCGGCAGCCAACCGTTTGGATTAGCAAACAAGCTGCTCATAAATGAAAAAAGGAGAGTGTCGCCAAAATGAAGACCCGTATCTAATACTCCTGTTATCTGATAATGTGGGTGTATCGTATATATGAATTCTTTTGGTGGAAGTGTTTGAAATCCAATTATTAAAAAAATCAAACATACAATGAAACCAGAAATAGGTCCGGCTACACCAATATCGAATAGTGCTTTTTTGCTTGTGATTGGACTTCGGGTTTTTATCACTGCCCCGAATGTTCCGAACAGCATTATTTCGGGAATTGGGATTGGAATATAGTAGGGCAGTGTTGCATCAACTTTATGATATCGAGCTGCAAAATAATGACCAAATTCATGAGCCGATAAAAAAGTTAAAACAAGAACTGCATACGTTAAACCAGATGACCAATTTGCTATATCTAAGTAATTTTCCCCCGCCCAAAGGGCTCCTGCTATTGTGCAGGTAAGAAAAGTTGCTAAAAACAATAGAAGGTGGACGCTCCAATGTGTGCTTTTTGGTTTAGCATAATAAGGCTCATTTGCAAGATATCTGGATGAATATGGATTATCCATTTGAACTACCTGACTTTCTTCTGCTTAAATTAAAAGTAATTATACCTGTATCACTTATTTTTAAATTTGTTTCTTTCATTGAAAATCGAAAATCAATAAATTTATCGAAAATTTTATCCTTTATTTTTGCCTCTGACTGAAAATTAAAAACAGTCATTTTATAATTATTTTTTATTAGCATTTTCTTCAATATTCCGCTTAATTTCCTGAATATTTTTCTCTTATCGTAATCTAATCCAACTTTAAGAAAATAAAAGCCGTTAATTATTCCAATAACTGAGATTACTAAAGAATATACTCTAATCAATGATATAATATCAGATGAAGATTTGATGCTAAAATTTATTGATATCAAAAGAGTTGATAAAAATATCCAGAACATTCCGTTTATTATCAGAATATATTTCACTATATATTGAAATATTTATTTAAATAATACCAAATTTGATTGAAATTCCCGTTTAATGCATCATAAATTTCAACATAAACAAATAGAATTATCGAAACTACAAAATATGAAATTATTATTATTTTAATTCTGTTTTGCTTTTTATGTATGTCTGATTCCGGATCATTAAGCAACTTAAAAAAAAATCTGTATCTGTCCTTATGCAAAAAAATCAGGTAGTTGACTATCACCAGCAAAATAAAAACAATCAGACTAACCAATTTTAAGATAAGATGTAATTTATATAATGCATTAATATAAATTATTAACGTTGCAATATTTATCCCTTGAAAAAAGGATAAAATAAAGACAACCATAATGCTCTTATTAAAATTATCCTTTTTGAAATTAA
This sequence comes from uncultured Hyphomicrobiales bacterium, assembly GCA_964473465.1. Lineage (GTDB taxonomy): Bacteria > Bacteroidota > Ignavibacteria > Kapaibacteriales > UBA2268 > CALHRB01. The sequence goes on from CAYYPE010000002.1 coordinate 250,063, forward strand.
AAAAGGATAAAAGACCGAGATATATGCTATGATAAAATTTAAGCACTTTACATCAAAAAAATTAAATTTTGGATTTTTCCGGTCTCATTTGCGGGAAAAATAAAACATCTCTGATTGATTTTTCTCCGGTAAGCAGCATAACAAGTCTGTCAATTCCAATTCCAAGTCCGGCAGTTGGAGGCATTCCAACTTCAAGGGCATACAGGAAATCTTCGTCAACAACCATAGCCTCTTCATCACCACCGGCACGCATTAGAGCCTGCTCTTCGAGTCTTTGTCTCTGATCACGAGGGTCGTTCAGTTCCGAAAATGCATTTGCGACTTCGAACCCGGCAATAAATAATTCAAATCGTTCAACAATACCTTCCTCGCTTCTATGTTTTTTTGCAAGTGGGGACATCTCCACCGGATAATCAATCATAAAAGTGGGCTGAATTAAATGTGGTTGAACTTTCACAGAAAATATTTCATCAAGAATTTTCATCGCACCTGATTTTTCTTCAACTTCAACATTAAGTTTTTTGGCAGCATTATAAAGTTCTTCTCTTGTTAAATTTTTTAGGTTCATACCAGTATATTCAAGGAGAAGGTCATACATTTTAGCCCTTCTGAAAGGCTTTTCAAGCTTAATCTCCCTCCCGTCATATTCTAACATTTCTGTTCCATTAACCTTTTTGGCTATTGTTATCAGCAGGTCTTCTGTCATATCCATCATCCAGTTATAATCTTTGTATGCAACGTAAATTTCCATTGATGTAAACTCAGGATTATGCATTCTGTCCATACCCTCATTTCGGAAATTCTTGCTGATTTCATAAACTCCCTCGAAACCTCCAACAATCAATCTTTTAAGGTAAAGCTCATCGGCTATTCTAAGGTATAAATCTATGTCCAGAGCGTTATGATGAGTAATAAAAGGTCTTGCTGTTGCCCCACCATACAAAGGTTGCAGGATAGGAGTTTCGACTTCGAGCCAGCCACGTGAATCAAAATAATGACGCATCTCTGTAATAATTTTAGCTCTTTTTTTAAAGGTTTCCCTGATTTGGTGATTGACAATTAAATCAAGATACCTCTTACGATATCGTTGCTCAACATCGGCAAAAGCATCGTATACGATTTTGTTTCCTGCTTCATCAATCTCTTCTTTTGGTGTTGGCAAAACTCTTAGAGATTTACACAGGATTTCAACCTTCCTTGCGTGAACAGTAATCTCGCCCATTCTGGTTCTGAAAACAAAACCCTCAACCCCGATAATATCTCCGATATCCAGTAACTTTAGTTTATCATAAAAATCCGGCAAATCATTTTGTTTAAAATATATTTGAATCTTATCACTTTCGTCCCGAATATCGCAGAATGTTGCTTTTCCCATTGTTCTTATTGTCATTATTCGTCCGGCAACACTGACATTTTCGAATTTCGAAGGATCGTCGTCTCTGAAATTTGTTTGTATCTCTTTGTTTGATATGTTTTTATTGAATGAATATGGGAATACATTAATCCCTGCTTGCTCGAGTTCTTCGAGTTCTTCTAATCTTCTGATTTCCTGATCGTTTCTTTGTAAACTCATTTATTTAACATATTTTAAAAAATTGAAAAATATAAAATTAAGAATATTATGATTAATGAGTTAGAAAAAAATTGTAATTTTCTATTTTTATCCATTCATTCATTCCTTTGTTATATATTTATAACAGTTTTTTGTTTTTCTGAACAAAATCATTAAATTGGTTTTTTTAATAAATAATCATTTTTTCTGTCAGAATATCCTGATATATCCGTTGTTATTGCTGCCCGAAATGAAGAGAAATTCATTTCTTATTGCATTGACTCGCTCTTAAATCAAACTTACAAAGGAAATATTTTCATTATTATAGTTGATGGAATGTCTCAGGACTCCACTCAGTCAATTGTCGAGGATTATATCCAGAAAAATAATAATATAATCCTTCTTAAAAATGAAAAAATTCTTCAATCATCGGGAAGAAATCTGGGTATTACTTTTGCCAAAACCCCACTGGTTGCCTATATTGATGCTCATAGCTTTGCTGAAAAAGACTGGCTCGAGCAGCTTTATTCTTCTTATTCAAAACTTTCTGAAACCGACGACAAAATTATCGGAGTGGGCAGTATTTATAAAAATGCCGAAAATACCTTATTTTCAATTGCCTCAGAAATAGCTTTTGAAAGTATTATTATTGGAACAACAAAGGCTTCATTTCTAAAAAAGAAAAAAATCGAAAAAGTCGATAATGCCTATGCCTGTCTCTATGATATAAAGAAACTAACAAATGTCGGACTTTATAACCCTGAATTAGCGGTCGGGGAAGATATGGAATTAAACAATAGACTAACGTATAAGCTCGGATATAATCTTTACGTAAATCCTGATGCAATCACCTATTATTTTCGTAGAAATACTATCTCAGGAATATTCAAACAGCAGATGAATTATGGCTTCTGGCGTCTTAAGGTTCTAAAATTGCTTGATATGTTCAATTTCAAAGTTTTTGCACCGGGTATTTTTTTATTAATTTTGTTCTTGCTTTTTGTGTTTAGTTTTTTTTCAAAATTCTCTCTTTTCCTTTTTATTTTTTTGATATTAATTTATTTGCTGATAATCATCTTATCAACAATTTATTATTCATTAAAGAGCAAAAAAATTCTTAGTTACTTGATTTTTATATTTCCTGCAATTCATTTTGGTTATGGTTTTGGCGTTTTGAAAAGTTTACTAAAATTCAAAGGGATAAAAAATTAAAAAAAACAATATAAAGTTCTGTATTTTTAACGCTCTTTACTATCCCCATACAGGGGGGGTCGAAAGGTATGTGCATCAGCTGTCCCAAAAATTAATCGAACTTGGAAATGAAGTTACTATTGTTACTTTCAACACTGAAAATGCCAATCCTTTCGAAATCATAGGTAATTTGAAAATTTTCAGACTGCCAGCTTTTAATTTCCTGGGAGGCAGATATCCACTCCCCAAATTCAATAATAAATACTTTAGTATGATTAATGAGATTGAGAGATTGGATTTTGACTATGTTATAACCAACATGCGATTTTATCTTAGCTCATTAATTGCAGCAAAAATAGCAAGCAGGAAGAATATTCTTTCGATATTAATCGAACATACTACAGGTCATTTTACTGTAAATAATAAATTTTTCGATTGGATAGGGCATCATTATGAGCATTTTATATCAAATATTATAAAAAAAAGAATTGACTATTTCTTTGGGGTATCAAAAGCTTGCAGTAATTGGCTTGGGCATTTTGGGATTAAGTCAAATGGTGAAATCTTTAACGGTGTGGATTGCAATTATCAAATCAGGAACTATTTCAATATCAAGCAGATGTATAATCTTCCTGATGACTCAATTATCATTTTTTTTGCCGGTAGATTAATTTTAGAAAAAGGTATTTTATTTCTAACCGAATCAATAAATCAATTGACCAAAGAAATAAATAATATCTATCTTTTTATTGCCGGTGTCGGTCCTTTGTATGAAGAAATAAAAGATAAATACAGAAATACTAATAATATTATTCTTCTTCAACAGATTGAATATGACGCCGTGATGAATTTCCTCAGTCAAACGGATATTGTGGTCATCCCTTCGTTCTATCCTGAAGGATTGCCAACCTTAATATTAGAAGCCGGAGCAAATAAATGTCCAACTATCTCAACCCCGATGGGTGGTGCAAGGGAAATCATCAGCGACATTAATTACGGAATTATTATTGAACCAAAAAATATTGATGAGATTAAAAAAGCTATCTTGTTCCTGATTGAAAATCCAGAGAAAAGACTGACGTTAGGAGAAAATCTATATAAAAAAATATGCGAAAATTATGACTGGAAAATTATAACTGATAATCTACTTAATGAATTGAATAATCTGAAAAAATGATTAATGACTTAGATAAATTACCTGTGCTTTCACGAAAAATATCTCTTAATTTGATTGATATTTTAACAAATTCCAGAGATGCAAGTTTTTATAATTATACTCCGGAAGCAGTATTAAAACCTGAAACCGAGCAGGACATTATTAACTTATTTCTCTGGTGCAGAAAATTCAACAAACATATAACATTTCGTGCCGCAGGAACAAGTCTTTCGGGGCAAGCTCTGACTGATGGAGTTCTGGTTGATTTGAACAGTGCTTGGAAAAGCTTTGATATCACCAAAAATAATATTTCAGTTACTGCTGATTGTGGAGTTATTGCCGGGAAAATTAATGAAAATCTGAAAAGAATCGGCAAAAAGATTGGACCCGATCCTGCTTCTATCAATTCCTGCACAATAGGGGGAATTATTGCTAACAATTCCAGCGGTATGTCAAGCGGAGTGGCAAGAAATCCTTATCACACAATTCAATCTCTCAGGATTATACTTCCGTCCGGTTTAATCTTTGATACCAGCAAGCACAATTCAGCGTATCTGAAAAAATTCGAGCCGACAATGTTTGAAAGGCTTCTTGAAATTAAGAAAAATATACTTTCAAAAGATACTTTAAAAAATAAAATTGCTCATAAATACCAGATTAAGAACACGATAGGCTATTCTCTTAATGCTTTTCTGGATTTCGATGAACCTCACGAAATTCTTGAACATCTTATGATTGGCTCCGAAGGGACGCTTGGTTTCATTTCCAGAGCAACTATGGGATTATTCGATGACTTCCCGATAAAATTGACGGGGCTTTTAATTTTTCCTACAGCAAGAGAAGCTCTTAATCAAGTCGAGATGATTAAAGATACTGGCGTCGAAGCTCTTGAATTTTTAGATTATTATTCGCTGGTATCAGTTGAAGTTAAGTTAAGAGGAGTTTATCCAGAGCTATTACTTGCTGAGGATAATTCTGCTTTACTGTTTGAGTATGCATGTTCGGACGCTCAAGAATCAGAGGCAAAATTTGAATTGATAAATAAGTTAATAAAAGATTTTTCACTTGTTTGCCAACCTTTAATTACCGGAGATTATTTGCTTCAATCTAAACTCTGGAGCATAAGAAAAGGCTTGTTGGCTTCTTTGGGAAAAACAAAAGAATCTGAAACAACTTTCATACTCGAAGATATTTGCTTCCCGCTAAAAAGCCTGCCAGACGCAGTTCCTGATTTGCAAAATCTCTTTTCCAGATTTAAATATGATAAAACAGGCGTTTATGGGCATGGGCTGGACGGAAACATGCATTTTATGTTAACCGAGAATTTCAATAATCCCGATTCAGTCCGCAGGCTTTCTGCATTTATGGACGCATTGTTTGAACTGGTTGTAGTTAAATATGATGGTTCGCTCAAAGCTGAACACGGCACAGGCAGAAACATGGCTCCCTTTGTAAAAAAAGAATGGGGCGAAGATGCTTATAGTATTATGAAACAAATTAAAAACCTTTTTGACCCCCATAATTTTTTAAATCCGGGTGTTATTATCAATGATGATGAGAAAATTCATCTGAAAAATATAAAAGATTATCCAAAAATTGAAACTGATGCTGATGCCTGCATTGAGTGTGGCTTTTGCGAAAGTAATTGTCCAAGCAGAAATCTAACACTAACCCCAAGGAAACGAATTGTTCTTCAAAGGCAGATCTCACAAAAATATAGAGGTATTATCCCAAATGAGCTAAAATACATTTATGATTATTATGAAAAAGATACCTGTGCTGTTGATGGCATATGTTCTGTTAATTGTCCTATTGATATAAATACTGGTGATCTGGTTAAAAAACTCAGACGGCTCGAAAAAAAGAATTATCAGTTAGCAGCCGCAAAGTTTTTTTCTGAACATTTTTCTTCTCTTGAGTTTTTTCTTCGTTCAGGAATAAAAAGTCTGAATTTTTTATCAAGGGTTTTTGGAATTGAAAACATAAATAAAACATTAAAGTTAATCAAGAAGAACATTCCTGCTTTTCCACTTCAGCAATGGCGTAATAATTTGAATGCACCATCCCCCCGACTTTCAACAAAGCCAGCGAATCCCGAATTTGTGTATTTCCCTTCATGTGTCTCCAGATTAATGGGGAAATATAAAGAAGAAAATTTATCATTATCCGAAGCTATGATATTATTAGCAGAAAAGTCAAATTTGCAATTATTTTTGCCAAGGGATTCATCTGACTATTGTTGTGGAACTATCTTTGAATCAAAGGGTTTCTCAGAAGCAGGAAATAACTCACTTAATAAATTAATCCAACAACTTTTTCTTTGGTCTGACAAAGGAAGATTGCCTATTATTATTGATTCTTCATCATGCAGTCAAAACCTAAAATTTTGTGAAAATCGCCTTGAAAAAAGCTATTTGGAGCAATATAAATATTTAAAAATTATTGATACTATTGAATTCATTTATGACTATGTTATTGATAGAATTAAAATAAATAAAGTAAATTGCGTTGTTTTGCATAATACTTGTTCATCAACAAGGATGGGCTTAAATCATAAATGTTATGAAATTTTAAAAAAATGTTCCAATGATGTTTTTGTCCCTGATAACACTAATTGTTGCGGTTTTGCCGGAGATAGAGGATTCCTGTTTCCTGAACTGACAGAAAGTGCCACAAAGGACGAAACCCTTGAAGTTATTGAGTTTGCATCCGGCAAAGAAGTCTATGGTTTCTATTCATCAAATACACCTTGTGAGATTGGAATGACCAATTCAACAGGATTTTTTTATGAATCGCTGGTTTTTCTCTTGCTTAAAGTAATTAAATAATTATATTTTTTGAAAATGGTATAATTATTGATTTTTCTTTCTTAATGGAAAGTGATAAAAATATTGACGAGAATTCAAAAAGAGTTCTAATAATCTCTGATGATTTGAATGTCAACGAGGTGATTAATAATCTCGGCGAGGAGATTTTGTTCTTTCCGGATTTCATTTCTTCCGAAAAAATAATAAAATCAGGCATTTCTGTTTCAGATCATGATATTTTGATTATTGACAGCAACTTAAAATCAATAAACTATATTGATTTTTTAAAAATATATAAAAATAATTTAATTAATACTTATACTCCTGTTTTGATTATTACTTCAAACGAAAGCGACGAGTTTATTAAAAATATAATTAATTTAGGCGTTAATGATTATATTCTTAAACCCATTAATAAGTATACGTTTATCCTAAAACTAAAGAATTTAATTTTAATTCGTAACTTAACCGACATGCTAATTGAGGCAAGAAATGAATTCTATCAAAAAAACAAAGAGAAAAATGAACTATTGGGACTAACTGCCCACGATTTAAAAAATCCAATTAATAGCATTTCTATGCTTTCAAAAGTCCTGAGGGATACTGAAGAACTTTCTAATGAGGAAATCAAAGAATATTCGGGCGATATAGCCTCAACAGCTGAAAGAATGTTGTCACTTATCAAAGAATTGCTTGATTTTAATGCTATTGAAGAAGGAAGAATAAAGATTAAACCCGAACTGCTTGAACTGAATGAAATTCTTGCCGATGTTGCTGATTTCTATAAAAGCTTAGCAGAAAGGAAAGGAATAATTATCCTGACTGATTTCCCTGCAAATATTATCTATGTAAAAACAGACAGAAATGCTATTTCCCAAATTCTTGACAATCTCGTTTCTAATGCTGTTAAATACACATTCCCCGGGAAAAGGGTAAATATATCAATCAGCGAAGAAAATAACATGGCAATTATTAAAATTAAAGATGAGGGTCAGGGATTTACTGAAGAAGACAAGAAAAAAATATTTCAGAAATTTTCAAAACTTAGTGCCAAACCTACTGCTGGAGAGCATTCCACCGGTCTTGGATTATCAATTGTAAAAAAATATGCAGATATGATTGGAGCCGAAATAAAATTAGAAAGTGAAGCCGGTATTGGCTCCACTTTCTTGATTATTTTACCTGCTATGAAACCTGAAAATTAGCTTGTTGCTTTTTCAAGTCTTTTCATTATAGAGAAAATAAACAACGCAGAAATTAAACAACATACAACAAATATTGCCCATACCTGCCACAAAGCTATAACTGCCCACAAAGAGCTACCAACGAACAACAATTTGTTGCCTATTGCTGTTGCACCAAGCCAGCCTCCCTGCATTAATCCCTGAAACCTTGGAGGTGCTACTTTAGATACAAAAGAAAGACCCATTGGACTTAGAAACAGTTCGGCTATTGTTAATATTAAATAACTACTAATTAACCAGTATTCGGATACTCTTTCTGGTGATGGTTGCTCTCCAAGTTCATTCGGAGATGGTAAGCCCAAAGAACCGATAAGCAAAACCACAAAACCAAACGCAGCCAAAATCATTCCATAGCCTATTTTTTTTGGCGTTGATGGTTCCTTTCCTTTACTGTTTAGATAACCAAAAAACCAAACAACTACCGGCGTTAAAAAAACAATGAAAATTGGATTGAATTGCTGGAAAATTTCTGGCTCGATTACATTTGAAGCTGAAAATTGAGAATAAAAATAGTATGACAAAGAGCCACCTCCAATTAACAATATTGCTCCTAAAATTTTAGTTATGTTTTTATTGTTTTTACCGAATAGAAAAATAACTCCAAGTATTGCAGCTATAACTGACAAAAATGACTTTATGTCAAAAAACAGGTAGCTGAAAGCACTTACAGATTTGACTGTATAATCCCGTGCGAAAAAAGTCATAGTCAGACCATTTTGATGGAAAGACATCCAAAAAAATATCACGACAATAAATACAAGAATTAGGGCTACTATCCTTGATTTTTCTTCTTCTTTACTCATTTGAACAATATTGGTTTTGCCTTCTTGAGCTTTTTTCCTGTCGGGCAAATATCCTTTCATGATTATAAAAATTACAGTTGAAATAATCATAGATACTGCTGCTATTCCAAAAGCATAGTTGTAACCTGTAACAAAAACATCAAGGTAAGATCGAGCAAATTCTTGAAGGTTTACAACATTCGTTCCGGTTACTTTATTTGCAAGAGCTGAAAATGTGGTTATGTCAGTTAGGGAATTATTAAGAAATGAATGGCAAAGAGCTGGAAGATTAGCATCATATCCGAAATTGTTTACTGATAAATACCAGTTGCGTATTCCACTTGCTGCACTTGGTGCAAAAAATGCTCCAATATTAATTCCCATATAGAAAATACTATAAGCTGAATCTCGTAGCTTGGAATATTGCTGGTCGTCATACATTTGTCCGACAAGAGCTTGCAGATTGCCCTTAAATAAGCCATTACCAAGTGCTATTACAAAAAGACTACTAACTGTTATAAGCTCTGTCATACCCGGAACTGCTAAAAGAACGTATCCTATGAACATCACAATCAGTCCTACTAAAATAGTTCCTTTATAATTTTGTAATCTATCTGCAATCAATCCTCCAACTAAGGCTAAAGCATATATTGCAAAATAAAACCAACTATAAATATCGCCAGCCTCGCCGGCTGTTTTTCCGAACTTAGCCTGCAGAAAGAGTACAAGTATTGCCATCATTGTATAGAAACCGAAACGTTCCCCCATATTGGCAAAAAAAGCGACATATAAACCCTTTGGATGTCCTTTAAACATTAATTAGCCCTTATTTGTTGATAAATATACTATTTAAAAAAAACAATAATACTAAAATATACTTTTATGACAAAAGTATTTTTTTTGATATGTGGTTTCTATGTAATTATTCTATATGTACTTGTTCAGAACTGTCTGAATTTGCTTATAAATTGAGTCTATTTCTCCAACCCCGTCAATTTTGTCAACTAAATTTTTCTTTGAGTAATAATCAATCAATGGTTTGGTTTGAGCTTCATAGACTTTCAACCTGTTTAATATTGGTTCTTCTTTGTCATCATCTCTCTGATAAAGCTCGCCGCCATCATCATCACAAATTCCTTCTACCTTTGGTGGATTATATATCAGATGATAAGATTTTCCACAAACTCTACAAACTCTTCGGGCTGTCAATCGTTTGAGCAATTCATCATTTGGCACTTCAAGAACCAGAACTGTGTCAAGTTTTTGTCCAAGATCAGCAAGAAGTTTCTCGAGAGCTTCAGCCTGAGGAACTGTTCTCGGGAACCCATCCAGAATATACCCATTAGCAAGTTTTGGATTTTTTAGTTCAACCCTTATCATTTCAATGATGAGTTCATCAGGGACAAGTGCCCCTGAATCCATATAAGACTGGGCTTTTTTGCCTAAATCGGTTCCCATCTTTCGATTAGCTCTCAAAATATCGCCGGTTGATAATTGAACGATATTATAATCTTTGCAAATTCTCTCGGATTGTGTTCCTTTTCCTGCTCCCGGAGGTCCCAAAAAAATAATTCTCATAATTTCCTCATTATAAATTTAAAATATTAGATAAACATAATGTATAATTACAAATTAATTCTTAGCATAAGATAAGCCCAAAAAGCAAAATCTCCTCTTGTCTTTTCATTCGGCTTTCCAGAGTTGACTGTCCAGATTTCTTTCATTAATTTACCGGGAAGGAAGAAACCCCCACCTCCCTCGATTATATTATTTTTATAAATGTTATATCTTAAAACATAATCTATTTCTGTCCCATAATCTGTTAGTTCAGTTGCACTTTTTTTGTCCGAAGTAAAATAATGAATATCTAATTGTGCATACCATGGACTTTCTTTCGGTTTATATGAACTTCTTAAAAAATAATCGTGAAGTCCAAGATTTCTTGTTGATGTTTCAATAGTGCTGAAATAATCCATGTAACCGTAAAGCATGTGTTTTGTTGAATAAGTATTATCGAAAACGCCGATTTTATTATTATTTTTTGTTGTATCTCCACCTTCTGTTCCTGAGACAATTTCGCCGTTCAACGAAAGCGATAGCTCATCTATGTCATATTGAATTTTTACAGCAACGGTATAAGCCGAAATATCATAATCTGTATAATTAACAATAGTTTCACCTTTGTTTTTCTTGCCTTTGGTCAAAGTTCCTCCCTGATAAGCCCCCTCAATTAATGCGCTGAAATTATCAAGTTTAAAGTTAATGACACCCCCGCTTGTCAACCTGTGCAAATTTACATTTCTCGATGAAGCAAACAATGTGTCCATTTTATTTCTTTCCAGTTCATCTTTTCGCCTGTCCGCTTCATAATATGAAAACAAATCAAAGCTGTAATTTGTTCCAGGTTTTATGTTTGTCCATAGTCCATATATACTGAAGCTGGTATCAGCGTTAGGGGGGTAAGGATAGGTAGTTTGATTGTAATTCGCAGTGAAATCCTTGAAATAAGTATGAGTGAAATTAAAAACATCAATCCAGAATGATTTGTCATTGTATTTAAACAGTAAACCATCGAATGTTCTTGAAGCATAATGCCACTGATTTGTGCCAAAGAACCTGTTTGAGCCATAACTATGTTCATATCTTCCGGCTTTTGCTGAAAGCGGAATGCCAAATATGCTGTCAATCTCAGCATACCCCTGATGAAGATCAATATTAAAAATATTGGCTGTGGTGCTTTTTTCCTGTCCCCAAACTCTTGAATCCTGCAATTCAACGAAAAATTTAATTTGATTCAGGACCTTTTTTTCAACACTTACTCTTGTTCGCATACTTGTAAGTGAGTAGGGATAAGTTTCATTAAGAAAATCTCTTCCATCAAGTTCGCTTCTTATCTGGATTTGACCGCCGATAATCCAATCGTTATTACCCTGTGATAACAAGCAAATTGGTAAGAATGTTAGAACTAATATAATGAAGCTAAGATTCAGTAAAAATTTGGAATAGAAATTCATATTTTCTGCTTATTTATTAAAAAAAAAAGTAATATAACCAATATGTTTCAATCTCAAAATAATAAGTTAAAATTATTTAATCAAAATGTGTTTAACTTAATTATGAATAATAAGTCAAAATTAAGTGATAAAGAAATAAAATTTGTTCGAATTTAGTTAAATTTGTTTTTTTTACTTAAAAATTTTGAGGAAAAATAATAGTGAATCCAATTATACCTGCTCGTAAAACAGAAAATGTAACTTACGCAATTCGTGATATTATCCTGTTAGCCAATGAAGTTGCCAAAACCGGCAAGGAAATGCTATATTTGAATATCGGCGACCCAAACGTCTATGATCATACAACTCCTAAGCATGTCATTGAGGCTATATATTCAGCAATGAATAAAAATTATAATGGCTATGCACCCTCTTCAGGAGTTAAATCTGCTATTGAAGCTATCGAAAGGGATGCTAACAGAAAAGGCATTGATAATATTCTTGATATTTTTGTTACCACAGGGGCAAGCGAAGCTATTGAACTTTGTCTGACTGCCTTGCTTAATCCCGGTGATAATGTTTTAATTCCCACACCCGGTTATCCGCTTTATACAGCAATCCAAAGTAAGCTCGAATTAATCGGCAATCCCTACTATCTTGATGAAAAAAATGGCTGGCAGCCCGACATAGAAGACATTAGAGCAAAAATTAATCATAAAACAAAAGCAATTGTTTTGATCAATCCAAACAATCCAACCGGTGCCATTTACAAGAAGGAAACTCTCGAGGAAATAATCAAACTCGCTCTTGAATTTAACTTAGTAATATTTGCAGACGAGATTTATGACAAGCTACTCTTCGATGGGAATAAACATATTTCTATTGCCGCTCTGAACAAAGACGTCTCAGTCATTACTTTTTCCGGTTTATCCAAAAATTATGTTGCTCCCGGCTTCAGAATCGGATGGGGTATTGTTTCTGGACAACAAAAAGTTCTCAGTTCTTATATAGAAGCAATTAATAAACTACTTAGAGCAAGAATTTGTGCTAATCATCCCATTCAATATGCTGTTGCTCCTGCGCTTGACGGAGACCAGACTCATTTGATTGAATTAAACAAAAAGTTAGAAAGACGCTGTGATATCACTATGAACAAATTAGCCACCATTCCCGGCATATCTCTGGTAAAACCCGAAGGGGCTTTCTACGCTTTTCCTTCTGTTGATGTAGATGACGACTCACAATTTGCAGCTGGGTTAATTAAAGAGACAGGCGTGGTTATTGTTCCCGGGACGGGCTTTGGTCAAAAACCCGGAACAAGCCATTTCAGAATAGTCATTCTTCCTGATGAAAATACTCTTGAGAAAGCATTTAATCTCATAGCTGATTTTATGAACCGCTATGGAATAGGAAAATAAATAAACAAAGGTTTTTTTATGGGAAAACATATTGTAAGAATAGATGTTGAATATCTTGGCGACCTTCACTGTCGCATAACACACGGACCTTCAGGCCAGCAATTTCTAACTGATGCTCCTGTGGACAATCAGGGGAAAGGTGAATATATATCCCCAACCGATTTACTTGGCACTGCAAGTTGTTCATGCATTGTTACGATTATGGGTATTGTGGCAAGGAATAATAATTTTGACATCACAGGTCTCAAAGCATACGTCGAAAAAGAAATGGTTAACGAACCTTTCAGGAGAATAGGAAGGCTAACAATGTATTTCCATTTCCCAAGACAGCTTAACGAAAAAGAATTTGCCTTGATGAATAATGTTGTAAAGACATGTCCCGTTACAAGGAGTATTAGTGCAGAGGTCGAAATTATTACCCATTTCTCATTCGAACAAGGCAAATAATTTTCAACAAGTTATCCACATTACTTGTATTGTATTTTTAATTTACAATAAAATAATTATATTGCACATAACTACAATGGATTGTAGTAAGTAATAGCTATCTCTTTTAGTTATGAGTTAATCAAGGAGGATTTGGCAATTTAATTAAATGCGTCAGATTCTCCTTCTTTTTTTGGCTTTTATATTTTGTTATAGATAAGCAGGGATGTTTATGAAAGCTTTACTAATAATTTCCTTTATCATAATTTATGGTTTTATTAGTTGCACTAATCAAAATCCCGAACAAACTGATAAAGGAAAAAAAACAGAAGCCACCCAAAAAACCGATCAAGAGCAAAAAACTGGTGGTGGGGACGAATCAAGTGGTGATAAATCAAATGTGCAAGGTGTCGAACCAGAGATGTATTCTGATGTAACTCATTATAAACCCTACGAGTTGAAAGAAGATGGTCTCTATATCTACTATGACGGGCCTAAGTTATCAGATAGAGTTGATAAAATGTGCGAAAACGTTAAACTTAAAAATTACAAATACCAGCCGGTTCCTTCCCAAAAAAACAACATTAAAACAGATGAACTGAAATATTGGCAGAACTGTCCTGTAGTCAGGGAATGCGAGTCCAATTATGGTAAGCCATCTTTGAAGGAACTTGGCTATGAGCGACATAGGGAAAGAGAAATAAAACCCGAAGATAATAGATTCGGTAAAGTGATTACAAAAACTGAAAAGTGGACTGAGACCGAAAAAAGAATCAGGCAGGAAATCTTCATTAATTATATTGACGCTGATAGGTTTATGAAAATGAGCCGTCAGGAATTTCTTGAAAATGGCATTGTGATTATTGGAAAAAGAATTAGCAGGGTTGTTGTTAAAAAATCTCCTTCATTGCCTTTTGCTTATAATCCATACAGAATACCCGTAGGCTATACAGTCAAAACTTATAACTGTGATGGATTGGTTAAGACCGATGACTATGGGCTTGTCCAGCTTGGTGACTTCAAGCGTATTGATTTAAAGGAAAATATCTTTGAATTTATTCAGGAAGATCCACTCCCCGGAAATTCAAGTTATTTGAGCGATTTGCAAATGAAAAGCCTTAGTGAATATATTCACCAGTTGATTCCCCGCCATCCTTACGATGGAACACTCCGTAAGAATTTTTACTATCCACCGGGTTATTATATCATAGAATATTATAACGGCGATCAGCTTAATGATTATCTTTGCATTCAGCTTTTGTCTTCTCCTTATCCATATTCGCCAACGCCGGTCAATACTCTAAGTTTCGATAAACCAACTTCCCCGGATTCTCCAATCAGTGAAAAGGGATGGGCTTTGATTTTAGGGAAGTTCAACACTCTTGGCGAGGCAAGTAATTTTATCAAAATGAAAGATCCATATCCTCTGGTGGTTCTTTCCTCCAAAGATGGTAAATATTATGCTGGCAGAATGTTCTATGATCGAAATGCTGCCGAACTCGAAAGAAAAAGAATTCTAAATACTGGTGTTTCCCGTCAGGCATGGATTCTTGATATTCAGGAAATCCAATTTAGTATTCCTTAAAATATAACAAATTTGTAATTTAAAGCGAAGGAAAAATTATTTTTCCTTCGCTTTTTTTTCTGAAGGTTAATTATATTTGTTGTTTTTAAAGGACTGATTATGAAGAAACTCTTTTTTATCGTTACATTATTTGTCCTAATTGTTTCTATCTCTTTTTCTCAGGATATGACAACCATATATTCAAATCTTGATATTATAAATAATAAAATTTTCAATCTTAATCAGAAAGTCTCTAAATTGTCAAAATCCATAGAATCTGTGAGAACTTCCAATCAGAAAGCTATTGATCAACTTAAAAAAGATTTTGAAGAAATTCTGATGGATTTTAATGAAGTAAGGATTTTATCGCAGAGTATGGAATCTGTTTGTTCAAAAATGATTGAACTTCACGACACACTTCGAAGCGACATAAATTCTCTTCGGAAAGAAAATGATGCTATTATTGCTGCCCAAAGAATTTTAAGGTCTCAAAATAAAGAACTTGAGCTACAGATAGAAAATCTAAATCAAAAGATTGCAAAAGTGCCTGCAATATTCTTTTGCGATGACTGTCCGCCAAAATTTTCAGTTGGAGCTTCTGCAAAATATTATCCATCTTTAAATTTAGCTGATATAAGAACTTATGCCTCTCCATCCATTGGTTTTTATTTCAAACCAAATCAAAAATATGGTTTTTGGATTGATTATACTTCACCTTTTATCATTTCACTTTCTGATTATTCTCCTGAATACAATATTTCTGTTAGTGATCAATGGACAGCAAGTATTATTTCATCTGGCTTTTACTACAATTTGAACGATTTATTCCGAAAGCCGATTGTTTATACTATAGGTTTTGGTGTTTTTTACGGCGAAGCTGGTTATGACAAATATTTCACAAATGATATTGGCATTGATAGGGGGGAGATTACTGGTTTTTCCGGCTATGGTGTTTTATTCTTGCTCGAAGCCTCATATAACGAGTTCATCAATAAATTTCCAATGGAATTCTATGTTAACTTTACCGGTAATTTGTTTCAGAAGAAAATCAAACTAAATACCGGTATCGGTCAACCTCACGACTTAGGTTTGTTCCTTGTTTCAACATCTGTAGGAGTCCGCTTTAATTTTTGGGGGAAATAAAAAAAGCCGGCTCTTTATAAGATAGAACCGGCTTCTAATCAATCAGACTTTAGAAGAAATTATCTAATTATAACCATTGGTTTTGTTGCTGATTTGTCTCCAAGGGTTATAGTGTAATAATATATTCCTGAGCTTAGATTTAATTCCTCAGGATTAAATCTCATTTCGTTATAACCTGCTTTTGATAGTCCATCAAAGATAGTCTGAATTTCTTTTCCGGTCATATCCCTTAGAACTATCTTGGTTACTGTTTCCTCATTAGTATTAAAGAAAATTGTTGTAGTGCCGCTTGTTGGATTTGGTGTATTTCCAAATTCAAACGAAGACTGATCTTCTTCAATATATGATACTATGAAAGTGGTTATTGCAACTGTGCATTCTTTGGACGCCAATGTTCCGCATTCGTTAGATGCAACGCACTTATAAACTCCTGCATCAACAAAGGCAGAATTTTGAATCAATAAAGTATTTTCAGTGAAATTGGGCAGAAGATTACCATTCTTGAACCATTGATAGGTGATAGGTGCTTCTCCAACAACTTCGAATACCAATTTTAATTCTTCGCCAACCTTAACGCTTAAATTGTCAGGCAACTGGGTAAGATTGAAAAGATTCTGCTTGATGTCAAGCGAAACATTGTCTGAATTAATTGTTATGTTATATGGGAGTAAAGTGATTTTAACGAAATAATCATTACCCTCATCATCTATCGTAACATTTTTGATTATGAGAGTTCTTGATTTAGTTCCGCTATATTTTTCGCCATCTGTCAATGGGTTGGAGCCTCTGAACCATTGATAAGTGATATTTGTCCCACCAAAGGCTAAAGCGTCAACCGAGAAGCTGATATCTTTATATTCACAGCTGACAACATTTTGAGGATTATTTACTATTTTGATATCGGGTGTTTCCAATGTCATATATTTCATTGAGTCAACACCGCAAAGACCGGTAACCATAACCCAATAATCATTTCCATAATCAGATGGTTGCAAATCTCTGATTGTCAGTATTGAAGAATTGGAGCCTGCAATTCTATCGTTATCTCTGATTTTGATATTGCCTCTCCACCATTGAATTTCGTAATTCATATTGTCAATTAACTCAACATGAGCTTTAACTTCAAATTGTGCTACATCACCAAGAGGATAGTAAGCTGTTGTGGGTTTTGATACGATTTCTGTCTTTGAATGAACATAAATCAACGCTTCATTCGAAATAATATCTCTAATTCCTTTACAGTCTTGCACGTTGAGAACACAACGATAAACACCAGATGAGTTAAAATTCAGATTGTTCAGATAAAGAATTGGTGATTTTGCAGATGGGAATTGATCAACTGTAAGATTTACACCATCTTTTTGCCATTGGTAACTGAAAGTCTCAGCATCAGTATAAGCAACTAAAACTACATTCTCATTTTCACAAACCTGCTGACTTTCTGGCTGGAACGTAAAGCTTGCCTCGGGGAATATTTTGACTGTAAAAGTTTCTGATATTGCCTGTGATGGAGTGCAATACGGACTTCCAAATATGATACATCTGTAATCACCTGATTCACTTGGATCTGCAGCAGGGAAAACTAAATTTCTATTGGTTGCTGTTGGATATTTATTTAAGGGTAAGTCTTTCCAGCTTCCTGCTTCAAGGCGTTGCCACATATAACCGAGAACAGTCCCATTGCTAACGACAGAAATGTCGAACCTGTCCCCAACGCAAATGCTTGAGATATTGGTTGATGTATAGTTTTGAACCGTTGTTATTGGGTCAGAAACATTTACATAAGCTATATTTGTATAAATAGCAGCTGGTCCGCAATTACCGGGACCGATGATCTTTAATCTGTAAGCTCCAGCGGCTTCTACAGCATTTGCTAATGTCAATTGTAATTCAGGAGAATTCTGTCCAATAATGTCATCGAAAACTCCCGGAGCATTCTTTCTTTCTTTCTGCCATTGATAACCCAGAATTGTTCCTGCACCCCCACCGTTTAAAGTTAATGATGGGTCATTTGAACAAACTTCGGCACTATTCGGGTGTAATGATACAGATAGTGCTGTTTCAACCTTTATATGCTTTACATCGGATTGTACCTGCGAGCCATCAAATGTAGCTATAACATAATAATCAGCCGAATCTGACTGAGTAATAGGAATAAAGGAAAGGGATGTTCTGGTGTCAAATCTTGTGTTGTTCTTATACCATTCAAAAGCAAATATCGGGTTTACAGTTCGATTAATTCCATCAACAAATCCCTTAACTTCTGGCTCAAAATTAATAACAACATTAGAAGTATTTGCACAATATACTGGTAAATCGGGGGTTGCGGTTATATTTGTTTTGATGCCCAGAATTGAATTAACTTCATCAGCACCAACATAACAATCTGATGTTCTTCTGTTTTCATTATCAATATCATTAGCTATTCCAAGTGATGGAGCATAAAAGTCTGAATGTCCAACTGCATCTCCGTCAAGATGGAGGTCATTGTTAGCAATAAAAGTAACTGTTCTTACTTTTGTATTTGTATTCCTTCCATAAATTGATCTAAGAGTTGCCAGATCAGTAATGTTTGTCGGTGTGGTTTGATAAGCTGCAAGTATTCCATAGCTTCCATAAGCATAATGAACATTATAATCCATATTATTAAACTGACCTGACGGACTTGCTGCATATACGTAGATCGTAAATGATTTAGTCCCGGCAACATTTGATGATAATCCATTTGCGAGGATATTGTTCCTTAAATCAATATTTGTTACTGAGGTTGTTGTAACAAGGATACAAGCTGATAACGATGCAGAAGTACCAACATTATCCTGTGTGCCATATAAATGAATTGTATTATGATATATCGAGTAATTCGAGCCACCTGTTAACCTTATACCAAATGGATTATAAGTTGTGGATGTAGCTGAATAATTCATTGTTGTTAAGTCCCAGATGAAATTATTATAAATTTTCATATAATTTCCTCCGAGAGTATTGATTCCCCATGCACCCCAACCGCCAGAGTTTGGATTCTTTATGCTATAAATTTTGTTATTGTATATTTCACAGTAATTGTTTGTTGATCCCATCTCAATTCCGGCAATGTTTGTTGATGGGGATACCCGTAAATTGAAAATAGTGTTATTTCTGATATGAGCATAATTTACATATTGTAGATAAATTCCCCTTAGATTTATATAATCAGAGGATGTATTGGAACCAATTGTGTTGTTCGAGATAATAAGGTTATCGTTTGTAGTTGCAGTTCCAGCTACATAGATACCATAGTATGCTTTTGTTATAACATTATTATCAATATGCAAATTATCATTATCGTTCCCGCTTCCTGTTGTGCTTATTGTTTTATCAGCAACATAAATTCCAAACGAAGTGGATGTATTCAAACCTGTTGAAATGTTGCAATTTTTAATTGTATTATTATTAGCTCCTCCTGTAAAGCTTGCAATATGTATAGTTGCAATATTTGATGAGGTTGCAGTGTTAACAAAGGTCAGATATCTTCCTGCATTGTTGTAACTTCCGTCTATTGTTACTCTGTCAGCTCCTTCAAGTCTTATAAGTGAAGTACTCGAAGAACCAGAAATTGTATAATTAACTGCAGCTCCTGGTTTTATTGTAATAGAATAGGGATTTCCACCTTCCGAGGCTAATTCCTTTAATCCAACAGCACCTGTTTCATCTGTAATATTTGAGGTGATTAATATTGTTACATCGCCAGTAAGAACGGCTCCATTCATATAATTAAATAATCCATCTGTTTTAGTCAGTGATTTATAAGTCTCGGACGAGCCAACTCTAACTGTTCCCGAAATTGATGGAGATATTCTGTAAGAGTTTATTGTTCCGGTTATTGGAAATGCCGAGGCAGTTAAATCAACATTGGAAGGTTTTGAAGTGAACTTGCCACTATTTATTCCCACATTTGGTGGTGAAACCAGATCTTGAGCTACAACGAAATACTGTATGACATCATTTGCCTGAACAGTTCCGCCCTGCAGTTTTGAATAATCAATCGTAAAGGAGAACTGATCGCCTGAGTTAGTTCCAACGACATATTTCCACCCATTGTTAGCTGATGTATTTCCAGCATAGGTATTTGCATCAGTTGACTTTTTGTAGTAAAGACGTGGAGCGTATGTGGTTGTGTTAACGCCTGAATTGTCAGTGATTCGGGCAAAATTATTCAGCACTCTGTTTGACGTTGAAGTCGTATTTGCAAGCAAAGTGTATTCTATTTGTGGCGGGGCAAACTCTCCTGCATTTTCGTAAGCCCCAACAGTTGGTGCTATAGTAGAGCGTGTATCGTTTAGAAAATCTCTTGGAACCTGTGCAATTGGTGTCCCTGCCGCGACCAGCGGAGAACCCAGTAATGGAATTAAAAAGTCATCAGCATTGTAGTTCGGATTTGATGAAAACGAATTTGCATCCTGAGATGTTGCACTACGCCAATCAGTTATTGTTGTTCTATTGCTGGTTAAATAACCCAAAATTCCATAAGTTCCAGAGGCATAATAATCGTTATAATTAAATGTTGAATTTGTAAGGTTTCCAGTGCCATATAAATATATAGCATAAGATTGAGAGCCTGTTAATCCAACCAGACTATTTGTAAAAACGTTGTTCCTAACATCAAATGTGTTCGAAGAAGAACCAGAAATACAAAATGCCGCCGATAGTGTTCCAGATGTATTAGATCCTACCTGCTGACCATAGAGATTAACGCTATTATGCCAGATTTTATGTCCACGACCGCTTGCAATTAAAATTCCAAAAGGATTATAGGCAAGAGAGGAAGCAGAATAGTTCGTGGTAGTCATCTTATAGATTACATTATTTTTTAAGGTATCGTAATTTCCGGCAGTTGATGTGGAGCCAGCCATATAAATACCCACAGCAGCATAACCACTTGTTGAAGTCGATTTTAGTGAATTTATCAGGTTCCTTTCATATAAAGTATATGCAGAATAGCTGTAAATTCCATACATTGTGTAAAGAGCTGCTATATTTTGTATTGTATTAAGATATACTTTTGAAGTATCAGAATAATACACATACATTCCATAACAAGTTCCATTTATAGTTAAATTTTGGAATGTGTTGTTATATATATGAGACTTGTGCGAATAATAACTATACAATGGATATCCAGTTCCGGCAACTGTCAAATTATCAAATGTATTGTCATAAACTTGAGCGTATGAACTGTAATACAGATAAAGCCCATAGAAAGTGCTTGCTGTCGTAATATTTGTTCCCGAATTACCATATATCTTTGCATTTGTTGAATAGTAATTATATAGAAAATATAGAACAGAAGTAGATGAATGATTATTCAGGTAATTATTCGAAATCGTGTGTCCATCTGCATAATAAATATACATAAAGTAATACATAATGCCACCTGTGGCAGTGTTGTAGCTGATTTCGAAATTTTTATTCTTACCTGTAATTGCACTGCTCGTTCCTCTTACCATAAATGCATAATATACATTTGTAAAGTAATTATAAATAAAACGATTATTATCCATACCTACACCGCCAGTTGTCAAACCAACACTGGATCCGCAAACAATACCATAAGAAGAGGATACGTTCGAGCCGGTAATGTTGCAATTTCTGATTGTATTATTCTTTGCACCGTTGGCTACCGTTGATGTTGTGTTGCTGTCCAGCCAGATTGCACAAGAAGTTGATGTATATGTATTTTGAATAGTTAATCCATTAGTTGAACCGCTTTGGTTAACCCTTCCATCTATGGTTACATTATCTGCACCTCTTAGTTCAATAAGACCATTTGCAACGCTACCCGAAATTGAATACGTTCCCGTTGGATATATTGTTACAGAATTATAATTTGCCGAGCCAACTCCTGATGCCTGAAGAACAGCAGCAGATGTTTCTGTCAGATTACTTCGTATTGTGATTACGATGTCGCCAGTGTGAGTTCCGGCATTTATGGCATCAAAAGCAGCTTTCAACGTCGAATAATCTGTTGAACCTATTCGTGCCTGTGAGAAAAGATTACTTTGTGACATGGCTAAAAGCAATGACACAAATAATAAAAACCTGATTGTTTTTCCAAAATTTCTTATCGCTTGATAAAAAGTAGAACTAATGAACATATTTAAACCCTTTTAAATAATTAACTTATTATATTAATTTAATTTTAAACTTTTAATTTAATAATTTTTTTATCTATTTCAAAAATTATTTCAAAAGTTAACATTTTTTGCAATTTCACGAGCAATAACCAAGTGCTGGATCTCTGATGTTCCTTCGTATATTTCAGTTACTTTGGCATCCCGCATCATTCGCTCTACGTGATATTCCCTGACATATCCATAACCCCCATGAATCTGAACTGCTTCCCGGGTAACATCATTAGCTACAGTTGAGGCAAATAATTTTGCCTGCGAAGCAGCCATAATATTTGTATTTCCCTGATCTTTGAGCCATGCTGCCTTGTAAACAAGCAATCTTGCCGCTTCTATATTCATTGCCATTTGTGCCAGTTTTGCCTGAATCAATTGATGTTCGATTAAAAACTTTCCGAATGATTTGCGTTGTTTAGAATATCGAACCGATGCCTCGTAAGCCCCCTGTGCTATTCCGAGAGCCTGGGCGGCTATTCCGATTCTTCCACCATTCAATCCCGACATTGCAATATAAAAGCCTTGCCCGACTTCACCTATTCTGTTTTCATCGGGTATTTTTACATTTGTCATTGCTATAGCACAGGTATCACTCGAACGCATACCCATTTTATCTTCTTTTTTTGCTGGCTCAAATCCTTCTGTGCCTCTCTCGACAACAAAGCAGGTTATCCCTTTATGTCTGAGTTCTTCGTTTGTTTGTGCAAAAATTATATATAATCCTGCATTCTGAGCTGTGGAAATCCAGCTTTTCATTCCATTAAGAATCCAATAACCATCTTTGAATACTGCTTTAGTTTTCTGATGTGAAGCGTCAGAACCGGCCTCTGCTTCGCTGAGGCAATAAGCACCTATGATTTTTCCTTCGGCTAAATTCCTTAGATATTTTTCTTTCTGGGCTTGAGTGCCGTAAGTTTCTATTATCCAGTTTATCAATGAATTGTGGACAGAAAAAATTATCCCCACGCTCGCATCAACTTTGCATATTTCCTCTTGTGCAACAACGTAGCTTAACGTGTCAAGACCGCTGCCACCCCACTCGGGCGAAACCATCATTCCCATAAAACCAAGATCAGCCATCTTTTGGATAATTTCTGCAGGGTATGTTCCGTTAATATCCCTTTCTATAACCGACGGAGCAATTTCTTCCTGTGCAAATTTTCGGGCTGTGTCCTGAATCTGTTTTTGGATCTCGTTCAATTCAAAAGAAATCATATTGTTCACTTATTTTTAAACTTTAAATTTTCTTATTTCGTTTTCTACAAAATAATAAATTTTTATAAATAAATAGAAGATTATACGATGATTAGGTTGATTACGTTATGCTTGCTTTCATCTATGTTCTTATTTGGAAATTTATTCAGCCAGCCAAAACTCGAAATGGAAGGTGGTAAAGTTTATGACTGGGGCGATGTAAAGCTAAAAGACTCACCCTTGAAAGCAAAGATCAAAATCTTTAATAAAGGGAACGAAACTCTAAAAATTTTCAAGGTTAAACCTGCCTGTGGTTGCACTACTGCTCCGCTTGATAAAGAAGAAATTGAACCCGGCGATTTCGCAACTCTCGATGTTACTCTTAATCTTGGCAATCATTCGGGACTTTTCATCCGATACATTAACATAACTTCCAGCGACCCCGAAAATTCTCCTTTGAACTATCAGTTGAAATGCAATATCATTGTGCCTATTAAATACTTTCCGAGCCAGTATATTTCTTTTGGTATGATGGAACTGAACAAAGAAGCCATAGCCAAAGTTGTTTTGACAAATTCAACCGATACAACAATTACAATCAAAGATGTGGCTTTCTCCCCAGATTCAATGATTATCAGCCTGAAAAAGGATACTCCAATTCCACCTAAAGGCAGCATTGATATTGAGGCAAAATTTACTCCTAAAAACTATGAACCTGTGATTGGTTGGATAAGATTCCGAACTGATCACCCGGATGTTACCTCTGCTGAAATTACCATAAGAGGAATTGTCAAAGACGGAAATTCAAATGCTCCGCCTCCTCTTCCTCATCAGTCAGATAAAAAATAATATAGCTTTATTTGAACTTAATGGGAATTATTAAAAACAAAATTGATAATTTTTTGCGAATTATTACTTTTTTATTCTTTAAAGTAATTTTTCAAAATAACACTGTTTCCCCTCCTGTTAACAAATCTCACATAAAGCGAGTGCTGATTCTCCGCTACGATAGAATTGGAGATATGGTTGCAACCCTACCATCTATTGATTTTATAAAAAAACTGCTACCTGATGTTCAAATTGATGTGCTTGCTTCCCCGCAGAATTATGATATAATCAAAAATGACCCCCGTATTAGCAATATCCATACAAGCGAAAACAAAAAATTAAAACTAATTAGGAAAGCATATCAATTAAGAAAAAATAACTACAACCTCATTTTTGCATTTGTTTTTTATAAAACATCTCTGGCAGGATTGATTGCTAATTTAGCCGGAAAAAAAAATACTATCAAGGTAACCATTGAACACAAAAACAGAAAAAAAATATACTCTGCTTTATTTAATTTATTAGTCCCTTCCGAGTCGTTCATTCAATACAAATGTATGATCGAAGTTCTATTCAATATTGTATGTTATTCATTCGGAATAGATTTTGACGATAATAAAATTTACCAGAAAATCTACCTCGATGACTCTTCGATTTATAAAGCTAAAAAGTTCATAAATTCTTTGCCACATAATGAATATATACTGATAAACCTCTCGGCTGGTCATCCATTAAGGGAATGGAGCAAAGAAAACTACATTGAATTGATTGAGCAGTTAATTAAAAACTATCCCTCTTTTTCATATATTCTAATTTCAGCACCTTCAAGATTTTCTGAATCATTATCAATATCCTCAAATTTTCCTGAAAAGGCATTTAGTTTTCATTCTTCTTCCATTATGGATGTTGTCTCTCTCGTTCCATATTGCAAAATGGTTATTACCCCCGACACATCAATTGTTCATATTTCATCTGTATTTGCAAAACCAATGGTTGTTTTATATTCAAGATTTTCGACAACATTCGAAAACTGGAAGCCTTATAAAGTCCCCCATCGTGCTTTACAAACATTGAAAAAAGAAAAAATTGATGCCATAACTCCTCTTGAAGTTTTTTATGCTTTCAAATCTTTATATTCAGAAATAGAGCCGGAAACCCTATCCGATAAACAATAAATTCTCTTTGGCATAAGTATTGCTTAATCATAAAGTTCAGTTAGCAATTGACGATATTTATTTATTCGGCAAAAGGAGAAATATATGAAACTCATTAAATACATTTTATTTTTTATTCTCAGCATGAGCTTTATAACTCATTCTCAAAGTCTGAAATTTGTAAGGACAGACGTCGAAAAGGCAAGAGAAAATTTCGTAACTGCCACTTATATTTTTGGACTTGACGTTTATGCTGATAGCATTAGTAATTGCACCGGGGTTACTTTCGAATTAAGTCATAATTTGCCCGAATATCTCAAATTGTCTGACTGGTCTTATGGTGATTTTGGTGAAAAAGGCTCGGCTGTGGTTATTCACAATATTGATACAGTATCAAAGCAGGGAAGACTATATGTCGGAGTTCTTTCGGGCGAGCCTGTTGGGTTCACAGGTCTAAACAACCCAAAACTCATTCATCTTGAATTTGCTGTCAGTCAATCAGCCCCTCATGGCACTGAACTTCAATTCGATGTTATAAACTCTAAAGCAGTTACTTATGATGGCTTAGCTGGAAAGATAAATGATATCTTTGTCCCTTCATTCAAATTCAAAGTTCACGGCTTCACCGATGTATGGCCCGGAGATGCAGATAATAACGGTGTTGTAGATACTCGGGATATAGCCGCAGTCGGTCTTTATCTCGGTTATGGCTTATCAAAAGATAATTTCCGTAGCTTCAAAAGAGAAAATCCAAGCACTTACTGGACAAGGCAAAGAGCTCTATGCTGGGATAGCCTCGAGGTTACCTATGCTGACTGTGATGGAAACGGAGATATTAATATTACCGATATGCTTATCATTCCTTTGAATTTTGGGAAAGTTGCCGATAATCCTGATAATAAGAATAAACCAATCCCCGTTGTTGAAAGTTCTGAAGCCAATTGTAATTTCTCAGATTCGAAAAAAACTCCAATTATTGCATACATACCTGAGCCAATTATTGGGTTTGCTGCAATAATTGACTGGAAGAATATTAAAAATAATTTCATTTGCGTTGATGAAAATAATTTATTCGGCTACGGGCAATATTTCTTCTTGAACGAGTTTAATAATTTTTACCTCTCTGAATTTCTTGTTAGTTCCATCTCAAAAAGCACAGTCAATCAGGGCTATTCTGTCCTTGCATGGGTTCGCTCCGATTATTTTGATAGCGATAATGATTTATTCGAGCTTATTGAGGCTCAAGGAATTACTCCGGACGGTAGAATTATTCCTTTGAAATTAGTTACCACTGCAGAAGATAATGAATTATTAGTTCACGAAAACAATAATCTTATAGTTACCGATGGATATCTGACTATAAATAACCCGAAAGAAGAGCTTCCTCGAATTATTGAAGTATATGACCTTACGGGAAATCTTTCAATAAGAGAAAATTCAATCAAATCAGAAGGACAAATAAAAATTGACGTGTCAATATTAGCCTCTGGTTATTATTATACATTGGTTAAATATAAAAATTCAACCTATCTTATAAAATTTTTAAAAATTTAATTTTTTTTGGTAACTTTTTGACTTTTTAATGTGTTTTGTAATTTTACAACTACACATTAAGGGGTTTTTATGCTTAGAATATCAATACTTATTTTCTGCATTTTTTTTAATTCACTGTTTTCGCTTTACTCACAAGATCTGAATACACTTATCGGAAAAATTAATATTGACTCATTAATCGAAAATGTTAAAATACTTTCCGGTGAAAAAGAAGTAATATTCAACAATAAGCCCGTAAAAATTGACAGCCGAAAATTTGATAGCGAAAAAAAACATTTAGCTGCTTTATGGTTAAAATCAAAACTTGAGGAATATGGTTATAATTCAGAAATTAGTGAGTTAGCTAAAAACGAAGAGACTGTCATTGCCAGAAAAACAGGCTCAAATCAAAATAATCTGGTAATCATCGGAGCACATTTCGATTCATTCAATTTCGACCCCGGTCCTGCACCCGGAGCTAATGACAACGCAAGTGGATGTTCTGCAGTCTTAGAAATTGCAAGAATCCTGAAAGACGTTGATTTGAGTTTTTCTCTTGAATTTATATTTTGGGATGGCGAGGAAACAGGAATGAAAAGCAGCAAAAATTACGTTGAAAATTTAGTTAATAGCACAAGCTTTTTACTAGCTTATATCAATCTTGATATGTTAGCATGGGATTCTAATAATGATGGAAAAGTAAGAATAAAATATAAAGAGTATGGAAATTCTTATTATCTAGCTCTTCAATCTATTGAATGGGCTAATATATTTAAACTGAATTTGAAACCTGAACTTTACACTAATAAATGGTGGGGAGATAGCGACTGTGATTCATTCTGGAAAAAAGATTTTACTACCATAGGAATTGCCGACTTTCTGGATTATTATGATTCTTATCATAATTCTTATGATTTGATCAAGCTTTTTAATTATGATTATTTCCTTGAAAATACAAAACTTGCTTTTATTATTACTTATAAACTAAGCATTGGTGAAAATTTATCTGTCAAATCATTTGATTCAATTAATATTAAATCAAATAATTTCATTAAAGCAACCAGAGAACAAATAATTAACTTAGTTAAAGAAACCAATCTAATGTATGTTGAAGTGTATAATGTATTAGGAATAAAAACTGACCTAAATAATATAATTGATTTGCCCGAAGGTCTTTATTTCATTAAAAAAAAGTAATCCTCTTAATGAATTGAAATCCCTTGAAAATAATTTAATTTTTGCTATCATTTCATTTCTTTCGTAATTTAGAAAACAATTTTTTTTATTTATCATAAAGGCATTAACTATGATTTTTGATTTTGATATGATAAAAAATCATTATGAAAAATTTGCAGAAAAAGTTGACAAAGCACGAAAAGTCATCGAAAAACCAATGAACCTCGCAGAAAAGATATTATATTCTCACCTCTTCGAAACGCAGGAATTAAAAGAATTTAAACGTGGTGTTGATTATGTTGATTTCAAACCCGATAGAGTAGCAATGCAGGATGCTACAGCTCAAATGGCTTTACTTCAATTTATGTCTGCCGGCAGACCAAAAGTGGCAGTTCCTTCTACTGTCCATTGCGACCACCTTATTATTGCAAAAAAAGGGGCTGTGGACGATTTGAGCTTTGCAAAAGACTTAAATAAAGAAGTATATGATTTTTTGTCATCTGTTTCAAATAAGTATGGCATTGGATTCTGGAAACCCGGCTCGGGCATCATTCATCAGGTAATACTCGAAAATTATGCCTTCCCGGGCGGTATGATGATTGGAACAGATTCACATACCGTTAATGCTGGTGGTCTGGGCATGGTTGCTATCGGTGTTGGCGGTGCTGATGCTGTTGATGTTATGTCCGGAATGGCATGGGAACTTCGTTTTCCAAAATTTATCGGGGTTAAATTAACTGGTAAAATGAATGGCTGGACGTCTGCTAAGGATGTTATTCTGAAAGTTGCGGGAATTTTGACCGTCAAAGGTGGAACAGGTGCAATTGTTGAATATTTTGGCGACGGTGCAAAAACAATTTCCTGCACAGGCAAAGGAACTATATGTAATATGGGAGCTGAAATCGGGGCAACAACCTCAATATTCGGTTATGACCAGAAAATGTATGATTATTTAGTCGCCACCGGCAGAAAAGAAATTGCCGATATGGCTGAAAATCTCAAATCTTATTTAACCGGTGATGATGAAGTATATGCCGAACCCGAAAAATATTTTGATCAGGTTATTGAAATCAATTTATCTGAATTGGAACCTCATATTAATGGACCTTTCACACCTGATTTGGCAACTCCTATTTCTAAATTTTCTGAGGCAGTCAGGGAAAATGGCTGGCCCGAAAAACTCGAAGTCGGCTTGATTGGTTCCTGCACTAACTCTTCCTATGAGGATATTTCAAGGGCAGCCTCAATTGCTAAACAGGCTATAGATAAAAAATTGAAAGTAAAATCTGAATTTACTATAACTCCCGGCTCCGAGCAGGTTCGCTATACCATCGAAAGAGATGGATTTATTGATTTATTTGAAAAAATCGGCGGCGTTGTGCTTGCTAATGCATGCGGTCCCTGCATCGGACAATGGGCAAGGCACGGTGCCGAAAAACAGGAAAAGAATTCCATCATAACTTCCTTCAATCGAAACTTTGCCAAAAGAAATGACGGAAACCCAAATACTCATGGATTTGTTGCCTCTCCTGAAATTGTTACGGCTATGACTATTGCAGGAAAGCTCTCTTTCAACCCATTGAGAGACCCATTAATTAATGAAGATGGAAATGAAGTCTTTCTGGAGGAACCAAAAGGTTATGAATTACCCCCAAATGGCTTTTCTGTAGAAGATTTGGGTTATCAGGAGCCAGCAAAAGACGGTTCCGCGATTGAAGTTATAGTTAATCCGAACTCAGAGCGTTTGCAAATTCTTGAACCATTCGAGCCATGGGACGGCAATGATTTCATAGGTCTTAAGCTGTTAATTAAAGTGAAAGGCAAATGCACAACCGACCATATTTCGATGGCAGGACCGTGGCTCAAATTCAGAGGTCATCTGGATAATATTTCAAATAATCTCCTTACAGGTGCTGTGAATTATTTCAACAATAAAACAAATGAAGTAAAAAATCAGCTAACGGGTGAATACGGTCTTGTTCCAAAAGTTCAAAGAGAATACAAAGCCGCTGGAATTGGTTCAATTGTTGTCGGTGATGAAAATTATGGCGAGGGTTCTTCGAGAGAACATGCTGCAATGGAACCAAGACATCTCGGAGTCAAAGTAATTCTTGTTAAGTCATTTGCCCGTATTCACGAAACAAATCTGAAAAAACAGGGAATGCTTGCCCTTACTTTTGATAACAAAGACGATTACGACAAAATTCAGGAAGACGACACTATTGATGTTATTGGATTGAAAGAAATGTCCCCGGGCATGCCATTAACAATCATTTTACATCATAAAGACGGAACAAGCGAAGAAATCAAAGCTAACCATAGTTATAATGAATCCCAGATTGAATGGTTCAGAGCAGGTTCTGCACTTAATTTAATCAGGAAACAATTTGCTGGTCAAAATTAATTATTCTTAAACTCCTTCTCAATTTTGTATTGAGAGGGAGTTTATAGATTTTTTCCTTTTTTAAAAGTATAAATTGATTAGCTATAAATCTTTACTATAGAAGCGGAAATAATTTAAACAAGCTTCTTTAGTTTCTGGTTTCGATAAGCGTTAAGCATTAATCCTACAAGGCAAAAATTAGTAATGAGGAAAGAACCGCCGGAACTTAAAAAAGGGAGCGGTATGCCCATAACGGGAACTATTCCTATTGCCATACCTATATTTATTAATGAGTGATACAAGATTATAACACCCCCGCCAAAACTGACAATGCTCAGAAATTTTGAATGGAAGGCAGAGCCAGATGCAATTCTCATTGATCTTATGATCAAAAAAGCAAGTAAACCAAGCACTAATACTCCACCGATAAAACCGAATTCCTCGGTTGGAACTGAAAAAATAAAATCTGTCCATTGCTCGGGGATATATTTCAATCTTGTTTGTGTTCCCTGTAAAAAACCGGTTCCGGTCAAGCCTCCATTTCCAACTGCAAGAATAGATTGAATTACATTATACCCCTGCTTTTTGGGATGTGAACCCGGATCAAGAAATATGGCTATTCTTTCTTTTTGATATGGTTCAAGCTTTTCTAATAAAAGATTCGAAGAATAACCTGCTACTCCCACTATAACAATTCCAAGCACCGTAGCCCATATCTTTCTTTTGAAAAGTGCTGCAATTATTGCAAAAATTGACAAGGATAAAACAAAATAACCAATTCCCAAGAGTGAAAAAATAACTACAAGAGGAACACTAACCAAGATGAATAATGTAAATAAATCAAATCCAATCCAATATAATATACCAATAAATAAAGCAAGAAATACTGATGTTGTTCCGTGATCTGGTTGCAAAAAAATCAATGTAACAGGTAAAGCAAAAATAAGCAGTAACTTTCCAAAATCTCTTAATGCTTCGATGTTAAAACCCTTTGTAGATATAATATTGGCTAAAAGTAATAAAGTTGATAGTTTGGCAAATTCAGCTGGTTGTATATTGAAACTTCCAAAAGCCAGCCAGCCTTTTGTCCCATTAATTTCCTTGCCTATTATCAGAACAGCTATAAGAAGTAAGATATTCACTCCGTAGAAAACAACAGAAAAGCCCGAAATCCATCTTTCAGGTATGAAAGTAATTCCAATCATTAACATTACTCCAAAAATGGAATAATAAAGCTGTCGGGTGAAAATTGAGCTCATTCCTGCATCGAATGTTGCACTATAAATTGATATTAATCCGATCGCTGTCAGTGTAATTGTTGTAAGAAAAGTGCTCCATTCAAAAAATTCTCCCGGATTCCTTTTTAAATATATCCCTGTGTCCCGTTCTTGACTCATAAATTTATGAATAAATTATTCTGTATAATGCTTCCCGATATTTTTCTGCTGTTTTTTCAATTATTTCATCTGGCAGAACCGGTGGTGGTGGTTGCTTGTTCCAATCAATGCTTTCCAGATAGTCCCGAAGAATCTGTTTATCAAAATTATACTGAGGTTGGCCGGGGGCGTAATGCTCCTTTAACCAGAACCTCGAGGAATCAGGCGTTAATACTTCATCAATTAATAGCAATTCGTTATTTTCATTAAGTCCAAATTCAAACTTTGTGTCTGCCAGAATAAGATTGCTTTTTTCCAATTTTTCGGATGCAAAATTGAAAAGTTCGATTGAAATTCTGCTTACTTTTTCAGCTAATTCTTCCCCTATCAGCTGTATCATCTGCTCAAAGGTTATGTTCAAGTCATGACCGCTTTCTGCTTTAGTCGAAGGTGTAAATATAGGTGCCGGAATTTTTGAAAATTCAGAGAGTCCATTTGGTAGTCTTATTCCGCATACTGTTTTCTTTTCTTTATATTCTTTCCAGCCTGAACCGGCAAGATATCCACGGACAACACATTCCACAGGCAAAGGTTTGCATTTCCTGACTAACATCGAGCGTCCCTCGAGTATCTCTGAATACTTCTTGCATTCTTCAGGATATTCAGATGGATCGTCGCTTATAAAATGATTTGGAACTATGTGAGTTGTGTTCTTGAACCAAAAGACTGAGATTTTTGTTAAAATTGAACCTTTTTCAGGTATAGGCTGGTTCATAATTACATCAAAAGCTGATATTCTGTCAGTAGCGATGAATAGCAGATATTCGCCCACATCATATAGATCACGAACTTTACCTCGCTTTAAGAGCTTTAAATCCTTTAACTCAGTATTGATTAATATTTTACTCATCTGATTAAAAAAAATTAAAAAACGAATTTATTACAAATTATTCAAATTCGTGCAGAATTTTTTTACAATAGTTCTTGTAATCAGAATTTGGCAAACTTTCAACCGTAGCCTTGTATTTCTCAATGCTTATGAATCCCTGTTGTATGGCAATTTCCTCGAGGCATGCTATTTTTCTGCCTTGTCTTTGCTCAATTGCTCTTATGAATACGCTTGCATCAATCAAATTAGCAGGGGTTCCAGTGTCAAGCCATGCTATTCCTCGCCCTATAATTTGCACATCGAGCTCATTAGTTTCAAGATATGCCTTGTGAACATCTGTTATCTCGATTTCACCTCTTGCACTTGGCTTTAGTTTCTCAGAAATTTCACAAACACGACTGTCAAAGATATATAGTCCGGGGATTGCATAATTGGATTTTGGTTGTTTTGGCTTCTCTTCTATGCTTATAACCTTTCTATCCTTATTGAATTCCACCACGCCATAACTTTCCGGACTATCCACCCAGTAGGCAAAAATTGTTGCTCCGTTGTTATTGTCTATAGCTTCTCGGAAAAAAGAAAGTTTTCCGTAGAAAAGATTATCCCCAAGAATTAGGCAAACCTGATCGTTGCCAATAAACTCCTTCCCTAAAATGAAGGCTTGAGGCAAACCTCCCGGATAGGGTTGAACTTTATATTGAAGATTTATACCCCATTGACTTCCGTCACCAAGCAGTTTTTTATAATTAGGAGTGTCCTCCGGCGTGGAGATTATCAGTATGTCTTTTATATGACCAAGCATTAAGATTGCAAGCGGGTAATAAATCATTGGCTTATCATATACAGGTTGTAACTGCTTACTAAAAGCACTTGTCATCGGGTAAAGCCTGGTTCCCTTGCCACCCGCAAGAATTATTCCTTTTGTGTATTTCATAATTAGTTAATAATAAATACAACATTCATTGAAGTATTGCCTGTTAAAGTGTCCCTAAGGTGTAATTTGACATCCCCGGGCTTGCGATAAAGATTTTTTGGCACACTTGCTGTGATTATTGTGGCTAATGTATCAGAATTTGAAACAAGTTGCTGTGTATCCCAATAAACAACAGTGTTTCGGGTTCCATTCTGAACGTTGAACCACAATGCAGACTCCCCATTAGCCTGAACGTTAAAGTCCTGTCCGGCTTTGGTAAAGTTTGGTCCCCAATTTAAAATAATAATCGGTCCTTCTGCTTTTTTTTGTTTTATCTCAGTCTTTGCAGTTGTGTCGGCAGCAGGCTCTTTTGGCTTTTCATTTCCATTATTGCAAGATGAGAGCCAAAGGCTGAAAATTAAGATGAAAGTAAGTTTTGTTAGAAAATTCATTTGTAACTCCAATAAATTAATGAATAGTTTTTAAATTTGTTTTTCTCGTTTTTTTGAAAAAATAAATTGTTGCAGCCAATATATAAAAAGGCAGCTCTATCAATATTGTTTGGAATGTAAATCTTAGCATCTCTTTTGGATTTCCCCAGCCCGGCGAGTATTCTGTTACCGTTGGAAAGAGATTGTAAATTAGATAGTTTTGATTTATCAGGGGCCAAAAAAAAGCTACTCCCATTCCGTTCGATGGATTAGTATCCATCATCGCATCAAGCAGGAGATGACTCAAACCACCTACCAGAATTCCCGTAAAGACATATTTCTTTATCTCCTTTTTAGTTAAGAAGTATCCTGCTAAACCAATAATGAATACAAAGAAAATATTGTGTGTAACAACACGATGAATCTCGTTAAACCAAGGAAAAGGAAGAAAAATAAAATCAAAATCAACGACCAGAGCCGCTATAACTGCTGCAGCTACAGTAACCTTCGATGCTTTTGCAGTTAAAATAAATGATAGTGATATATGACCAATTGGTGTCATTACTTTATTTTTTCAATTACCCTGTTAATAAAATCCTGCAAGGACTCTTCGCTAACCTTGACAAACATTAATTCCCAACCGTAAAAGTATCCCTTTTGTAAGGTAAATTCTTTTTTCAGGACTTTTGCAATAAACTGCAGTTCACTATTTGTTAAATGTGAAACGTTATAATCATCAAGCGAAAAATTATCTGACAGCCAAGTCCAATCATCGGGCCACTCTCTCATATTAACCAAATCAAAGCCGTTACGATTCATCAAAGATATAAAACTACCACGTGTAAATTGCTGAATATGTCCGCCGCCATCAGGATGAATAAGTCTGTAAAGCTTATCTGTAATATTTGTTGAATCCGGTATTCCAATGTGAGTAAGCCCGCCCATCTTTAATATATGATTGATAGAATATGCCAATTCTTCAGGCTCTTTCACATGCTCGAATATGTTATCGGCTACGACCAGATCATATTTATTTTTAAGTTCTGATTTGTTATAAAGCTTTGTAACATCTTCCTGAAAAAAATTGAAATTATTTAACTGATGATTTGGAGGGAAAAATAAATCATATCCATCTATAACGCAATTTTCCGGCAATTTGTGATACCATTCCGAGCCTTTGGCTCCGCAGCCAAGGTCTGCTATATGCCACCCTTCCTGAACAATTTCCTCGAAAAATAATTCCATGCTTTATTTATTCATTTAAAACTTTTGCAAAAACTTTTTTATCAAAAAATTATTTTGATTTTTTTCATACTTTATCAGAAATCTTCTTTTCAATTTTTTCCAGATATGTCTCAATGCTATTAATCAAAGTTTGTTTTTGAACTTCCTTTTCGATGTTTATAGTTTCATAATTTTTTAAGTTTTCCTGCTGCAAACTGATTATTTCATCTTTTGAAATAAGTAAATCCTGAAGCTCGCTGATTTTTTCGTTTAGAGAATCCTTCTGGGCTATCAAACTTGTTTTTTCCTTTAGTGCCGAGAATAATTTGTTCTCCAGATTTAGTTTATCATTGTTCAGTAGTTTCAATTGACTTTCTTTTTCTGATATCTTCGATTGTAACTGGACTATTTCGTTTTGCATCCGATGAAAATCAATTTGATACTGTTTGAACTCAATTAATTTTTTTTCAACTTCTGTCTTTTCCGCTTCAATCTGTTTAATTTTTTCTTCATAATCATTTATTTTATCTCTGTCTTCCGTCAAAGATTTTATTTTTTTATTTAAATCCTCAATTTCTTCATCTTTTTTTGTTATAACCTGATTTAATTCATCAATTTTATTATTGAGTTCTTCTATTTCTATTATTTTAAGTTCAAGCTCTGAGATATTTTGTTTAAGAGCATTTTCGGCTAAAACTTTTTCTTCGAATTTAATTTTTAGATCAGCAAGTTCTATTTCTGCTGAGGTCAGACTATCCTTCAGCTCATTTAATCTTGAATCCTTAACAAAAATATCGCTTCGTAGCTGTTCTTCAATATTCTTATATGATTCGATTTCTTCAGTCAAACGAGTTATTTCTATTTCATAATTTTCGTTTATATGTTTTAATTCTTCCTTAGCTTTTTCGAGCTCTTCTTCTGTGGCTAAATTTGCCGAGTTAAGCTCATCAATTCTTGCGGAAAATTCCTGAAATCGGTATTCGTTGTTCTTGTATTCTGCAATAAGGTTATTTAGTTCAATGATTTCCTGATTCAGATTGTTTATGGTATGATTTTTTTCGATTATGTCTTGTTGGGCTATCTTCAATTCTTCCCGAAGTTTTTCGGAATCGTCCGATTGAATTTTCTGGTTAAGCTCCGCAACAAGTTTTTCAAGTTCAGAGTTCTTTTCGGTTAAATTATTTATTACTTTCTGCAACTCTTCGACTTTGAAAGAATAGTAAGATTCTTTCTCCTGTTGAATATTTTCACTTTCGAAGTCAAAAAAATAATTATTCGATTCTTTCGGAATTTTTCTTAGTTTATCATTTTCTTCTCTTAAGTCTCTGATTAGCTCTGCAGACATATTAATAAAATGCCATAAATTATTAACCGCAGTCTGTATTGACTGACTGGGTTTTAATTCCTGCTCTTCAAGATTATCAAACATTCTGTGATTTTCCATTTATGTTAATTATTTTCTTCTAACAAATTGTCAATAATAAATCAGAAACTTCTTAGTTTAGCACCAAATTTTTTTTCAACTTTTCTAATAATATCTTCTATGACGGCTGTAATTTCATTTTCTTCAAGAGTGTGGTCTTCCGAATTAAATACCATCGAAAAGGCAATGCTTTTCTTTCCATCAGCAATATTTTTTCCTTTATATAGATCAAAAATTTCAACATTTTTCAGCAGTTTACCTCCATTTTTCACTATCTCATCATACAATTCTTTTGCCGGTAAATTTTCTTCCACGATAAAGGCAAGGTCACGAAGAACAGGCGGGTATGGGGATACCTTCTGATACTTATTTTCTGCAAGCTCTGTTTTTCTTAACTCTGTCAGGTTTAATCTCAAAATGAAAACAGGATATCTTATATCATATTTTTGCTGAAATTCTTTACCGATTTCTCCAATCTCTCCAATCCCTTTTCCGTTAATGAATATTTCAAGATGATTTGCATTGAACATCTTGCCTTTTTCTTCTGATTGCTTTAGTGTCAATTGATTCACTCCAAAGAAATCCTTTAAATCGGTAAATAGCCCTTTTATATCATAAAAATCAACCAATCTTGGTTTTTCATCCCATCGTGTAGGGGTAACCTCCCCAGACATTGCAATCACAAGCTCTTCAATTTCTTTTACATTGGGGATAAATTCATCTTCATTCTCTGTTCTATGAAAAGATTTGCCGACTTCAAAAAATCGAATGTTATATGATCCGAGTGCATTATTTCTTCCGATGGTTTTGAGAAAAGAAGGAATAAGCGAAGTCCTCATCATAGACAATTGTTCGCCTAACGGGTTTGAAATTTTGAATGGGGTCTCTCCTGTTATCTCGGCTGATTCGGGGTCAACTATGTTTTGTGTAACAATCTCATTAAATCCCGAATAAGTCAGGAAGTTCTTAATCCTTGCCCTATATGAATTTACCTGCAGTTTATCCGTAACTCCTTTGCCAGAAAAATCAATATTGCTCGTAAAATCTGGTGCTAAATTGTCGTAATTATATAATCTTGCAATCTCTTCGATTAAATCAATTTCGAGAGAAATATCAACACGGTAATTTGGAATTTCAACCTTAATTTGACCCTCTTCCTCGGAAATAATCCCGAATCCAAGTGCTTTAATTATTGATTGAATCGTTTGATTTGATAAATCTAAACCGATTATGTCTCTTGCTCTTTGATATCTGAGATTTATTATTGGTTTAGCCTTTTTAACAGGATAAACATCAATCACATCGCCCTGTGGGGTGCCACCGCAAATTTCTGATATTAGTTGTGTGGCTTTGTTAGAAGCATAAATAATATTATCAATATCAACACCCCTTTCGAAACGATACGAGGATTCGCTCTGTATCGAAAGTTTTTTTGAAGTCCTTCGAATGGAAGAGGGATTAAAATATGCCGATTCAATCAAAACATTTTTGGTATTTTCATTTATTTCGCTATTTAGTCCGCCCATAACACCGCCTATAGCCACCGACCTTTCTCCATCGCAAATCATCAAGATTTCTCCATCCAGTTCCCTCTCAATTTTATCAAGCGTTGTAAATTTCTCTCCTTCGCCGGCAGCTTTTACAACTATTTTATTACCCTTCAATAAATCAAGATCGAAAGCATGCAAAGGTTGCCCGCATTCAAGAAGAACATAATTTGTTATATCAACAACATTGTTTATTGATCTCTGTCCTAACATTGTCAGTCTGTTTTTTAACCATGCAGGGGATTCTCCTATAGTTACATTTCGGATTACCCTCGCAGTATATCTCGGGCAGTTCTTAATATCTATGACTTCGATGCTGACAGAGTCCTGAGTTTTGGGCAGTCCATCTTTAAAATTTATTTCAGGATATTTTATTTTGATTTCTCTTCCAGAATTATAAGATATATAAGCTGCTATCTCCCTTGCAATTCCTATATGGCTAAGGCAATCAGATCGGTTTGGAGTTATTCCGAGTTCGAAAATTATATCATTCATTCCCAGATAATCAGCAAGGCTTATTCCTTCCTTAACACTTTCGGGTAGCACCCATATACCACTCTTTTCATCGCTAACACCTAATTCATATTCAGAACATATCATTCCCTCGGATACAACATTTCTAACAGGTCTTGTTTCGAGCTTCAAACCATTAACGGGAACAATTGCACCCGGCAAACCTAAAATTACTTTTTGACCTGCCTCTACGTTTTGAGCACCGCATACTATTGTTCTTACTTCTTCATTTATTCTAACCTTACATACTGATAGCTTGTCTGCATTTGGATGCTTCTCTTTCTCAAGGACTTTTGCAGTAAAAAATCCTTGATATTTTTCACTATAGTTTTCAATAGCATCTATCTCCAGACCAAGCATAGTCAGAATGTCGGCTAACTCAGTTATGCTAAAATCAAAATCTACTAATTCTTTCAGCCAATTATACGAAACGAGCATAAAAAATAATTATAAGTATTTAAAAGAATTGCAAATTAGTGAATTTACATGAAATTTTTATTACCATTTTCCTCCAGAAAAAATCAAAAACAATATTTTTTGATAAAAATTGAGATGATTTTTTGTTAAAAGACCACAATCGAGGTATTGTTTGCTTTCTGATCAGATAATTATTTGATTAAGCCATCACAGATTGTTTTTAAAGCCTCGAATATTTTATTTGCGGGTATCTCTGATATTGATTTTCCTTCAGTTTCTATTGAAATATATTTTGTTTTGTATGGGAACCATGGCATATCAGATGTTCTATTCTGTCCCTTATATAATGCTATGCAAGGCTTTTTGAACGCAGAAGCAAGATGGACGGCAGAAGTATCGGGTGTTATTATAATATCACAGGCAGCCAAATGATTAGCATAGCTGTCAAAGTCTTTAAATAGTGGGGCTATCTGAACTTTGAAATCTCTGGAAATTTCAGTAATCTCTTCTGAATAATCAGTAGTATAGAAAAGAATCAATTCAACTTCCTTTAAAAATCTTTGGCAAAGCGATATTAAATCCCGCAAATTTTCTCTTCCAATAAATTTACTTCTATCAGATCCAGCTACATTCACAGCAACTAAAAGTTTTCCCGGTTGCCTGCCAAATTCTTCTGATGCTATTGCTAATTTTTCCTTGTTTACAGGATAAAAGGGAGCAAGATTTTCTTCAGTCGGATTAACCCCAAATGGGAGTAATATCATAGAGATACGTTCAATAATGTGATTTTTTCTCTTATCAGGCAATGGGACTATATATGTATAAATATTTTTATTTTCTTTGTCAAAGCCAATAGAAGATTTTGCGTTTATTAGCTTAATAAATATGCTTGATGTGGTCGAAGCATTATCAAAAAGGTCAATGATCAAGTCGAATTGATTTTTTCTTAGATTTTTTATCATTCCTATTAATTTATTTAGTTCCTTCGAATAAATATATATTTTATCCACAAATTCCAAAATACATGAATGGGCTGGATAGTTTTTAGCACTTAAAATAATATCAATTTTTGTCGCGGGCAGTTTATTCCTTAAGATCCTGATAATTGAGGAAGAAATTAACAAATCTCCGATTCTATCCTGCCGTAGAATCAAAATATTTAGATTTCCACTAAAAATAATTTTAGGACTGTTAATAGCTATGGGGTTCTTTCCGCTAAAGATTAGCTTATTAATTAATTTTTTAAATACTAACTCAATTCCTTTTAAGCCTGACATTGATTTCTAAGTTTAATAAAATAAACAATAAATTAAAAGATAAAATAAAAAATAAATTATTCCTTTTGAAATTTCCTGAAAAAAAATTTTGCAATAAGTCAAATTAAAACGTAATTTTATAGGTTAATTTTTTTTCATTTTAATAAATTAAACTAAAACTGACAACGAAAAGGTGGTAAAGACAATCAAATTTACAATAGGTGGTAAGGATTACTCTCTGAAGGGAGATAATGAGGTATTGCTTTATAGGGCAGCTAATGATGTAAATAACGTGTATTCAAAAATTCAGGAGAGTTATCCTGACGAATCTGTTTCGACAATTTCGGTTCTGACGGCATTGAATATTGCTGAGAAAAGTATAAATGAAAAACAACAAATCGAAGTTGACGAAGACTACCTCGTTGAACAAATAAACAAAATGACAGATTATTTGTCCAAAGTTATGAGATACGATAAATACTATGAAAACGAATAAATTACATATCAGAATAGATTCAGATTCACATGCTTGTGCTTTTGGAACCGTATCTGTCGAAACAAGAAGTTCTTTGAAATATTACAAACTATAAGCCGCGAAGATTGTCGTTGTCAGTTCCATCGAGCGAAAGAACCGTTAGTTTAAAAAAATAGGGTGATAGGCTCTTACTATAAATTACAGGCCTCATTCATCTTCGGATGAAAATCCCGTTTGGGGTTCAGTGGACGTAAAATATAGTTAGGATGTTACCCACTGTGTTGAGTTGGGTTCTTCACCGACTCACGATTACTGGCGATGATTCTTTGCGGCATTTTTTTTAACTAAATACTAACAATTAATTTTTTCTTAATCTATTATATTATAAATGGTCAATTGATTAGAAAGGTAGGATAATATGAATGAGGCGTTAATAATAATACTGAGCTTGGCTGGTGCGATTGCAGGGTTCTTGATTGCTTATTTTATTTCGAATAAAGCTCTATCAGCTAAAATCGCTTTAAAAATCTCTCAGGCAGAACAAGAAGCTCAGAATATCAAAAAAGAAGCAGAATTAACTGCTAATAACATAAAAAAAGAAAAGTTGCTCGAAGTTAAAGAAGAATGGCATCGCAGAAAACAGGAATTTGAAAATGAAGCAAATCAAAAGAAACAAAAACTTCAAGCCGCAGAAAAACAACTTAAGCAACGGGAAGAAGCCATCGAAGAAAAACTGAATGTTATCTCGAGAAAAGAAAAACAACTTCAGGCTTACGACGAAGAAATCGCACGCAAAGAAGAGCAAATCAAGGATAAAATGGTAGAAGTTCATAGAATTATAGAAGAACAAATCAAAGTGCTCGAACAACTTAGCGGGCTTTCAAGAGAAGAAGCAAAAAAGACTCTTATTGATAATTATGTCAATGAAGCTAAAGCCGAAGCAGCTGTTATCATTAAACAAATTAAAGATGAAGCTAAGATGAATGCCCAGAAAGAAGCAAGAAACATTATTATTGAAGCTATCCAGAGAACTGCTGCCGACCACAGTGTGGAAAGCACTGTTTCGGTTGTCAATCTTGACAGTGACGAAATGAAAGGCAGAATTATCGGGCGTGAGGGCAGAAACATCAGAGCTTTCGAAGCAGCCACCGGCATTGACTTAATTATTGATGATACTCCCGAAGCTGTTGTCATTTCCGGATTTGACCCTTTCAGACGCGAAGTTGCCAAAGTAGCTCTCGAAAAACTTATGGTTGATGGCAGAATTCACCCTGCAAGAATTGAGGAAATTGTTGAAAAAACAAAAAAAGAGCTCGAAGACGATATTATCAGAATCGGCGAAAACACTGTCCTTGAGCTTGGTTTGCACAATATGCACCCCGAGCTAACCCGTCTTATTGGAAAAATGAAATACAGGTCAAGCTACGGTCAAAACCTACTTAATCATTCTATTGAAGTGGCTCAGCTCTGTGGTATTATGGCGATTGAACTTGAACTCGACCCAAAAATTGCCAAAAGAGCCGGTTTACTTCACGATATTGGTAAATGTGTTGAACAAAACACCGAAGGTCCTCATGCTTTGGTAGGTCTCGAGATAGCAAAAAAATATAAGGAAAGCCCAATTATTGCCAATGCAATAGGTGCTCACCACGAAGATATTGAGATGGAATCCCCCTATGCTGTTATTGTTCAGGCAGCCGATTCCATCAGCGGTGCAAGACCCGGTGCAAGAAGGGAATCGCTTGAAAATTACGTTAAACGACTTGAAAAACTCGAAACACTTGCTCAGAGCTTCGATGGTGTGATTAAAACATTTGCCATTCAGGCAGGCAGAGAAGTCAGGGTTATTGTCGAACCCGAAAAAATTGACGACATAACTGCCGATAATCTTGCAAACAATATCGCTCAAAGAATCGAACAGGAAATGGAATATCCCGGACAGATTAAAGTTATTGTTATCAGAGAAAGGCGCAGCGTTTCTCTTGCTAAATAAAAACTTCCAAAATATCATTTTCAGGGGCAATTCTTAATTGCCCCTTCTTTTTTAAATTTTCACAAAGCGTCCCACCCAACCGCCAACACGGACAAAATATAGCCCCGCCAGCAAGATCGAAACATCAACCCTTAGTAGGTCGGACATTCCTGTCTGACCAATTTTCACAGACGGGAACGTCTGTGCTACTACTGATAAAAGACACTCCCCAAGCAGGTTGTAGATTTTGATTATAGACTCCCACTTTCGTGGGAATGAGAAAGGGCAGTAATCTGTCATTTATGGTAAACTGGAATCCAGATCTACTTTTAATCAACATTTGCTAATAGCTTTTTGTTCAAATTAAAATCAGTCAATTAATTCAAAGATTATAGCTAAATTTGTATTTTATTTAATTTAAATTTAACTTTTTTAGTTTTTTTATTGTTAATAAATTTAACGGAAATTAAATGGATAATAATAAGGCATATTACTGGGGATTTGGAATACTATCATTCCTTGTAACATTCATAGTATATTCTTTAACAGTGCAACCCTCTGTTCCATTCTGGGACTGTGGGGAATTCTCTGCTGCAGCAATCTGGCAGCAGGTGCCTCATCCTCCGGGCGCACCATTATTTTTAATGTTAGGTAGTCTCTTTCAGTTTTTGATTCCATTTGGTGATTTGGGTTGGCGGATGAACATGTTATCGGTATTCTCAACATCCTTTACAATTTTACTGCTGTATATGATAACTGTCAAGGTTATAATGAATTTCCGAAAAGAGGAGATTTCCGATTTAGCTGACAGATTAATGGTTTATGGCTCTGCCTTTGTTGGAGCATTGGCATTCTGTTTTAGCGACACTCTTTGGTTTAACGGGGTTGAATCAGAAGTTTATGCCACTTCCTCTCTTTTCACTGCTCTGGTCGTTTTTCTGATGATGAAATGGAATGAAGTAGCAGACAATCCGGGTCACGAAAGATATTTACTGCTTATTGCTTACATTCTTGGACTTTCTACCGGTGTCCA
This sequence comes from uncultured Hyphomicrobiales bacterium, assembly GCA_964473465.1. Taxonomy (GTDB): domain Bacteria; phylum Bacteroidota; class Ignavibacteria; order Kapaibacteriales; family UBA2268; genus CALHRB01. The sequence continues at coordinate 294,240 of CAYYPE010000002.1, forward strand.
TTTATTGGCTATTTTAACTGTCTTTTCAATTGTAATGGTGATTTATTTCCGAAAATATGAAATAAACACTAAATCTTTCATCCTGATGGGAATTATTGCTTTAGTTGTATTTTTCATTGCATATCAGTTTGTTATTATGTGGCTACCCACAATGCTTGCAGGCGATTCTCCCTTCAAGAACGAAGCAAGAGAAAGAATTATTGAGGACAGTCCAGTTATGACTCTATTTGCCATTGCAATAATTGGAGGAGCAATTGCCCTTTTATGGTATGGTATAAAGAAAAAATACCATATGTTAAAGTTAACAACAACATTTTTTTTATTAATTCTTTTCGGGTTCACCACTTATACGCATATTCTTTTAAGGTCGAATGCTAATCCTCCAATGAATGAAAACGAACCTAAAAATTTTCCTAAATTAGTCTCCTACCTTGGTCGTGAGCAATATGGAGAGCAAAGAATGTGGCCTCGCAGAACTGATTATAACGATGAGCAAAAGAAATTTTATTATAATCAGCGAGATGAAAACGGAAATTATGTTTATGGAGAATGGTATGAACCAGAAACCAAAAGAGTTGTAAGAAAAGACGGGCAGGCTATCTCAGTTCCTGATTGGAGCAATGTAAATACCGAGGGAGAACTGAATTACCTCTGGAAATATCAGATTGTTCATATGTATATGAGATATTTCTTCTGGAATTTTGTTGGGCGGCAAAGTGATGTTCAGGATGCCGATTTTGCCTTTCTGGACAAAGGTGAATCGGATATATTAAATTATAAATCTGGTTTTGCGGACAAGTTTCCTGTCAGGTTTTTCGCACTGCCATTGATTTTAGGCTTGATTGGTATATATTTTCATTTCACAAAAGATAAAAAAATGGCATGGGTGTTTCTGGTTATGTTTCTTTTGATGGGAGTATTGGCTGCAATTGCCCAAAACCAGCAAAATCCACAGCCAAGAGAGCGTGATTATTTCTATACGGGTTCTTTCATGGTATTTTGTATGTGGATTGGGCTTGGAACTTATGCCCTTGTGGAATGGATTTTCAAACAGAAAAAGGCTCCAGCTTTAGTTTCTTTGATTATAGCCGGTTGTTTGCTATTAGTCCCGGTAAATATGGCAATAGGAGGTTGGAATATTCATACAAGAGCAGGAAATTATATTCCGTTTGATTACTCCTATAATATTCTTCAGAGTTGTGAAAAAGATGCTATATTGTTTACAAATGGTGATAATGATACCTTCCCATTATGGTTTCTTCAGGATGTTGAGGGTGTCCGAAGAGATGTCAGAGTTGTCAATCTCAGCTTAGGTCAGACTCTTTGGTATATAGACCAGCTAAAAAACAGAGAACCTTGGGGTGCAAAGAAAATTCCTTTATCTTTCTCTGACGAAAGCCTTCGAGTTAGTGAAACAGACGAAAGGGCTTTGTCTTATGATTTTGGAGAAGCCAAAAATATTACCATTCCAGTTAAAAAGGAAATTCTTGCTGAATACACTGACGACCAGAACATAATCAATTCAGGACAAATGAACTTCACATTCGTTGGGAGTCAGCTTGGTGAACGTGATGGAAAAACCTATTATGTTTTCTATGTAAACAATAAATTAATTCTTGATATTCTTCAACAAACAAAATTTGAGAGACCTGTTTACTTTTCTTCTTCTGTTGGTCCTGATGTTTTTTCAGGCCTTGGAAGACACTTAAGATATGAGGGTATGGCTATGAGAGTATGTCCCGTTCCAGTAAACAGCCTGAAAACCGGCAAGATATACGAAAAAGTTATGGACGCCTGCCTGATGAATGTTGATAATTCAAATAATTTTTCGAGAGAGCCCAAATTTGGCTTCAAATTACGTAATCTTGATGGGAATAGTTATTATTACTATGACGAAGTCCATAGAAGATTGATGACCAACTATAGAATTTTATACCTTAATTATGCAACATATCAATTGGAAACAAAGAAAGATTCCGCTAAGTGCATTAAAGTTATTGATATGATGAACAAATATATCTCGCCGGTTTATTTCCCATTGTATCATGACGAGGAATCCCAGATTGCTCTGCTTTATAACGAAGCAGGCGACAAGGAAAAAGCAAGAGAATGGGCTCGAAGAACAATCAAGAGCTGTAACGAAATCCTTTCTAATAATAAATTGCGCAGGGACAGAGTTGAAACGTTGGCTGATGAGATGAAAGGTAGGCATGGAGTCCATAAGTCAGCTGCCGAGGCTTATAAAATATTAGGTGATTATAACTCTGCCAGAGAAAAACTTATGGCTCTTTATACTATTTCCCGTCAGGCTCTCTCAAGTATTCAGGGGAATCCGCAATATCAAAACGAAGCCAGTCAGGTTCAGAAAAATATTTATGATATTCTTGGGAATCTTGTCGGTATTGATGAAACCGAAATTGAGTTGCTCGAAAAGCAAGGCAAAACAAAGGAAGCTATTGATAAGGCAGATTCATTATATAGAAAATATTCTTCTGATCAGGACCCGCTAATTCAATCAATGGCAAGATATATGGATGAGCAAATTAAGAGATTAGGTGGAAATTCAAGGAACGACACCGCAAAGAATCAATAAATTCTGACAGAAATGTTCAAACCCGATATTTCATTGATTATACCTGCTTATAACGAAGCTGAGAGGATTGGAAATTCCCTCCTCTCAGCTCAAAATTACCTTAAAGATAATTTTGAGACATATGAGATTGTTGTAGTAGATGATGGTTCAACCGATGGAACTGCGAATTTAGCAAGAAATTACGGCGATTCTGTCAAAGTCTTCCAGCTGGAAAGAAACTCAGGCAAAGGTGCAGCTGTTAGAAAAGGCATGCTTGAATCTTCCGGTCGAATCCGTGTTTTTTCGGATGCTGACTTTTCCACACCCATTTATGAGCTAAAAAAAATAATTAATGAATTAGAAAGTGGAGCTGATATTTGTATCGGTAGCAGAGCCATTCAACCTGAATTGATCAAGGTTCATCAGCCTTTTTTCAGGGAACTTCTTGGGAAAACGTTTAATTTGTTTGTTAGGATTATACTCTTTTCTGGAATAAAGGATACTCAATGTGGTTTCAAAGGCTTTAAAGACTATGCTGCCGAGCAGGTTTTCAGCAAAGCCAAAATTGACGGCTTCGGATTTGATGTCGAAATCATATACATAGCAAAGAAAGAAAATTTCAGAATAAAACAGGTTCCTGTTGAATGGTTTAATGATGACCGAACTACGGTTAGCCCCGTAAAAGGCTTAAAGGCTTTTTTTGAACTATTTGAGATAAAGCGGCTCCATAAATAAATGGAAGAATTTTTATTTAATCCGGTCATCAAAAAGTTCAATCAATTAATTGAAGTATTAAAATCTAAAGACAGCAGCTGGAAAAAAAACCTCATTTATTTATCATTAGCTCAATTTATTGCTATGGCTGGAATGAGTTCCTGCGTCCCCTTCCTACCATTATTTATAAGGGATCTGGGCATTACCGATATGAATGATGCCAAGCTATGGAGCGGCATTGTTTTTTCAGGTCCTTATATATTTTCAATTATTACTGTCCCTATCTGGGGGGCTCTGGGCGATAAATATGGGCGAAAACTGATGGTAATCAGGGCTATTCTTGGGCTTGCTTTATCAATGGTGCTAATGGGCTTTTCTCAGAATGTCTATCAGTTGTTCTTTTTCCGTGTGCTTCAGGGAGCATTGAGCGGTTATGTAGCTGCTTCATTAGCATTTGTTATTGCAAATACACCAAAAGAGCGTTCAGGTTATGCAATTGGTATTCTTCAAAGTTCTCAATCTGCCGGAACCATTATTGGACCATTCATAGGCGGCGTTATCTCCGATTTGTTTGGCTTGAGAATTGTTTTTTTTATTGTTGGTGGCTTGTGCCTTGTGAGCAGTTTTTTAATCATTAAATTTGTTCAGGAGAATTCAGTAAAAGAAGCTATAAAAAAAGACGAAAGCTTATTCAAAAATTTGAGAATAGTAAAAAATTCAAAGGGATTAACAAATATATTAATATTGATTATAATTTCGCAGGCAGGAATTCTATTTACTCAGCCGATTTTCCCTTATTTTGTTGAACAACTAAACGCCCCAGCTAAATACCTTTCCACTATCACAGGCTTGCTTGTTGGTATTGTTGGAATTTTTACGATCATCTTTGCACCTATCTGGGGCAGGCGAAATGACAGAAAGGATTATAAAAAAACTCTAATGGTGAGTCTCTTAGTTTCTGCTATTGTTATGTTAAGCCATCTTTTTGTTCCATCTTATTATTATTTATTTCCATTAAGGATTCTACTTGGAGTGTTTTTTGCCGGAATTCTTCCATCATTATTCACCGCATTGAGCAAAAGAACTGACCCACAAAATGCCGGAGGGGTTATGGGGTTGGCTTCGAGTGCAAATCTCTTTGGTGCATTAATCAGTTTTTTATTATGTGGTATTGTTTCTTCAGCATTAAGCATAGAATGGTGTTTTATTATTTCATCTCTATTGCTCTTTTTGTCAGTCGCTTTAAATTTTAGACCCTTTTTAGAAAATAAGTTAAAAATATCTTTATGATTTATTATTTTGTCTTAACTTATTTTTACAAAAAAATAAAAATTGGTATGAGAATAAATAAATTAATATTGATCTTGATTACTGCAGCTGGCTTGATTCAACTTAGCTGTGGAGATAGTGGACTGTCAAGCTCAGAGCCGATTGATATAAAGGAAGGTATGAGAATATTTTTTTTAACTCAGGAGTTACCTGCCAATAATATAATGGATTTAGTCAAAGATGATAATTTTCAGACCTTTTTTTATCTTTCATTGACCAATGATGCTGTTTTAACTGGTAGTTTACCTTCATCTGAAAGCATGGCTTATGCACTATCATATATTGATTACCCAAGCAAATTAAAATATCAGAAATTTGACGAGATTGAAATGGAAAACCTCACTCCATTGGTATTTCCAACTAAATTTGAGATGCCTGTCAATTGGAATAGATTTAAATATCAGTTCGGGAAAAAATACTTTTGGGAACTCTCAATGCATAACGAAGAAATTTATTATGATACTATCAAAACCTGTGATGACTTACAAAAATTTTATGTTAATATCAAGGATACAATTATTTCCTTGAGCACATCAATTAATTTAAGATGGACAAAATCAAGCGAAAAGACTCATTTGTGGTTAAGAATGGTATATAATGGAGTTGGAGCAGATACATTAAAAAAGATTAGTGGTTTCAAAATTGATGATAATGGCAGTTATATTTTTAATCCTGGGGATTTAGAAAAGTTTGGGGTAAAACCGGTTGGTAAAATAACTTTTAAGCTTTACAGGTATTCATTAAAAATCAAAGATTTTGGTGACGGCAAAAGAAAAGTATTATTCATGACCGCCGCTGAATCAAGTGTTTATGCACATTTAAAAGAATAGTTAGAATTGTCAAGAATAATTTTTAAAGATGTATATTATGATCATAATAAGAAACTTTTTCAGCTTGTTGATATTTTTTCTTGTTTTTTCTTTCAACCTATTGTCACAATCGGACACGACCAAATTCTGGACAGATGGTGGATTTATTTCTATCGTTTTTAATCAGATTAGTCTTACTAATTGGGCTAAAGGTGGAGAAAGCAGTCTATCAAGCACTGCATTCCTTAATCTTTTTGCAAATTACAAAAAAGATGGGCTTCAATGGGACAATAGTCTTGATATGGCATATGGAATTCAAAGTGGTGAGGAACTCGGTTTAAGAAAAAATGAAGACAAGATTGATTTAAATTCTAAAGTTGGTTTGAATGCATTCAATCAGGTATTTTATACTGCCCTCTTAAATTTAAAAACTCAATTCACTTATGGCTATAATTATCCTAATGACACCGATGTCGTATCCAAATTTTTTGCACCGGGTTATTTAATTACTTCTCTTGGGTTAGATTATAAACCTGTGGATTACTTTTCAGTGTATTTATCACCAGCCACCGGTAGATTCATCTTTGTTCTTGACCAGAAACTTGCCGATCAAGGTGCTTATGGAGTTGATAAAGCTATTTATGACAATAATGGCAATCTGATTGAAAGCGGGAAAACGCTCAAACCAGAATTTGGTGCTTATCTTAAAGCTATTTTCAAAAAGGATATTTTCGAAAATGTTAATCTTGAATCAAAAATAGCTCTCTTTAATAATTATACTGATAAAGATCCGGGTAATCGCAAAAATATTGATGTTGACTGGGAAACCAATATAATGATGAAAATCAATAAATTCATCACTGCAAATATAATTCTACATTTAATTTATGATGAAAATATAAAAATTCCGATATACGAAAAAATTAACGGTGTTAAGACAAAAGTTGGAGAAGGTTCTCGTTTACAGATAAAGGAAGTATTTGGGCTCGGTTTTTCTTTTAAATTTTAGGAGACCTTCTGAAAAAATTTTCAGGGAAATATCCGTTCAGCTTCTGGCTCTTCAACATTCTTCAAATGGTCGAAAAATTAGCTTACTGGAATGTTTTGCTCCAGATGCCTGTCTATATAGCTCAGAAAGATGCCGCCGGCGGACTTCACTGGGATCAGGCATTAAAGGGATTCATATTCTTGGTATGGGCTTTGTTCCAGAATGTAGTTCCTGTGTTTTCGGGTGGCTTCACTGATAGATATGGATATAAGAAGTCTTTTCTTGTTGCAATATCATTAATTTTCTGCGGATATCTTTTGTTAGGGACTCAAAGAGAGCTTGTTCCATTCATCATCGGCACAATTATTCTTGGCGTTGGTTCAGGAATTTTTCGCCCAACAATACAGGCAAGTATATCACACTCTGTCTCGGCTGACACCGAAGCCAAAGCGTGGAGTATATATATTATGCTAATCAATGTTGCAGTTATGCTAACCCCACCTCTGTCGAAATATATGAAGGAGATATCATGGACTTCAGTTTTCTTTGCAAGTGCGGGTTTGACTTTACTCAATCTTTTAATTGTTCTATTTTATAAACAATTACCCGAAAACAAATCAGAAACTTATGAAAAAGCCATAGATGTTTTAAAAGAAATCTACCAAAACCTGTTCAAATCTGACACAATTTGGTTTTTACTAAGTATGTCGGGATTTATAATAATTTATATGCAGTTCTACGAAACCCTTCCAAATTATATTATTGATTGGTCTGATACTTCTGAATTGGCAAAAACGTTGAACCTGCCGGATTTTATGCTGACAAAAACACAGAACGGTAAAATAATTTCTTATGAGTGGATTTATAATTTTAATTCAATTTTGGTTATTTTATTCGTGGTTTTTGTGGCATCAATCACAAAGAATTTTAACCGGCTTAAAGTGATTTCAGCAGGAATAATTCTCGCTACTTTTGGGCTTCAGTTATGCGGACTTTCAAGAGAGGGATATTTACTGATTGGTGGCGTTATGTTATATACTTTCGGAGAAATGACAGTTAATCCAAAATTTTTGGAGCATCTTTCCAAAAAAGCTCAAGCTGGACAAAAAGCTTTATACATGGGCTACCTGAATTTATCATATACGATTGGTTTGTCTATTGGTGCCTTATCTGGCGGGTTTATATATAAACATTTTGGAGAAAAAGCTTTCCTTGCATCCAGATATTTGGAAGAATTTTACGGAATAAAAGAATTAAATTTATCTAATGCTTTCGATAAACTAAGAAATGTAGCTAATATGAATTCATCAGAACTAAGCAATCTTCTCTGGAATCATTATCAACCTCACTATATTTGGTTTCCTTATGTTTTAATTGGAATAATATCTGCTTTATCAATACTTGTTCTTAACAAGAAGAAATTCAAATAATCTTTGTAGTTCAAAATATTACAAAAAAATAACAAAAAATATGATTTATATTGATTTTTTCTTTATTATATTAATTCATCAAAAAATTAACAATCTTAATAAGGAAAAAATTTTGGAGTAAAATTTTATGAAAAAACTTATAATACTCATTTTAATCATTATTTCTGGATTATCCAATGCAAATAGCCAGCCTGACCTGATAAATCTCGAGATGAGCAATTCCAACCTTGGGAAAAATTTCTGGGTAGCAATTCCTCAGAATGATGTTTCAAATAGTGGATTGAGACAGGAAGGAATTGAAATTGTTTGCACTCCAATCCGAAATACAACAATTTTTATGGAAGTGCCAGAGTTGGGTGTAATTAAATCGAAATCTGCTGAAGCTTTCAAGGTTACTTCTTTTTCTACTAATAATAATGATTTTGGCTGGACTATGGAAGTCAACGAAAGCGAAGTTGTCTCGAAAAAGGGAATTCACCTTTATGCCGACCAACCTTTTTCTGTTTATGTTATAAATTCAAAACAATACTCTTCGGATGGTTATGCCGCAATACCAGTAGAAGGATGGGACAAAGACTATTATCATTGTGCTTATTATGACTGGTATCAGAATTCTGGCGACGACCGAAACAAATACAGAGGTGCTGGTTTTATAGTTATAGCTTCAGAAAATGGGACAAACGTTACAATAAAACTTGACGGAGTCGGCAAAGGTTTCGCAACAACAGTCGGAGGTCTTGATATAGGTGAAACGATTAATGTTCAATTAAACGAAGGTCAGACTTATTTAGTTCGTGGGGATGGTAAAACAAAAGGACAATTTGATTTAACCGGAACACTCATTTCCGCTAGTAAACCTATTGGTGTTGTATCTTTCCATCTTAGAACTATGATCCCATACCAATGCACTGAAGACAGAGACCATATTAACGAAATGATTCCCCCTATCTCGAGCCTTGGTAAAAGATATGCAACAGTTGCCTTCAATAGGACTCCCAGAGGAGGTGCTAAAGGAGAGGGAGATCTGTTCAGGGTTGTTGCCACTCAAAAGCAAACTGATGTAAAATGTGATTTTTATGACAAGTCAACTCTCAAGTTAATCGGTCATCGTGACGTTCTGATACAGAATGCCGGGGGGTGGAATGAAGTTGATCCTATTGGGGACGTCGGAAACAATAACACAAAAAAATCAGTTAGAGGTATTTCTTACTGGCAGAGTGATAAACCTTTCCTTTTGGTTCAAAATGCTTTTTCGCAGCCTTGGGACGGAGATTCAAAATGGTCTCCTTTGAGCGTTGTTGTTCCTCCTATCGAACAATATGTGCCGGGTTTTGTTTTTCAAACTCCGGACAAAACAGATTTTAATGATAATGAAATTACTTTGTTTGCCATTGGTGACCCGAATGATCCGGATAATAAACTTTTAAAATCTATAAAACATAATGGAACGGAAATCTGGAAAAAATATCCTCAACTTTTTGGCAACAGAATAGAAGCTACTGATATCTATTGGATTAGATTTAAAGTTGAATTAGGAACACATAACATAACGTCCGATACAAAAATTGGTGGCTTTCTCAACGGTTTCAGCAGTTTCAATGCATACGGTTACCCTGTCGGAATGGGGACTAATAAAATTGATGAATATGATGTTGAGCCACCTGTGTTAACAAAATCAGGAAAATGCGGAAGCTTTAATTATGAAGCAACAGAAATAAAGGTCGGAAAAGTTACTGATAATCCTCGTCAGTTAGATCAGGGTTTGAAAAGAATAGCTTTTTTCTCGGAAAAGTCATATAATTTTAATTTTTCGATGGAAAATCCGAATAATTTCAAGCCTCAAATGAAAATATCAAGGCAGAAATTCTCCCTAAATGTAGTTGACCCGACCAAACCAGCTTATGCAATTGTTGGAGTTATGGATAGAGCCGGGAATTTTATTCTTGATACTATTAATTACCTACCTGAAGTCATTGATTACAAAGAATCCTTAGGCGAACTTGGTATTCTTCATTTCGGTCAAGTTAGAGCTCAAAGAACAAAGGAGCTTCCGGTTAAATTAACAAATAATTCCGGAAGACCAATAAACTTCACAAGCGTTTCAATAAAAACCAGCTTTTTTGAGTTGAAGGATAACCCTTTTCCTTTTACTCTTGAAAATGGCGAATCCAAAGAGTTGATAGTTGTCTATTCTCCCAAAAACAGGACAGCCCCAAATGCACCAAATACCGACACACTGATTTTTAATTCCGAATGTTTAACTTATAAGATTCCCTTAATTGGCATAGGGGTGCTTCCTGCGATTAGTGCAGACCAGCATGATTTTGGCGAAGTTCTCCTCAACAGTCGTTTATGCATTGAAGAGCAGAATAATAAGGGATTTAAAATTGAAAATACTGGAAATTATGAGCTAATAGTTAATGCCATTGAAAACATTAAGCCGCCATTTATGATGACAACACCAACTGAACCTACTTTTCCGTTCAGTGTAATGCCCGGCGAAAAAGTTTACCTCAAATCAATCTGCTTCATCCCAAACGATTCAATCGTGTTTGAGCAAAATATCACAATTAAAAGTGACGCCGAAAATGGTGATTTAACTGTCAAGCTGATAGGTAAAGGCAAAGCCAAACAACAAGATCCGAATTTAGTTACTGATAATGATATGTCTGATTTCGGAATTATCTCAGCATCTCAATTTGAAGATAAATTAAAAATTGATTTTAATCTTACATCGGCTTCGGATTTGACAATCAATGTGTATGATTTGAAAGGTTTGGTTTTATCGACATTGAGGAAAAATATGGTCTTGTCAGGAAGAAACCATATCGAACTTGATGTTAATTTCTTGCCCAGTGGTCTTTATTTCATCGAGATGCGAAGTGGAACAAATATTTCTGTGAAGAAATTCATCTTATTGAGATAGTAGTTAGATGGTTTTTGTTGTCTTTCAGGGCTGTTAATAGGTTTAACAGCCCATTATTTATGTTTCTTCTATCGAGTTGATAAAAAACTTGTCCATATATATCACGTAGTGATTATATCATTAAATAATTTAATCGCTATGCGATAAGATTTGTTTTTATGTTAGTCTTGTTACCAAAATTTAATCACTACGTGATTAATATTTTTCTGTATTAATATTATATTAAATCTGTTTTAAAAATGGCAATAAATCACGTAATGATTTTATAATGGTAGCTATTTTGTATTTAGTCTTAACATGTGGAAAAAGAAACTTGAAAATATCAATTGAAATCCAAGGACAAGCAGTGTTACAGATGCAATTACCAGCCTCATTGTTATAGTTATGCCTGCTTCGAAGAAAATTCTATCGTTCCAGATTATAAGCGAGTAGATAAATCCACCCAAACCAAGCAGAACCATTATACCCCCAGTAACCAAGCCCTTTTCAAGAGTCAGATTCTTTAGAATTTTCTCGATTTGAGGTGTTGTCGGTAGGAGTTTTTCGTGAACTGCAAAAGTTTTGGTGAAAACAGCGAATATAACTGTTTGGAAACCAATCATAATAGCACCTGAGGCATATAGCATTGTATGAATATCCCAGGATAACTGAGGATTGAAAAATATCCATGTACTTACCAAAAAACCGGCTATCATAAGGAACAGACCCGGATAGAAAAATATCCATCGGGGTGAGTAAAGCAAAAGAAACTTAAGATGCCTCCACCCGTCATTAAAAGGTCTTAAGTGCGATTTTCTTTTATTGCTTAGAGGTGATAATGTTGTGGGGACTTCGGTCATCTTCAGGTCATAAATAATTGATTTTACAACCATCTCACTTGCAAATTCCATTCCCGTTGTATGCAAATCCATCCATTTATAAGCCTCACGGTGAAAACCTCTCAATCCGCAATGAAAATCATTTACCTTGCTTTTGAAAAACAACTTACCTATTCCGGATAATATAGGATTCCCGAGATATCTATGCAGGAAAGGCATTGCACCTTTCTGTATTCCAGCTTTAAAGCGATTCCCGACAACAAGATGATAACCTTCACGCAGTTTTTCAAGAAAAGGCATTAAGTTCAGGAAATCATAGCTATCGTCTGAATCTCCGATTATAACGTATTTACCTTTTGCAGCTGCAATTCCACCCATTAGAGCTGCACCATAGCCCCTTTCTTCAACATTTACAACCTTGGCTCCAAGTTTTTTTGCAATATTTACCGAGTCATCGGTGCTACCATTGTCTGCTACAATTATTTCCCCATCAATATTATTGTAATAAAGAAATGTTCTTGCTTTTTGAATACACTGTCCTATTGTTTGAGCTTCATTCAAACAAGGCATGACGATAGACAACTCACAGCTTTCTTTGGAAGTTTGTTCGTTTTGCTGTTCAAGTCCATTTAAATCGAGTGTTTTTACTTCCTGTGTATCCAATTTTTCTTTAGACAATTTTTATCATTTATTATATCGTATAATTCTTATTTTTCTTGATGAAACAAGACAATTGCTGATTACTTTAAAATAAAGACAAATTGTCCGATGCAAAATATATTACAAATTAAGTAAAAATAAAAATTATGGTACAATTCTGTGAATCATTCTTGGGAATGGAATAACTTCTCTTATATGTGAAGCTCCAGTGAGCCATTTAACGGTTCTTTCAACTCCAAGACCGAAGCCACTATGGGGAACAGTACCGAATTTTCTCAAGTCAAGATACCACTGAAAATCTTCAACTGGCAAATTTTCCTGAATGATTCTTTCGAGCAATAAATCGTGATTATCTTCTCTTTGGCTGCCACCGATAAGCTCGCCGGCTTTTTCTGGACCGAGCATATCCATTGCAAGAACAACTTTGGGATTCTCCGGATCACGCTTCATATAAAATGCTTTTACCTCAGTCGGATATCTATGAATTATCAAGGGCTTATCGAATTGCTCCATAATAGCCTCTTCCTGAACTGCTCCAAAATCTTCACCCCAGGGAAATGGAACTTCCTCTTCTTTACCATCCGGCAATTTTTTTATTAATGGAACATTATTTTTGTTAAGCCATTCAACTGCCTCGCTGTAACTCATTCTGTAAAATGGCCTTTTGATATTTTCAAGTTTTGTTGTGTCTCTTTCAAGAGTTTTTAACTCTTTTTGATTTGTTTTCAGAACAAATTGAACAATATATTCAACAAGATCTTCGGCAAGATCCATATCATCGTTAAGGTCAAAAAAAGCCATTTCGGGTTCCACCATCCAGAACTCTGTAAGGTGCTTTCTTGTTTTTGATAACTCAGCACGAAAAGTTGGACCAAAAGTATAAACCCTGCCTAAAGCCATTGCGGATGCTTCTGCATAAAGTTGTCCTGATTGGGATAAATAAGCTTTACCTATATCAAAGTATTGAGTCTCGAATAATGTAGAAGTTCCCTCGCAGGCATTTGGAGTTAGCAAAGGAGAATCCATAAGCTTAAATCCATTGCCATCGAAGAAATCCCTGATTGCTTTGACAACCGAAGCTCTCACACGCATTATAGCGTGTTGCTTTGAAGATCTTAGCCATAAATGTCTATGCTCTGTTAAAAAATCAGGTCCATGCTCTTTTTTTGTTATTGGATAATCTTTCGCTATCTGAATGATGTTTAAATCTGTTACCTGAAGTTCATATCCACCGGGAGCCCGGTCTTCTTTTTTAACTATACCATTTATAATTAGCGATGATTCCTGTGTTAAAGATTTTGCCGATTCAAATTTTTCTTCGCTTAAGTCATTTTTTGAAGCTATACATTGACAAATTCCTGTCCCATCACGTAAATCTATGAATACTATACTACCTTTGGAACGTTGTTTGTAAACCCAACCTCTTAGAGTAACTTCTTTGCCTTCTTCTGAACCGATATTTTCTATTGTCAGATAACTTTTGTAGCGTGACGTCATTTCTACCTCTTATACTTCTTTTGTAAATGTAAACTAAAAAAAACGAAACCTTATATTTTTTATTTGTTTTTTTGCTATCTAATCAGCAAATTTATGTTGAAAAAAATGATTTAATTTATTTTTTTATAAAAGGTTTAAAATGAAAAAGATAGTCTTATTATTTCTTTCAATTACATTTGGTTTTTATTACCTTCTTTCAAGCGAAATTTTAAATTCAATCGAGAGAATAAACCAAATTGGTTCATATCTAAGTTCCGATGAACTCGAAGGTAGATTTATTGGTTCTGACGGAAATTTCAAAGCTGGTGAATTTATTATTGATCATTTTAAAAAAATTGGTTTGAAACCATTGAATAATTCATTTAAAAATGAATTTCTTTATTCGGCAGGATTAAGTCTTGACCCTATCTCCTTTGTTTCCTTCAAATACACCGTTCAAAAACCCGGATTGCCACCGGAAATGTGGAAGGTATTGGAAAGAAAATGGAACGCAGGAACCGATTGGTTACCCGTTGGTTTCAGTAGCGATGGAGAGGTTACCGGACAGCTTGTCTTTGCTGGTTATGGCGTTACGGCAAAAGAAATTAATTATGATGACTACGAAGGTATTGACGTAAAAGGGAAAATAGTCATAGTATTAGTTGATTCTGCCGAGCATTTACCAAAACAGGAAAGATTCATTCCTTATTCCACAAGACGCTATAAAGCACTTAATGCAAAAGAACACGGTGCTGCTGCAATTATTTTTATCAAAACTCAAAGCGATTCTGCCAATGTTTTTCAACCATTAAGCCACGATCCTAATAAAAACCTTGATATAATCGCCATTCAGGCTAACAGGACTCAGATTGCAACTTTTTTTCCAAAAAATTTGAACCTTTATCCAGTCGAAATGGAAATGAACCAGACCAAAAAACCTAAAAGTTTCGAGATTCCCTATACAACTATTACTATTAATGTTAAAACCAACATTATTGAAAAAAATGTTTTCAATGTGGTTGGTTATGTTCCGGGAACTGACCCGGAAAAGAAAGATGAATATCTGGTTGTTGGTGCTCATTTTGACCATATTGGTTGGGGGGAATATAACTCTAAATACAAAGGCAGGCAAAAAATGATTCATAACGGTGCCGATGATAATGCTTCTGGTGTTGCCGGATTGATAGAACTTGCCGCGCGAATTGCGGAAAATCCTTTGAAACGTCCAGTAATATTTGTTTCTTTTAATGGGGAAGAAATCGGACAGATTGGGTCTGAAAATTTCATTCAAACCTCACCTATTTCCAGCGACAAATTTATTTTTATGATGAATTTTGATATGATTGGTAGATTAAAGGATAATAAAATTAATGTGTTTGGTTATGCCACTGCTGATAATTTCCCTGAAATGATTGATTCATTAGCTTTAATGGATTCTATTCAGGTCCTTCGCTCTGCTGATGGCTATGGACCGAGCGATCATGCAACGTTTTTTATGAAAAATATTCCTGTCCTATTCCTATTTTCTGGAGTTCATCTTGATTATCATACACCGTCAGACGATTGGGACAAAATAAATGTTCAGGGGATTTTGAAAGTTGTAAGATTTTCGGAAGCTATCTTAAGAAACATTGGCAATGCGGAGAGTAAACCAATTTTCCGAAAGGTTAATGAAGATAAAGGAGCCTCTTACCAACCAACTGACAGGGGGTATGCAAAGGTGTGGTTTGGGATTATTCCTGCATTTGAAGATAATGAATATGGTTTAAAAGTTAATGGATTAACACCAGGCAGTCCAGCCGAAAAATTTGGCATCAAAGCCGAAGATATTATTACTGCCATAAATTCTGATATTATTAAAAACTTAGGGAATTTCAATTCAGTTTTAAAAAAATATTCACCCGGTGATGAAGTTGATGTTTCTATCTTAAGAGGAGGCAAGAAAATCAATATTAAATTAACTCTTTCATCAAGATAGATGTTCTTCTGATGATTCTGTTTTTGTTATCATAATTTAATCGCTACGCGATAAAATAGGATTTTGTGTTAGTCTTGTAACCAAAATTTAATCACTACGTGATTAATAATTTCTGTATTGATACATTTAAAATCAGTTGTTAAAGAGGCAATAAATCACGAAGTGATTTTATAATGGTAGCAATTAATTTTCAATTCTGCTCTTTATCACGTAGTGATTATATTATGGTTAATATTGATTAAAAAAACTGACCTATATAACGTAGTAATTATATTAACTGCATTTCGTCATATTAATTTTTATCATTGAATAATCAATAATGAAATTAATAATTTATTTTTTTTCTTTTGTTTTTCTTTCGATGACTGTTTTGTCTAATAACTTGTCTGAGAGGTTAGAGAAAGCACGAAAATTCTATTATGAAGCTACACAAAACAGCAAAAAAGCTGATTTAGCTATTAAATACTTTACCGAGTTAAAAAGAATTGATGCTACGCTAAGCTCCCTTGCTGATACATATATAGGGTCTCTGACTGCCGTTAAAGCCCGAGATGAGTTCTGGCCTTGGAAAAAATTTGAACTTGCAAACAAGGGTATTGAAATCATGGAAAAGGCTTTAAAATCCGAACCGAACAATATCGAAGCCTTGTTTATATATGGCTCTACCTGTTATTATCTTCCATTTTTCTTCGGGAAATCTAATGATGCCGAAACTCAGCTTAAAAGAATTATCCATCTTTTGAATGATAAATCACTGAATCAATATTCTCAGGATTTGTTGAAAAATGTTCTGACTTTTATCAAGGATAATATAAAACTGAGCCCTTCGGAAACTAAAAAAACAGATGAATTGCTTGCCAGATTAGGTTAGAAAGATGAAGCAAACTGTTGCTGTTATTGGTGGCGGGCTTGGCGGATTAAGTTCAGCAATTTCCCTTGCAAGTTCAGGTTTCAAGGTTAAAATCTTTGAAAAGAATGATAAATTAGGCGGTAAACTATCTTATATTAATGACAAGGGGTATTATTTTGATATTGGACCCACACTTCTAACAATGCCTTTTGTCATAGAGCAACTTTTCAGTTCAGCAGGTGAAAATCTCTATGACTTCATTGAAATAATTAAAATCGAACCTGCCTGTAGAAATTTTTTCAAAGATGGAATTTACATTGATACAAGTTCAAATTCATCAAAAATGAAGGCGGAATTAAGTAAAATTTACCATACAGCAGGTGAAGATTTTGAAAGATATCTGACTTATTCCCAAAAGCTATATGAAAATACAGCTGATATTTTTCTTTTTGAGCCTTTTCAGGAATTGAAATATTTATTAAGCAAAAGAACACTTCCATTGCAAAGAGTATTTTCCCTTGATGCTTTCAGAACAATTGATGAAGCAAATAAGAGCTTTTTCAGAGATGAAAGGCTTGTTCAGCTTTTTAACCGTTTTGCCACATATAATGGCTCTTCACCTTATTTAGCACCTGCAACTCTAAATGTCATCCCTTATGTGGAGTATGGTTTAGGTGCTTATTATATTAAGGGAGGTATGTTTAAATTAGTCGAAGCACTTGAAAATCTGGCTGAAAAGCTCGGTGTTGAAATAATTCCAAACTGTAATATCGAAAAAATCATTATTAACTATAAAACAGCCATAGGATTATACTATTCAAACAAAAGTGAATTTTTTGATTATGTTATATGCAATACAGATGTTGTTCATACTTTTAATAATTTAATTGATGGTTTTGAGAGTGAAAAAGAAAAATTAAACAAGCTCGAACCTTCACTGAGCGGAATGCTTTTTTTATGGGGTGTAAATGCACAAACCGAAGTTCTAAGGCATCATAATGTGTTCTTTTCTGAAGATTATTTCAATGAATTTTTACAAATTTTTAAGGATAGAAAAGCACCCGACGATCCAACAATTTATGTTTCAATTTCATCAAAGTCAGATCCGAAACATTCACCTGCGGGTGCAGAAAATTGGTATGTTCTTCTTAATATGCCCTATTTAGATTCGGGTCAGGATTGGGATGCAGAAGTAATTAAAATGAGATTTGCAATATTCAATAAATTGAAAAAAATGGGGATTGATATTCAGAATAAGATTGATTTTGAGAAAGTTCTGACCCCAAGGGAATTTTTTGAACTCTATCGCTCAAATAGAGGAAGTATTTATGGTATTTCTTCAAACTCAAGGTTAACCGCTTTCAAGCGACCAGCTAACCGCAACAGAAAGATAAAAAATTTATTCTTCGCAACCGGGTCAGCACATCCCGGAGGCGGAATACCACTTGCTGTTTTATCAGGAAGACACTGTTCGGATTTAATTAAATACTACTCTGGAAAAAAATAATTATTATATTGCATAAGGAAAAAAGATTTTCTTTGATAAAAAATGATTTCGGAAAATAAAGCCATATTTTTTGACCGTGATGGTATTATAAACTACAGAATTGTAGGTGGATATGTCGAATCGAAGCATCAATTTAAATTCATCCCGGACTTCTTTGATTTATTTTACCTTATAAAAAAAATCGGTTATCTTGCTATAATTATTTCAAATCAGCAGGGTGTCGGGAAGGGTATTCTATCCCTTCAAGATTTAGAGCAGATACATTCCTATATGCAAAAAAGATTGATTAATTTGTTCGGATTCGGTTTTGATGATATTTTTTACTGCACTGATTTAACAGGCTCAGGCAGTTTTCGAAGGAAACCAAATCACGGTATGTTGCTCGAAGCAATCGAAAAGTGGAATATTGACCCTAAAAGTTCCTATATGATTGGAGATAGCCTTACTGACGTTATTGCCGGGAAAAAAGCAGGAACAAAGACTATTTTAATCAATCATTATTTGACTGAAAAACCAGAAGAAGCCGATTATTTATTCAAAAATTTATATCAGGTTGCCGATTTCTTCATTTGATATAATTTAATTCAATATTTTAAATCCTAAAATGAATTTATTTAAGTTGTTTTATATATCAATTTTTTTGTTATCATCATCGTATTGCATCTTATTGTCTCAGGATACAGTTTTTGTATTTCCGAATACTTCCCTTGGACAAATCTATTCTACTTACGATAGACTAAATATCTGGGACTTGACTCACACTGCCAAATTTACTGACTATCCAATCATAAATATCCATTAATTTAAAATTTACCCAAAAGATTAATTCTAAATTTTATTTGTTTTTTTGACAAGGACTATGGCTATATTGTAAGCAAAAACCCCATAAGGGATTTTATAATCTTGTTCCGATAGCCATACAAAGGGTTTCAAGATTTTATCTCTTATTTTTTTCTTTAAAAAAATACTTAAAAATACTTCCAGATTCATTGTAAATACTTCAATGAAAAGCCCCGACCTGAATACTTTTTTTATTTCATAATTACCCTTGAAATCAGAGCTGTCAAGCATTTCTATCAAATCATTTAAAGAATAATGATAGTGCTTTTCAAGATGTTCGGGATTATAATCTTTGGGGAATTTTCCCTCTTTTAAAAATCTAACCACCTTATATAGAAATTTGTAAATAAAAGGAAAAAGCTTCCTTAAATAGTATCCGTAATTATATGGGTCAAGAAAACCAAACAAGCCCTTATTTGGGGTAGAAATAATTATTGTTCCATTGTTCTTAAGAATTCTGAACAATTCCGAGAGGGATTTTATTTTATCTTTTGTATGTTCAAGAACATCATTGAATACTATTGCATCGAAATACTCGGAATCGAAACCAGTCTCTTCAGTTGTTTTGCAATAAAAATAGATATTAGGATATTTGATTTGGGCAATTCTGATATGCTCTTCGGAAATATCAATGCCATAGGTTTCTTGGCTTTTTTCTGAAAAATATTTTGTTCCATACCCGTAAGAACAGCCAGCGTCGAGAAGTTTTTCAACTTTTTCTGGAAGGTTATCATAAGAAAATTTTATTCTGCCGCTTAGTTTTTGTTCGGGAAAGTCAATGTAAATTTTATTTTCTTCTATCAATTTCTGAAATATTCAAAGGTCAATAATCAAAAAAAGCAAATTAAAAAAAATTGATTTATTTCTTTTATTTAATTAATAACAAAGTTAGTTTTGTTTTTCTGGAATAATAAAAAAATTATATAAGAAATGCACATAGCAATTATTTTGGTTTTTATATCATATTTTTTAACTCCATTTCAATTATTCTCGGTGTTAAATTATGGAGTTACTGCCATTGACGTCAGTCTTGCTTTGTGCTATATTATTTTCTTCAAAAAATTAATCTGGGATGGGATGAAAATAAAAATTGTCCCAAACCTTGCACTATTTGCATTGGGATTCATTTTATTATCTGCAATAATAACAACAATCCCAGTTATTTTATCAGGTGACCCCAAACTTTTACTTCAGAATTTTAAAACAACAATACATTTTATCTTTCTTGTATTTTTTGCGGTTATAAATTCTTTTTATCCAGTTGAAACTAAAACATGGTCCAACGTTATCAGAACATGGCTGATTATAGGTTTGTTTATAAATTTATTTGCAGCTTATCAAATAGTTGCTCGTGCTTATGATTTACCACTTGCCTGGATTGATTATACCAATGTAAGTTTTGTTCCAAAATCAGAAACTGAGGCAGACCCATCAATGGTCAGGCAATTAAGTCTCAGCTATGGTGATTTCTTCAGGGCAACTTCTATTTTTTCGGAACCCTCGGCATTGGCTCTTTTCAATATTTATATGTTTATTTTCATCTTTGTCCCTTGGTTGCAGGGAAGGCAGCCTTTTTTCAAATCAAAAACTATAACATATATATTTCTTGCTTTTTCTGTTGTGGGTTTGCTGATTGCATACTCAATGACAGGGGTTGTTGGCTTGGTTTTGGTCGTCGGAGGATATTTCCTGCTGGAAAGAGTTAAAAATTATTCAAAAGTATGGAAGATTGTAATTTTTGCCGTGATTGTAATATTTATAACTGACTTTGCGGTTAAATCCTACACTCAGATAAGCATAGTTGAATTATTTGAAAAAAGGATTACCGGTATATTTGAATGGGGCTCAGAGACAGCAATCGCAACACCGGGTGAATCCTTTGGAGGTCGACTGGAATCCGGCGGAAAAAGTTTTGAAATCTGGAAAGAAAACCCAATATTTGGTGTTGGTCTGGGTTTGACGTTTTATCAAGGAAAGGATATTGAGTTTGGCGATTTTGGATTTTTAGCTGCTATGGCAGAAATGGGATTGTTCGGTTTTTTTAGTTTTGTTGGTATGTTCGCATTTCTCCTTTTTATAACAGCTTATTTTATTAAGAATCTGCATAAATTATCATTTCTTGATGAAGAGCAAAAACGAATTGCTGGTATGTCTTTTTACATTATGCTCTTACTATTCGAAATTAATTTCATAACAGGCAATAATCTGGCAACAATTGGGCTCTGGATGCCGATTGCAATGATTTTTTTCATTATCAATACTTATTACGTCAAAAAAGGAATTAACGTAAAAGAATTTTCTTTGGTTACTGTTCCTTTTAAAGAAAAATCAGGTATGAATTTATCAAGATATCTAAATTACAAGATGAAGAATGACAGGAGTTCTATTGAGGACTGAAACAAAAAGTTGTCTTATCTGCGGGGCAAAAGAATTAATTATCAAGAAATTTGGCAGTGAAAAATTATTCTACTGTCCCGAATGTGATATTCATTTTGATTCTGAAATACCCGAAAAATCAGATTTAGAAAATTATTATCAAAAGGCTTATAAAATTACTGACTCAAACTTTATTACCACCGAAAAGCGAAGGCTCTCACGTATTCCTGAGCAATTCTCTTTGCTGGGCGATATAATTAAATACATAGCTCCTCCTGCAAAATTACTTGACATCGGATGTGATAAAGGCTTTTTCCTCGACGAAGCACGTAGAATTGGTTATGAAGTCAGCGGTGTGGAGCCTTCTGAAACAGCAAGAAATTACTGCTCAAAAATTGGTATAAATGTAATAAAAGAAATTGAATTGATTGAAAATAAGTTTAATGCCATTACACTCTGGCATTCACTCGAACATAATTCTGACCCGGTTCAATTTGTTAATAACATCAAGGAGAAGCTCGAGCCCAATGGATATTTATTTATCAGAGTTCCCGCCTTAGATTCTCTTTGGGCAAAAATTCTGAAAAGCCGATGGATTTGGTTTCAACCGCAGAATCATTATTTTCATTTTTCACATAAATCACTGAATCATTTGCTTGGACAATTAAATTTTGACGTTTTAAAAATAGAAAAAAGGAAACCTAATACAAGGCTGACACGCAAGGCATTCTGGCAATCTCAGATGATTTTTAGTAATGCTTTCGAGAATAATCCTACTTTGATAGAGTTCTTAAAATATTTTTATCAAGCTATTACCGCAGTCGAACTGTTTGCTGTGGCAAAGCTCAAATATTAAAAAATATCTCTTAACTCTTTCTTTGCATTTACATTATTTTATATTAATTTTGTTGTTTATATTTTTCTAAATAATGTAACTTAATCACAACTTGATGTGTCTTTACATTGTTTAAAAGAAAAAAGAAATTTAATTAATTATTAATATCAATTTTTTAGGTTAATTTTATGAAAAAACTATACTTTATCGCACTGATACTTTTCGCTACAACAGTTGCTTTTTCGCAACAGACAAGAGTAGTCATTAATACTCTTAAAGGGGACATAACCAAGGTTCCAGACAATGGCTTAAGGGAATACTTACTGCCACAGATTCATACAGAAGCTGAGCTAAATCCAGAGGCAATTCAACCAACAAAAACCAAACCCTTTTCTCTGTTTTATGATGTTGAAGCTGCAGAAAGAGGCTATATCTTTACATTGAAAGACACAAGTGATTCTGCATTTATCTATCCACCAAATCCAAATTTTAATGATCCAAACGAGATATGGGTTTTTACGGGATTTTATGACTACCCATTTCCTTTGGGCAGCTGGGGAACTGCTTATGGTTTTGGTCAATTTCAGCCCGCATTGCCCGGAAAACTTATTATTGATACAATAGCTCTTGATTTATTCAAATTATTAGTTAGACCTGATATTACAAGCGATTTCTGGCTTTATCCTATTACATTGCCCAGCATCAATATAAATGATACATCTTCGTGGAACGGTTTCAGATTCGATTTGAACAATGTTGATTATGAGGAATTAGGCGACCAGATAAGAATTCCTAAAGATACAATCAACTCAAGACTTAAAGATATCGGTGGCGGACAAACTCAAAGATATAGAGTTATATTAAGTTTGAACAAACCTATAGTTGTTGAACCGGGAAGGAATTTCGGATTTTTGATTTTCTCTGCAAGTTCAAATCCTACAAGAGATTCTGTCAGAATGCTTGGTGGTTTTGAATGGCAACTTTCCCGCAAAGAAACCTATGCAACAATTATCAGAAGAAATGGCAGTCCTGCTTCTGACACTGTTGAATCAACATTTCTCTGGTATAGAACATGGCAGGATCCAACCGTTGCCCAAAAGCTTAGAGCTTTGAATGGTCAGTATGTCCGACAGAATTTCTCGATGATATTAGGTGCACTATATGATGTACCAACCAGCGTTACAGCCAATTCTTATGAAGCACAGCCCTTCAAGTTAAGCCAGAACTCCCCTAATCCAGTATTCAGTTCAACTAATATTGATTTTGCACTTGAAAATTCGGGGGATGTTAGTTTGAAAGTCTATAATAGTATTGGTCAGGAAGTTGCTGTATTAATCAACAATTATATGATACCCGGTAGCTATAGCATTCCTTTTGAGGCAACAAATCTACCATCGGGTGCTTATTTTTATACTCTCAAGTCAGGTATATATTCTGAAACAAAAACAATGCAAATTGTTAAATAATATTATCTGAATTTTTTACCCTCCCCGATATTTATCAGGGAGGGTTTTTTTATGTCAAAAAAAACTTTTAATTTTTTATTTTCATTTAGTTAATTTAGTTTGTTGTAAAAAATTAAAATGTTAGGGAGGTGTTATGTTTCAATTTAAAGAGATTTTAGTCCCAACGGATTTTTCTGAGCAGAGCAGAATGGCGCTCGATTATGCCATAGAACTGGCTATATCAACTGGTGGGACTTTGCATATTATTCATATAATCGAGCCATCTGTCTATCCGACTGATCTTGGTTTTCCGCAGGTTGGATTAATTGACCTTGATAAAGAATTGGTAGAGACTTCAAATCTTGAGTTATCAAAAATTGAGGATGAACTTAAGGCAAAAGGAATCAATGTAGTTAAATTCATATCGCACGGCAGACCATCGGACGAAATTGTAAATTACGCCAATGATAACAAAATTGATTTGATTTGCATAGCTACCCACGGTAGAAATGGTTTCGAAAGGTTTTTATTCGGAAGCACAACCGAAAAAGTTCTTCGCAAGGCTCCCTGTCCTGTGCTTGCTGTTCGAATGCCGACTAATAGAGACTGATTGTTACGAGGTTTATACCTCGACAAATCGAACTGATACTACTTTTGAAACTCCCTCTTCCTGCATTGTGATGCCGTAAAGTGTATCACATGCTTCCATTGTTTTTTTATTATGCGTAACTATGAAAAATTGTGTGTTATTACTGAACTGCCTGATAAGGTTTATGAACTTATCAATATTTGAATCGTCCAATGGAGCATCAATTTCATCCAGAATACAGAAAGGGCTTGGCTTAACGAGATATATCGAAAAAAGCAAAGCAATAGCTGTCAGTGTTTTTTCTCCTCCTGATAGCATTTCGATAGAATGCGGCTTTTTTCCGGGTGGGCGTGCGATGATTTCAATATCAGACTCAAGTGGATTTTCGGCCTCAATTAATTTCAACTCTGCCTCTGCTTCCTGATTGAACAAAGTTTTAAATAATCCTATGAAATTAGCATTAACCTTTTCGAAAGTGTCAATAAATTTTGCTTCAGCTGTTGTATTGATTTCTTCGATAGTGTCCTGAAGGGTTTTTTCAGATTCAACAAGGTCCTTCACCTGTTTTTCGTAAAACTCAAGGCGTTTGCTTTGTGCTTCGAATTCTTCTAAGGCAACAAAATTGACACTCCCAAGTTCTTTCAATTTATATCTTATATCATTAACATTTTCTTTTACGCTCGAGATAGAGAAATTATCTTCTAATTCAATTTGAATCAAATTAAGATCGGTATCGTATTTATCCAGAGCCATATTATGTATGCTTTTGATGAGGTTAATCTTTTCGTTAATCTCTATATCAAGCCGGTGATATGCTTCAAGAGATTTTTCGTGTTCTTTTCTTAGTTTACTGAGGTCTTCAGAATATCTTTCAATTTGTTCTTCGATAGAATTTCTCTCGTCGAGTATAATTTTTTTCTTCAAGCTGGCATCTTCGAGTTCTGCATTTAGTTCAGCTTTTTTTATATCAAGCTCATTTGATTCATTTTTCAGTTGTTCAGTTAATTTTTCATTTGAAATAATATCATTTTTTAACCTACTAATTTTTTCGTTTTCGAAATCAATCTGCTTTTTTAAATTTTCGTTTTTGCTTTCAATACTTTTAATTTCAGAATCGAGCCTGATAAGATTCATTTCCTTTTCTTTGAACAGAGTCTGCTGATCGGCAAATATTTTTTCAATGTTATCTAATTCCTGCTTTTTATTTTCATATTCTTCCTGAGAGTTTTGGAGGGTGTCTTGAAGTTCTTCGCTTAATTGTTCATAGTTAGATGTTTCTTCACTAATTAGTTGAATTTCATCAGCTAACTTAAGTATTCTGTCCTTATTGGATTTCAATGTGTTTTCGAGTGAGTTTTTCTTGTATTGGGTGAGCGATATCTGTCTATCACATTCGCTCAAATCATTATCTGCAGTTCTCAATTGTTTGTTGATTTCCTGAATGTCTATTTTATCCCTGTTTTGCTTTAAGTATGATAATTTGTTTGTTAAATTGTCTATCTTGAGTTTTAATTCTTCAATTTCTTTATTTAAAGTCTGAATACGCTCCACTTTGCCCAATTTCAAACCTTCTGTTTTTGCAGGTGTTCCCACCTTAAAATAACCCGCTCTGGTAGCAATTTCTCCATCAAGAGTTACAGCAGAATCAATAGCTTCATCATTTAAAAGATTTAATGCTGTATCATAATCTTCAACAACAGCAGCTTTTCCGATTAATAGTCTTATCAGATTTTTTATCGGGTCATCATTTTTAATTAAATCCCAGACATATCCAAAAATTTTTGAAGACTTCTTTAGATTTTTAAAATTCATGGTATCAGGAACTAATTCAAGGCAAATAAATGGAACTTTACTCAATTTTTTATTTTTTAGAATTTGAATTGCTTTGTTTAGTTCAGATTTTTTTCGAACCACCAAACAATTTGAATATGCCCCAAGAGCAGATTCTAAAGCTATTCTGAACCTGTCATCAGCTGAAATAATCTCTGCGAGAGTAAATTTCCCGCCATCAACTTTCCATTCATCGGAGTTTAGAAGAAATCGGGTGCTTTCATCTGATTCCTCCAAACCCTCGAGAAATTCAAGGTTTGTAATGCTTGAATTCAGGTTTACTCTTGCTTCGGAGATTTCTTCCTGTAATTGATTAATTTGACTGTCAATTTCATTTTGCTCAAGCAATGATTTTTCGAGAGAATGCTTAATATTTTCTATATTATTTATAAATTTCTCACGGTTTTTTGTATATGTTAATAATAATTTTTCAGAATCAGCAATAGCATTCAAAATATCAATCTGTTCTTTTTCGAGCTGTTCTTTGAGTTTTTGTAGTTCAGCAACCCTTTTTTTATTTTTTAAAATCGTCTGAGTGTTAACCTGAATTTCGCTTTCGAGCTTTATAATTTTTTCATAAAGGATATTGGAATCATTCCTTAAAACTTTAAGGTTTTTCAGAGTAGATTCGAGTTCTATTCTGCTGGTATTAACTTTTTCAGTCAAATCAACATAATCATTTTTCAAAGAATCAATTTTTTTATCATTTTCATTAATCAAGTCTTTATTAGTTTCGATTGATTTTTCTGAGTTCTGGATATCAATCCTGATTTTTCCCTGAAGGTCTGATAGATTTTTAAGCTTCTGCTCATTAACGGCTAAATCCTTTGAAATAGAATTAATTTTGTTATTAATAAGATTTTCGTTATTAATTGAACTTTGAAAACTATCATCTAATTGGAAAAATTTGGATTCAAGCTCTTTCAGATTATTTTCACTTTCAGAAATTAATTCATCTTTCTGTTGTTTAATTTTATTAAAGTCGGTCATTTTATTTTGAAGCAAGCCAAGCTGTTCTTTTTCCTTTTTAAATTCAAAAAAGAAAAGTTTTAATTCAAGTTCTTTAAGCTCGCTCTGGAGTTTATTATATCTTTTGGTTTTTGCTGCCTGACGGGCTAAAGAATTGACCTGTTTTTCAATTTCCGAAACGATATCGTTAACTCTCTGAAGGTCATTTTGTATGAAAAGTAACTTTTTAGCGGCTTCCTTGCGTCTCAATTTATACTTTGTAACACCGGCGGCTTCTTCGAATAAATGACGCCTGTCTTCGTATTTTCCGCTCAGAATGGCTTCGACCATCTTCAATTCAATCACGGAATAGGAATCCGAACCTATCCCGGTATCCATAAAAAGATCCTGAATATCTTTTAATCTACAAACTGTATTGTTAATTAGGTAATTGCTTTCCCCATCTCTGAAAAGCCTTCTTGTTATTGTTACTTCTGAAAATTCTGAGGGCAGTATATTATTTGTATTTTCAATAGTAAGTGAAACTTCTGCCATACCAAGTGGTTTGCGTGTGGAAGTTCCATTGAAAATTACATTTTCCATAGTGTCGGATCGGAGCACTGAAGTCTTCTGCTCGCCCAAAACCCAGCGAATAGCGTCAACAACATTTGTTTTACCGCAACCGTTTGGTCCG
Source organism: uncultured Hyphomicrobiales bacterium (assembly GCA_964473465.1). Lineage (GTDB taxonomy): Bacteria > Bacteroidota > Ignavibacteria > Kapaibacteriales > UBA2268 > CALHRB01. Next base: position 321,854 of record CAYYPE010000002.1, read on the forward strand.
ACTATTGCGGTCAAGCCCTCATTAAATTTAAAAACAGTCTTCTGGGCAAAGGACTTAAACCCTAAAACTTCTAACTTTGATAAATACATTTATGAAAAATCAACATTCGAATAAAAACAAATATCAAAAATAAAAAAATAAACAAGAATTTAACGATTTATGCTTCTAATTTCAATTTAAACTTATTAATATTTTTTAAACATTATGAATTGGAAAGCAAAAGCCTATTTACAAAAAGTTTTGGGTTGGCTCCCTTTTGGAAATAGTATTAATTATTTTTTCCAGAAAAAAATCACAAAAAATCTCCCTGTAAGCGAAAAGATTTTTTATGAAAAAGTTTCATTAGCTAAATATCATTTCGAAAAATTTTCAAAATTTACAAAAAATCCTACCTCAAGCTCTTTTGTATTTTATGAATTTGGGGCAGGATGGGACTTAATAATACCAATGATTTATTATGTTAAAGGTATAAAAAATCAAATACTTATTGACATCAACAAAAAATTAAAATTTGAACTGATTAATGACACAATCCAAAGATTTAATATAGATAAACTGAAAATCGAAAGCATTATAGGAGAATTTATTAATCAAATGCCGGTTATTCAGATCAACAATCTAACACAACTTGAGCAAACTTTTGGCATTAAATATTTAGCCCCAATGGATGCCTCAAACTCAAATTTCAAAGATAATCATTTTGATTTTATTTCAAATACATCAACACTTGAACATATCCCTGAGCAGTTCATTCTTCCAATAATGAAAGAATGCCATAGGATTTTGAAGGAAGATGCTATTATGAGCTGTGTTATTGACCTTCAAGACCATTATTCATATTTTGATAATCATTTATCAGTTTATAATTTCCTGCAATTTTCTGAAAGGGAGTGGGCAAAATACAATCATCCAATTCAATATCAAAACAGGCTCAGATCAAGCGACTTTATTAATTTTTTCAAAGAGGTTGGTTTTGAAATACTTGAAATTGAAAAAGAGTATCCTGATCTCTCCGAAGAAAAAGAATTAAAGTCAATCAATTTAAATAAAAAATTTTCGAATTATAATTTTGAGGACTTATCTGTTAAAGTATTGAAAATTGTTCTTAAAAAAGTAAAATATTGATACTAAGAAAGTGCAAAAAAACTAAGTTAGTTTGACCTAAACCTCTAAAATTTGATTCTTATTCTTTATTTTATCAGATACCTTTTTCATTAATATTATCAAATATATTTAATGCATCAAAAGTTCTTAAATATTTAACAGAAAATTATTTAAAATATTTAAAAATAAATAACGTTAATCAACTTTTATTTGATAAAAAATCAGGTCAGGAGATGAGTTCTAATTTAGTAATCAAGGATAAAAAGCTATTTAAAAGCACGAACTTAGGCTACGAAATTGAGATTAGAGTATATGGACATTATGGGTTCGCCTTATTACTTTTTCCCTCGATTACTGATAGTCAGGATGAACCAGAAACAATTGAACTTATCGCTTCACTCCAGCCTTTTTTTGAGAAGGGAAAATTCAGGGTAATATCAATTCCCGGTATTACTTATCAGAGTTGGTTTAATGAACAAAAAACTCTCGAAGAGCGTTCTAAAATTCAATACGATTATAATAATTTTATACTCGAAGAGGTTGTTCCAAGCATTTTTACTTTTTGTGGTGGTCCAGTGCCAATAATAACTTGCGGAGCAGCCAATGGAGCCTTCCAAGCTGCAAATACTTACTTCAGACGTCCTGATTTATTTTATGGAACTATTGCACTGAGCGGCACTTACAATATTGAACATTATAGCAAAGGATATTTCGATAGTAATTGCTATTTTAATTCACCGATTCACTACCTACCTAATTTGAATGACAGCTATTGGTTATCATTTTTGCAAAGTAAAAACCATGTTTATTTGATGAGCGGCTCTGGTGAGGGAGAATTCCCTTATAATTCCCAGCATCTTTCCGATATACTCAATTCAAAAAATATACCCAATTATCTTGATATTTGGGGAACAGAATGGGGACATAATGTTGAAACATGGCAAGAGATGCTACATCACTTATTCACCATAAAACTATAATACTAAATAAATATTAAAACTTAAAACCCTTTCCTCAAGGAGTTCTGTTTATTAAATTTTTTATTTAGTCTTTTCTTGCTTTTTCCATATTCTGTATTATTAAATATTTAAAATATAGTTTATATTTGTATTTTAATGATAATTTAACAATAAATTAGACCAAATTTTGGAAAGTCAGGACAACATAATAAGCGTTAGAAATTTACATAAATATTATCAGGATCATCATATTCTGAAAGGAATAAACCTTGATGTTCAGCGAGGTGAGTTAATTTCAATTATAGGGCGGTCTGGTTGCGGAAAGACTACTTTTCTACGTTGCTTGAATTGTTTGGAAATTCTGGATGAAGGAACAATCCGTATTGCTGGAATTACTTTATCACGAACAAACCATAATAAACAGGATAAAGGAAATAAAAGTCCCAAAAAGGTTAGTCTCAAATTACCATTTCAAACGCCTGAAAGCGAATCGGTTCTTGACGAGGATTTTCAAATCAAAGCTAATACAATCAGGAAACGTGTAGGTATGCTGTTTCAGAATCTAAATCTATTTCCTCATCTGACAGTTCTGGATAATGTTATTATTGCTCCAAAAATTGTTAAGAAGGAATCATCAATCCAGGCAAAATTGAGGGCTGTTCAATTGCTGGAAAAAGTTGGACTGGAAAAATTCATTGACCGTTATCCACATCAGCTGTCTGGCGGACAAGCCCAACGAGTTGCAATTGCAAGAGCTCTGGCAATGAATCCACAAGTTATGCTCTATGACGAACCTACTTCTGCTCTCGATCCCGAGCTTGTTGTTGAAGTAATTGAAGTCATGAAAAATCTTCACAAGGAAGGTATGACACAGATTGTTGTAACTCACGCAATGAATTTTGCCAAAAATGCATCCGACTTTGTTGTTTATATGGAAGATGGTAATATTGTTGAAATTGGAAAACCTGAGCAGATTTTCAATAATCCACAGGACGAGAGAACATTGAATTATATTAAAATCCTTGCAGACTAATTAAAACAGACTGCACTTATCCAGTTTCATTTCACATTTAGAATAAAACACTGGAACCTGCAAGGCTCTTGCTGCAATTTCTATTACAAATGATTTTAGCTGCGGACTGTCATCTTTCAGATTTAATTTATAAGGCAGATTTCCACAGGAAAACATCTTGAAATTAGTTATGCTTGGTATTTGAGTATAAACAGCCAGCCTGCTAAATCCAAAATCCAACCTGTTAGTCATCCATTTAGCAATCCAGCCATTAATCAGCGGGTATGGATCATCTTTAAGCATATGAAATTTCTCAAAACGCATCTGAAAAGCCGAAGAGAGTCCTTCAATCCTTATCTTCGGACGGCTTTCAAGCCTTTCTTTTAAACGTTTTGTAAACATTTCGGGACTTGCCAATAAGTAATCCTTTAATCTTTTGTTATTATTTTCTTTCAGGTATTCACTCAAATTATGATTTTTTAATGTGTCGTAGGCTTTAATGGTGTCATTGAGCAATTTGTTATTTATTGGCAATCTCGAAATACAGCAATTTAATTCTTTATCTCTATAAGCCTTATGGTAAAAAATTCTTGTTGTAGAATATGGAAATACAGTATTGACAGCTTCCTCGATATTTTTTGAGCCGTTAGTCATAAAAGTCGGGCAAATTATATTTCTGCAGTTCATTCTGTCCATAAGCGATAGCCAGACTTCACGTGAATCTTTCTGACCGATTTCAAATCCCAGAACCACCGAGGATAGTGAGTCTATAGCCATCGCAAGGAACATTGTGTTGCCTTTTGAGTTTTTGGTTGAGCAGGAAAAATTTCTGCCTATTAAATAAATTAACCTTGGATGATGATGATGAACGCAAGCATCCAGATATTCCTCCCAATTAGGACACCCATCAAGAAATTCCCGTATTTTTTGATTGATCCGCAACGGGGAACTATGATAAATCGGAACAAGGTCCCGGCAGGTTCTTCCGCTGAGGTAAGCCTCTGCCATATCTGCCAGATCGGGTCGGATGGTTTCCTTTCGTTCGAGAACCCATGTTTTCCCGCAGTTTCTGCATCTAAATCTTTTATTTCCGGTTGATGTTTGACCGTGTTTAATTACTTTTGAGCTTTTACAATAAACGCAGAGCGGATGAACTTCCTCATCCTGATATTTATCTATACTTGTTGAAATTGGATCTTTCATAAAAAAATAACTAATTGAATAATTAACAGTTAAAAAAAAGTAAATATCCGAAAAAAAAACAACATTTGCAACACAAGATTACAAAAGTTGTTTATTTTATGTTAGTTTAAAGACAATAATATACTCATCTTCCTAAAAGTTTAACTTCCTCTTCAAAATTCTCCGGTTTTAATTTTATTAACCAGCCAGTGTCATACGGATCTGCAAGTGTATTGTTTGGATCGTCCAAGACACTTTGATTGACTTCTTTTACTATTCCAGACAGAGGAGAGGTTACGGATTGAGCTCTTAAATCATTAGAAAAAATCTGGAAAAAAACGCTTCCCTGTCTTATTTCATCTCCTTTAGAAGGAAGATAAACAGTCTGAATATAACCAACAGAATAAAGGAGAGACCTCTCGATGCCTATAAGAACATTACCATCGTCCTCCCTCATCAGCCAGCAGTATTTTCCGATGCCTGTCAAACCACTAAACTGACCTTCTCTGCTTATTTCTGATAAAGTCTGCTTGGTGCTTCCGGGTGAAATCTTTGAAATAGATTCAATGCAGCGTTGAATGACCCTTTTCAACTCGTCTTTTGTAAAAGGCTTTGACAGATAATCAAATGCACCGAGCTGCATTGCCTGCAAAGCAGTATTGATTGTGGCATAACCTGTTATCATAATTACCTGAGTTTTATCGTTTTTTTCTTTAGCTATTTGTAGTATTTCAAGACCATCAATTTCGGGCATCATCAAATCTGTCAGGATAATATGATAATAATTATTCATTATATACTGCCTTGATTCTTCAGGAGATTGGCAAAGCGTAAGAGAATATTCTGGTTCATTCTTTAAAATTTTTGCAATGCTATCAAGAACGATTCTTTCATCGTCAATAACGAGTATATTATATTTATCATCCATAGCTGACCTTTTAATTATTTCTGTTCATTGCTGGTAATAAAACTCTGAAAATAGCACCACCTGAATCGGCAGTATCAACTTCGATTGTTCCGTGATGTCGCTCGATAATACCCCAACTGACAGCCAAACCAAGCCCGTTTGTATTTTTTGTTGAAAAGAAAGGTTCAAAAATCTTATCAATCAGGTTTTCTGGTATTCCCGGACCATCATCTTCAACAGATATACAACACATATTTTTATTCTTGAAATAATCAGTTGTAATGATTAAATTACCCTTTAGTTTCATAGCATCTGCAGCATTTATCATAAGATTAAGCAGCACCTGCTGCAATTGTTTTGGATCTGATTCAACTTTTGGTATTTTGTCATATAATATAGTATTGATTTTTATATCTCTGAATTGGGGTAACCTCGAAACAAGAGATAGAGTTTGATTTATAATCTGATTTAAATCAGTAATTTGAAAAATAGGTTTATCCTGTCTTGCAAAATCTAATAAATTACGAACTATATCACGACATCTGAGAGTTTCTCGGATTATCACTTTAATATCATCCTGTAAATCATGTGAATTGGGCACTGAATCCAAAATATCTTCTGCATAGGCAAGAATTCCTGTTAAAGGGTTATTAATTTCGTGGGCTACTCCTGCAGCTAATTTACCAAGAGCAGCAAGCTTTTCATTTTGAATGAGTTGTTCCTGTAAAAGAACTTCATTGGTTATGTCTCTACCTATTGTGCAGGTTCCGATAATTTCATTGTTCTGATCAATCAGCGGAAAGCGGGTCATCTTGAAATGTCTCTCCTGCCCTTGTATAAACATCTTTTCGTCGTATTGTTTATGTTGCCTTAATCTGATTACTTCTTCATCATGTTTTTTAACAAGGGAAGCAATTTTTTCAGGTAGCAATTCTTCGGGCTTTCTACCGATAAAATCTTCAGTTTTTAAATTAAAAGCTGAGGCTGTAACAGGATTAACTATAACATATCTTCCTTCTTTGTCCTTAATTGATATCCAGTCCTGAGCAGTATTAATAAAACTCTTGAATCTGATCTCCTGCTGCTCGATCTGTCTCATCAGAATTACTTTTTCTGTTATTCTGTGCCATTTTACAAGAATCGTAAATTCCTGATTATTTTCTTCAAAAATAGGAATCTTTACAATTTCCCAATGAGATTCAACGGGTTTTCTTAAAAAGCGTATTGTTGTAATTGGTTTTCGGGTTTCAATGACAAGGTTAATATTTCTTTCGGTTTCTTCAAAGTCTATATCAAAATCAAGACTTTTAAGAATATCAATATAATTGGTTCCGACGATCTCAGTTTCAGATTTATTTATGAATTCAAGGAACTGTCTGTTTGAGCGGATAATTTTTTTATCTAAGTTAATTACAAGGTTCAGATCATAATCACTGTCAAATATGTTTTGAAGGAAGCGTTGTTCTTTTTTTAATATTTTTTCCAGTTTCTGAAGTTCATTGAAATGACTTACTATTTCATCCTGAGCATTGACAAGATCCCAAAAAACATGTGCAAATGTATGATCAATAATTTTTGTGCCTGTCTTAAGATTTTTATAAAGCTCCTGAAGAAATTTGTCATTTCCAGTCAATTCGATAATTAATTCCAAATCGTCAATTGATAGTGCCTCATTAAGATTTGTCGTTGTTTTTATCCCAAGTTCTCTGGCATATTTCATACCCGAAGCATTTTCGTTAATGTCAACAACTGCAAGAATTTCGAGTTTGAGTTCCTTAAGAAAAGAACCTTTAGTCAAGTCAAGAATTGACTTACAACCTTTGCCGCCGCCTATAATAATTGTTTTCATTTTTATATATGACGCATAAAATTCATTTCAATTTAATTAACTGAATTTATCGGGAATTCCTTGTCTATCATTGCTTTGAAATCTTCACAAAACTCATTTGAATCTCTGTAATACTTGTCGGGCTTAATTGTAAAATGCCTTAGAATACTATCCAGATGATCTGGAATATAAGGATAAATCTTTTTCAAATTCAGAATGCGGTAATTATAAAAAGCTGAACCATCTTCCCGCCGGAGTGAATTTTTGATTTCGTCGCTGAATTCATTACTTTTCAGAACAGAATCGAATGTTTTAATTCCTTTCGCCACAGCGTATCCAATTATATTGCTAAAACTCCAGAGATCAAAATCGGAAACATCCTGCATTAAGTCAAAGTCAATCCAGCGATATTTTCCTGTCTTTGTTTCTATAAAAATATGGTCATTTCTGATATCTCCGTGACAAAAACCATTTTGATGCAAATGAAGTATAGCAAGAAAAGATTCGTATAATTTATGCATTATATCGGGCAAAACAGTATAAAAATATTCTTCGTGTGACAGATTTATTGAAGGTATATAGTTAAATAATGATGTTCCCAATATATAATCTATCACTCTTACATTATTTCCTTTTTCATCATAGACAGTGTGTCCCTGCATAAATCTGTCATCATTTCTTACTAAATCAAGCACTTTTCCTTCTTTGTCAGGGTTACGGTAGCATTTGATTTTTAAAATTCCGATATGAGCATAGAACTCCTCGTGGAAAACCGTCTTGATAATCTTTTCTTTGCCAGTTTCGAGTTCAACAGCACTGAAAACCCAATATTTTGGCTGGTCGTCAATTCCAAAACGTGGCTCCCGCATATTACCCCTTACAACATAATCCAGATTATCCAATCGGATTACATCTCCTCTGTTTATCCTCATCCAATCAGAAGTATCAGTAACTATTTTCATTCTGAAAGGATTAATTTTCCAGCTTGTTACATTATATATTTTTTCGCATAATATTTCTTTTTCAGTCATGTTTAATTATTTTTTTTAAGAATAGCAAAAGTATTTGCTTTAAACCTGAATTTACAAATATATTAGAAAAACATAATTTATCCACTTTTTATTGTTATTTTAATGTAAAAATTTTATTAAGAAATTTATAATTAATTAAAGTATTAATTCGTTTGTAATTTCAAACAAAAGCAATGGAGTTGTTAATTATGAAAAAGGGTAGTAATATGATTCTTATGTTGCTTGCTGAGTTTGTTTTCACCCCAGAAAAATCTGTTTTTATATTATTTAATAAATTTATTCATTATTAATTTCATTTTTGGTATTTATCGGGGGTATTATGACACGCTCTTTGAACAAAGTAATGTTAATTGGAAATGTAGCAAAAGACCCTGAACTAAAATTCACTCCAAGTGGTATTCCTGTTACTTCTTTCAGACTTGCCACAACTGAAAGCTGGAAAGAAAAAGATGGAAGTGTGCAAGAGCATACTGACTGGCACTCTATTGTTGCATGGCGTGGTCTTGCCGAAATTATTACTAAACTTGTAAGAAAAGGCTCAAAAATTTATATTGAAGGTCGCTTACAGTCTCGCTCTTTCGAGGATAAAAACGGTAATAAGAAATACGTTGTCGAAGTCCTTGCTGATAACATGCTTATTCTGGAAACGAGAAAACACAAGGATGATGAACAACACATTGATAATTTTAACGAAGATTCAGAAGATGCCCCAAGTTTTGATTCAGAATTCGAAAAAAGGATTTCGAAGCATGACAATTAATACTTTTTTTTTCAAATTCATCAAAATAAATGGTTGAGGTAAAATAGCTTTAGTTTAATTTTTATTCAAACAGAGATGTTTGATTCCTTTGATTTATATTAATTCTGGAGTAATATCAATTATTTATTAAAAATGCTGATTTCAATCCGAATATTCATTAGTTAATCAATAACCAGTTAATTCAACATAACCTATTCCATTCAGATCCTTCCCTTTTAACTTTCCTTTAATTTTCACTGCACCTTCCCAGTAACGGAATGATAGCCTGTGTTCCTGATTTTTTATTGTTGGAGTTATTTCTAAATTTAAATTCTGCTCTGGTATCTTCATTATCCAACCAGATGGATATTTCCTTCCATCAGGACTTTTCCAGTAGTCAGTTACCAAAAGCTGAATCTGGTCAATAGTTATTCTTTGCTTTTTTCCCTCCGGATCAATTATAGTTCCACTGCTGAATTCATCGAAGGAACCGTCATTTCGCCTTAAAGCATAAAACATAATTTCGTAATTATTATCAAGTTGTAAAGAAAACCAATCCCAGCCATTTTGATTTGAATCAAGAGAGCTTGTGCTCCATTCTCTGTCGAACCACGATGAACCGGTTATAAAGAATTCCTGATCATTAATTTTGATTTTTCCGGTTGTTTTTAGTTTAGTAATAGAAAAATAATATGAGGCATTTCCAATTGTTCCGCTCTTTCTACTCAAACCTTCATCTCCCTGAAGCACAATGGGTTTTTGACTTTCGAGGGAAAGAGCTAATTCAATATCATCAGCAATAGCATTGATTTCAAAATTAGTAAGATTAGTTTGAGGATTATAATTGAATGTAAAGTATGAATTTTCAACATTAATTTTCTGATCCAACGAATCGAAGCCAGCGAGCGGATACAAAGCTCTCGATATTTTTTCGAATGAATAAAACTTATTTTTTTCAATATCAGATATGGCAAAATGGGACATATAAATTTCATTACTTTCCCAGATGTTTTGATAAGTTTTTTTCATCGAAAGGCTATTTCTGAAGATTGTAAACTGATAGCCGAATTGTCGGCCGTCCTTTGTTTCGAGATTTCCGGTAAAATACCACCATTCATTTCGGAAGTCAGTCTTAGGCTTAAAATCATCGGGGAATTGAAAAATCCTTTTGTCTAACGCTTTTCTGAAAACAGTATCATTATTAGCTGAAAGAACAGATGAAATCTCGATAAAACTGCTTTTCTTATCATTGTTGTTTTTTTCATTATTGAAATAAAGAATAATAATAGACAGTAAAATTAAAGATAAAGCGATAATTACAAATCTTAGCATCTTTACTCCTCTCTCAATGCTATAGATGGCGAAATTCGGGACATTTTATAAGCTGGATAAACAGAAGCAAGTATTGCAGATACTATCCCTACAAATATTGCTTCAATCAGCAATTCGGGGATTATGTTAAACTGTAAAGTCCAACCGAAAGACCTTTTATTTATTACATATATAAGAATCAAAGCCAAAATATTTCCCAGAGGAATTGACATAATTCCTGCTATAAATCCCATTATTCCTGTTTGAAGAGTTAAATATTTCCAGATATCCTTTGGTGTCATACCGTTTGCCCGGTAAATAGCTATTTCTTTTGTTCTTTCGAGCTGAAGCGACATCAGGGCAGAGAGAACTCCAATGAAAGCAACTATTATGGCAAGAATCTGAAGCACATTTGTTACAATAAAAGTTCTGTCAAAGACTTCTATTGATGATTTTAGTAAATCTTTATTAGACCTGATTATTAGCTCTTGATCTGTTCCAACCAAATTGCGGATTTTATTAATTGTTTCCTGAACATCATATCCTTTTTTAAGGAATAATCCCAAACCTGAAAGTTTTCTATCATCCCAGAATTTTCTATATGTGTCAATTTCCATAAAAATCAAACCGATGTCAGATCCATAATCGTAATGAACGCCGGCAATTCTGAATTTCTTTATGCCTTTATCGGTAAGGATTTCCACAGAATCCCCTACGCCTTTGTTTGTTCTGTAAGAATATGGCTCTGTTACCATTACTTCGCCTTGCTTTAATCTTTGCCAAATTTGATCCGGGTCTCCTTCCTTAAATACATACATAGAAGAGGGATCTTCCGGAAAGCTACTTCCGATAAGGTGAATCATATTGTTGCCCTCAGTGATTCTAAGCTCTCTGTAAAGGGTTAGATTTCTGACCTCAGGTAATTTTTCGAGCAGAGTGTCGAGCCCTTCGGGTATTGTGGCATCATTAAATCTTGCTATCATTGTCGGAACTGAAATATAAATATCTTTTTGCAACCTTGTTTCCAACCAGTTTATAACAGTAATTCTGAAACTATTAACCATAGTTCCAACTCCAATTGCAGCGGCAAGGGAGATAGTAAGGGCTGATATTGCTATACCTATTCTACTAAGAGAATTGGATAATCCCTTTGCTGCCATTGCTCCGATTGTTCCGAAAATCCTTTTTGACAATGGTTTGATTACATTCCCGAAAAAAATTACCAAAGCCGGTGTGAACATAGTAAAACCAATCATCAAGGGAAGAACACCAATAAAACTCAATAATACATTCTTTCCAGAAAAAGCAAAAATCAATATTGATAGCCCAATCAGACCAATACCATAAAGGATAAAAATATATTTTTTCCGTTTATATTCAGCTTCGACAAATGAACGAAGAACAACAAGCCTCGGCGGTGTTTTTGTTGATTCATATGCCGGTTTCAGAGCGGATATTATAGTTGCAAGTATTCCGAGGAATATTGTTTTAAGAATTGTTTCCTGAGAAATATATATATCCCGGACAGTTATAACAAAATAAAGGTCGTTAATAGATTGAGTAACAAGTCCAAGCAAATAATTACCAAGAAATATACCAAGAAATACTCCAATGATTGTTCCTATCAATCCAATAGTTAAGGATTCCAGCAATACTGTTGTAAAAATTTCCCTTCTTGTAATGCCCAATGACCTCAATAATCCGATATGTTTTCTTCTTTGAACAACCGAAAATGTCATTGTATTATAAATCAAAAACATCCCTACTATTAATGCCAGAAGACTCATTGCCGTCAAATTGAGATTGAAGGCTGATATCATCTGAGAAGAAATTTTTGTTTTTGTTTCTGACCTTGTTAGCTGAACTGCTTCTGGAAGCATATCAGCAATTATTTTTTCGTTATACTTAGATTTTTCGTCTATTATTAAATCAATCCTTGATAAGAGAGAGTCCATCGAAAAAATTCTTTTTGCAGTCGAGATATCAGTAATCGCAAGCGATTCATATTTTTTTGGATTATTATTATCCTTCAGAATACCCACAATTTTGAACACGTAATATTCCCCTCCATGCTTGACTTTGAGTGTATCCTCAATAGATTTGCCTGTTTGTTTCGAAAATGAATAAGAAACGAGAATAGAATTTTGAACCGTTAGCAATTTGCCATATATTTCACCGACTGAAACATCTGCATTTTCAATAAAATCACGAAAATCCTTTTCAGCGAAAATATCCACACCCAGCAAGTTCAAAGTAAATGGAGGATTTGTTTGTGTGATTATATTTTGCTCAACAACAGGTGCAATTTTATCAAGTTTTTTATCCAATTTCAGAAAAAAATAAATCGAATCGGGTATTCCTGCAGGCGAACCGTGAATAATATGAGTTGATTTACCTGTAATTCCATCCATTGACATTTCAAATGCTTTCATTGCACTATTACTTGAAATATCAATTGAAATAACGACAGCAACCCCTATTGCAACACCAATAATCGAAAGCACTAATTGAATAGGATGCTTCAAAAGATACCTGAGACTCGATTTTTCGTGTTGCTTCATCGTGTTTAATTTTGGTGGAAAGTTTGAATTGAGCCGTCCTTTATTTGTAGAATTCTATCCGCAATTCCAACTACTTCACGGCTATGAGTAGCCATTATCAATGTTTTATTGTTTTTTCGGACGAGGTTATCCAGCAGGGAAATTACTACCTTTCCATTCTCATAATCAAGATTTCCGGTTGGCTCGTCGGCAAGAATAATATCTGGATTATGAATCAAGGCTCTTGCAATTGCAATTCTTTGCTGTTCACCGCCCGAAAGAATATCAGGATAGCTTTTTAAACGGTTAAGTAATCCGACTTCTTCGAGCAAATTTGTTGCTTTTTCTTTGAATCCGTTTGTGTTTTTATAATTTAATTCATAAGGTAGCAGTAAATTCTCTTCGACAGTCAGCGTGGGAATTAAATTGAAAAATTGAAAGATAAACCCAACCTTTTTCCTTCGGAATAATGTCCTGTTATGCTCTGTTTGTTCAGTTAATTTTAAATCATCTATGATTATTTCTCCTTTATCGGGAAGGTCAATACCGCTAATTAAATTTAAGAGTGTTGATTTTCCTGAGCCGCTTTTCCCGAGCAAAATTACTATTTCACCTTGATTAAGGTTAAGATTGATTCCTTTCAAAACGTCATATACCGATTGACCTTCCTTATATGATTTATATATATTTATAAGAGCAATTTTGCTTGTCATTTTTAGTGATATTATTTAAAATTCTACTGAAACGAAATATATTCTATTTTGTTGAAAAACAATTTAATTGATATTATATGAAGAAATAAAAAACTATATACGAATCGAAATTTATATTACGATGGTATAAACCTGATAATTAGAAAGCAAAAATATCAGAGATTTTAAATATATTAATCACTATTCAATTAGCTCTGCAAATGCTTTTGACAATTACAGCTGCGATTTAGATTCAATTTGATTTGATTATATATGTTTTTTTAATAAACTACCACCCAATAAATAAAAATAAGTAGCAGCCCAATTAGCTAAAAGTGTAGTTATACCAAATATAATCATACCAACACTGAACATTGCCCACGCAGATAATATATTCCCGACAATACAACCCGTTGCTATTCCTGCACCAATTCCGATTAAAAGCCCACCCAATATTGCAATCATAGTCTGGCTGGGTTCCTTTGGTAGCAGCTTTGCCTGTCCTGACATTTTGCCCGAAACGAAAGCACCTAACATTAACCCTAATGAAAGTAATATTAGCCAGACATTTAGTTTCTTTGGTTCGGAACTTTTTCCCTCTGCTTTTTGTATCTGGGATTGTTTTGGCTGTGATTGTGGCATCGAACTATTATTTATCTGTGGCAAAGGTTTAGGCTTTTCATAAACAAATTTAACATTATTATCAATAATTGCTTGGTAGGTATAATTAACACCATGAGTTACACCAAGAGGATAATTTCTACCTACCTGTAAAGATGAAAGCCAAGCTAACATAGCTATAATTCCAATTAATATTCCTGCTTGCCATGGTTTCCATGATTTAGTGAATATATTTTTGAATTCAAATTTATCTTTATTAACAACTTTTGATTTAGTTTTATTTTTAGCTTTAGAAATAAGCAAAAATGTTATCGTTACTGCTAAAAAGAATAAAACTAACAACCAGTAAGGCAATCCTAACAATGAATGCAATGTAATTGCTTTTCCATCATTTCCGTCAATCACGAAAGTCAAAAGATATTCATTTAATCCCTTTAATGGACCATAGTCAACTAAGGAAATGCCTATGGGAATTGTTAAAAGAGCCACTATTGAATTAATATTACCTGTTGCTCCTTTGTACATACAACCGCTAATACACCCACCACCAAGAACGGTCCCAACGCCAAAAATTATTCCACCCACAATAGCGCTTAGCCATATAAATTTTTTGGGTGCTAACTGTATGACCCCCAAACTCTCAAAAATTGCAAATAAAACCATAGAGGTTAGAATAGCTATCCATAATCCAAATAATTTACTTGAATCTTTCATTAAAATAACTTCGCTCATGGCGGATGAGCCGCATAAGTCACCCTTTTGCAAAACAAAACCAAACAAAAAACCCACACCCAAGGCAAATACCACCCATAATCCTGTCGCTGCAAAAAAGATAATAATTGCCAAAAAGAAAATAATACTTAATAATAAATAAATATTCCAGCCTTTCATTTTTACTCCTATATTTATATAGAATAAGCTATTTGTCCAGCTAATCAAAATTCAGTTTTTTATTAGTTTTTCATTGACTGAATATATTTTAGTATGAATCATCTTAAATTACAAATTTTTTTTCAATTTCCCCACTTTCCTTTGAGACTTTTTTGTTATTTATGTGTTTAATATAATTATAAAA
>CAYYPE010000003.1:0-270926 GCA_964473465.1 uncultured Hyphomicrobiales bacterium
TATATAGACGGACTTCAGATTCCATCAGCTACAACAGCTTATTGCATATATGACGGGGATTCGATTTTTAAATATACAAGGGATTTAACTGGAATTGAAGAATTCCCAGGAAATAACAAGAGAATGACAATAAATATATCTCCAAATCTAGTGAGGGAATATATAGAAATATCGGGTTTGAACAAGGGGTTGCAACCCCTTGTTCCTGAGCAGGAAATCAAAATCTTCAACCTGCTCGGGGAGTGTGTGGTGTCCGCCGGTGGTGCGGGAGGAACACACCCCTTAATCCCTTCTCAAGAGGGGAATATAAGGATTGATGTTTCAGGCTTGCCTGCGGGGCTTTATTTTGTCCGTCTTGGGGATTGGGTGGGGAGGTTTGTGAAGATTTGAATAGCCACGACTGTATAGGCACGTCTTTCAAGTAGTGGAAGATAATAAAAAAAAGTTGCAAATAAGGTAATAAGGTTGTTGTTGTTTTTGCTTTGTTTTTCTACTAAGGTTGAACACGGGAAATAAGGTTTTTTTCTGGATTCCCGTTTGCACGGGAATGACAGACAGCAGCCTTTTGTCATACCTACGAAAGTGGGAATCTAAATATTATTTTGGCTATGGATTCCCGTTTGCACGGGAATGACATTTTGGGAAGGTTAAAAAAAATCACTCCTAAATTTGTAGGAGGGATAAGTTGTAAACACTATATTTGAATTCTCATATTTTTATTTCAGGCTGAAACTTTTTTCTCCTGATTGTATTTATCTCTTAATGAGGAAAGCAGTTCAGAAACCTGAGTTGGTTTGACATTTCCATAGACTGTTTCATTAATCATCAGGACTGGAGCTAAGGCACAGACTCCAATGCATCTTGCTCCCTCGATTGAGAATACTCCGTCCGATGTTGTTTCTCCGATATCAATTCCCAATTCATTCTGGAAGGCTTTTAGCACCAAATCTGCCCCTTTGACAAAGCACGCTGTTCCAAGGCAAATAGAAATATGAAAGTAACCTCTGGGCTTCAATCTGAAATAATGATAGAAAGTTGCAACTCCACTAACAACCGAGGTCGGCACCCTAAGCTTCTGAGCCACTTCATACATATTTTCCTGAGAAAGATAACCATATTTCTCCTGAATTTTATGAAGAATGGCAATCAGATAGCTTTCGGGATGTTCCTGCTCTTTGCAGTAATCAATATAATCTATTATTTCTTTGTCTAATATATGATTATTAATTTCACACATTGTTAAATTCCTTTCGGTAATCTTGGATGATAATGAGTATGGAGAAGTTTATAAGCAAGCTCGCCACCGGGAGTTCCCAGATAATCCTCGTAAAGTTTTTCAATATATGGATTTTCGTGAGCTCTTCGTATTGATTTATTTTCATCAATGTCATAGAGAGCTTTAGCCCGTAATTTTATCATATTTTTATCCAGAGGATAGATAAATTCGCCAACATAAGGAATTGGTTGCCCGCCACCTGCAACACAACCACCCATACATGCCATAATTTCAAGAATATGATATTCTTTTTCTTTGTTAACGACTTTGTTCAAAATTGTTTTTGCATTATTCAAACCATTTGCAATGGCAATATTGAAAACTCTGTCGCCAATTTTTACGGAAGCTTCTCTTAAGCCTTCTACGTCCCTTACATCAAAGTATTCTAATTCCTGAGACTGAGTGCCGGTAAGCTTTGCCTGACAGGTTCTCAAAGTAGCTTCCATAACACCACCGGTTGCACCAAAAATATCGCCGGCACCAGTAGAAAAACCTAATGGCAAATCGAAATTACCCTTGGGAAGATGATTGAAATCAATTCCATAAGCCTTGATCATCCAGATCAGCTCACGAGTTGTTATAACTGCATCAGTATAGGGGAAGCCACCTTCAACGCTATAATGCTCGGGTCTTCTTGATTCAAATTTCTTAGCTGTGCAGGGCATAACTCCAACAACGAAGATTCTCTTTGGGTCAATGTTATTCTTTTCGGCATAGTAAGTTTTTAGTAAAGTCGAAACCATTTGCATCGGTGATTTGCAGGTAGAAGCATTAGGAATCAATTCAGGATAGAAATGTTCCAGAAATTTAATCCAACCGGGAGAGCAAGATGTGATCATGGGTAAATTTAGTCCGCTTTCCAGTCTTTTAAGAAATTCGACAGATTCTTCAACAATTGTCAGATCAGCTCCGAAATTAGTATCGAAAACGGCATCAAAACCAAGTCTTCTAAGAGCAGTAATCATCTGTCCGGTTCCATTAACACCGGGAGGTGAGCCAAATCCCTCGGCTATGGCAGCTCTGATTGAAGGAGCTGTTTGAGCGACAACGAACATATTTGGATCATTCAGTGCAGCCCATATTTTTTCGGTGTAGTCTTTTTCAGTGAAAGCCGCAGTAGGACAAACATTAATGCATTGTCCGCATTTAACGCAAACCGAATCCTCCATTGTTGACAGAAAAGCAGGAGTAACAACTGTATTTACGCCTCGGTGGTGCTGGCTTAAATTGTAAACTCCTTGAATTTGGGCACAAACCCTGATACATTGTCCGCACAAAATGCATTTTTCAGCATTTCTTACTACCGAATCACTTGATAAATCAAGCTCGTATGATTTTCTAACTCCCTCGAAAAGTCTTTCCCTGACACCTAATTTATAGGAAAGAGACTGCAATTCACAATTACCATTTCGAACACATAATTGACAATCCATTGGATGATTATCAAGCATAAGTTCAACTAAGTCACGTCGTGCTTGCCTGATTTCCGGAGAGTTTGTCTTGATTTTCATTCCATCAAATACTTTAGTGGAGCATGATGGCAGGTAATTGTAAATACCATCAACTTCAACAATACAAATTCTGCAAGCACCTTCATTAGATAAAATAGGATGGTAACATAACCTTGGAATGTGAATTCCAATTTTATCACAAGCCTCCATTATAGTAGAATTTTCAGGGACTTCAAGATTTATGTCATCTATTTGAATTTTAACTTTGTTCATTTTTCCTCCTGCATTATCTTTTTATTATAGCATCAAACTTACAGGCATTGAAACACTCTCCGCATTTTATACAGAATTCCTGAATAATTGTATGAGGTTTCTTGGGTAGTCCGTTGATACATGAAACAGGGCATCGTCTTTGGCATAACAGACAGCCGGTGCAAAGTTCCGGCACGATTGTATATGTAATCAATTGCTGACATTTTTGAGTTGGGCATCGCTTTTCTTTGATATGAATTTCAAATTCTTCTCGGAAGTTATTGAGAGTGCTTAATATTGGATTTGGTGCTGACTGGCCTAATCCGCAAAGGGAAGTTCGCTTAACGAGATTTGAAAGCCTTTCGAGTTTATCCAGATCTTCCATAACGGCTGTCCCATTTGTTATTCTTTCGAGAATTTCCAGCATGCGGTAAGTTCCTTCCCTGCAAGGAAGACATTTACCGCAGGATTCATCTTTTGTGAATTCAAGAAAGAATTTTGCCGTTGAAACAATACAATCTGATTCGTCAAGGATAATCATTCCACCCGAACCCATCATTGACCCAGCTGATTTTAGCGTCTCGTAATCAACAATAGTATCAATTTTATCATAAGGGATACAACCACCGGAAGGTCCGCCAGTTTGAACAGCTTTTAATGATTTATTATCCGGGATACCACCGCCGATGTCGTAAATAATTTCTCTTAAAGTTGTTCCCATAGGAACTTCAACGAGACCGGTGTTTTTGACTTTTCCAGCTAGGGCAAAAACTTTTGTTCCCTTGCTACCTTCTGTTCCTATTCTGGAGAACCACTCTGCTCCGTATAAAATAATTGCAGGAACATTAGCCCATG
The DNA here is from genome assembly GCA_964473465.1 of uncultured Hyphomicrobiales bacterium. GTDB lineage: Bacteria > Bacteroidota > Ignavibacteria > Kapaibacteriales > UBA2268 > CALHRB01. Next base: position 3,835 of record CAYYPE010000003.1, read on the forward strand.
TCTCCACGTTATTTATACATGTTGGATGCCCCCAGAGACCAATTTTTGAGGGGTAGGGGGGTCTCATTCTTGGCTGACCTCTTTTTCCTTCAATTGAGTGTATCAAGGCAGTTTCTTCGCCACAAACGAAAGCACCAGCTCCGAGTCTTATTTCAATGTCAAAAGAGAAATCAGAACCAAGAATATTCTTACCAAGAAAGTTCATCTCTCTTGCCTTATTTATGGCATTCTCGATTCTTTTAATTGCGAGTGGGTATTCAGCTCTTATATAAACAAAACCTTTTGTAGCTCTCATAGCATAAGCACCGATAGTCATACCTTCAACTATGCTAAACGGATCACCTTCGAGGGCACTTCTATCCATAAATGCTCCCGGATCTCCTTCGTCTGCATTACAAATAACATATTTTATTGGGTCAGGGTTTTCTGTAAGAGTTTGTTTCCATTTTAAACCCGTGGGATAACCTCCTCCACCTCTTCCCCTTAGGCCAGATTTTGTGATAGTATCAATGATGTTATCTGACTGTCCTTCGTCAAGACAGTTCGCAAGAGCTTCAAAACCTTTTGCATGAATATAATCTCCCAAATCTTCAGGGTCAATGATACCGCAATTTCTAAGTGTTATTCTGGTTTGTTTATTAAAGAAAGAAACGTCTCCATAGAACTTAATAAATTGCTCGGTTAAATGCTGTGTGTGTCTGATGTGTTCATCATCAATTTTATGCTCTACAAAATGAGTATGAAAAATCTGCTCGAGTTCCTCAACTGTCTTGAAAGAATATATGACATTTTCCGGGAAAACCATCATCACACCATTATTATCTTTTTCTTCAGCTGAACATAAGCCGATGCATCCTCCTTCCAGAATCCTTATCTCGTTTTCTGAAAGTCCGTATTCATTCATTTTCTTTGAGAATACTTCTCTGAACTTCTGATTGATTCTGCAATTAGAAGAAGAGCAGAAAGTTATAACGTGAGAATATAACTTATCAGTTGTTTTATCAAGCATCAGGCTTGTTACCGGCTTTTTGCCTAAAATATGTTCCTGAAAAATCTGAGGGACTTTGTCAACGTAAACTTGTTTATATTTGACAGGAATTTGGTCTGGCATAAAAACACCTACAATTGGTTCCTGAGAGCAACGGCCTGTACAGCCAGTTTGTTTGATGACTATATCCGACCTTCCAGAAGCATTGATTAATTTTTCAAATTCAGCTCTTACTGAATCGGAACCGGCTGCTTTTTCGCAGGTTGCTGAGCCAATCTGGATTATGATTTTTTCTTGCTTCTGAGCATCAGTTGATGCTGGATCAAGCTCATTTTTTAATTTATTGAAATTTTCTAAAATTCTACCCATTTTTTTTCAAGATTATCATAAAATCAAATTCAAGTTATCAAATAAATTACTATAAAAAATAATAACTCAGTATGGCTGTAATCAGGATGTTGTTTATGTAAAAAATGTATTTATTTGTAATTTAATTTATTGACTTAAATTTGGGAAATGAAATAATTTTGACTTATTTTTTTATAAGATTATAATATTTGAATTTAAAAAAAAGATTTTTTGATACTCTGTTAGAGTCTTATATGGTCTTCATTAAGCTGAGAGGATATTTATGAAAGAAAAGAGGCTGAATTTATTTCAGCCTCTTCTTAACAAAGCTATATTTGGAGTGCTGCTATTCCTGGTAGAATTTTTCCTTCGATATATTCGAGCGAGGCACCACCACCTGTTGAAACGTGTGTTATTTTATTCTTGAAGTTCATCTGGGAAATTGCAGCTGCGGAATCTCCTCCACCTACAATTGTTGTAGCTCCTCGGTCGGTTGCATCAGCCATTGCCTGTGCTATTGAGAGTGTTCCATTAGCAAAGTTGCTCATCTCGAAAACACCCATAGGTCCGTTCCAGAATATTGTTTTTGCTTCCTTGATAATTTGCGAGAAAGTATCAATTGTTTTATTTCCAATATCCATTCCAAACCAGTCATCTGGAATTTCATTAACGGGAACTTGCTTGGTTTGTGCATCATTCTCAAATTTATCTGCGATAAGAACATCTTCGGGAAGGATTAAACGGACATTTTTTTCTTTTGCTTCATTTATTAATTGAAGAGCCAGCTCGACTTTGTCATCTTCGCATATTGATTTCCCAATATTAAGATTCATAGCCTTAAAGAATGTGAACATCATGCCCCCACCAATAAGAATAGTATCGCATTTAGCGAATAAATTGCGGATAACATCAATTTTACCTGAAATCTTAGCTCCGCCAATTATAGATACGAAAGGCTTAACGGGATTCTTTACTGCTTTGCCGAGATATTCAATTTCATCAAGTAATAACTTACCAGCAACTTTTACTTCGAAAAATTTGGTAACTCCTTCGGTGCTTGCATGAGCTCTGTGGGCAGATCCAAAGGCATCATTAACATAGACATCGGCTAATTCGGCTAATTTTTTTGCGAATTCAGGATCATTTTTTTCTTCTTCCTTGTAAAATCTCAGATTCTCAAGAAGGACGATATCTCCGGGTTCTGCTTTAGATATAGTATTTTTAGCAATATCACCGATACAATCTTCGGAAAACAAAACATTATAACCAAATTTTTCTCTTAAATAATCAGCGACAGGGGCAAGGCTGTATTTAGGATTTCTCTCGCCTTTCGGGCGACCTAAATGTGACATCAATATCGGAATTCCATGGTCATCAATTATTTTATCAATTGTTGGAAGAGATTCTTTTATTCGGGTGTCATCAGTTACTTTTCCGTTTTCGTCAAGCGGAACATTATAATCAACTCTGACCAGCACCTTTTTTGACTCAAAATGAACATTATATATTGTTTTAATCATAACTCACCGAATATAAAAAATGAATAGATTTATAAGAATTTTTTGAGATAGACCAGCAAATCAACAATTCTGCACGAGTAACCAAATTCATTATCATACCACGAAACTACTTTGACCAGATTACCATTTACCTGAGTTAACTGGGAATCGAAAATCGATGAAGCTCTATCTCCAACTATATCTGTTGAAACGACTGGATCTTCTGTATAATGAATAATACCTTTGAGGTTAGTTTCAGCAGCCTGCTTAACGGCATTATTGATTTCCTCTTTTGTTGTTTCTTTAGTCAGGATAGCAGTGAAGTCAGTAAGAGAGCCGTCTGGAACAGGGACCCTGATAGCATAACCGTTTAGTTTGCCTTTGAGTTCGGGTATAACCAGTGCAACTGCTTTTGCGGCTCCTGTTGTTGTTGGGATTATGTTTATGGCTGCAGAACGGGCTCGTCTGAGATCAGAATGGGGTAAATCAAGAATTCTCTGATCGTTGGTATAAGCGTGAACAGTGGTCATCAAACCTTTTTCAATTCCAAAATTTTCGTGGAGAACCTTGACAATAGGAGCGAGACAGTTAGTTGTGCAAGATGCGTTAGAAATTAACTTTTCACTTCCATTCAGTTGGTGCTCATTTACTCCAATCACAACCGTTGCATCAAGCTCATCTTTTGCAGGGGCTGTGAGAACTACCTTTTTGATACCTTTGTCAAGGAATTTATTTAATTGTTCTCTTTTTCGGTAAACTCCTGTTGATTCTATAACAATATCAATATTGTCCCATGGCAGTGATTCAATTTGTCTTTCAGCTGTTATTTTTATTTTTGTATCGTTGACAATCATATAATCGCCTTCGACAAGAACAGAGCCATTGAATTTTCCATGAACGGAGTCGTATTTAAGAAGATGGGCTAATGTTGGTGCGTCAGTAATATCATTTATACCAACAAATTCAAATTCGCCTTTGCGGCTGAAGGCTTCCCTGAAAACAAGCCTGCCAATTCTTCCAAAACCATTTATTGCTAATCTTATAGCCATTTAATCACCTATAAATTTATGAATCAAATATATTTAGAAACAAAATTAGTAAAAATGTATGTTAAAATTTGATTAAGTTAAATTTCTTATGAAAAAAAATTAGCTGCTACCGAGTATCTTTTTTATTTCATCTCTTATTCTTGCGGCATTTTCATAGTCTTCATCCTGAATAGCTTTTTCAAGGTCTTGTTGAAGTTGCTCTAATCGTGATGTTGGTTTGGGTTGAGGCTTCTCTTTCTTAAGAAATTTCAAATCATCATCGTCCTCCTCGTCCATTTCATGTTCTTCGCCTTGAGGTATAATACCAGTCTCATTTAGTATCTGAGATTCAACATATATAGATGTATTGCAACGAACAGCAAGGGCAATGGCATCACTCGGTCTTGCATCAATTTCTATATCGGAATCATCAAAAATCAGTTTTGCAAAGAAAGTTCCATCTTTTAATTCATTAATAAAAACTTCAGATAATGTTATGTTAAAAGCATCAATTATTGATTTGATTAAATCATGAGTCATTGGTCGAGGAGGAACAACTCCCTCCATTTCAAGAGCAATAGCTTGAGCCTCGAAAGCACCAATTATGATTGGCAGCCTTCTGTTGCCTTCAACCTCTTTCAAAATAAGTGCATAAGCGTTACTACTTGCTGGACTTGCTGACAATCCAAGAACTACTAATTGTATTTTTTCCATTTAATATGTATAATTTTATTAAAAAAATATGAGACTTAACACAAAAAAAACTATTGCTTTTGTGTTACTTTCCTGTAAATAATTTTACTTTTTCCGTTAATTTTGGTAGAACTTCGAATATATCACCTATAATACCATAGTCAGCAACCTTAAATATAGGTGCGTCTTTGTCTTTATTGATTGCCAGAATGAATTTTGAGGACGACATACCAGCAAGGTGCTGAACTGCACCGGAAATTCCAGCAGCTACATAAAGCGTAGGTGAGACGGTCTTACCAGTTTGACCAACCTGTTCGCTATGTGGTCTCCAACCTGCATCGACAACAGCACGTGAGGCTCCAACAGCCCCACCAAAAGCAGCAGCAAGGTTTTCAATCAAGTAGTAATTCTCTGGTCCTTTTACGGCTCTACCACCTGAAACGATAATATCAGCTTCGAGAACATCAAGCTTACCTTCATTTTTAATAACATCTTTAACAATGACTTTGCTGAATTTCTCATCAATTTGCATATCTATCTTCTGAATATTCAAATCGCTAATCTCCGATTTGACAGATGTGAAAACATTAGGACGCAATGAGAATACTTTTACGTTGCTGTCAATTTTAGCACTAACCTGAGCTTTACCAGCATAGACAGGTTTTTTTGCAATGATATCATTGTTTAGAATATCAAGCCCAACACAATCAGATATATATCCAACTTCGAATTTTGCAGCAACACGGGGTGCAAGTTCAAGACCAGTTGCATTCCCGGAAAATAAAATCAAAGAAGCATCCTGTTCCTTTGCAATATTTTTGATGATTTCGGCATAAGCTGTTGAAGAATAGCTGTTCAAATTTGGAATATTAACTAAAATTACATTTGATAAACCATATTCTTTTACTGTATTTGCCTGTTCTTCAGAACCATTTATTACTATACCAACCATTGATTCAAAGGGATTCGAGGTGCTTTTTGATTTTTCAAGTAAATTTCTTCCGGCAGTGATTACTTCATAGGAAGTTCTTTTTAATCCATCTTTTAAAGGTTCAAGAAATAATAGGATTTTACTCATTTTTTGTCTCCGTATCTTTTAAATTTATTTTGTTTATATATTGGGTAAAATAAAAATTTAACATTAAATGATTTTGGCTTCTTCGTGCAAAGACTTAACAATCTCATCAATATCAGTGTCAGAGTCAGTAAGAATTTTTCCGATTCGTTTTCTGGATGGTATTTCCATACCGAGAATTGATACCTTATTTTCTGTTTCAATGGGTTGTTTTTCTTCGATTGGCTTAGACTTTGCTTTCATAATGTCCGGTAGTTTGGGATAGCGTGGATCGTTTAAACCTTTCTGAGCACTTATAATACAAGGTAATTCAGTTTCGACTATTTCCTTACCTCCTTCAATGTCCCGCTCTGCAGTAACTTTGTTTCCTTCAATAGTTAATTTCGAAACAACAGAAACAGACGGAAGGTCGAGTAATTCTGCCAGATAAGAAGGCAGCTGGAAAGAATCAAAGTCAATACTTTGACGTCCAAGAAAAATAATATCAGGATTTAATTCCTTAGCAACAGATGAAATATTTTTTGCAGCGAAGTAAGAATCGAAGCTTTTTTCGGTTTTGACAAGAACAGCTTTATCAACACCCATAGCAAGGGCTGTTCTTAGTTGTTCCTTGGCAGAATCTGGACCAACACAAATAGCAGTAACTGTTCCGCCGTTTTTTTCACGAAGTCTCAATCCTTCTTCAATTGCATATTCATCATAAGGATTAACAATGAATTTAACACCCTGAGTATCAATAGAAACTCCATCTCCTCCGACGAGGATTCTTGTTGTGGTATCAGGAACTCTTGAAATACAAACCAAAATATTCATTAATTCTCCATAAATAAACTAATTAAAAACAATCAATTACAAAAATAATTAAAAATCTGAATATAATTTAATCAGAAGGATGATAATTCCTCTTTAAGATATTTTGCAGTGTAACTTTTTTTTGATTTCATAATTTCCTCAGGTGTTCCTGTGGCTATAATTTTTCCGCCTTTCTCGCCTCCTTCGGGACCAAGGTCAATAATCATATCTGCACATTTAATAACATCCATGTTATGTTCAATGATGACCACAGTATTACCTTTATCCACAAGTTTATTAAGTAGTTTAAGTAAAATCCTGACATCTTCAAAATGCAGACCCGTTGTAGGTTCGTCCAGTAAATATATTGTTTTGCCAGTGCTAACTTTGGATAATTCCGTTGCAAGTTTCACACGCTGGGCTTCACCACCAGAAAGAGTTGGTGCTTGCTGTCCGAGTTTGATATAGCCAAGCCCGACATCAAACAAAGTTTCTAATTTCTTTTTGATTTTGGGTATCTCTGCAAAGAAATCCAGAGCTTCTTCGACTGTCATTTCGAGAACATCAGCTATAGATTTACCCTTATATTTTACTTCCAATGTTTCTTTGTTATATCTTTTTCCATCACAGCTATCACAGGTTACATAGACATCAGGCAAAAAATTCATCTCAATCTTTTTGATTCCTCCGCCTTCACACTCCTCACAACGACCGCTTTTAACATTGAATGAAAATCTTCCTGCTTTGTAACCCCTTACTTTGGATTCGGGTAACATTGAAAAAAATTCTCTGATTAGCGTAAAAATACCTGTATAAGTTACAGGATTAGATCTTGGTGTTCTGCCAATTGGACTCTGGTCAATCTCAATTACTTTATCAATATTTTCAAGACCTTTAATCGCTTTGTAGGGAAGTGGGTTAGTTATAGATCTATAAAAATGCTTTGAAAGAATTGGATAAAGTGTATCATTAATCAAAGAGGATTTACCTGAGCCACTCATACCTGTTATGCAGACAAGTAGCCCGAGTGGGATTGTGAGATTAACATTTTTAAGGTTATTACCGCTTGCCCCTTCAAGAATTAAATATTTGCCATTTGGTTGCCTTCTTTTAACAGGGACTTCTATTGTCTTTTTGTGTAATATATATTGCGCTGTTAATGAATTATTTATTTTTTGGTTATTATTTTTCGATATTGTCTCGGGGGAACCCGAAATAATTACTTCACCACCGTGTATTCCTGCACCGGGACCCATATCTACAAGATAATCAGCATTATTAATCATAGCTTTATCATGTTCAACAACAATGACTGTGTTACCAAGGTCACGAAGCCTTTTTAAAGAATTTATCAGCTTATTATTATCATGTTGGTGAAGCCCAATGCTCGGCTCATCCAGAACATACATAATTCCGACGAGTTCTGAGCCAATCTGTGAAGCAAGTCTGATTCTTTGTGATTCACCACCGGAAAGAGTTCTGACTGAACGGTTAAGAGAAAGATAGGATAATCCTACCTCGATGAGGAATCTAAGTCTGGAAATAATTTCTTTAAGAACAATTTTCGAGATTATCAAACTTCTTTCGTCAAGTTTTCCAGAAAGTTCAGAAAAGAATTTTAGTGAATGATCAATATCGTATTGACAAACTTCAAAGATATTTTTATTATCAATTAATACATTAAGATTCTCAATTTTAAGCCTGCCACCATTACAAACAGGACAGATTTTGTTAGACATATATTCTTCAATATACTTCCTTATTGTTTCTGAACTTGTGTTCTGGTATTGATGTTTAATACTTGGAAGGACACCAATGAATTTATAATGATATGTAACTGCCCGATTTTCGCTGAATTTATATTCGACATCAATTTTTTGGTCATCCCCACCAAACAGAAGTTGATTCAAAAGTGCTTTAGGTAGCTCTGCAATAGGTTTTTCAAGGTCTAATCCAATCTTTTTTGCATAGGAAAACACTTGATTCCAGAGCCACATATCACGATTTTTTCCAAGGGGTGCAATTCCTCCTTCGGATATGGACAATTTCGGGTCAGGAATCACCATATTCATATCGAAATCACGAATTTCGCCCATTCCATCACAATGTTTGCATGCTCCATAAGGTGAATTGAATGAAAACATATTTGGAGCAAGAGAATCATAAGCCTTTCCACACGATGGGCATGAATAAGATGTGCTGAATAATTTTTCCCTTTGCTGTTTTTCTGGTCCATATAATATAATTAAGCTTCCTGAGCCTTTATTCAATGCAAGTTCGCAGGATTCACTAATTCTATGCTCGTGTTTTTCATCAACAATTAATCTGTCAATTACCAGATCAATATCGTGAATATTATATCTACCGAGCTCCATCCCCTCTTCAATTTCTCTTAATTCATTATCAACTCTAACTCTGGTGAAGCCCTGCTTTAAAAGATTTTCGAAAAGTTCTCTGTAATGTCCTTTACGTCCTTTGATAATAGGGGAGAGGATCTGAATTTTTTGTCCCTTATAATTTTTGATAATTTCTTCTACAATTTGATCTAATGACTTTTGTTCAACTGGTATCTTACATTCCACACAGTATTGCGTTCCAATTCTTGCAAACAATAGTCTTAGATAGTCATATATCTCAGTTACAGTTCCGACAGTTGAACGAGGATTGTGGCTTATAGTCTTTTGCTCTATTGAAATTGCTGGGGATAGGCCTTCAATAGAATCAACATCGGGCTTTTTTAATACATCCAAAAATTGACGAGCATAGGCAGAAAGGCATTCAATGTAGCGTCTTTGTCCTTCTGCATACAATGTATCAAATGCTAAACTTGATTTTCCCGAACCTGATAGCCCTGTTATAACAACAAACTTGTCTCTTGGAATATCTACGTTGATATTCTTAAGATTATGCTCTCTTGCTCCACGAACAACAATTTTAGACAGATTTCCATTACTTCTTTCGGAAAGGTCTATATTATTTATTTTATTTTTTTCAGACATTAAATAGAAAAATAAGATTCTTTAACGAAGTTAAATTACTTTATTAGATTGGTTTTATTTTAACAACAACAAAAAAAGTGAAATTTTATGTAAATTTTTAATAATCTATAATAATTGTCACGGGTCCGTCATTGATAAGGTTTATTTTCATCATTGCTCCAAACCTGCCAGTTTCAATTTGTAAATCATAGTTTGATTTTAAGAAATCCAGTAATTTATTGAAAACAGGTTCTGAAATTTCAGGTTTTGCAGATTCAATAAAACTGGGACGGAAACCTTTTTTAGCATCACCATAAAGAGTAAAATTAGAAATCAGCAGAATTCCACCCCTAACATCAAGAACAGACTTATTCATTTTATCGTTTTCATCAGGAAAAATTCTTAGATTTACAAGTTTATTGCTCATCCATTCAATAGCTTTGTCGTTATCTGATTCCCTGATAGCAACGAATACAACAATTCCTTTCGAAATTTTACCATTAATTTTCCCATCTATTTCAACACTTGCCTGAGATACTCTTTGAACAACTGCTCTCATATTTTTATGGTAGTTTTCTATAAACAAATAATATCAGAAAAATTTCGGTTAACAGAACCAAGCCCGCTGCGATTCCAAATGGCAAGAACTCTTCGGATTTTCGATGGAACATCATTTCATCAATAATAGTCTTTTCAAGTTTATCTATCTCGTTATAAATATTTTCGAGTGCTTTGTTGTTAGTAGCTCTGAAATACTTCCCTCCAGTAGTATTTGCTATGTCCTTTAGCAATGCTTCATCAATTTCAACTTCCATATTTATGTATTGAGTGCCAAAAGGGGTTTTAACAGGGTAAGGTGCCATACCTCGTGTGCCGACCCCAATAGTATAAACACGTATATCAAATGTAGCAGCGATTTCTGCAGCAGTCATCGGGGCAATCAAACCTCTGTTATTGACGCCATCAGTCAATAAAATTATCACTTTGCTTTTTGCTTTGCTATCCTTGAGCCTGTCAACAGCAGTTGCAAGACCCATACCTATAGCTGTTCCATCCTCAATCATACCTGACTTTACAGATGAAAACAGATTTTTCAGGACACTATGGTCAATTGTTATTGGGCATTGAGTAAAGCTTTGGGCACTAAAAACAACTAAACCAATTCTGTCGTTAATTCTGTTGTCAATAAATTGTATCGCAGTTTTTTTTGCGGCTTCAAGCCTGTTAGGTTTGAAATCTTCAGCAAGCATAGAACTGGATATATCCATAGAAATTACTATATCAATACCTTCTGTTTTAACTGTTTTATGACTTGATGAGGTTTGAGGCCTTGCTAAAATAAAAATAATTAAAACTAATGTCAATAATCTTAAAATAAAGGGTATATGTCTCAATCTGACTCTGGATGTTGTATTTATAGCACTAACAAATTGAGTAGTTGATAATTTAATCGGTGCAAACTGCTTTTTTGATTGGAAAATATACCAAATAATCAGAAGAGGAATAATAATCAAAAGCCAGAAGAATTCGGGATTAGCAAAATGTATGTCTTTTAAAAAATCAAACATCAGACTGGTTCCCCTGAATTATTCTCACTCTCTTTAGCATTATCAAATGGTTTTTCTAAGTTTTTGACAATTTCTGCGGTGATTTTTACGAATTCAATCGAATTTTTCATGCAAAAGTCGTTTTCGTTAGGAAGAGATTGGTATTTCGCAAACTTTACCATATCTGCAATTTTAAGCACTGGCTCAATAGTTTTGATAATTTCATCATCAAAATTTATTTTCTTAGAGTTTGACGAACTATAATTCTTTAGTGAAGCTAAAATTTCATCGGTTGTCATTTCTAAAGCAGGGATACTAAATTGTCTTTCGAGATATAATCTTAAAATTTCAGTTAAAATAGTATAGTATTTCTTTAACTGACCTTTTTGCCAGTATTTTTCATTCTCTAATTTTTTTAAATCTTCGAGAGCAATTAAATATGCTGGAATTTTCGGGTCATAATCCTGAATGATATTAGATTTCTTTTTCCTTTTCCTTAATATAAAAATGATTATCAATATAATTGCAATAATACCCAGACCAATAAGAATATAATCTATAAAATCAGCAAGAGTATAAGGCTCTTCCAATGGTGGTTTGATATCTTTTATTGCCTGACTTGTATCAACAGCCACAGTGTTAAAATTCAGAATCAGTGAATCACTATATAATGTATTAAGAGTTGTTTGACCATTTCTTTCATAGAGAATTGTAAGGGATGGAAATGTAAATGAGCCTGAATCGAAGCTTGTAACAACATAATTTTGCTTTAAAGTAAAGTTTTTTTCGGATATGACTGTATCAATTTTGCTTCTGCTTATAACTTCAATTTTTCCAAGTGTATCTGGTATTAATGGTAAATAGATTTTAGTCTTTTGGTCTGAATTTACTGTTAAATTAATATTTATCTGGTCACCAATCAGAACATTGTTTGTATCTGATTTTAATGAAACTGATAGATTCTGAGCATTAGCTGAGACAAAACAAATAATGTTAAATAATATAATTAATAATAATTGTTTAAAAAATTCTTTCATTTTCATTGTATGATATTCTGTTTTTACCTTTGAATGACGAACTTTTTCGACAAAATCAAATCACTTTTTGTTATTTGTATAAAATATATACCCTGACTGAAATCATTTAGGTCAAATTTTAAGTTAATTCTGCCAGCTTCAATAAAATTATTAAATAAATTTTTTATTCTACAACCTTCTGAATCATATAAATCAACAAGGATATTTTGTTCTTTATCATTAAAAAATGTCAGATAGATAAATGAATTAGCTGGATTTGGGAAAATATTAATTTTACTTTCTTCACTTGAAATATCGACAGAGCTTGTAGCTTTTGTTCTGAAATTAAAGTGAGATGCAAAATCTCCCTGACCGTATTCATCAATAGATGCCACACGCCAGAAATATCTTCTATTTGTCTGTAAATTATTAACAGTGAGTTCTGTTGATGAAATAATTGTATCAATTATAATCGAGCTAAAAGTTAAATTACTGCTGAGCTGCAATCTATATGAATTTGCAAAAGGAACTGGTTCCCAAATAAGATTAACATTATTTTCCAAATTATCAGCATTCGATGCTGGCGATAATAACTTAGGTGGATTAATAGCAGTCAAGAAGGAAAATATCTTTGAATAATCACTTAATCCTCCGTTGTTCCTTGTTTGAACTCTCCAGTAATGCTTTACTCTTCCAGAAACAAGATCAAAAATTTCTATTGAATCCTTCAAAATTCCGTCTTGCTCTTTCAGAATTTCAGAAAAATCTGATTTTAAGGAAATCTGAATTTTTGAATTAATACCTGATTTATTTTTATCCCAAACAAAGAAAGAGTTATTTCTTATTCCTCCAGAGTTATCAGGGGGAAATACAAGATTGGGTTTTGAAGGGTTCTGTGGAATTTTTGTTATGGTAGCAGTGTAATTTGCAAGTCCATGTGTCCCTACTGCCACGAAACCATCGGATTCTCTTGCATCAATCATATCAACGACTGTGTTCCCGATTAAATCAGAAGATTCCTGAATCCAACAAGTGTATGATCCATCAAGAAATGCAGTTGAAAACAAGCCTGAATTTGTGCCCGCAAGATAATAATAGCCGTCTTTAAGAGGAAGAATTTCAAGCCAGTTGAAAGCAGGTCCAGCTCCGCCTCCACCCGTTCGTTCCTCTAAATTTCCAGTAACGGGTGTCCATGAGCTACCCCCGTCTTGGCTATAAAAAATTGATTCGACGTTGTAATTTGTAAAAACTATAAAAACCTTATTTCCATCATAGGGATCAACAGCAATGCAACCAATATATGCGTCTTTCGGGAAATTCTTTCCAGTGACTTCATGTGGTTCAGGATTTCCAAGATGAGCATCTTTAATTTTAAAAAGCCTTCCTGTTGATGTTCCGTAAAATAATATATTAGATGGATTCTTAGAAATTGCAAGAGCTGTTATATTTTCATTTTCCAAACGGGTGAAACTTAAACTGTCCCATTCTGTTGAAATTGAATCAAGGTTATTATCTACAGGAATTTTTGATAAATCATTATTTCGCCAGATGATTTTTCCACCTGCTAAATACATTCGGTTCTGATTATTCGGATCGAGCAAAAAAGGAGTGTTCCAGATAAAATCACGCCCGCCAATAGGATCAATACGTGTTGTAATAAGTGGCTCTCCGTTTTCATCAAGAACTCTTCTCCATATTTTGATTTTTGGCTGATAGCTTGAATTATTTGAAGTATAGTGATATCTCCCACCATTTTCAATTGCACAATAAAATCCATCTGCATTTGCAGCAAAAACCCAGTCAGGTTTGTTGTTACTATATAATGTTCCATTATCCTGAGTTCCACCGATTATTTCTTTGCTATTTGCAGTTCCATGGTCTAATGCAATGGTATAAAATTGTGTTGTAGTAAAACCTTGATTTAGTGATTTCCATTCAACGCTGTCAGCGATGCAATTTTCAGTTACAAATACACCTCCATCAGTGCCAGAATACATTTTCAGGCTACTTTTGTTCGGAAATACAATCGAATGTTGATCTGCATGATGACTTGGGTATGTATAGATATCCTTGCAGGCACCAAAAGGGCAATATCCACCTATCCATTTGATTCTGTCAGGAGTTGAAAAACCATCATCTGAACGGTATAGATTTGTTCCACCAATAAAAACAATATCAGGATTGTCGGGTTTAACTTTAATGACAAGATTGTATGATGATTGTGAGTTGAATTGACCTCGTATATAGTCAGGTTTGGGGAGATTGTCTGACCGATTTTCCCATTTTCCTCCTGAGCCGCTTCCATCTCCGGAAAGGTATGTATATTTAAAAAGGGAATGCCAAAGTGTATCACCCTGTGTATTGAAAGTCTGCTTGCCTGAATAAGGGGTTTCAGCAAGAAAATATACCTGATTTTCATCCGAAGGAGCTATTGCGATAACGATTCTTTTGTATTTTTCAGGAAAATCATCGGGAGTTATATCAACCCAGTCAATACCATTAATTGAGCGGAAAATACCATGCTTGGATGATGTTCTTTTTCCGAATGTCTCCTGACTTAATGTGGCATATAGGATACCATTGGTAGTGGAGGCAATATCAGTGAAAAGGCTGGAATTATTTCCAAAGCTACCCAGAACAAAGTTCCAAGTGTTACCTCCGTCAGAGCTTCTGATGATTCCACCAGCAGCTGTAGCAGCGTAAATTTCATCTTCAGATCTTTCTTTTGGATAAACAAGAATATTCCATATATATTCGAACTGATTATCCCATGAATTTGGAGTATTGCGGACAGTTGAAGTTAGTTGCTTCCAGTGTAAGCCCCCATCCGAGGATTTAAAAATACCGTCTCCGCTGATTCCTGCGGAATTACCCCATAGTTCACCTGTTCCATAATACCATATATTTTCTTTTCCCTTATTTGGATTTTGTGCAATGCAGGAAACCGAACTTAATTGCTGCGGCTCGGTTGTTCTTTGCCAGCTTTTACCTCCATCTGTTGATCTCCACATTCCACCCGAAACTGCACCAGCAAGGATTGTATTTTGTTCGGGATCAGTTATATCAAGAGCTAAAGCACGAGTTCTGCCACCAATATTAAAGGGACCGACTTTTTTCCATTCTGGCAGTGATTGTAATATGGAGCTTTTATTATCAGACATGTCTTTGTCAATTAATGATCCGGATTGATTTTTAAGAAAATATGCTACCCTTGAATTAATGTTTGAGGGTATTGTTCCGGTTTTTGGGTCTTTTAGTCTATTGAATCTCCATTCATGTGCTCTTACAAAATTTGGTGTAGCTTTCTCTTCTGAAAAGTATATCTTTGGATGATTATTTTTGGATATAGTTTTAAGGACTTTTTTTTCAAAAGATATTCTGACAGGAATAGGTTCTTTCTCTTTGAGGTTTTGAAATAAATTATAATTTATAGATGTTATGCCAAAATTTTGATTCTGGTTGTATCCAATTACAATCAGGAATATGAAGCATATCAAAAAAATTGAGTAAAAGAATTTATTTATCATAATAAATCAAAATAATTACTTGCGTTTTTCTCTTTGACGGAAAAAATTAATTAGCGGTGTAACATAAGACTGGTCAGTTCTGATTCTGATTGAATCTACTGAATTAAAATTAAATGTATCATCAAGTTTTTTTTGATGATTTAACCACCATTGTTTATGTTTTTCTCTGACTGCAACACTTGAAGTATCTATCCATACCAACTCGCCGGTTTCATTGTCCTGTGCATAAATTAAACCAACATTGGGTAATTCTGATTCTCTCTGGTCAAAAATGTTAATAGCGATGGTGTCGTGTTTCTTTGAAGCAATTTTCAATGGTTCTTCGAAGTCTTTCGAAATAAAATCTGATAAAATAAAGACAACACCTCTTTTTTTGATAACATTTATCAAATATCTCAAAGCGATAGAAATGTCTGTTCGGTTACTTTCGGGTTTGAATTCCAACAATTCCCGAATAATCCTGAGAACATGATAACGGCCTTTTTTCAAGGGTATAAATTTTTCAATTTTGTCAGAGAATAGAATTAGGCCAATTTTATCATTATTTTGTAAAGCAGAAAATGAAAGAACAGCACAAAGTTCTGTAATTAAGTCTTTTTTAAATTGAGTAACAGTTCCAAATGATCCTGATGCACTGATATCAACTAAAAGTATTACAGATAACTCTCTTTCTTCTTCGAAAACTTTAATATAAGGATGATTAAAACGGGCAGTAACATTCCAATCTATGTTACGAATATCATCACCAAACTGATATTCTCTGACTTCGCTGAAAGCCATTCCTCTGCCCTTGAAAGCACTATGGTATTCACCCGAAAAAATATGCTTTGATAATCCACGGGTCTTTATTTCTATTTTTCTTACTTTTTTTATTAGTTCGGAAGTATCCATTTATTTTGTTCGATTATGGAACTTCAATGGTATTTAAAATCTCATTTATAATATCAACAGTAGTGATATTTTCAGCCTCGGCTTCATAAGTTAAACCGATTCGATGACGCAGAACATCGTGACAGATAGAACGAACATCTTCGGGAACCACGTAACCTCGCCTTTTGATAAAAGCATAAGCTTTAGCAGCAAGAGCAAGATATATTGAACCTCTGGGAGATGCCCCATAGGATATTAAACCTGACAATTTGTCCATCTTGTAATCTTTTGGAAATCTTGTTGAAAACACTATATCAAGAATATAATTTTCAATTTTTTCATCAATATATACTTCTTTGACAACATTTCTGGCATTTAGAATTTCCTCGGGCTTTACAACAACAGAAGCTTTCGGGAATTCCTCAAGTAAATTCTCTCTCATAATGTTTAGTTCTTCTTCTCTTGAAGGATAATTGATTATTACTTTAAGCATAAACCTGTCAACTTGTGCTTCGGGCAAGGGGTAAGTTCCTTCCTGTTCTATTGGATTTTGTGTGGCAAGAACAAGGAATGGTTCATCGAGCTTAAAAGTATTTTCTCCAATAGTAACCTGTTTTTCCTGCATTGCTTCAAGCAAAGCACTCTGAACTTTAGCAGGGGATCTATTGATTTCATCAGCAAGGATAAAATTGGCAAATATTGGTCCTTTCCGGACGGTGAATTCCTCTCTTTTCTGGTTATAAATCATTGTTCCAATTAAATCGGCAGGAAGAAGGTCGGGCGTAAATTGAATTCTACTGAATCTTGCGTCAATTGTTGAAGCAAGTGTCTTGATTGCAAGAGTTTTTGCAAGACCCGGAACTCCTTCCATTAGGATATGTCCTCCGGTTAGCAAGCCAATTAATAATCTTTCAGTCATTTGTTTCTGACCTATAATGACTTTTCCGACCTCGAGCATCAGCAAGTCAACAAAAGAACTTTCTCTCTGGATCTTTTCATTCAATTCTCTTATATCAGTCATATTCTACTCTTAATGTTAGTATCAAGAATTATGAAAAAACGTAAAATTTAACGAAAAATTTTCAAATTGTTTAAGATCATTTTTTATGTGTATTTTTTGGAACATATAGCCATTCCGGGCGTGTTATATGCCCAGTTTTAGTTTTAAAACTGCTTTCATCATTAAATAACTCTCCTTTTGGATCATAGTAATTTTTAAAAAAAGGAAAATGCTCTATAAATAGTTTGTTTGCAAATATAGCACTGAAATGATTTGTTTCAAGGTGCACTTTGAATTCATTCATCACTTTCTGACCATATTGCTCATTATGTTCATACAAATCATTTATTAATTCAATATGAGCAAAATTCTTCTTACCTGCTAATTTGTAATATGTGTGGGTATTTCCGGGAATTAAAACGTCCCCCTTTTGTTTTTTAACCGCTTGAATAAATTTATTTCCCGAAATGTAATCATTTTCTGAGGGAAGTTGAAGTCCCGGATCATAGACCACTGCAAGAAATTGGACTACTATCATCAGATTTAGAAAAATAAGAAAATAATTATACTTCAAATTCTGAACTTTTGATGTTTGTTGGATTTCGATTAGGTCTTTAATTTTTTTATAACTCAAACCTGTTAAAATTGGAAGAATTGTATAAGCAGGAATTATAACATTCAGGAAGCCACCATAATGCAGTCTTGAGAAATATGAACCTGCAAACATACCAATACATACAAAAAGATAAAAAGCATAAGTATTGTTATTTTCCGACAAAAAACTTTTTTGATTCCTGAAGTTGATGAAAAAATAAATAAATGCAAAAGAAACAGCTATACCAGTATGTTCAAATATGTCTCGAGTGAAAAAAAGTATAGTGAATTCAATATTCCAACGGTGTGCAGCCGGTAATTCATAATTCCAGAAATAATACCAGCCCGATGTTGAATAGTTAAATATTATTGTAGATACTAAGACTAATCCAACAAAAATTAAAGAATAAATCCAAAATCCTTTTCTTTCATATAATATTAGGTAAATCATTATAAATAAAGCAAATATAATAGTTGATTGCTTGGTGAAATATGAAAGAAAAGCAAAAACTGCCGAAATTATATAATACCAGTTATTTTTCTTTTGCCTTAATAAGTAAATTGAAATTATAAATAAAAAGATAAAAAGGGAATCAACTCTTGCAAGGTCATACCATGCTCCACCTATCACATAGAAACCAAAAAACAAACCTGTTGAAATAATTGATGAGAAAAAGTCATCTGTCTCTTTTTTTAATAACAAAAAAATAAAAACTCCAGTTAATAATGCTGATAATGATGAGACAAGCCTTAGCGGAAACAATCCAATACCAAATATTCCACAAAACAATGCTGAAATATAATAATAAAATGGAGTGTAAATATAAGGTATGAACTCAATTCCCGGCTCGACATAGATCCCATCTCCGTTCATAACCCTTTGTGTGTGTTCAACTGAGCCGCCTTCCATCCATTCAAGTTCATAGGGATAATTCATCCTGATGATGGACATAGTGAAAAAGGTTAAAATAAATAATACTGAACCAATTATGATAAAAATTCTTAATATTTTATTCATTATTATTTTGTTTTTATAATTTTGATGTTGAAAAACAATAAATTAATAAAAAAGGTCTTTAATTTATTTAATTTCCAAAAAAATCGTAATCTGTGATAAATTGATGACTGATATAACCGAGAGTAAAGAAGAAATAACAATAAATATCGGCGAAAAGTTGATGGGTTTACCGACTAAGCCGGGGGTTTATCAATTTAAAAACAACGGCGGAAAGGTTATCTACGTAGGCAAAGCTATTAATCTAAGAAACAGGGTTAAATCTTATTTTCAATCAAAACCTCACGATGCAAAAACTAATGCAATGATCAGACATATCGCTGATATTGAGGTTATTGTTACAGATTCAGAGGCAGAGGCATTGATTTTGGAAGATACCCTTATAAAAAAACTGAAACCCAGATATAACATCCTTCTTCGAGATGATAAAAGCTATCCTTATGTCAGAATAACAAACGAACCCTTTCCGAGAATTTTTCCAACACGGAAGGTAATTAGAGATGGATCTAAATATCTTGGTCCTTTCACCGAAGTTAGAAATCTAAGAGCTTTAATGAGAATTCTCCGTTCTTTATTCAAAATCAGAAGCTGTGATTTAAACATTACCGATGAAACTATTTCGAAGAAGAAGCATAAAATTTGCCTTGACTATCACATACAGAAGTGTGATGGTCCTTGCGAAGGTCTGATCTCAAGGGAGAAGTATAATGAAAACATAAAAAATGCCGTTCAGATTATAAATGGAAAAACAGATGAATTGGAAAAATTCTTTGAGAATCAGATGCAGGTTCTTGCCGAAGAAATGAGATTCGAGGAGGCTGCTATAATCAGAAACAAGCTATTGCTTCTTAGGGATTATACAAATCAGCAAAAGGTAGTCAGTTCAGAGCTGATAGACAGAGATATAATTGGTTTATCAAGACAGGACGACCTTGCCTGTTCGCTTGTTTTCAAGGTTAGAGATGGAAAACTCATCGGGAAGAGACATTTTATTTTGCAAAATTCTGCTGAAATTTCTGATAATAAACTCATCCAGATTACTATTGAAAAGTGGTATCTTGAGAATGATTTTATACCAAAGGAAATTTTATTGCCGGTAGAACCTGACCAAACCGAATTTATATATGACTGGCTTCGTAAAAAAAGAGGTAAGTCTATTGAAATAATCGTTCCCAAACTTGGCGATAAAAGAAAATTAGTTAATATGGCTTCAGCCAATGCCGAATTTCAGTTAAAAGAATTTCTTCTTGCTATTGCAAAACGAGAGCAAAGTATAAGCAGAGCTGTCTTATCTTTACAACGAGACCTTAGATTATCAAAACCACCAATACGTATCGAGTGCTTCGATAATTCTCATATTCAGGGTAGCGATCTTGTTTCTTCTTTGGTTGTTTTTGAGAACGGAAAACCAAAAAAATCAGATTATAGAAAGTTTATCATAAAAAATGTCAACAAAAATGATGATTTTGCAGCTATGCGGGAAGCTGTTGAACGAAGATATAAAAGATTGCTGGACGAAAAAATCTCTCTGCCAGATCTAATAGTAATAGATGGAGGCAAGGGGCAGTTATCGTCCGCTTGTAATGTTCTCAAAGAACTTAAGATTGATAAAAAAGTTAACATTATTGGTCTGGCAAAACGACTCGAGGAGATATTTTTACCAGATGTATCGGAATCCATTTTACTACCACGAACTTCGAGCAGTCTGAAGATTTTGCAACACATCAGAGATGAAGCCCATCGTTTTGCAATTACTTTTCATAGAAAACTGCGTGAAAAAAGGACTTTACACACCGAGCTTACTGAAATCGAAGGAATTGGAGAAAAAACTGCTCAAAAATTACTAATCGAATTTGGTTCAGTTGAAAAGATAAAAAATGCTCCCGAAGAAGAGTTAAAAAAATTCCTCTCAAAAAAACAACTTGATAATATCCTCAGTTTTTTCTCTAAAAAGCAAATAAACTCAAATAATAATTATTGAAATCTTATTTAGGTTTCTTGGGTAGTAGTGGAATTTTCACATTCAGAAAATCTTCGATGATCGGAGTTAAATCAGTATTATCAAGTAAACCTCTGCCACTGATTTTTGAAGCAAATTTGCCTCCATCATTGTCATCAGCTTGAACTATAAGGTCAGTTGCTGTATGATTTCCCGGAGAGTTTGATATACTGGTTCCATTGCCATTGGTTAAAGGATTTGAAGCATAAGCAATTACAATTCTCCTGCCATCATTTTTTGGTTTAGGCCATTTCCAGCCTTGAAAATCAATTAATTCATAATCCGGAAACCATCCGTTTTTATCAGCATCACCCCTTTTTAAACCATTTGGCACAGGAGTGATTTCAGTTTTCTTAGGTTCACTGGCGTAGGTTCTAACTCCTTTTTTTTCAGCATCATAAAGACCTACTACCGAGAAACCTCCGGTTTCATGATCAGCTGTAGTAATAATTAATGTCTTTCCTTTTTTTGAATCATTCATAAATTTTCTTCCTTCTTCGACGGAATAATCATAAGCCTGCATTTCCTTAATGAAGTAATCAGAACCAAAAATATAGTCGGGTGGATTTTTGCCATCGGCGTAGCTTCCAAAATTTAACCTTGGTTTTTTATCTGAACCAACAATATAATCATTGCCATCCTCAGAAATATCAACTCCACCAGCATTTGCATGAGCAAGATGATCAATTCTGCCACTTTCTACCATCAGAAAAAATCCCTTATTGCTTTTTCTTTCAAGAACCGATATTGCAATTCTTACCATTTCAGCAAGCATCGGCTGTTCATTGCTGAATAGCTGTCTGTCCTGTTCATAATCCATATGAGATGAACTAAATATTCCTAATAATTTATTATTGTTATTTGGCTTAAATTGTGATAGATCAAGTGAAAGAAGAGCTTCTCTGGAATTAACATATATAAAACCTCTGCTTTTTGCTATTTCAATCAGGTCAATATCATCTTTTCTTCCTCCTGATAGTGTGATTTCCTTCCCGTTTGATGATATTGGAGCTCCATTTTGGTTTTTGATAATTTTGTTCGAACTGGGTTCGTTTTTAGGTAAAAATTTCGAGGCACCTCCTCCAAGAAGAACATCAATTTCAACGCCTATTTTAGGTTTTGGCAAAATCCAATCTTTCTCTTCTGAATAACGAAATGATGAGTTTTTTGAAGAATTGAAAATGTCTTCATATTCCTTTTGACTTTTTGAAATCATCTGACAGGCAATGTAATCTTCAAGATCACGATTCCAGATATGTGAAGCGAAAGCAGCAGGCGTTGCATGTGTAATCCTTGCAGTTGAAACTAAACCTACGGCATATCCTTGCTTTTTTGCTTCTTCTAAAATTGTTGGTATTGGTTCGAAACTAACGGGATCTAATGATATAAATTCATTGTCAATCTTGCCCTGCTTTCCACATGCATAAACAGAAGCACCCGGTGCTGAGTCTGTGATTAAACTATTCAAGGAATGGTTGGTTATTATTGCTGTATATTTAAGTTTATCCTGAGCCAGAATCTGGAATTTTGGATCGGAACTTATTCTGCTGCCTTCAATGCCCTGACCAAGAGCAAGTCTGAGAGCTGTTTTTGGAGCTATGCCACAACCGTCGGCAATAAATAAAATAACATTTTTCTTTGGCTGACCAAATAAAGTATTTGCAATAAAAAAAAGCAGCAGAAATATCTTCTTAAGATTTATCATATCTCAATTCTCCTCGATAAAATAAATTATTCAAATTTCAAAAGTAATATCTTTTATGTTAATTTTCTTTCATAAATTAACTTTTTTTTGTTCTAAATATGTATTCTTGATAACTTAACAAAAAACAAATAAATTAAAATACCGTCAAAATATTAGATTATTTCAACAAATTAATAGAAATGAATAAACTTATTGAAAAATTAAATAGATTAAGAAAAGAAAGGAATGCAGTCATTCTTGCCCATTACTATCAGGATTCAATAATACAAGATCTTGCTGACTTTCTTGGAGATTCTCTTGCTCTTGCACAGGCAGCCAAAAAGACCAAAGCTGATGTAATTTTATTCTGTGGAGTGCACTTTATGGCTGAGACTGCAAAAATATTAAACCCTGACAGAATTGTTCTTATTCCTGATTTAAATGCAGGTTGCTCTCTTGCTGATAGTGCCCCTCCTGATAAATTTAAACAATGGGTTGAGGCTCATCCTGATCATGTTGTAATTTCTTATATTAATTGCACTGCAAATGTAAAGGCTATGTCTGATATAATTTGCACCTCCTCCAATGCAGTCAAAATTGTTAATTCTGTTCCTGCTGATAAAAAAATATGTTTTGCTCCAGATAAATATTTAGGTAAATATATTATCAAGCAAACTGGGAGGGACATGGTTCTCTGGGATGGTTCCTGTCAGGTTCACGAAATATTTTCCGAACTTGAAGTCATTAAACTTACAAATAAATATCCAGAAGCTGAGATTATCGCTCATCCGGAATGTCCAGAAAATATCCTTAACTATGCTGATTTCGTTGGTTCAACGACAAGTTTGCTGAATTATGCAATTCAAAGTAATAGCAAGGAATTCATTGTTCTTACTGAAACCGGAATTATTCACCAAATGCAATTGAAAGCTCCTCAAAAGAAGTTTTACCCTGTTCCCAATTTAAACGGTTGCAGTTGCAATGACTGTCCTCATATGAAATTGAACACTCTTGAAAAAATGGTAATTGCTCTTGAAACACTTCAACCGCAAATAATTATACCCGAAGATATAAGGTTAAGAGCCTTGAAACCTCTGGAAAGAATGCTTGAACTAAGTTAAATAAATCAGGATTGGTTATGATTGAATATCCTCAAATAGTAACTTTGCCTATACCTTATATTCAGAATAAGATCAGGGAATTTTTGCAGGAGGATGCTCCGGAAGGCGACAAAACTTCTTTGGCAATTTTCAGGGAAAATGAAAAGACTTCTGCAATTATTCAATCGCAGGAAGATATGGTTGTTTCAGGACTGAATTTTCTAAATTATTTTTTTGATGAAAGAACTAAAATAGAAACATATTTTAAAGATGGTGATTTTGTTCCTTCCAATAGACAGATGGCAAAAATATCTGGTTATTCAATCGAAATTCTTAGCAGGGAAAGAGTCATTTTAAATCTCATTCAAAGGCTTTCGGGTATAGCTACTTTGACTTCCAAATTTGTTGAAATAGCACGTCCATATAATGTTAAAATTCTTGACACAAGAAAAACAACCCCCGGACTTAGATTATTCGAAAAATATGCCGTTCGATGTGGGGGTGGTTATAATCATCGCCTTGACCTCTCCTCAGGAATTTTGATAAAGGATAACCACATTTCTGCGGCGGGTAGCATTAGTAAAGCAATTAAAAAGGCATTCGAAAGCTGTTATCCGATGAAAATCGAAGTCGAAGTTGATAACCTACAGCAAATATTAGAAGCTCTGGAGACGGGAGTTGATGGGTTTCTGCTTGATAATATGAATCCAGATACCATAATAAAGGCTGTAAAAATGATAAGAGCCTATCCCGGAGGAAATGACATTTTTATCGAGGCTTCAGGCGGTATCAATCTTAATAATCTGCAATCTTATGTTGATACAGGCATAAATGCTATATCATCAGGATCATTAACCCATAGTGCCAAAAGCTCAAATATCCACATGGAAATTATTTTATAAAAATACTGAGATTATTAATTCTTTTTCAAAGAATAATTATCTTAGAACAGTCATTTTACCCGTCATAAATTCTTCGGATAATGATATCCGATAAAAATATATTCCGCTTGATAATTCTGTAACAGGGATTCTTAGATTAACAAGACCAGAGATGTAATTATATTGAAAATCATTATTATCAAAACTAATTATAGGACTACCTAATATATCGAATATTTCGATTTTAATACTTTTGGTTTTATCCGATTTTTCATCATTTATTAAAAAATTCAAATAATCTGAACAAGGTATTGGATAAGCTACTATAGAATTATCAGAGAGTATGTTTTCAAATATTGATGATTCGATATAATATTCAAATGCTCCAATATCAATCGCTTTTCCCATGGGTCTTCGGTTCCCCAAAAAATCAAATCGAGGTGCCTGATTGGAACTTCCTTTATCAATAGCAGGAGAATCTTCACTGAGACGATAATCATCAACGGAATGATTGAAGAAAAGTGGGTCGGATTCAACATATTGTTCTCCTCTTGTTTCCTCGGGATAGTTCATAAATGGATAAACCAGATTATTTTCAAAAAATAAGCCTTTAGAACTTCTTCCCTCGTAACTGATTTGAAATGAGTGATTAAAACTGCATAGATTATTTCTTATGAAAATATTATCAGCATCAGGATTACCTATGGCAATTCCACCGCCCCAAGTTTCGCCATTATAACAGGAAGTATTGTTTATAATATAAATATTTTTTATAGGTTTAATTTTAACATTCGGATCATCGCCATTCGAAGAAATGTTTATACCTACAAATTTATTTTTAAAAGTTAAATTATTAAATACCCAGATATTTTCGAGGATACCTCCCATTTCTGAGGCTAAGACAATCCCATCGGGGCAGTTATAAATTATATTGTTATAAACTTGTATGTTACTTGTATATTTATCCCATGCATCAACGTAAATACCAAGTCTGGCAAGATTAAAAACAGTATTATTATGAATTATTCCATTTTGGGAACCATCTTTTGCATCAATGCCTTCTCCGCCAACAGCACCATTAATACTGTTGTGAACTTTGTTGTATCTCACCAGAAAATTTTCACAATTAGCAATTGAAATACATTCCTGCGGACCGCCATTGCAGGCTAATTCAACTTCATTCGAGTCAATTAAAATGCTCTTACAACCCCAGCAACCAATACCAGATGAAAATGTATTTAAGGTTTTATTATTTTTTAAAGTAATATCAGATGATTTATCTATGTAAAAACCTTGGTCAGATGAGTTTTTTAGGAAAAAATTATGAAATTCAATCCAGCTAATGCCTTCAATTTGAAATATCCCGTTGTATTTGTCATTGATATTGTTTGCGTCAATAATAGTTTTGTTCGATTCACCAAAAAAAACAATCGGTTTTGTTTCTTTTCCTGATTTTGTGAATCTGACAATTTCGTTATAAGTTCCTCCAAGAACAAATACGGTATCACCCTCTTCCACGACATTGGCAGATTTCTGAATAGTTCTGAAAGGTGATTGCTTGGAACCAGAATTGTTATCGTTGCCATCAGTAGAAACATAATAATTTGCTGAAAAAACAGACTCAGCAAAAAGACAAAATAGATACAAAAGTAATAAAGATTTCATAAATGAACCTCTTTTTAATTTAGCATTTAGAACAAAAATAAGAATTATTTTTTTATGGACTAACAGATTATTTATCAATTCTGTCAATTATTTCCAAAATTCTCTGAAAATCATCTTTGTTAAAGTATTCAAGTGTAATTGAGCCAGAGTCATTATTTTTTGGATGAATTTTCACTTTTGTTCCGAAAATCTGTCTTAGGCGGTTTTCAGTGTATTGAATATATGCATGGACATCTTTATCAATATTGGGTTCTTTTGTAGTTTTATTTTCAGGGGTTTTTTCTTCAATTTTTTGAATTTCCTTAACTAATTTCTCAACGGCTCTAACAGAAAGGTCTTTTTGAATAATTTCTTTCCAGCAATGTATCATTTTTACTGTATCGTTGAGGCTTAATAAGGCTCGTGCGTGACCCATAGAAATCTCACGGTTTCTGAGGCTGTCCTGAATTGCAATTGGAAGTTTCAATAACCTTAAAAAATTAGTGATTGTTGTTCGGTCTTTACTTACTTTTTGTGCGACTTCTTCCTGAGTGAGTTTGCATTCTTCAATCAGCCGGCTATATCCATTTGCAACTTCAATTGGATTAAGATTATCACGTTGAAGATTTTCAATTAAGGCTAACTGAAGCATTTGAACATCAGTTATATCCTGCAAAATATAAGCAGGAATTTTTTCCAATCCAGCTAACTTTGCAGCCCTCACCCTTCTTTCACCAGAGATAATTTCAAAACCAAAAACAGATTTTCTGACAGTGATCGGCTGGATAACACCATGCTCTATTATTGAATTCTTCAACTCTTCAAGGGAAGTTTCGTCAAAATCAACTCTCGGCTGGTAGGGATTATGTTCAATTTTTTCTATTTCAACAAAATCAATCTGATTCTTATTTTCGTCTGTTGATTTAAATTTCAACCCCTTTTCAGTGATTTCAACTGTAGTTGGAATCAATGCTTCCAAGCCCCTACCAAGTCCTATCGATTTTTTTGGTTTTGACATAATCAGGATTTTTTAATTTTTGAAATATTATCAGTGTTAATTATTTCCTGTGCAAGTTCAAGGTAATTCTTTGCCCCAACGCTTAGTGCATCATAAAGCAAGACAGGTTTCCCATAGCTTGGCGATTCGGACAGTCTTACGTTACGATTGATAACTGTTTTGAATGCTTTGTTTTCAAAATGTTTTCTAACCTCTTCAACAACCTGATTGGAGAGCCTTAATCGTGAATCATACATTGTTAATAATACTCCTTCGATGTCGAGTTTTGGATTTAATCTATAACGAACAATCGAAATTGTATTAAGTAATTGTCCAAGTCCTTCAAGTGCATAATATTCACATTGCACGGGTATAAGGACTGAATCTGCTGCTGTAAGAGCATTCAAAGTTAAAAGTCCTAATGATGGGGGACAGTCTATTATTATATAATGATATTTGTTCCTGATTTCAACAATTTTTTTAGACAGAAATTTTTCTCTGTCTTTTTGATTCACCATCTCGATTTCAGCACCAACTAAATTAATATGAGAGGGAATAAGACTCAGGTTGGGCATTTCAGTTTCAAGGATTGCAGAATTAATATTAGCATTATTAATTAATACTTCATAAATTGTTGTTTCAACTTTTTTTGAATCAATACCTAAACCGTTTGTAGCGTTTGCCTGAGGATCAATATCAATAAGCAAAACTAAATAATCTGCTGCAGCGAGGGAGGCAGCAAGATTGACTGCTGTGGTAGTTTTTCCAACTCCACCTTTTTGATTAGCAACTGCTATTATTCTGCCCATTTTCTCTAAAAGCCATATTTGAGTGAATAAAAGAAAAATGCCGTCAGAACTAATGAATGTTTTATTTCTTTATCTAAAATCATTCTTGGTATGTCTTTCAATGGAACAAGTAAAACATCAATATCTTCGTTTCCGTCAAGTTTTTGTTTTCCCATTAGTTCGCAATCAAACCAAACGTAAGAATAGCAAACATTATTCAAAAAAGCTGGATTTGGATGGTTTTCGCCTAAAAGTATTGCTCTGCTTTTTGATTTATAACCCGTTTCTTCGAAGCATTCTCTTTCAGCGGCATCTTGTGGTTCTTCATTCTTGTCAACAAGTCCTCCCGGCACCTCTAAAGTTATTTCATCTATTCCATGTCTATACTGCCTAACTAAAACAACTTCATAATTTTTTGTTATCGGGATTATATTTACCCAGAGCGGGGAATCAAGAACTACAAAATCTCCAATTTTCCCAATCTCCTTGTTTTGGCGTTTGAACCAATTAACCCGAAATATTTTTAAATCCGAGCCTTCTTTTGCTTCTAATGTCTGCCATCTTTTCACCATCTTGAAAAACTATATCCTATTCTAATAATTAACCTGCAAAAATAAAAAAATAAAACATAATCTTCTAAACAAATACAAAAAAAGAGGTTAGATAATCTTTCTAACCTCTCAGGAATGTTGAAATAAAATATTATTTAATTACAGACAGTTTCTTTATAAAATAATCTGTTGGTGTTTTCATAACAACAAAATATAAGCCGTCTGGCAATTCATAAGCATTAAAGACACTTTTATAAGTTCCAATTTTTAAGTTTTCATTGACTATTGTCATAGCAACAGCACCAGTATAGCTAATTATCTGAATATTTGTGAAACCCTCTTCTGCTGTGGCAAATTCAATCTCTGTTGAGCCATTAGTAGGATTGGGATTGAAGTTAATTAATCCAACAGCACTTGCAAAAGGATCAAAAAGTCTGACAGAGCCGCTCTTACATACCTTCGAAAGAGTAAATTTTCCTGCAATTTCTTCAAACATTACCTTCCCGGTTTTTACTTCAGTATTTTTAATTATGATATCAGTTGATTCTTGATTTCCAAGCATTGCTCTGAATTGAAGATTTGCAATCGAGGATTTATTATCGGGTATTAATGGCAGGGAATTAAGATTTATCAACCTTCTGTCAGAGCTAACTGTTCCTTTCGGGGTAATTCCGATAGGTTCAATCAATGTAGCATTGAATTCGATAGTTGTATTAATAGATTCATTGAATTGACTGATATTTTTAATATTTTCAAGCAAAATGGGTATCGTAAATTCTTCACCGGGCTCAGCGGCGACTGATGGGATTTTAATTGTTGCGGAGGCAGCTTTTAATTTGAATTTTCCAGATCTTTCATTAAATATTACTTTGCTTTCAACTGAACGGGAATCAGTTATTTGTAAATCTGTTTCATCCTTAGTGCTATTTAAAGCTTCAAATTTAATTCTGAAAAGAATATCACCTACCATACCTGATAAAGGAACATTTGAAAAATCAATATAACCGGAGCCGAGAGTTGAGCTTATGCCTGCGGGTTCTGTTCCAAGAAATTTCAACAAAGTCTGGTCGTAACTAATTCTTGTATTTATATTTTTTGTTCCTGATTCAGTTACTTTAAACATATTGCGAAGAAAAACAGGAACTGTGATTATTTCTCCGACATAAGCTTCATGATTTTCAATTACAATATCAGCAGAAGCAAGTGATGGATTACCGGTTATTGGGGCTGAATAATTTAAATTACAAGGAGTTCCTGTTATCAAAATTGTTGAATTTGTTATGTTATCAACATTTGGGGCATATCTGATAGTAACATCAATAGATCCTCCTCCCGGAATACTCCAATTCAAAGGTGGACCAACGATAGTAAATTGGGCATCCTGAGGAATTGCTGAGGTAACAGTAATGTTATGTTGGGAAGTATTTCTAATTTTGATTGTACCATCAACAGTAGAGCCAACTGTTGCAGATAGAGTTAACTTATCAGACTGCAAATTTGCTGCCTGAACTTTAGCTGTAAGGTTTATGATTTTTTGGTTATTGCATTCATCGGTGATAATAAGTTGTTTGGTAAAATCACCTTCTGTTGCGGAAACAAATGAAATGGTTATTTCTTTCGTTGTCATTGGTGCCAAAGTCCAGTTTGTTTCCTGTTGTTCGAAAGGCGCTTGCAGTGAAGCAGCAACAAAATTACTCTGAACATTACCTGTATTGGTCATAATCACTTTAAGATCTTTCTTCTGATTAGGACAAAGCAATCCAAAATCAAGCGAAGACTGACTCAAAGTGAAACCTATACTATCACGATTACCAGAAAGATTGATGTTGTAAGTTGGACTGTTTCCTGCATCGCTTAAAATTGTTAGAGATGCTGTTTTGAGTCCGGCTGTAGCTGGCTCGAACCTTATGGATATTGTCTTTTTATCGCTCCTTGGAATGACCATAGTCCCGGGATTTGATGGAATAAATCTAAAATCTGTTGAATTCGGTCCGGTAATAGTAAAACTTGAAATATTTAAATCAAGAGCGCCATTATTTGAAAGCTCAATTGTAGTATCTTTAAAAAATGTGTTGCATCTTATTGATTGAAAAACAATCTGATTAACAGTACTCAGCTCAGCTTTTCCGGTAGCAAGCCCTTTAATTTTTGCTCTGTATATTTTCCCGTTCTCTGCTTCAACTATAAATTCAGAGGATTTCTCACCGGGAGAATCAGCAAGGAACTCGAAAGTTAACGTAATACATGTGTCAGATGGAATTTCAAAATCAGCCGGTGCATTTATAATCTTAAAATCGTTTTGATTTCCACCCTCTATTTTGAAATTTTTTACCTTAATGGGTTTACCGGTTCTGTTGCAAAACACTCCGCTTACAGTTTTCCTTGAAGCTTGGCCAACGAGAGTGGTTCCCATATCAATGTCACGAACGTAAATCCACTCAGCAGATGGATTCATCGTGAGACCATCACAAGCACTTCCCGCAAAGGTTAATGATGCAGGATTATAGGAAGAATCACCCGCTGGCGCAACATATCTGATTTTTATCTTTCGGAATTCATCTTTTTTTAAGGTAAATGGTGGATTTGGACCTCCCCAGTCTATCACAGAAAATCCGGGCTTTGTAGCCGTAAAGCCGGGTGGAGTAAAATCAACGAAGTTAAATTTAGATGTTATAGTGATCAATGTATCGTTGTTACCGGGTTTTGGATTATTAAAAACTACTGTTCTTGGTTCAACTTCCAGATAGGGCTTAACTGTCAAAGGTATAATGTAAGTAGTATCTCTTGATAAATTAAGTTTAGTATAGGTTACTGTCAAATTGCCACCATCACAATCTGTGTCCCAAACTAAATCACAAGGTGCAGGCGTGCCGAGATTAGCAGATTTTTCCAAAATATCAAGATATATACCTCTGACTTCATCTTCAGTGGTTAAATTTTCATAATAAGAGCCACCGGTATTTTTTGAAATAGATTTTAAAATTTCGGGCATTGGCAGACCAAGGGTAAGGCAGAAAATCGTTGCATTTAATTCATTTGCAAGCTGTAATATTTCGGCACTTTTTACCGGACCATTGTTCGGGTCGTGCTCGCCATCGGTTAAAAAGATGATAATGGGTTTGTATTTTGCAAATTTTGCGACCTCTAATGCTCCGGGATTACCCCAACGATCCCTTAAAAAACCCGAATTATAATTTGTACCTCCAACAGGCTCAAGCTGCCTGCTGCCATTAATAGAGTCAATTAATACCACCTTACTATTGACGAACTTTTGATTAAGTAACCAAACTGCATCATTACTGAATGCGGTAATTGTAGCTTCGGCTCTTGTTGTATCCAGAGCCTTGACCCAAGCTTTTGCAGCTGATTTTGCTATTTCCATCAAAGAGGGTCCGGGTGACTCCTTGCCATCCTTGTTCAACCTCATCGAAGCCGATCTATCGAAAGTTAAAATAGCTGAAAATCTTGAAAGGTTTGGTTCGCAATATATGCTTTTTACAACTCTATCCTTGCCGCCGTCCTTAACGTTTATTTCATTTAAATTGAATAATCTGACATATTTGCCGGCAGCATCTTTTATGGTAATCTCGGCTCTGATTGTAGGATATTTTGATGGATCGACAGCATTAATCACCAGAGATTGAGATAACACTATGCTTGGAAATAAGATTAAAAAAATCAAGGGTAAAAATTTTGCTTTCATATTTTATTTTCCCAATTTTATTTTCAATTTAATACTCTTTTGATATAATTTTATAAACACTAAAATTAATAATATGTTACAAAAAAATTCACTTTATGGAATAATTTCAATTGGTGTAACAATTTCAATATTGACGGTTCTGCAATAAAAACGTCCTTCGGGTAAATCATTATCATAAAGTAATTTTGATTCACCAAGACCGGTGGCAAATTTCGGATCAACATTTAATGCTCTTGCGGTAGCAATTGCTCTTCTCTGAGAGAGATCTAAATTGTGATTGAAATCTCCTACTCTGTCAGAAAAGCCTTCGATTTTAACTGTAGAATTCGGTCTGATTCTGCGTTTTGCTATTTCTGCGATTTTTAAGTTCTCAGGTCCAAGGTCTGCTTTATCAAAACCAAACAAAATCAAGCTGAATCTGTCAATTTCCTTATCTGCTATCATTTCAATCATTTTCTTTTCAATTGATAGCTGTTCAACAGGCAGTTGCTGAACAGGAGATTCCCAGACCTTGTTGTCTTTATCAATAATTTCAAGCTTATAATCAAGTGGTTCATCAAATCTTGGAACGATTGTGGCATCTTTCGACAAATCCCATTCAACAGATTGAGGTGGATTTCCGGTTCCAGAGAAAGTTTTTAGGAACTTTCCACGTTGAGAGGTTAAAATTTTCCAGTTATCAATACCGATTGGTGTATTTACTTTTGGTTTGAATCTAAATACCGGTGGATTTGCTTCCCTTAATGTATCTTGCACAACAAGCGGCTCAAAAATCTGAGGTATATTAGCTTTGATTTCAACTCTTCTGTTTTCCTGAATTCCATCAGGATCTTTCAAATTTGATGGGTTCTCGGGCAAATTCCTCGATTGTATTTTTATTCTTGATTCATCAATATTCCAGACAGATGTTAGATAATTTTTCACTGCTTCTGCACGATTTTGAGATAATTGTTGATTACCCTTCTCCAAACCCTCGTCTGAATTACAACCTATCAAAGTTAGTTCAGCTTGCGGAAATGCAGCAACTCTTCTGCCTATAACATTCAATATGTTGTGATAAACCTCAATTGTCTGGAGGTTGTATAGCTGTTTTTCGGTGAATTGTCTCACATCGGATTTTTTCAATAATCTGTATCTATCAGGTATGTTCGATGAATTTTCTTCAAAAAATATAAAATTCAATAATGGGTGCATTCTTTGGGAAAGGAATTCCTCAACCCTCAATAAAGATACATTTGATTCGCTACCATCGGGATTCACGCCAACAGCCAGTATTGAAGCATCAAGTAGTGGCACACTTGGCGGAGGAGGTGGTGGTGGCAATGGCGGTGGTGGTGGTGGTATTGCCGGGGGTTTCGGTTTTTTTGTTTTTCTCGGGGCATATTTTAATCCCAGACCACCAACCAGAGAACTGACATTCCATGATTCGCCGCTTTCAAGATTAGTCAGTCCATGATGATAATATACTTCTGGCACTAAAAAAAATGTATTTGAAGCGTTAAGTGGTAAATCATAACTTACACCTAAAGAAATTGAAAGCTCTATACCAGAAGCATTTGGGAGATCTCCTTCGTGGGAATTTCTTATTCTTGAGCCAGATCCAACAAATGTTCCAAATGAAGGATTAACAATTTGTTCTTTTTGCTTGTAAGTTTTCTGTAATAAATAACCACCCTGTAATCCGGCGTTTATTCGAAATTCATCTGACATTTTATAACTGCCATATACTCCCAATCCAGCTGAGGAGACTTTAGAATCTATACTGTGTTCAAACTCTCCATTTGTAGAGGATTGAGTTGAGGGATTATAAACTGGGATTGGCTCGGTCTTTGATAATATCCCTGAAAGGTCTTTATAACTTGCCCTAAACATTAAATCAACCTCATCACTAATAGGAAAAGAAAAAAATAATCCGGGAGTATAGCCTATTCCAGAGCCTGTTCCAAAGCCCGGGCAGCAACTTGGTCTGTTTGGGAAATCCACACCTATTAGATTTGAAGTGGGGTTTAAAAGATTTAAGTTCAAGTCAAAAAATATTCCATAAGCAGGTCTTGGGGAATTAGGACTATCGATGAAGTTTTGTGCCTTTAAGCCAAAAAAATGGATGTTAACAATAAAAAAAATAATTACTATTAAACGAAGCATAAATAACTCCTTTTTATTTTCTTTCTTTCCATAATATTAACAAATTACATTTTCCACAATAATGACTATCGTCAAAAGAAAAAAAATCTACTATTAATAAATCCTTTAATATTTTTTTAAAATACTAATATTTTTTAAAATTTACTATACTACTGGCAAATATTTTTGAAAAAGAAACAAATCATTTTTCAAAAAAAACCTTAAGGGTAAATCAGGAGATTTTGTAATTCCTTTTCGGGGGGTATTTATTATATGATCAGATAGATCAATATCAGTATCAGGAAATTGAATAAATAGTGATGGTTTGTATAATTTTTTGAAGTTATAGCTCAGGTCAAAACCATAAGCTTTACCAAAATTTCCTGGACCGAAACATAATTTTTTAATGTCACTACAATTTCTTCGGGCCTTCATAATATCTATTCCAAGAATTGGAATAGCACCTCTGATTAGAACAGCACTACCTATATTTTCTTCTTCGGTTACTATATTGAAACAATAATGAATACCATAAATAAGATAAACATAAGCAATACCACCTTTTTCGAACATTGCCTTGTTTCTTTCGGTCTTACCAACTGCAGAATGGCTTGCTAAGTCATTATCGGAAAGGTAAGCTTCAGTTTCTGTTATGATTGATGCCAGATAAGAATCATTCTGCTCTTTTTTAACTATAACTTTCCCGAGTAAATCTTTTGCTACCGTGACTGTATCCCGGCAAAAAAAACCTTGCTCTAAACTTTTTGAGAAGTCTGGAGTGAAAATCATAAAGTAAACAGATATAATTCAACTAAAATCATCCGGGAGGCCATCTAAAGATTCTTCCGCCAAGTAAATGAAAATGAATATGGAATACAGTCTGACCTGCATTCTTATTACAATTTACAACTAACCGATAACCATCCTCGGAAATACCATTTTTTTTGGCAAGCTCTTTTGCAGTCAGAAAAATTTTTCCAATGAGATGAGAGTCATTCTCTTCTAAATCATTAAGTGTTGGAATCTCTTTTTTGGGGATTATCAAAATATGAACGGGAGCCTGTGGATTAATATCGTTTATTGCGATTATTTCATCGTCTTCATAGACAATCTCTGCCGGAATCTCTCGCTTTATAATTTTCGAAAAAATTGATTCAGCCATTTGATTAACTCCAAACTTAAAAAAACAAATTTAATAATATTCTATGAATGTTAGAACGGTTGATAGTCAACCGTTAAATATTTAAAGGGGGTAATTTTATCACGAAATTTTTTACACCATTCGTTAAATACAAGCATTCCATAATCACAAGCTATATTGTGCTTGTTTTCAACCCCCTTGATTTGTCGAATGACACCATTTCTATCAATTTCCGCAGTTGCTTTTTCTCCATTGAAATCAATATGGAATAAAAAGGACTGTCCCGTAATAGCCTGATCAATATATGTAGCAACACAATGCCTCATTAATCTGCCCTCATCTATTATATCTTTTGCTGTTGATAAAAATCTGATATTATCATTAACTGGTAGAGCAATTGGCGGTTGGGCTGTTTTTTCATCAAGATTTCCCGTGTAGCTAAAATCAGTGAAATTATCAAAATCCCTTAAATTTTCATTATGCCACTTGATTGCTCTTTTTGTTAAATCAACTATATTCCCATTATATTCACTTCGGTAATCATCAAGGAAAAGAAGAAAATCATAGATTTTCGTTGTTGCGTATGTTATTTTTTGGTTGAAATGTTCGCAATATAATTTAAAAGCTTTCTTAATCTGTTCAGAGCTTGAGTTTCTGTAAATTCTCTGATGATATGGTTCGTCAGAGAGAAAATATACTAAAAATTCCAATCTTTCAGTGAGAGGCTTATGTAAATGATATTTGGGTAATTGGCACACTATGTCTTCGGAAATTTGAGGAGGTAAATTCATTAAAGTCTTGTTTAATGCCCTGTAAGTTTTTCCATTATCAGAAAAAAGGCACATCCAGTTCTCACAGTATTTAAAAATATTATCTAATTTATAATGATGGTCAAGTTCGAAAATAGGTGCAAAAAAATCTTCTGAGATATTTTTTTCTTTAATCAGCTCAGAGAAATAATCAAAATCTGTTTGATTTGTAGGGTTAGTTAGGTGATCTATCAAAACAGAATTAAAATATTGATGAACTGTATAGAAACTCATATCAAAATTTATCTTTCTGTGGATAAGATAATCGATGTTATTGAACGCAATATTGGCAGCTCTGTATTTTTTAGCATCCTGAACAAGAAATTTATTATTGTAAAATTCAGGAAGAAAGATAAGTTTCGCTTTTCCAAGCTCCTCCATATTGGTATATTTCTTGAAACCTGTGCTGTGTAGGTTCATTTTATGAACAGCTAAAACCTCTTCATCAACTTTACTTATCAATGATAACCAGTTTGCATGAAGATAGTCAATCTGTAATTTTTCTTCATTATCTTTTGTATTTATCCTTTTTTGTTGTTTTTTCGCACTTTGCTTACCAGACAATGTCATAGCTATATAATTAGATATTGCATTGAAATCATAGTAGTTAAAAAATGCATCTGAATAGCCATCAATCTGAATTTTGATGTAAAAATCACAATTTATAATTGTGGCTACGGAAAAAAGCCCAGAACAGATTTCAATTCTGTCATTATTAATAAATGAAGTATAAAAGTTTTGTTCCATAAGTCAACCCTCCAAACGGAACTTATTATAACTCAGAGAATCATTTTGAAAAAATTATCTACAGTTAATAACTTGTTGATTATTACCCATGGTCTGTTGAATTTTATTTAAATACAAAGAAAATACTATTGAAAAGAATAAAAAGTATTCATGTATCTTTTTAGCTCTTTTCAGGTTAAAGTATGCAAAAAACTAAAAGAGATGAATAGCTTTGTTCTTTTAAATTTCCCCCCAGCAACACGTAGTTAATGGAATATAAAAATAATAAATTCTATGAATTTAGCAATCAAAAAATTTGATATATTTCGCTTAAATTGAATTTTTTTTATGTTAAAAATTAATTAATTGAGGTTTATATGTCAGAAAATCAAAAAAAGGATAGTTACAAAATTGCATGGTTACCCGGCGATGGCATAGGTATAGAAGTTCTTGAAGCTGCTAAAATAGTTTTAGAAAGGGTTAATTTAAATGCTGAATATATTCATGGAGATATTGGCTGGGAATTTTGGAGAACAGAAGGGGATGCTCTTCCTAAAAGAACTATTGAATTGTTGAAAAATGTTGATGCAGCTATGTTTGGTGCTATTACATCAAAACCTGTCAAACTTGCCGAAGAAGAATTAATTCCGGAATTACGTGGCAAGGGTCTGGTTTATCGTTCACCGATTGTCAGAATGCGCCAGATGTTCGATCTTTATATTTGTCTACGTCCGTGTAAATCATATCCGGGCAATCCATTAAATTACAAAGAAAATATTGATCTTGTTGTTTTCAGAGAAAATACCGAAGATCTTTATTCTGGGGTAGAGTTCAATCCTGTTCCTGAAGAATTGTCAGAGACATTGAGAAAAATTTCCAAACCTTTTTCTGCTTTCTCGTCCTTATCACAAAGGGAATATGCCATTTCATGCAAAATAAATACAAAAAAAGGTTCTGAAAAGATAATCAGGGCTGCTTTTGATTATGCAAAAAAGTTTAATCGAAAAAAAGTTACAATTGTTCACAAAGCTAATGTTGTTCGTGCCAGTGATGGTTTATTCCTTGATGTAGCAAAAGAAGTATCGAAAGAATACCCTGAAATCATATTTGACGAGGCAAACGTGGATGCTATGACCATGTGGTTACTTAAAAATCCATATAATTACGATGTGCTGGTTGCTCCAAACCTTTATGGTGATATTATTTCCGATTTATGTGCTCAAATGGTGGGTGGACTTGGATTTGGCTGCTCAGGTAATATTGGAGAGAATCTTGCTGTATTTGAGCCAACTCATGGTTCTGCTCCCAAATATGCAGGACTCTATAAAGTGAATCCTATAGCAACAATCCTCGCTGCTAAAATGATGCTTGAGTGGCTTGGTGAAACTGAAAAAGCAGATTTAATTGAAAAAGCCACTGCACGGGTAATCAGTGAGGGTAAAGCCAGAACTTATGATATGGGAGGGAATTCAACAACACTTGAAATAGCAACTGAAATTGCTAATAAAATATAAGGTTTTGTTTAACATAGTTATTTTTATTGTTTAAATTGAATTTATTTTATATTTTAATCACTGTAAAATATTTGTTAATATTTTATTTGTTTAAGATATAAAATAAAGGATGATGAAAAAAAATTATTCATTTAGTTATATTCTTTTTGTTACCTTTATTGCTTTGCTAACTGTTTACAAAGCAATAGGTATTAAATTCACAGAATTCGATGTATCTGTTCTTGATAATCCTGCTCCCGGTTATATTTTGACAGGACCATTCAATGATCATTATCTGACTATATATGATAATTCAGGTAGGGTAGCATACTACAGAGATCTGTCAGGGATAACTGATCAGGTTATGGCTCTTCGGTTGCTCGAAAATGGATACATAGCTTTCTTTGCCGAAACAAAATGGATTATTTGTGATGAAAACCTAAATATTGTTAAATACGTATCTTGTTCTCCACAATATATAACAAATTTTCATACATTGTTTTTGTCTCCTGAAGGAAATTACCTACTTGTTGCAAACGATTTCAGAAAAATTGATATGAGCAGATATGTTCAGGGTGGCAAAACAGATGCCACCCTTGAAAATCACATAATTCAGGAATTTGATATAAACGGAAATCTGGTTTTTGAATGGAATTGCCTTGAACATATCGCAATCACAGATGCAGCCAATGGTATATCATTAACAGAATCTAATGTTGATCCATATCATGTTAATTGCGTCCGATATGACTCTGATGGCAATATTTTAGCCAATTTTAGAAATCTTGATGCTTTCTACAAAATAAATCGTTCAACCGGTGAAATTATGTGGATAATGGGGGGGAAATCCTCAAAAGTGAACCAATTTACTTTTGTCAACGATGAAATTGATGGATTTTGGGGTTTCTCAAGACAACACGACCCGAAAAGGTTAAGTAATGGTCACATTTTGCTTTTTGATAATGGAAATGCAAGACCACGACATTTTTCAAGAGCTGTTGAATACTCAATTAACGAAACAACAAAAAGAGCAACAAAAGTTTGGGAATTTATCCATAACCCATATATAAATTCTGAATTTATGGGAAGTGCACAAAGGCTACCTAATGGAAATACGTTAATTGGCTGGGGAATGAATCTTGAAACGAATTACGACTATGTTGCTACGGAAGTTACTCCTAATGGTGAAAAAGTATTTGAAATTAAACTCCCGTATCATCAAGCTGTATATCAGGTGCTTCGTGAGGTTTTCAAAATGATTGCCGTGAGCAATGATATTAATTCAACCGGGACTTATAATTTTCGGGATGGTTCAAAAAACACAGGCATTTCTCTAAATCTGAATAGTATTACAGGCGGTGGCTATACATCTGTTGAGAAACATTTTTATGCACCTGTTAATATTTCATATTCTGGTCAGCAATCATGTATATTATTACCTTTTAGATGGGTTATTAATAGCAGAGACATAATTTCGGTTAGTGGTAAGTTTTCATTTGATTTAAATGAGATTGAAAATTTAAGTGATTATGATAATCTAAAGATTTTTTATCGTCCAAAAGAAAGCTCTGGAAGTTTTAATTTACTTGAAACAACATATAATTCTCAAAAGCATCTTCTTGAAGCAAATATTACACAATTTGGGGAATTTGTGTTGGGATTCACTACGCTAAACCCTCCAATTATTAAAAGCCCTTCAAATAATGCTCAAAATTTATCACTTTCACCAATATTAAAATGGCAGGCTGGTTCACAATATGAAATATTCAGAATTCAAATTGCCTTAGATCCGAACTTTGATGAAATAATTATTGATTCTTCGAACATTTCAACTACGGAATTTAAGGTAAGATTTTTGAAGAATTTCACAACTTATTATTACAGAATACAAAAATATTCTTTCAATTGTCAAAGTGAGTGGACTCAAACGCAATCTTTCACAACTATTATCGCTACTCCTGAACAGATATATCCGAAAAATCTTTCAAAAAATGAGCCTTTAGATGGAATTCTGGAATGGCATGAAGTCTTAGGAGCAGAAAAATATAAAATTCAAATCTGTGAATACCCCGGTTTTAATTATTTTGTGTTCGAAAGGACAATTGATGCACTTAACAAATTTGAATACTTCTTCTCAAAACCTTTAACAAAATACTATTGGAGGGTAGCTGCAATTAGAGCTGGTTTTGTAACTGATTGGTCTGAAATTTGGAGTTTTACAACATCAAATGGAATTGTAAAACTACATGAGCCATCGAAATTTTATAATAAAGCTAATGTAAAACAACATTTTGACTGGTATCCAATTAATAGTGCTAATTATTATCAATTTCAATTAGCCAAGGATTTTAATTTTGAGGATATAGTAATTGATACTAATAAAATCAAACAAAGCGAAATCACGCTCACTCAACTTGAAAATACAACAACTTATTTCTGGAGGGTTAGAGCTTTTTTCAAAGATACTACAACTTCATGGTCAGAGAAATGGTCGTTTTCAACTGTTCCTGCATCTCCGAAATTGCTCACTCCCTCAAACAATTTTCTTCATTTTCCTGTTAATGGTTCATTAAGTTGGTCTGAAGTTCCAAAAGCAACAAAATACCTTGTTCAGTTATCATATGGAAATGATTTTAATAATATCTTTCATGAACAATATACTAACACTAACAGTATTAATCTTTTTAATCTGGATTTCAACACTCAATATTTTTGGAGAGTTAAGGCATTTTTAGGTGATAACGAAAGCCTATGGTCAGAAATAAGAAGCTTTGCTACTATCGAAGAATTAGTATATCCTACATTCGACCAATTTAAAGTGCCTGTTAATGTAAGATTTATCTGGAATAGAACAATTGGCTTTAATTACTATGATTTGAAAATTTCAGAGGATATAGACTTTTCAAAGAACACAATGTATTATACAAATATAATAGATACATCGTATGTTGTTAGTGGTTTAACCCCAAATAAAACTTATTATTGGACTGTTCGTGCCATTACCAGTAATAAAAGCAGGTGGTCAGATGTTTTTCAATTTACAACTCAATTGGCTAACCCAGAAATCCTTCAACCAATTGATAATGAAGTAATTATTCCATCAGAATTGATATTCAAATGGAATCAGGTTCAGGGAGCAGATTTTTATAATTTAGTAATTTCAAGAGATTTCGAACAGCAGGATATTATTTATAATCTACAAAATATTCATGATAATCAAAAAATTCTGCCAGAGCAACTGCCTAACGGAGAATATTACTGGAGTGTTTCTGCTTATAATGAAAATAATTCCAGTTTAAACTCCAAAATATATAAATTTATTATTAATAGTTCTTATTTATCATTGATTGCTCCCAACGGCGGAGAGATTTGGATTAAGAATTCCGACCCAAAAATAATTCAATGGGATAGAAAAATAAATAGTGAAGTAAATATCAGTTTGTTTAGAAATGGTCAATTTTTTAGAACTGTGATTGATACAGTAGAATCAGAATTTGATTCATACCATTGGATAATTCCATCGGATGTTCCTGAAGATTCATTGTATCAAATCAAAGTTACAAGCCTTAAGAATCCAGAAATTTATTCTTTAAGTCGAAAATCATTTTCAATAAAAAACATTACCAATATTATTGAGAATAAAGAAGATAATAAATTTAGTTTAATAAATTATCCTAATCCATTTAGTAACTTCAGCTATTTTGAGTTAACTATAGAAAAACCAATAAATTGCTCGATTGAGATATTTGATATTAATGGAATAATGATAAAGGAATTGCTGAATTCCCGTCTAAATCTCGGAAAATACACTTTTATCTGGGATGCAAGTGAATACCCATCGGGGATTTATTATTATTTAATAAAAATAAACGGAGATATAAGAAGAGGAACTCTAACACTCATAAAATAACATCTTCTTATAGCGTTTTCCGGTAGTTCAACACTGCCAGAAAATTTAGAATTATAGCAAAGAGAAGAATAGAAATAGTTTGGGGAATAATATCTTCGAAATCACTTCCTTTTAGCATTACCAATCTTATAGCTTCAATAACATATTTGACAGGATTTAAATGAGCAAAATATTGAGCCCAGATGGGCATGCTATCTATAGGTGTGAAAAGACCTCCAAGCAAAATGAAAACTATCATAAAGAAAAACATTACAAACATTGCTTGTTGCTGGGTTTCGCTGAAGGTCGAAATTAGAAGACCCAATCCAAGAACAGCAAGTAAATAGATATCAATAAAAGCATATAATGTTAAGAGATTCCCTCTTGGAATAATATCGTAAATTAAATATCCAAGTAATAATCCGTTTGAAAAAACAACATTTGCTAATATCCAGAAAGGTATTAATTTGCCCAAAATAAACTGCCATTTTTTTATAGGAGTTACGTTGATTTGCTCAATCGTTCCTATTTCTTTCTCCCGGACAATGTTC
This sequence comes from uncultured Hyphomicrobiales bacterium, assembly GCA_964473465.1. Lineage (GTDB taxonomy): Bacteria > Bacteroidota > Ignavibacteria > Kapaibacteriales > UBA2268 > CALHRB01. The sequence goes on from CAYYPE010000003.1 coordinate 46,885, forward strand.
AAAGCCGTTAGAAATCCGCCAACCATTGTAACAAGAATAGCAAGCAAACCGGGAATTAAAAATATTTTGTAATTCAAATGAGGGTTAAACCAGTCTGATGATGTTATATCAATTCCCTTTTGAGTCTGAAATATTGGCTTCATATTCAGTTGAAGTTCATTGTTGAATTCATTTATTATATTCAATATATAAAATCCACCTAAATTAGCTTTTATTCCATTTATTGAATTTATAGCAACCAGAAGTTTCTGGTTAGATTCCCTCAACAATTTTTTTTCGAAGTTAGCTGGAATTTCAATAACCATATCAGCATTATCGGATTCAATTTTTTTTAGGGCTTTTTTAAAAGAATTCTCATTAGATGATATTTTGAAATAGCCAGAACCGGAGATTTTATTTATTAACGACCTGCTTGTTGAAGATTTATCATAATCTATCACTGCTATATTAATGTTTTTTATTTCAAAATCTGCTGCGAGAGGAAGAATAAGAAATTGAACAATAGGAACAACAAAAATTATTGCAATTATTGGCTTGTTTCGGAATACCTGCCTGAACTCTTTTTGTAGAATATAAAATAGTGTTTTCATTAACTAAGCCTGACTTTAAATGTTTTTAAACTTATAATAAGGTAAAACAACATCATAGAAGCAATAATCAGAGTTTCCTCCCATACTATCTCCAAACCTGTACCTTTGAGCATAATATCTTTTACAATAATATAAAACCATTTTGAAGGAACTAAATTTGATAAAAGCTGTAAGGCATAAGGCATATTTTCAATCGGGAACATAAAACCACTCAGAAACACAGTCGGCATCATCATACCTACAAGGGACATTAACATTGCAACCTGTTGGGAAGATGTTCTTATCGAAATAAGAATACCAATATTTAAGCAGGTGATAATAAATAAGAGACTCTCCGCTAACAGTAGGAATAAATTTCCCTGAATTGGCAAGTCAAGGACATAAACACTCAGCAATAAAATGAGTGCTAAATCAATTGTGGAAATTACAAAATAAGGAACAACTTTAGATATGATAACGAAAACAGGACTAACTGGAGAGGTTAGAATTACTTCCATAGTTCCCATTTCTTTTTCTCTTACAATAGCAATAGCAGTCATCATAACGCAAACGAGCAACATAACCATGGACATTACGCCGGGGACAAAGTTTGGAGCACCCTTTAATTGTGGGTTATAAAGCATTTTTATCTCGGTTATGATATTTATTTTTGAAAATTCTTTGGAGAATAGCTCATATTGATAATCATTAATAATTGCCCTGATAAAGTTTTTGATACTATTTGCAAAATTAACATCAGTGGCATCAGTTATAATTTGAATTTGTGCATTACCGTCATGTATGATATCTGAAGCTATTTTCTCTGGAATTATAACTGCGGCTTTTATCTTGCCTTGCCTGAAATAATCAGGAATTATTCTTTTTGAATGAACAAAAGAAACAATTTCAAAATATTTACTTGCTTCAATTTTATTAATCAGCCTTTTTGATAAATCATCTTTTGCATAATCTAAAACAATTATTTTCGAGTTTTTTATTTCATTAGTAAGGGCAAAACCAAAAATGAGAACCTGAACGACCGGCATACCAAAAAGAATTAGAAGAACCCTTGGATCTCTAATTATATGTTTAAACTCTTTCTTTATAAAAATTAGTAATCTTCGCATATCTTATAAAATTTTTTTTCTGGCTATTAAATAAAAAAGGTCACTCATAGATTCAACATTATAATTCTTTTTCAACTCGCTTGGTTTGCCGAGAGTTTTAATAATACCTTCGTCCATAATTGAGATTCTATTGCAGTATTCGGCTTCGTCCATATAATGAGTAGTCACAAAAATAGTAGTTCCATTTTCCGCTGCATCATATATCATGTCCCAGAATTGACGGCGAACAATCGGATCAACTCCACCTGTCGGTTCATCAAGAAATACAATTTTTGGGTTATGAAATAAGGCAATTGTGAAAGCTACTTTTTGTCTCCATCCAATGGGTAATTCTTTTATTAATTTTCGTGAAATACTTTCCATACCCAGCTTTTCGACTAACTCGGCACTTTTATGTTTGATTGTCGAAGATTTTAATCCATAAATACCTCCAAAAAATCTTAGGTTCTCAAGAACAGTCAAATCTTCATAAAGTGAGAATTTCTGACTCATATAGCCTATATTTTTTTTAATTTGTTCAGGTTCTTTATAAATATCACAACCGGCAACAGTAGCTCTGCCTGAAGATGGTCTGAGTAATCCAATAAGCATTCTAATGGCAGTTGTCTTTCCTGCTCCATTTGCACCGAGGAATCCAAAAATTTCACCACGATATACCTCAATGGTCAGATTATTTGTTGCAATAAAATCTCCAAATCTTTTTGTCAGATGTTCCGTTTTTATAACAATATCATCCATTTGTCAGATATTTTATGAAACAATCCTCAATTGTAGGCGTAATTAAGCTTATTTCGTATATATTGATATCCTTTTGATCCAAAAAAGTAGTAATATCTTCTTGAGTAATATTTGAATCCACAGATACAACCAGATGAATGGAATCACCAAAATAATAACTATTAATTGATTTATCGAAATCGTTTAAAGCTTTTTTTAATTTACTATTGCTATCTGATTTAATTTTGAATACTTTATCCTTAAAATTTCTGATAAGTGCTTTAGGGCTGGAGATGTTTAGAATAACTCCATTAAAAATCAAAGCAATTCTATCGCAGAGCTTAGCTTCATCCATATAAGGTGTTGAAACCACAATAGTAATATCGCTTTTTTTCAGTTTTATGATTGTTTCCCAGAATTCAATTCTTGAAACCGGGTCTATTCCTGTTGTAGGTTCATCAAGAAAAAGAACTTTTGGTTTGTTTATTAATGCACAACATAAGGCTAATTTTTGTTTCATACCACCGGATAATTTGCCGGCTTTTCTATCTTTGAATGGTTCCAGATGAACAAAAATATCTTTGATGAGGTCATAATTTTCTTCGATAGAAGTTTTATAAATTGAAGCAAAAAAATTTAAGTTCTCAAAAACTGTCAAATCATGATAGAGAGAAAATTTACCGGGAACATAACCAATAAATTGTCTTATTTGTTTATAATCTTTAGTAGTTTTTAGACCTAATATTTTTACTTCTCCATTGGATGGAAGGATTAATGTTGTCATTATTCTAAAAAGTGTTGTTTTTCCAGCACCATCGGGACCAATCAATCCAAAAATTTCGTTACTGGAAATATTAAAAGAAATGTCATTAAGGGCATTGACTTTTCCCTTGTTAAATTTCATTGATACATTTTCAATTATTATAGCATCATTCACTGAACTTTACCTCTGCATACATACCAATTTTAATAAAACCATCATTTTTGACTCTGATTTTTATGGCATAAACTAGGTTGGCTCTTTCGTCTTTGGTCTGAATGGTTTTTGGAGTAAATTCAGCTTTTCTGCTAATCCATTCAACTTTTCCCGAATATTTTTTGTAATTATCATTATCGTTATCAACGAATACATTTACTGACTGATTCAATTTGATTTTATCCAGCTGTACTCCAGTTACATAAGCCCTCAAAGTGATAAAGGACAGATCAGAAATTTTATATAAAGGTTTACCAACATTTGCTAATTCATTTTCGTAAGCGAATTTTGTTAGAACAGTGCCCTTAAGCGGATTGATAATTATACATTTTTTTATTTGGTCATTTAATTGTTTTATTTGCATATATAAGGGAGCTGTTTCTAAATCAATACTTTTACTTGTTATTTCAAGGTTCGATTTGACTGCTTCAATCTGTTTGCTAAGGACTTCAATATTAGAGCTAATGTCATCAAGTTGTTTTTGTGTTGCAGCACCAGCTTCTAATAAATTTTTTATTCTAATTCTTTCCCTATTTAAAAAATTCAACTGTTCTTCCATCGAGGCGAGTTGCTTAGTTATGTCGGGTTTTTTTGAGTTTATGGCTCTGATTTGTGCTTCTATTTGACTTATTTTAAGGTGCAATTGTGTTGTATCAATAAAGCCAATATATTTACCAGAATCAAGTTCCATACCTTCTTCAATTTTGAATTCACGAATAACACCAACAGCCTCTGATGATATAATAATCTCATCTGATTCGAACACTCCTGAGGCATCGAACTCTTTCCCGTTTTGATTACAGGATAATAGTATAAGTATGATTAATAAAATTTGCAGTGAATAAGATGCTTTTCTTTTCATTTCATTTATTCTCATTATTATTTGACTTTTTTTCGAAAACTTCTAAATTTAAAATATGTTCTATCCATATTGGAATTAATTTTTTTCTTTCATTAATAATCTCTTCGAATTGTGAGATATTTACTAATCCTGAATTTGTCAGAACAGGTTTCATGATCAAGGGAAAAACAATCATACCAATAAGATTGAAAATAAAGTGTAAGGGATGCAGCGAAGGATTACTTTTCATAATTTGTCTAGCAAGAGCTGAATTAGTTATTTTGTCTTTGAGGTTAAGTTTTTCTGCAAAATGTTTTGGTTTTTTATTTATTTCATTTAAAATAAAAAAGGGTAATTCAGGATTCATCAATAGACTGCTCAAATAATTTTCGGCTAATAAATTAAGTTTCTGTTCAAGTGTGGTCTTGTTGTCATTTATAATTGGCTCAATTTTTTTAAACAAATTGTCAAAAGTATCCTCCATAATTATATTGAATAACTGTTCCTTTGACCGGAAATAATAGTTGATTAAAGCAATATTTACTTTTGATTCTTTGGCGATATCTCTTATAGTTGTCCCAAAATACCCCTTTGATGTGAAGAGTTTTATCGCTGCTTCTCTGATTTTCTCTTCTGTTCTTTTTTTGTTCACTTTATAAATTCGATTTATTTTTTAAATACTATTTTTCATTAAAATAAGTTACAAATTAATTAAACAATTGTTTAAAACAAAATTTTAAATATTATTTTTAAATATTTTTTAAAAAAATTTGCAAATGTTAGGATTCCTAACTATTTTTGTAATGAGTTTTTTTCATTTATGGAGTTAAAAATATGAATTCAGATAAAATTTTCGGCTATGAATATGGTTCAGCCGAACTGGAAGAATCCCCCGTTACAATAGAAGATTTAAATTTGCTAAAGCAAACATTACTCTGGAGTAACGAGGATGATCAATATCTTAAAATGGCAGGGTCAATATTGATTGATCAAACTGACCAGATTCTGGATCTTTGGTATGGCTATGTTGGTAGTCATAAGCATTTACTTTATTATTTTACTAAAGATGATCAGCCTATTACTGAATATCTATCCTCGGTTAGAAAACGTTTTGGTCATTGGATTATGGATTTATGCTCTAAGAATTATGATCAGGATTGGCTGAATTATCAGTATGAAATAGCAAAAAGGCATCATTTAACCAAAAAAAATGCCATAGATGGAGTCAGCAGTGTGCCATTTATTCATTTTAGATATATGGTTGCATTTATTTTTCCTATCACGATCACTATTAAGTCTTTTCTGGCAGCCAAAAATAATACCCCTGAAGAAGTTGAAAAAATGTATAATGCGTGGTTCAAAGCTGTTACTCTTTCTGTTATTCTTTGGTCTTATCCATACATAAGAGAGGGGCAATTTTAAACTTTATAAAATATCGCCGATTAACCAATCGTTAACTAACGATTGGTTAATTGGAATTTTTCATTGAAACATAAAAAACAAATCAATATTGAGACTAATAGTCTTGAGAGCAAAATTGTAATTTCTCTCGAAAGGATATCCAATGCATTCCGTGTTCTGTTTTGGGAAAAATCAAAACTTCATCATATTAGCCCAATTCAGATTCAAATAATGTTATTTCTTGGTTCTCATTCGGGGGATAAACGGAATATAAGCTATTTGGCAAAAGAATTTAATCTCACAAAAGCAACTTTAAGCGATGCAATAAAGTCATTGGTTTTAAAAGGATATGCAAATTTTAAACAAAGTTCAATTGATAAAAGGACAAAAGAAATTGTTATCACTCCCAAGGGGAAAAAAATTATCTCTCAAATTCAGGATTATTCTCTTCCATTGATTGATATAACAAAGAAAATGGATAATCAAGAGAGAATTGTGTTATACAATTCCCTTTTAAAGATTATTGAACAATTAGTTCTTTCGAACCAACTTTTAGTTCAAAGAATGTGTCTTACTTGCAAATTTTATCGAATAATAAATAATAAGATATATTGTAATCTGCTCGAAAAAGAACTATATCCCGATGAATTGAGAATTGACTGTCCCGAATACAAACAAAAACAGAAGACTCCAGAGATGGAATCTTCTGTTAAAGAAGAAAAAAAGATTTTATCCGATTAAGTTCATTCCAGTTTCGAAAGCTTTTTGATTCAGAGGAATAAGCTTATGATATCTTTCCGGAAGAATCAATTCGAGAGCTTTCCAGATAGAATCAATATTAACAACATTTGTAACTTGAATAAATGCACCAAGCATAATCATATTAAGCACTTTTGTATTTTTTAGCTTTATTGCTTCGTCACTTACAGGGCAGGCATAAATATTAATATCACTTCTTGTAGGTGGATTTAAAGTATTGGAACTATCGTAAAAAATATTTCCACCGGTTCTGACTGCCTTTTCAAATTTATCAATAGAGGGTTGATTGAGTGCCACTACAGAATCGAAAGTTGATATAATTGGCGAGCTGATTAGTTCATCAGAAACAATTGTGATACAATTTGCTGTTCCACCTCGCATTTCAGGACCATAGGAAGGCATCCATGTTACTTCTTTGTCTTCCATAATAGCAGCATATCCTAAAATCATACCCATAGTCAGGACACCCTGACCACCAAAACCAGAAAAGATTGCTTCTTGTGTCATATTATTTCACCTCCGGAACCTTAATATCACCGAGTGGATAGAAAGGTATCATAGTATTTTCAACATATTTATTAGATTCGACAGGGGTCATCTTCCAATTTGAAGGGCAGTTTGATACAATTTCGACCATAGAAAAACCGAGTTTGCGTTTTTGATATTCGAATGCATTTTTTAAGGCTTTCTTACATTTTCGAACATTAGCTGCAGAATTAACTGCCTGTCGGGTTATATAACATACACCTGGGAGAAGTGCCAGAAGCTCTCCGATTTTTAATGGATAACCCTGTGTTACAACATCTCTTCCATAAGGGGAAGTTGTCGTAACCATCCCTGGGATAGTGGTTGGAGCCATCTGGCCACTGGTCATTCCGTAAATTCCATTATTTATGAAGATAACAGTTATGTTTTCTCCACGATTTGCTGCATGAATTGTTTCAGCAGTTCCAATTGCTGCAAGGTCTCCGTCACCCTGATAAGTAAATACATATCTATCGGGTAAAACTCTTTTGATACCTGTGGCAACTGCACAAGCCCTTCCGTGAGCTGCCTGCTGCATATCAACATCAAGATAATGATAAGCGAACACAGAACAACCAACAGGAGCTACTCCAATAGTTTCGTGTTGTATTCCTAATTCCTGAACCACCTCCATAAGTATTTTGTGAACTGTACTATGACCACATCCGGGGCAATAGTGCATTTCTATATCTATCAGTGTGGATGGTCTTTCATAAACGAGGTTTTCACGAATACAGATATCTTCTTCAACTACATTTAAACTTTTATCTAAAATTTCCTGATTCATAATTAGCCTTTAAAGAAATGTTTTTTCAAAATGTTCAAGAATTTCGTCAGGTGTTGGAATAACACCACCCATACGACCGTAGAACTCAACTCTGGTCTTACCTTCAACAGATAATCTAACATCTTCAACCATTTGACCTGAGTTCATTTCAACATCTAAAATACCTTTCAATCTTGGTGCCAGAGAAGCGAACTGCTTTGAAGGGAAGGGAAAAAGTGTTTGAGGTCTTAGCATTCCTAATTTAATTCCCTTAGCTCTTCCAAGTTGAACAGTTTTCATACAAATACGTGAAACGAGCCCGAAAGCAGTTAATAAATACTCAGCATCTTCAGTAAACATTTCCTGATATCTGACATCCTCTTCCTGCATTTTTTTATATTTTGCCTGAAGCCTTAAATTGATTTCTTCCATTTTCTCGGGTTGAATATGGAGTGAGGTTATATACCTTCTTTCAGCGTTTAATGGTTTTCCTGAAGTTTGCCATGGATAGCCTCTGTCAGCAACCCTTTCCATCTGCGGAAAGAGTTCCACTTTTTCCATCATTTGACCAATAGCACCGTCCGAAAGAATCATAACCGGTGTACGGTATTTTTCAGCAAGTTCGAACCCAAGTTTAACAAAATCAACTGTTTCCTGAACGCTATTAGGTGCCAGTACCAATAAATGATAATCACCATGACCGCCACCTTTGACAGATTGGAAATAATCTCCCTGTGCAGGTTGGATTGTGCCCAGACCGGGACCGCCACGATTAACGTTTGCTAACAAGCAGGGAAGTTCCGCACTTGCTATATAGGATAGTCCTTCCTGCATTAAGCTTATACCGGGGCTTGAGGATGTTGTCATAACTCTTTTACCGCAGCCGGCGGCTCCATATATCATATTTATAGCAGCAACTTCGCTTTCAGCCTGAATAAGAACCATACCAGTTCTTCGGGTTGCTTCTCTGGATAAATATTCAAGTACTTCAGATTGAGGAGTAATAGGATAACCAAAGTATGCATCACACCCTGCACGAATCATTGCTTCAGCAAGAGCCTCATTACCCTTCATTAATTTTTTTTCGCCCATTATAATCTCTCCTTTTATCAATAATAAGAATTGAAGATATCATTTTGTGAAAACAATCACAGAATGATTCTCCAATTCTAAGATTTTATGCTACTTCTTTTGTTGTTTTCTTTTCGATTTTTCGATAGACAGTTATAACTGCATCGGGACACACAATAGCACATACAGCACAACCAGTGCAATTAGTATTAATTTTTACAGCATATCTATAGCCCTTGTGGTTTATAGCGTTTGCAAGGGCTAAGGTGTCTTCCGGGCATTCAACTATACATAGTTCGCAACCTTTGCACCTTTCTATATCTATAATTACATCACCTTTGGACTTTGCCATTTTTACCTCTTTCTTTAATAAGATCAAATATTTTGAAATATTTAACATTACAAATTAACATTTAATTTTAAATTTAAAAAATTAAAGTAAGGTGTGATGTAACAAGAGTGTTGTTTTTTTATTAAACATTTCAAATATATCATAAATTAATTATTTAAGAAAATTTGAAATTAATCTGATAAAAACTTTACTGTTACAGAAAAAAGATATAATTTTGAAAGTTTATAAAAAATAAATTATTTATCTTTTTATAATAATATATGTTTAGTTTTTTTAAATTTACAGAATGGAAAAACAAATAAGATATCTCGATGAGGTTACAATCAGATTTGCCGGCGACTCGGGAGATGGTATGCAGCTTAGCGGCTCTCAGTTCTCGGATACCTCGGCAAGTACCGGTAGCGATGTTAATACTTTCCCTGATTATCCTTCCGAAATCAGAGCCCCTGAAGGTACTTTGTACGGAGTAAGTGCTTATCAGGTTCATTTTGGGTCTAAGTTAGTTAAAACTCCCGGAGATAAAATTGATGTTTTGATAGCAATGAATGCTGCATCATTAAAAGTGAATCTACCCCATTTAAAAAAAGGTGGGATAATAATAGCAAACACTTCTGGCTTTTCGGATAAATATCTAAAATTAGCAAAATACGAGACCAATCCTTTGGAGAATGGCACTTTAAAAGATTATGAGCTACATGCTATTGATATTAATTCCATTGTAGAAAAAGAATTAGCAGGAAGTGGTTTAACTCCAAAAAATATTGATAGAACAAAAAATATTTTTGCTCTTGGAATATCTTATTGGTTGTTTAATATGCCATTGGATTACACTCAGAAATGGCTTGAAAAGAAGTTTAGCAAAAAACCTGACGTTCTAAATGCAAATTTAAAAGTCTTAAAACTTGGCTGGGAATATGCCGAAAATAGTCCTGATTTCAAAGTAAAATTCAGAATATCTTCAGCCAGACTTGAGCCGGGTACTTATAGAAATATAACCGGAAATGAAGCAGTTGCTCTTGGTATGGTAGTTGCATCAAGGAAAGCTAAATTACCTCTTTTTCTTGGATCTTATCCGATTACTCCCGCAACAGAAATACTACATCATATTTCTGGTTATAAACAATATGGTGTAAAGCATCTTCAAGCTGAGGACGAAATTGCTGGAATCTGCAGTGCTATCGGTGCGTCCTATGGAGGAGCACTCGCATTTACTTCTACAAGTGGTCCCGGTTTATCATTAAAAGTCGAAGCTATTGGATTAGCAGTAATCCTTGAATTACCTTTAGTTATTGTTGATGTTCAAAGAGCTGGACCAAGTACAGGAATGCCAACAAAAACCGAACAGGGTGACTTGCTAATGGCTTTGTCCGGGAGACATGGCGAAGCACCTCTGCCAGTGCTTGCGGCTATCACTGCTTCAGATTGTTTCCAAATGGCTTTCGAAGCCTCAAGATTGGCTCTGAAATATATGACTCCTGTAATTTTATTGACAGATGGCTATCTTGGTCAAAGTGCAGAGCCATGGAAAATACCAAAACTATCTGATTTGCCAGACATATCTCCAACTTTTTATACAGATACCGACTATCAACCATATAGAAGAGATCCTGAAACATTAGCAAGACTTTGGGCTTTGCCCGGTACAAAAGGACTTGAGCATAGAATAGGTGGGCTGGAAAAAGAAGATATCACAGGACTTGTTAGTCAGGATCCTCTGAACCATCAAAAAATGGTTGAACTAAGGGCTGCAAAGATTGAACGAGTTATACAGGATGTTCCTGATGTAGAATTGTGGGGCGACGAAGATGCTGAATTACTATTGATTGGGTGGGGTAGCACTTATGGTGCCATTAAAACTGCATTCGATACAATTAGAAACGAAGGAGTTAAACTTGCATATATTCATCTTAAATATCTTAATCCTTTACCAAAAAATTTAGGAGGGTATTTACACAAATTCCCAAAAGTTCTTGTTCCTGAGAATAATCTGGGACAGCTGAAGTTTGTTCTTCAAGGAAAATATTTAAAGGAACTTATTGGTTTAGCTAAAATACAGGGTCAAACTTTTCGTGCTTATGAGATAGAATTAAAAATTAGAGAAATATTGAATATTTAGGAGAAATTGAAAAATGGAAACTTTAATAGATCAAATTATCGCTCCGGAAAATGTATCATTTGAAAAATATACACCAAAGGATTTCAAATCGGGTTTAGATGTCAGGTGGTGTGCTGGTTGTGGTGGATATTCAATTCTTTCACAGGTTCAAAGAATATTACCAGAATTAAATATACCAAAAGAAAAATTTGTCTTCATTTCCGGAATAGGATGTTCAAGCCGTTTTCCTTACTACATGAATGTTTACGGTTTTCACTCAATTCATGGTCGTGCCCTTGCTATAGCATCAGGCTTGAAAATTGCACGCCCTGATTTATCAGTTTGGATAGCAACTGGGGATGGGGATTGTATGAGTATTGGGGGAAATCATTTTATTCATATGTTAAGACGCAATCTTGATATAAAAGTATTAATGTTCAATAATGAAGTTTATAGTCTTACAAAGGGGCAGGCATCTCCTACCTCACACGAAGGACAAATCACAAAGTCCTCGCCTCTGGGTGTTCTTGATACTCCATTTAATCCTGCGGCATTAGCTTTAGGTTCCAGTGCTTCTTTTGTAGCAAGAACATTTGACAGAGATACTAAGCACATGCAGACTATGTTTGAAAGAGCTGCTAAGCACAGAGGCTCATCTTTTATTGAGATTTATACTAATTGTGTGATTTATAATGATAAAGCTTTTGATTTCTTTACCGCTGTTGATACCAGAAAAGAAAGAACAGTCCTCTTAGAGCATGGAAAACCATTGATATTCGGCACTAATAATGATAAAGGTATAAGGCTTGATGGATTTACTCCACAGGTTGTTTCTCTCACTGATAGCACCTGGTCTGTGAATGATCTTCTTGTGCACAACGAGAAGGATTCTACTCTAGCATTTATTTTGGCTAATATGACTTATAATGATGACTTGCCGAGACCTATTGGTGTCTTTCAGGATATTGAACGACCAACTTATGAAGAGAAAGTTGAATATCAGATTCAAAGGGAGATAGAACTTAAGGGTGAAGGAGATGTTGAGAAGTTAATGAGGGGCTTTGATTTCTGGGAAATTAGTTAATTAATTAAATAATATTTTCTTTTATTTTATGTCTCAAATTTTTTTTTAAATTAAATTTGAGACATATTTATTTTTTATAAGAAATGGACACTGATTTTTGTTCAAAAATGCTAAATGAGGCAAGGAGAGTTTTATCCGAGGAGATAAATGCAATCAGTAATACCCGGGAAAAACTTGATGAAAACTTTGCGATTGCTGTTGAGATAATAATTAATGCAAAAAAAATTGTTGTTACAGGAGTGGGAAAATCAGGTTTGATTGGCAGAAAAATCGCAGCAACATTTTCAAGTATTGGCAAACCTGCTGTTTTCTTGAATCCAGTTGAAGCTCTTCATGGTGATATTGGAATGGTAGAAAGTGGTGATTGCGTTATTATGTTATCGAAAAGTGGAAGCACCGAAGAAATAATTAGATTAGTGCCTTATTTAAAAAGCAGAAAAGCAAAAATTATATCCATATCTGGAAACAGACACTCATTTCTTGCAACTAATGCAGATGCTTCAATAGATGCGTCCGTTACCAAAGAAGCCTGCCCTTTGAATGTAACACCAACATCCAGCACTACTGTTGCATTAGCAATAGGAGACGCTCTTGCATCATGTTATATGATTGAAAAAAATGTAACTCAAGTTGATTTTTCCAAACAGCATCCACTCGGGCAGCTCGGTAAAAATATAACTTTGACAATCAAGGATATCATGCATAAAAACAATAATTTACCAAAAGTTAAAGTTGGTTCTACTTTCAGGGATTCAATAATAGAAAATACAAACAAAGGATTAGGTTGCGTTTGTGTTGTTGATGAATTGGAAAGATTAGTTGGAATTATTACTGATGGTGATATCAGAAGAGCTTTACAAAAAATTGATGATATAAGAAATTATAAAGTAGATGATGTTATGACAAAATCCCCTGTTTCTATTTCACCTGAGGCTTATATTGGGGAAGCTCTGACTATAATGGAAAACAGACAAAGCCAAATTTCTGTCCTTCCCGTTATTGACAAGGAAAGCAAATGTATTGGAGTAGTAAGAATTCATGATATTATTAGAAGCACTATATAATTAATTTGGCTTTTTCTTCTTTTGTTCTTCTTCAATACTTTTGAATGAAGGAATAACAGGAGAAGGTTCTAATAAAGGAATAGGTTCCGGTTTTTCCTCGCTTTTCTTCAGTCTTTTTTTCAGGCTTGTATCTCCAAGAACAGACCAAGGTGAAGACGATACATCAACCTTTTCTCTGGTAATTCTTACATTTCTAATGACACTACCTTTTGTTCCAAAAGGAGGAAGTTGCTTCCCATCTTTGGTGAAAATAACCCCACCTTCGTTGCCAATTGTGAGAACAAAATATTCAGCGGCAGACCATCTTTTTTCCATTTCGGGCAACATATCTACTTCCTCGCTTGATTTTCCGTCAATAATTATTCTTAGCCAAGTTTTTTCAATACATTTGGCTTCGAGAACTAAACTATCCCCCTCAAAAATTTTTGGTAGATTAATTCGATTTGTGTTTCCAACGACAGCTGTATCAGGAGTTTTTAATTTATCATTAATAATACTATCATTTCTGCTGGACGAAAAGAAAGTAAAGTAAATTAGTGCTATTAATGCCAGTCCGATAGCAGAGTAAATTAAATAATTAACAAGAGTTGATTGATTTTTATTCAAAAGTTTAATAACTTCAGAATGTTGTGAGTTTTTCTTTGAGTCTTCGATTCCTGCGGGGCTTGTTGAATAAACAGGTAATTCTTCCTTTTTACCTGTTTTCTTGATATATTCAATAGCGTCATTAACAAGATTATCTGGCATTTTAAGGAAATGAGCGTAAGTTTTAAGGAAGCCTATCATATAAACAGGTGGTAAAAAACTGTAATCATTTTCTTCCAAAGCCATTAATATATGTGTGCGGATTTTAGTTTTATCGCATACATTTTCAATCGTCAGATTTAAATTTTGACGATACTCTTTAAAAGGAAGATAAGGTTTTTCCATAAAACTTTATTTGAATATCATTACAAATATACTAAAAATAAAGAACTTATCAATAAATAATATAAACTAAAACAGTTAATTTTTTGTAAATTATATTTAGTTGAAATAAAAATTATACTTTTCATTATTTTTAATCTTTTAAATCAATTGTTTTTGATAAATGTTAAAACAAATTATTTTAGCAATTATAATTTCTTTTTTGTTAACTTCAAGCTTAAATCAAATATTAGCTTTCGAAAACGTTTCAACGTCAGAGCAATTAGTTGAAAATAAAATCTCAACAGTAAATTTAACAAACGACACTTCTGATAACAATATTCAAGAAAATTCTAACCATCCAGAGATAATCAATGATGACAGAGTTTTTGTCAAAATCAAGAATTTTACTTATGCTGACAAACAGAGATACACCATTGATGGTTCCCAACCACTTGAATTTACAAAAATCAAGCCAATACCTGCATTTTTGTTTGGGATGGGTTATACAGGTATATTTATACTTCAACATATTGGACAGATGAAAACCATCTGGAAGGAAACCGGAAAATTTCATTTTCAGGAGGATGGTTATTATGCATTGTATTCGGACAAAGCTGGGCATTTTTTTGGGACGTATCTTTCTTCTTATGTTCTGGCTGAAACAATGATGACTGTTGGTTTTAGCTGGGAAGCGGCTTCAATTTGGGGTGCTATGCTTGGTCTGGCTTACACAACTTATGTCGAAATCAACGATGGCTTAGCTGTTAACTGGGGTTTTTCAATGTCTGACTTTTATGCAGATATTGCTGGAGCAGGGTTTTTTTTAGCACAATATTATTTTCCTTTCTTACAAAATTTTACCCCTAAATTTATGTATTTTCCATCACCATGGACTGGAAATAACCATAGAATCCCATCAGAAATGTTTATTGATGATTATAGCTCACATACTTTATGGCTTTCTGTCAATGTTCATAATCTATTGCCGGAGGATTTAAAAAGTTACTGGCCATCTTGGTTGGAAATCAGTTTTGGATATGCAGTCAGGAATTTATGTGATCCGGTAAATTATAATTGTCCACCTGAATCTGAAAAATATTCAGAACTGGTTTATGGAAATCCTAAGTTTATTATTTCTCTTGACTATGATCTTGTAAAATTACTCCCAGATGGAGGGAATTTTTGGAACTGGCTCAGACAGTCATTAAACCATTTCAAACTTCCTTCACCTGCGATTGAATTTGGCTCAACGACAAAGTTTTATCTTATTTATCCTATACCAATAAGAATAGGAAATGTAAGATTTTGAAAATTTAATTGTTAATTAAATAATAATAATTAAATTAAATTTTTTTATTTTAACAAAATCAGAGAGTTTTTTTGGATAATCGTTTCGAGAAAAAATATACTGTAGATTTTTTTAAAAACGGAAAAAATGGGACAAATAAGCATTTATATGAATTGATTTCTGTTAATAAAAGGTTTGTTGATTTTCCGAAAATAAGTATAATCATTCCGGTTTTTCAGGAAGAAAAAATTTTGGAAAATACTTTAAGAATCTATAGTGATAGTTTAAGAAAAAAGTATGAATTCGAGTTGATAATCAGCGATGGAGGAAGCACAGACAGAACGGTTGAAATTGCCAAAAAATACGCAGACATTATTGTAAAACATAATGAGTCAAGAAAACAAACCATTGCTGAAGGCAGGAACAAGGGGGCTTTGGTTTCAAGCGGTGAAATATTAGTTTTTATTAATGCCGATACTGTTCCGGAAAATCCAGAGAAGTTTTTTGAGTTCATAAATCAACTGACAGATGATAACAACGAATATAGCAAATTTGTAGCTATAGCGACAAAAGTCAATGTGTCAGAAAAAGAGAGGCTTCTGAAGGATTCAATCTTCTATTTTTTTCATAATTTATATGTTAGGTTTTTGAATGCTATTGGCTTCGGAATGGGAAGGGGAGAGTGTCAAATAATAAAGAGGTCTGTTTTCGAGAAAGTAGGGGGTTATAATCCAAAAATAATTGCCGGTGAGGATTTTGATTTATATCGAAGAATATCCGGCGTTGGAAAAATTGCTTTCGTAAATGATCTGGTTGTCCATGAGTCGCCAAGAAGATTCAGGAAATATGGCTACACAAAAATATTGATATCATGGATTGTTAATTCTCTTTCTGTTATTTTTTTTGGTAAGTCTGTCTCCGAGGAATGGGAGCCAGTTAGATAAATTTTGAAAAAACTAATGATTTTGTTAATTACTTCGGTTTATATAAATGAAACAAGTTATTGGAGCTTGTCTTGGAGCATCCTCAATTTCACTTGTAAAAATTGCTTCAGATAATGACAATATATCAATCATTGATTATGTCAATCTTCCTCATAACGGAGACCCGAAAGGGGTTTTTCAGTCAAAACTTCTTGAATTCAACAAAAACTATCTTCCAGTGGTTGTTACTGGTAGAAAATTCAGAAAGCTGGTTAACTTTACAAATATTTCTGAGCCTGAAGCAACCGAATTAGCCTTCAAACACCTTTATAAGGATACAGATAATTTCGTTGCCATAGCCTCTCTTGGTGGTGAAACATTTATGATTTATCCTCTTGACGAAAGCGGAAAAATTGTTGATGTTATCACAAGAAATCAATGTGCCTCGGGGACAGGGGAGTTCTTTCTGCAGCAATTAAAACGGATGAATTTAAATATTGATGAAGTTCTTGATATATCAAAAGGAGCTGAACCCTACAAAGTGTCAGGTCGCTGCTCGGTGTTTTGCAAATCTGATTGCACGCATGCTTTGAACAAGGGAATTCCCCAAGCTGAAGTTACCTCTGGTCTTGCACTGATGATGGCTGAGAAAGTTGAGGATTTATTAAAAAAAGTGAAAAATGGCAAAGTCTTGGTTGTTGGAGGGGTTACCAAAAATACTTCCGTGATGGAATTTCTTAGACTAAAACTTGATGAAATTGTTATTCCCGAGCAAGCAACTTATTTCGAAGCTCTGGGAGCTGCTATATACGGTTTGAATCATAGAGTCGAACATTTTGATAATTATCATTCTATCTTTAAAAATGGTAAGAGTTCTTTTGTCTTTCACCCTCCTCTTGAGAATTTTAGAACTCAGGTTGAATTCAGGTCTTTCGAAAAAGGGCAGGCTAAAGATGGTGATGAGTGTATTCTTGGCTTGGATGTTGGCTCCACAACAACTAAAGCTGTTATAATCAGAGTCAGTGATAACAGGATTCTGGGTTCTGTATATTTATACACTCATGGAAATCCAATTGAAGCAGCAAAAAAATGTTATTCTGAATTACTTCAACAAATCCCCGAAAAAATAAAAATTATCGGGCTTGGAACTACCGGGTCAGGAAGGCAAATTGCAGGATTGCATGCTTTGACAGAAGGTGTTTTTAACGAAATAATAGCACATGCTACCGCAGCAATTTACTTTGATCCTGATGTGGACACAATTTTTGAAATAGGCGGACAGGATGCTAAATATACATATATAATCAATAAGGTTCCTGCTGATTACGCTATGAATGAAGCCTGTTCCGCCGGAACCGGATCATTTATCGAAGAATCTGCATACGAATCCCTTGGAGTAAAAGTAACTGAAATTGAACCTATTGCAATGAGAGCATTGAATCCTCCAAACTTCAGCGACCAATGCTCTGCTTTTATAAGCTCCGATATCAAGACAGCACAACAGGAAAATATAAGCAAGGATGATATCATTGCAGGTCTTGTCTATTCTGTTTGCTTGAATTATGTAAACAGAGTCAAGGGAAATCGCACTGTTGGAAAGAAAATATTAATGCAGGGAGGAGTCTGTTATAACAAAGCCATACCAATTGCAATGGCAGCTTTGACGGGCAAAAAAATTATAGTGCCTCCAGAACCGGGCTTAATGGGTGCATTCGGTGTTGCTTTAGAAGTAAAAGAAAAAATTGAACTTGGTTTGATGGAAGCAAAGCAATTTGATTTGGAGGAACTTGCCGAAAGAAGCGTGTCATATAAGAAACCCTTTATATGTGTGGGTGGTAAAGAAAAATGCGACCTTGCCTGTTCAATAAATCTTATAGAGGTTCAGGGCAAGACTTATCCTTTCGGTGGAGCTTGCAATAAATATTATAATATTTTAACCAAAAAAAAGGTCGATGTCAATAAATACGACTATGTTAGCAAAAGGCAATATTTGACATTCGAAAAATATGCTCCTGCGATTGAATTTCCCGAAAATACAAAAACAATAGGAATTAATCAGTCATTTCATACACATACAATATACCCATTATATTATAATTTTTTCACCAAACTTGGTTTTAAAGTTATTCTGTCTGATGAAGTAAATGACAAAGGGCTTGAACGAGAACTAACTTCTTTTTGCTATCCTGCTCAGGTTTCTTTAGGTTTATTTTATGACTTGTATGAGAAAAAACCTGATTATTATTTCGTACCCGAAATTTTTGAAATGTATGTCGGTGAATCTGAATATCAAAGGCTGGATTTCAATTGCACCTGCGTTTTTGTCAGCGGAGAGCCATTTTACCTGAAACAAGCTTTTAAAGATATTATAGATCAGAAGAAATTAATCTCGCCCTTTTTCAATTTTGCAAATGGTTACGATAAAGAAGAAAATAAATTTATTGAAGTCGCAAAGCAGATTGGTGTAGCTGATGAAGAAAAAATCCGGGAAGCCTTTCGATACGCTCTGAAAATGCAAGAAAGCTATCAGAAAGAATTATTTTCGATGGGCGAAGAATTCCTTGAATTTCTAAAGAATAATCCTGATGAATTTGCAATAGTTCTTGTCGGTCGTCCTTATAATTCTTTTGCTGACCACGCAAACAAAGGAATACCAAAGAAATTTGCTTCCCGTGGCGTTTATGTTGTTCCCTTTGATATGTTTGACTATCGCAATGAAATTATTGATGATAATCAGTATTGGGAAGGCGGAAAAAAAATCTTAAAAGTTGCTAAAATCATCAAAAGAAATAATCAACTCTTTGCTACTTACATTTCTAACTTTTCCTGTGGTCCTGATTCTATGCTTTTGACAACTTTTCGCTCAATTATGGGAACCAAACCTTCCCTAACTTTGGAACTTGATGGTCATACAGCCGATGCAGGTATAAACACAAGGATTGATGCTGCTCTCGACATAATTAAAAATTACAGAAAAATATCACATAAGGTTGTTGACCCAGATTATTCAGATTTTCAACCAGCAAGCATAGAATTTGATGCATTTCAGGGCTATTTTATTTCCTCTGATGGAGAAAAAGTTCCTTTGAGCGACCCAAGAGTTGACATACTTATTCCATCTATGGGTGATCTTGCTGCACCGATGTTTGCCGCAGGATTAAGGAGTCAGGGGTTTAATGCAATCCCGATGCCCGAAGGTAATGCGGAAATTTTGAAATATGGCAGATCTGTTTCTTCTGGAAAGGAATGCTTGCCATTAATTTTATGTGTAGGTTCTTTGCTCGATTATCTGGAAAACAAATGGGACAGGAAACAATTTGTTGCATTCTTTATTGTTCAGGGTGCTGGTAATTGCCGCCTTGGTCAGTATCCGGTTATTATTCGGGATATCATTAAAAGAAAAAAAATCAGAAATGTAGCAACATTAACTTTAATGAACGAAGACGGATTTGCCGGATTGGGTCCGAATTTCGCAACACGCGGAATTCAGACCTTATTTGTAAGTGATGTTCTTGACGATATTCGTTCTGCTATTATGGCACATGCCGTCAATCCTGAAGAAGGTTTACAGATATTTTATGAAGAATATCAAAAATTAAATGAAACTTTCGAGAAGTCACCCGATGATATTTACAAATCATTAGAAAAATTTGCGAAATCTATCAGAGAAAAAGTTCCTGCAAAAATACCTATTGAACATGCTAAATATATTGCCTTATGTGGGGAAATTTATGTAAGGCGTGATCATTTCTCTCATAAATGGCTCAATAAAAAATTTGCTGAGAAAGGCTTTGTTCTGAAAGATGCCTATATTACTGAATGGATCTATTATGTTGACTATTTACTAAAACAAAAACTATTGGAACCGGAAACATCTTTATCAAAGAAAATCGAGAGATGGATACGTGTTTATTATATGAGACGGGCTGAGCATAAAATTAAAAAGATTCTTGCTAAAACAGGCTATTATAAATATTCAAGAACAGAAATTGAGCCACTTTTGAATCATAGCAAACACATTATACCAATGGAATATAAAGGTGAACCGGGGCTAACTCTTGGGGTGGCACTGCACGAAACAATTGAAAAATACTGTGGTGTGATAAATCTCGGACCATTTGGCTGCATGCCAACCAGATTTACTGAGGCAGTATCTATTCCCGAAATGAAAATCGAGAAAAAAATTGAGGTTTCCCGCTTATATAAAAAGGATTATAAGCTACCTTCCATTTTCAATGGAAAAATGAATATTCCTTTCCTGACTATTGAAACTGATGGGAATGTATTTCCTCAGGTTATTGAGGCACGACTCGAAGCATTTACCCTTCAGGCTGAAAGAATAGCCCAGCTTATGCAAGCTGCCAAAATGAATGGATGGTCCAAAGAGCATCTCGAAATTCAATTAAAAGAAGAGAAAGTTACTTCAGATTAATCAATATTTGATGTTAGAATGATATAGCTTTTCAATGAAAATAATTTGAAAAACGTTTATATTAAATTATTACTAACAAAAAATTAAAAAGAAAGGTTTTGAATGAGCGATAATATATGGAGTGTGATAACCGCAACCGGCAGTTATATTCCTACCAGAATAGTGAAAAATGAAGATTTTTTGAATCACACCTTCTATGACCCAAATGGAAATCTATATGATAAACCAAATAGTTATATAATCGAGAAATTTGAAGAAATAACAGGAATCAAAGAAAGAAGATACGTTACAGATGATTTAGTTACCTCAGATATAGCCTTTTTTGCTGCCCGAAATGCTTTAGAATCCTCCGGTATTGACAAAGAGTCTCTTGACTATATAATAGTTGCCCATAATTTTGGTGATGTCAGACACGACAAGCGACAATCTGACTTTGTCCCGAGTATTGCTGCAAGAGTGAAATCAAAATTGGAAATATCAAATCCATATACTATAGCTTATGATTTGCCTTTTGGTTGTCCCGGTTGGCTTCAGGGTGTCATTCAGGCAGATTTTTATATTAAATCAGGCAAGGCTAAAAGAATACTGGTTATTGGTGCAGAAACTCTTTCGAGAGTCTCCGACCCACATGACAGAGATAGTATGATTTACTCCGACGGTGCCGGAGCTGCAATTTTGGAGGGAATTGAAAGCGAAGAACCTGTTGGTATTCTATCCCATTCTGCAAGGTCTGATACAAAAAATCATGCGTTTTTGCTTTGGATGGGAGAATCATACAATCCAGCTTTAAAAGGTAATCAGCTTTACCTTAAAATGAGCGGCCAAAACCTTTATAAATATGCCCTTCAAAATGTCCCTGATCTTGTTAAAGAGTGCATCGACAAGGCGAATGTTACTATTGATCAAATCAAGAAAGTTTTCATACATCAGGCAAATAATAAAATGGATGAAGAAATTCTGAAAAGGTTCCATAAACTTTTCGGAATAGAAAAAATGACTGATGAGGAAATCTTTGATATTATGCCAATGACAATATCTTGGCTTGGTAATAGTTCTGTTGCCACTTTACCAACTTTGCTGGACCTTATGGTCAGAGGTCAATTAAGTGAACAAAAAGTTAATACCAAAGATATAGTTGTTTTTGCTTCTGTAGGTGCTGGTATGAATATAAATTCCTTTACATATAAATTTCAGTAAATATGAATGAAACCTATAAAAATGCTGGTGTGGATATAGAAGCCGGTGAAGAGGTTGTTAGTAAAATCAAACCTCTGGTTCGGTCAACTTTTAATTCAAGGGTTCTTACTGATATTGGTCTTTTTGGTGGATTTTATGACGCAAAATTCGACGATTATGATCATCCAATTTTAGTCTCAAGCACAGATGGAGTCGGCACAAAACTTAAGGTAGCTTTTCTTACAAACAGGCATAATACAGTTGGCCAGTGTCTTGTTAATCACTGCGTAAATGATATTCTTTGTTGTGGTGCAAAGCCTCTGTTCTTTCTTGATTACTTTGCAACCGGAAAGCTGAAACCAGAAATTGCTGTTGATGTTATAAGCGGTTTTGCTGTTGCTTGCAAGGAAAATAATTGTGCCCTGATAGGCGGGGAAACTGCTGAAATGCCATCAATTTATTCAGAAGGTGAATATGATATTTCTGGAACTATTGTCGGTATTGTTGATAAAGAAAAAATTATTGACGGTAAAAAAATCAGCAAGGATGACATTCTTATAGGTTTGCCTTCTAATGGTTTGCATACCAATGGATACTCTCTTGCAAGAGCTGTCCTCTTGAGGAAATATAATGTAGATACATATTTCGAAGAACTTGGGGAAACTCTCGGAGACTCACTGCTAAAAATTCATAAATCATACTTAAAATTAATATATCATTTTATTGAAGAAAATTTAATACATGGTATTTCGCATATTACCGGAGGTGGAATTCTTGGAAACACAAATAGAATTATACCAGATGGATTGAAAATAAAAATTGACTGGGATTCATGGAAAGTTCCACCAATTTTTAATTTAATTCAAAAAACAGGCAATATCACTGATGAAGAAATGAGGAAAGTATTCAATCTTGGGATAGGAATGATTCTTGTTGTAAGTAAAAATAATGCTGACAGGGTTTTAAGTGAAATAGGCAAGCAAAATGCTTTTGTGATTGGTGAGGTTGTTTAAATATCCCAATGGGTTTAATTTAAATATAATTTAATTAAAATATATTTGCGGTGGGCGAGAGACTCGAACTCCCACAGGGTTGCCCCCGGCGGTTTTCAAGACCGCTGCAATACCATTATGCGAGCCCACCTTGGTATTTTTGGAACTACAAAATTACAATATTTTTGATGAAATATAAAATTTTTTAAGATTTTTCAATTTTTTTAATTATGAAATTTGACTTACAAAATCTTAATGCACTTGTTTGTGGCGGCTCGCAAGGAATTGGAGAAGCCATAGCTATTGTTTTTGCTGAATCGGGTGCTAATGTTACTTTACTATCCAGAAATGAAGACAACCTGAAAGCCACTCTGGAAAAACTTCATTCTGATTCATCTCAAAGTCATTCTTATTTTGTGGTTGATTTAGGGGATATTGAACAACTTCAGACTGAATACTTACCGAAAATAAGGGAGCAAAAGACATACGATATTATTATCAACAATTCAGGAGGACCAGAGCCGGGTTTACTGTATCAGGCTCACTTTTCAGAATTAATAAATTCCTTTAATCAGCATGTTATAGCCAGTCATCTTATTATGCAGACATTCTTACCCAAAATGATAGAAAAAAAATTCGGAAGAATTATCAATATAATTTCCGTTGGTTTGAAGCAACCTATTCAAAATTTGGGTGTTTCTAATACTATACGTGGTGCTATGGGGAGTTGGGCTAAAACATTATCGAAGGAACTTGGACAATATGGAATTACGGTAAATAATATTTTACCGGGTTATACAATGACCCCAAGACTTAATTCTCTTATTAAAATCAGAGCGAAAGCTTCTAACACAAGCATTGAAGAAATAATTTCAAGAATGATAGAAGATGTCCCTGTTAAAAAGCTTGGAGAGCCAAAAGATATAGCACTTTCAACTGCTTTTCTCGCTTCTAAGGAAGCAGGTTTTATAAATGGAATTAATTTTCCGGTTGATGGGGGATGGTTAAATACCTTGTAATTCCAAAAAATTTTTCATTGTTCAAAAATTTTTCTTGAAAAATACAAAAAAACGCATTATCTTTGAATTACGGGGAAAATTATAATTGCAGCAAGAGGAAGTAATTTCCCTTCAAGTATTTTTTTAGATGTATGTGTTCCGGCTCTGACTGGCTTCCAGCGGGGCACAAGGGGGATTTTAAAAGTGAATTATTACATCTAAAATTGTTAGCTGCATATCCCTGAATGTTTTTCAAACATTTAACAGCGGATATGAATAATTATACTGATAATGTAAGTCAGACAGAAAACAAAAATTACCGAAAGATAAAATTATCATCTTACGTTTTTGTTGTTATTTCTGTTTTCTTTATCTGCGCTATTGTTTTGCTTGGTCATAAATGGAATGGTTCAAGAATTATCAAATCTTATACCATTACCGGAAATAATTACTTATCACTCCAAGAGATAAGCTATTTAGTTGACACACTGATAATAAATAAAACTCAGGATAAAATAAGCTTATCAAAAATACAACAAAAATTGAATTCTTATCCTTATATCCTGAACTCTATAGCCATGTTCTCTGATTTAGAGAAAATTTCCATTGAAATCACCGAAAGGCTTCCCAAGCTAATACTGGCTATGGATTCCAATTATTATTTTGTGATGGAAGATTTATCGCTCCTTCCGTTTAGGGAATTTGAAAAACCGTTAATTATTCCATTTGTTCAAAAATTTACTATTCAAAATTCAAAAGATTCGGTTGTTTTGAAAAAAATAATTTCTTTTGTTGATGAAGTAAACAGCGACAGCCATCTTAGAAATTCAGTAGTGAAAATAAAAGTAATACAGGAAAAAGATGAATGTAATATTTATTTGAATAGCATTTCTTTTGGCATTAGAACAAAACTAAAAAATTCCCTTAAACATGAAATAAAAAATGTAATGGAATTTTTAGGAAGCGAGCATTATCGAAAAACAATCGAAAAGATAGATTATATTGATGCAAGGTGGCATGACAAATTATATGTTATGGAAAAATATTAGTAATAGAAACAAAATTATAAAGGATAAATTGATATGTCATTATTAAGACCGGGAAAAGTAAACGGCTCAAGCAAAGCAAAAAAAATTGTTACCGGATTGGATATCGGAACATCAAAGGTTTGCGCTTTAGTGGCATCTCCTGATGCTGAACCTAACACACTTAACATCCTTGGTATTGGAATCACCGAAAGCGAAGGACTTAATAGAGGTGTTGTCAGCAATATAGATAAGACAGTAAAGACAATTAAAAAAGTTATAGATCAGGCAGAGCAACAATCCGGTATTGAAATTAAAAACGTAATAGTCGGGATTGCGGGAGACCATATTCAATCAAGGGAAGCAAGAGGTGTTGTAACAATATCCAATCAGCAAAATGAAATATCAAAAGCTGATGTTCTAAGGGTTATCGAAGATACCAAAAATATGGCAATACCTCAGGAAAGACAGATATTGCACGTTATACCTCAGGAATTTATAATTGATGGACAATACGGAATAACAGACCCGGTTGGTATGTATGGGTTAAGGATGGAGGCGATAGTTCATGTTGTTACAGGGGCGGGAACCGCCATTAACAATATCGTGAGATGTATTGAACGGGTAAATATTGAGGTTGATTCAATTGTTCTTGAACCTATTGCAAGCAGCTATTCTGTGCTAGAAGATGATGAAAAAGAAGTAGGTGTTGCTATGATTGACATTGGAGGAGGGACAACAGATATAGCAATTTTTCAGGACAATATAATACGGTTTACATCAATTTTTGGTATAGGTGGTAAGCAGGTAACAGATGATATCAGGAAGGGACTTGGAATAATTGCAACGCAAGCGGAAAAAATCAAGCGTGAATTTGGGCATTGTTATATGCCCGGTATTATGAGAGATGATATCTTTATGATTCCCGGTATTGGAGGCAGAAAACCAATAGAGATAACAAAAAAATTATTATGTCAGATAATTCAGCCGAGAATGGAAGAAATATATGAATTTGCTCTTGCCGAGTTAAGAAGGTCTGGATTAGCAGGGGATTTAGGAGCAGGTATTGTTCTTACAGGTGGATGTGCATTGTTGCGAGGGGCTGAAGAGTTGGCTCAGGAAGTGTTCGGGATGCCTGTCAAAATAGGGGCTCCTTCTGGAATATCTTATTCAGGGCTTGCACCTGAAGTTGAAAATCCAATTTACTCAACTGCGGTTGGTCTTGCTCTATTCGGTCTTGAGAATAATTATAGTTATGATAATATAGACAACAGAAATGTTAATGTCATTAAAAAGGATAAAAAAATTTCAATTTTCGAGAAAGTAAAAAAAATATTTGATGATTAAATCTTAAACTTTTTCTGGGGGGAAAAATGATTGGTTTAGACAAATCTAACCACAAAGATGCTAAAATTACAGTTATCGGAGTTGGTGGCGGCGGAGGAAACGCTATTCATACGATGATTAAAAATAATTTGCAAGGAGTTTCTTTCGTAGCTGCAAACACCGATAATCAGGCTCTTACCAATAATCCTGCTCCTATCAAAGTTCAGCTTGGCAAAGACGGTCTTGGTGCTGGGGCAGATCCATCTGTTGGGAAAAAAGCAGTCGAGGATAATATTGAAGAAATAAAGGAAGTAATACGGGGCAGTGATATGGTCTTTATTACTGCTGGTATGGGTGGCGGAACAGGAACTGGTGGTGCACCCATTATTGCTAAAGTTGCTCAGGATATGGGTGCTTTGGTCGTTGCTGTTGTAACAAAGCCATTTGAGTGGGAAGGCAAAAAAAGAGCAAAAATAGCCGAAGAAGGTATTAGAGAACTTAGGCAATTCGTTGATGCTTTGATTACCATTCCAAATCAAAAATTACTTGGAATAATCGAAAAGAAAACTTCTTTTGGCGAGGCTTTCGAAAAAGTTGATGAGGTTTTGCTTAACGCTGTCAGAGGTATTTCTGATATTATTTCAAAACACGGTAAAGTCAATGTTGATTTTGCAGATGTCAAAACAGTTATGAAGGGTATGGGAGATGCATTAATGGGAATTGGCGTTGCAAAAGGTGAACATCGGGCAGTTGAAGCAACTGAAAACGCTCTTAATTCTCCATTGCTGGATGGTATTTCCATCAAAGGAGCGGCAGGTGTTCTTGTTAACATAACCGGCGGCTCAGATATGGGATTCTTGGAAGTTGTCGAAGCTGTTTCTTTAGTTGAGCAATCTACTGGAAGCGACGTAAATCTTATTCATGGAGTTGTTTATGGCGATGAACCTTCCGAAGAAATTATGGTTACTGTCGTTGCTACAGGTTTCAATAAAGAATTTACTAATGGTTCACCAATCTCAGTTGACCAGCACGGTCTGAAAGGATTTTCTCCAATAGGGTTTAATAAACCGTCACAAAATACTCAGGTTGGAAATCCATACAGACCTTCACATCATTTAGGACTTGAACCTGAAATAAACGACAGCGATCAAAGAACTGAACCAAGACAAAAACCAACTACACCGAAAGAGCTAAAAGAATTGGAAATTCCTGCTTACGAAAGAAGAAATGGAATGAAAGACGGGCTTTTAAATCTAAATACAAATTTTTCTTCAGTTGATGCTGAAATTGTAACAGATAATGATTTAAACGAGCATAACCGTATAGTCTTGGATTCAATTGATAAGCCAGCATTCCTAAGAAAAATCTTAGATTAAAAAATACTAATAGACAAAAGCGAGTAATTAATATTTAAGCCCTTTTCGGAGGGCTTTTTTTGTTAAGCTTCACAATGATTAATTTTGCAGTTTATAATTTTAAGATATGCTAAAAAAGATTTTCAATATATTATTCAAAGTAATTATAGGATTTTTTCTAATAACAATTCTATGGGTTGTATTTTATAAATTCTTTCCACCACTTCTCACACCAGTAATGGTAATCAGAATATTTGAAGGTTGGTTCGAAGGAAAAGTTATTGGTATTCATAAGGAATGGGTGGATTATGAAGAAATAAGTCCAAATTTTTTCAGGGCTGTCATCTCTGCCGAAGACGCAAAATTTATGAGACACGAGGGATTCGACTGGAAAGCAATAGAAAATGCAAAAAGATATAATGAGATTTATAAAGGCAGGAAAAAAAGAGGTGCAAGCACACTTTCGATGCAAACCGCAAAAAACACTTTTCTTTGGCACGGTCGAAATTATGTTAGAAAGGGTTTGGAAGCCTATTTTACATTACTTATTGAATATATCTGGGGGAAAAAAAGGATTCTGGAAGTTTACGCAAATATAGTCGAATTTGGAGAGGGTATTTATGGCGTCGAAAAAGCTTCGGAAATATTTTTCAAAAAAAGAGCTAAAGATCTTACCAGAAGGGAGGCTGCTCTTCTTTCTGCCGTTCTGCCTAATCCGAGACGCTGGAGCCCTTCGAAACCAACCCCTTATATTCTGAAACGAGTCGAATTTATAGAAGGAAGAATGAATTCGATTGCTCTTCCAAAATAAATTAATATATTTAATATCTGATTAATTTTAAGTTGAAAATAAGAAAATGGAAAAAGATACTCCTTTAACTCGTCAATATAATCAAATAAAACAGAAATATCCCGATACTGTTCTGCTTTTCAGGTTAGGCGATTTTTTTGAAACTTTCAACGAAGATGCAAAAATAACATCAAAGGTTTGCGGAATCACTTTAACAAAGCGAAATAATGGTGCAGCAGGAGAAATGCCTCTTGCAGGTTTCCCTCAACATCAATTGGATAACTATCTTCCAAAACTTGTCAGAGCCGGCTATAGAGTGGCTGTCTGCGAGCAGCTCGAAGACCCGAAAAAAGCAAAAGGTTTGGTCAAACGTGATGTTGTTGAAGTGGTTACCCCCGGTGTAACTCTTTATGACAAAATTCTCGACCATAAACTAAACAATTATATATGTTCCGTTTATCTGAAGCAGAAAGGTTTATTTTACAATGTTGGGCTCTCCTTTGCTGACATTTCAACGGGAGAATATTCAGTTTCGGAATTTCCGTTGAACAAATTGTCAGATGTTCTTGAATCGGTTCATCCTGCTGAAATAATAATCTCGAAATCCCAGAAAAATGAAATTAATAGTTATCTTGACAAATTGTCTTTTAAGATTGCCGTAACCAAGTTTGAACCTTGGATATTTGACTATGAATTTGCTCGTGAGGCTCTTCTGGCACATTTTAAAACTAATACACTTAAAGGATTTGGCATAGAAGATTTAACTTCGGGCATAGCTGCTGCAGGGGCTATTTTATATTATATCAAAGAGACCCAAAACGGCAAACTTGACCAGCTAACAAAAATCTCGCTCTATAATCCATCAGACTATATGCTTCTGGATTATGCCACAAGGAAGAATCTTGAAATTACATACTCTCAATATGATAACAATCGGCTGGGAACATTAATTTCAATACTCGACAGGACTAA
Organism: uncultured Hyphomicrobiales bacterium; assembly: GCA_964473465.1. Lineage (GTDB taxonomy): Bacteria > Bacteroidota > Ignavibacteria > Kapaibacteriales > UBA2268 > CALHRB01. The sequence continues at coordinate 76,418 of CAYYPE010000003.1, forward strand.
AACCTCAATGGGTGGCAGAATGCTTAAGAAATGGATTACTTATCCATTGCTAAACCTTAATGCAATTAAAAGGAGATTGGAAAGTGTAAGAACCCTGAAGAATCTTTATGAAATTCGGATTAATTTGCAGAACTTTCTATCACAGGTAGCAGATTTGGAAAGGCTCTCATCAAAAATTTGCAATCAGAAAGCTAACCCGAGAGATGTAGTTGCCCTTAAAAACAGTTTAAAATTAATACCTCAAATAAAGGAACTGATTAATGATAAAGGCATTTATCTTAAAGAATTGACAGATGGTCTTGTGCCTCTTGATCAAATTGTTAATCTTATAGAAGAAGCAATTATTGAAGAACCATCAGTTCAATTGGGAACTGGAAATGTTTTTTACAAAAGCTATAATTCTGAGCTTAGCAGTTATTTAGAGGCAAAGCATTCAGGAAAGAAATGGATTGTAAATTTTCAGGAAGAAGAGAAGAAGAAAACAGGCATTCCTTCTCTTAAGGTTGGTTTTAATAATGTCTTCGGTTATTATATTGATATTACTAATACCCATAAGGATAAAGTTCCTCCCGATTATGAACGCAAACAGACATTAACAAATTCAGAACGCTACATAACAAAGGAATTAAAAGAAATAGAACAAAAAATGTTAGAAGCTGATGAAAAGATCTTAGAAATTGAATCATCGCTATTTTCTGAATTTTTAATGAAGATAAGTCTTAATGTGGAAAAAATTCAAAAGAATGCTGAAATAATTGCTGAATTAGATTGCTTGCAAAGTTATTCCCAAACTGCTTTAGAAAATAAATATTGTGAACCGGAGATAGACAATTCTGAGATTATCGAGATAGTTGATGGCAGGCATCCTGTAGTTGAAAAATTATTACCATTAGGGCAGTCTTTTACTCCAAATTCAACCTATTTAAATCCTGAAAAAGAGCTGATTCATATTATTACCGGTCCTAATATGTCAGGCAAGTCGTGTTATTTAAGGCAGACGGCATTAATAATACTTATGGGACAGATTGGTAGCTTTGTCCCAGCCAAATCGGCAAAATTTGGTCTGATTGATAGAATATTTACACGAGTAGGGGCACAAGACAATATTACATCAGGAGAGAGCACTTTTCTGGTTGAGATGCAGGAAGCAGCAAATATAATTAATAATGCAACAGAAAAAAGCTTGATTTTGCTTGATGAAGTAGGGCGGGGAACAGCAACTTTTGATGGTATTTCAATTGCTTGGTCTATTACTGAATATATTCATAATGTAATTCGTGCAAAGACTCTCTTTGCTACTCATTATCATGAACTGAACGACCTTAAAAACCGATATGAAAATATTTCTAATTATCATGTCGAAGTCATTGAAACAGAGGGAAAAATAATTTTTTCGCATAAGGTGAAACCCGGCGGAAGTAATCACTCATTTGGCATTCATGTTGCACAGATGGCAGGCCTTCCCGAAACTATTATTAAAAGAGCTAATGAATTGCTCACTGTTTTGGAAGAAAGCAGCTATTCAGATGATAACTCTCAGGTTAAATCATTAAAGAAAGCAAAAGTTGAAGAATTTGAAACCAAAAAACAAAAAAGAGTCCCCGAGCAATTAGCTATCTTCGAAATTCGGGATGACTTCCTGCGTGAAAAATTACGAAGTCTGGATATAAACAACATTACCCCTGTTGAAGCTCTGCACATACTTTCTGACTTGATTATTTATGCAAAAAAAGATTCGAAAACTTAATTTATCATAATCATAGTATGAATTTCTGGCAAAAATTATATAAAACATTTATTACAAATGAACTTAATTTGAATGACCAGCTGGCTGCTCTTAGGTCTATACTTGCAAATGAGCGGACTTTTCTGGCTTATCAAAGAACTGCCCTAACGCTTGCAGCTGTTGGTTTTTCTCTGATAAAATTCTTTGATGATTTGTGGTCTGACATAACGGGATGGACTTTTCTTTTAATTGCTTTAATTACTATTATTCTTGGGATAATAAGATATAGAAGGATGAGAGATTTGATCTTCAACCTCGAAACAAGGTTATATGATAGATTGCATGCGAAAGAAGAGACCCATGATTAAGAATTTATTGCTTTTTCCAGTTCGTTTATTCTGTTGATAAAATAATCTGACTTTTCAGGTTCCAGTTCAATTAATCTCCTGTAAATATTTATTGCCTGAGATAATGCACCTTGTCGTTCGTAAATCAAGGCTATCGTTTCGGAAGCAATTGTCTGATTCTCTGGACTATTATCAGATTCAGTAATAGCAGCAAAATTTATTGGGGTGGGGGGAGAATCAGCTTGATCAGATATTATAGAGGAAAACTTGATATTTTTCGGCAAAAAAATATTTTCAATAGCTGGCTCAATTTTTAGAACTTGAACATAATTGATCTTTTCTGGAGTTTGATCTTCAGATAAAATAAATTTAAGGAATCCGAAGCTGAGAAAATCTTTATTTAGCATTTCATTCATCATATAATGATAAAATAATTTAAATATTCCTTTCAAAAACAAAAATGCTTAAATTTTGTAATGATTTTTTAGCTGGTGAGTCCGGAAAAGAATCAAGAATCAATTGAGCTTTATCAATATATTCCCTTGCACGCATTTCAGCATATTCAATCCCGTTGTTTGCCTTAACAAAATCAATAACTCTCCTTATCTCTTTTTTTGTGATTTTTTTTTCTTTGATCAACTTTAATATTTCTTTAGATTCATTATTATTGACCTTTGAAAGAGAATGAATTAGCGGGAGTGTAATTTTCTTTTCTTTAAGATCATTACCAACAGGTTTGCCCAGAATCGAGCTTTTAGAAGAAAAATCAAAAATGTCATCTCTGATCTGGAACGAAATCCCAACCAATTCACCAAATTCACGCATTTTTTGATGAATTTCAGTATCATTTGTTGAGGCTATAGCACCAACCTCACAGCAAGTTGAGATAAGCGATGCGGTTTTGTTGGAAATTATTTGATAATATGTTTCTTCATCAATATTATAATCCTTGCTTTTATGAATTTGAAGTAGTTCGCCTTCGCTCATTCTTTTGACGGTTCGTGATAGAGATTCGAGGAAACCAAATTCTTTATTTTCAACTGCAATCAATAATCCCTTTGCAAGAAGATAGTCACCAATAAGAACAGCAATTTTGTTGTTCCACCGGGCATTAATTGAAGCGATTCCTCTTCTTTCCTTTGCTTCGTCAACAACATCATCGTGTATAAGAGTGGCAGTATGAAGAAGCTCAACCATTGCAGCACCAACATAAGATCTGTCGTTGACTCCTCCACATAGTTCCGATACCAGAAATACTATTGATGATCTTATTCTTTTACCTCTCCGTTTGTTAAGATATTGAATAATAATATCCAAGAGAGATACTTTCGATTTCATCAGTTTTTTAAAGTAACTGTCAAATTCCAGTATGTGCTTTTCAACTGGTTGAATTATCTCGTTAATTGTCATTTAAAGGAAAAAGTAACAATAAAAAAAGCAATTTAACAATTTTTTTACTCATAATTAGCCAACGTTTGAATAAGGCTTAATTTTCATTCCAAAAGAAAAACTAAAATCAACCTTTCAGGTATTTTCTTTCTCCGATTTTAGCTATAATTATGCTGATTTCATATAATACAAATAGAGGGGCTGCGAAAATTAGTTGAGAAATCGGGTCAGGCGTGGGCGTCAAAACTGCAGCAAGAATTAGAATGGCTACAATTGAATGCCTTCTATACCTTTTCATTCTTTTAACGGATATGATTCCAAATCTTGATAGAATAAATGCTACCATCGGCATCTCGAACAATATACCGGCTGCAAGTAAAATCATTACAATGAAGCTATAATATTCATTAATATCAATGATGTTTGCAATCTTATCAGAGCCAAACAATGCAGCAAAATTCAACATCGAAGGTATCATTACAAAATATGAAAATGCGACACCTGAAAGAAAGCATAGAGTTGTAAAAAATGTTATGCGTTTAGCCCATCTTTTTTCTCTGGTATATAATCCCGGTTCGATAAATGACCATAACTGATAAATTATAAATGGAAAAGAAATGATTATCCCTGATACTAAAATTACTTTAAAATAAAAAAAAGGTTGACCAAATGGTCTCAGGTTTTGTAATTTCAATCCAACAGAGATTGCAGGCTTAAGCAGGAAATTATCCATTATTTGATTTATGAATACCCCAGCAATAATACATCCAATTATCAAACCAACCAAAGACCAGATAATTTTTGCCCTGAATTCTTCAAGGTGGTCAAAGAAGCTCATTTCCTTCTGTTGCTCCTCATTGTTTTCCTGAGTCTCTTTATTTTCTTCGGTCATTTGATATTATTTAGAAAAAATGTATTAATTAATAATATTATTATTTATATTTAATTATAAAAAATTACAAATTTAGTTAAAATTTTCAGAATGAGTTGGATATTCGGTGCTTTCGGCATAATTAGTATTGCCGAAAAAAATAGCTTTGAAAAAATTGTCAAGAATTATTTGTTGATTAAGGGTGAGAAATCCCCTTTTTTTCAGGTTGAAGGTAAAAATTTTTGGTTGGCTGCCGGAGGAAATAATAGAACCCTGAATTTTGGGAAAATAGAACAATCAGAGTATTTCAAATCAAAAAATTTTAACACTAATAACACAGCTTCTGAAGATTACTATTGGGTTTCAATTGGTCTTGGGATATTATACGACGCAGGTTTCTACAGATTAATGCGGGATAAGGATTGGATTGATTTTTTTACAAGTGAAAAAAGTAAAACTGAGGATTTGAATGGACATTTCTGTTCTTTAATTGTTGGTAATGATGAGATAAAAATACTTACTGACCAGTTAGGAACGAGAGATATTTATTTTGTTCTAAAAGAAAATTTCTTTGTTTTTTCAACCAAGCTGGATTTACTGACAAAATATTCAGGTAAATTTGAAATTGATTTCAAGGAGATTGGCTCTCTCTGGTTGCTCGAAAGCCAAATAAATACAGGTAGTATTATAAAAAATATTTACAGATTAACAAGCTCAGCTATTATTTCAGCAAGGGTAAATAATAAATTTGAGATTTCATTTCGAGAAAAACCATGGATACCGCAAAGATTCAATAATGTAAGTGTAACTCAACTTTACGAAAAACTTAACGAGCTTATTTCATTGCCTTTCAATGAAAATTCCCGAATATTGCTTGCTCTATCTGGAGGTATGGATTCGAGAATGTTGCTTTCAATGTTAATGGAGTCACGTGAGAAGAAGGATATTTTAAGAAATAATGATGATCCATTTTTCGAGGCATTCACCTTTGGTTTGCCAAAAGATTTAGATGTTGAAATACCTTTAATTTTAAGTAGAAAATTTGGATTTAAACATAACATTTATTTTGATGATTTTGTTTTTGATGAAATCACTATAACGCAATTGACTGAGTTCGTTCTGAATACCAAATTGACCTTTCCAGCTTCAGAATATCTCCTTAAGAGGAATTATAAATTCCTTAAATACATAGAATCATTTATCATTGATGGATGTTGGGGTGAAATCACCCGAAGTTCCTTATTCAAGAAAATTATTTTTTTTGCCCCCAAAGACATACAAAATAGGAATCCACATGTTTTCTTCAAATATATGCAATTCCCTCATGCTGATATTTTTATTGATGAAATCAACAAACTAATGATGGAGGGAGCTTTGGAACACTTGGAAAACAGCCTTAATTCAATGCCTGATATAAGTATCTACACTCTTAATGATTGGATGGATTTATTTGCAGTCAGGACAAAACAACCCAATCTTGTTGGAATCGAGCAGGCAAGGATTGATAATTTGATTAGGAGTTATTCACCATTCGTTCAACCTGACTTTTTTAATTTAATTTTTGGGGCTGATCCAAACATTAAAAAGAAAGGAAAATTGGTTAAAGAGATTTTTCAAAAAAATAAAAATAGATTAGATAAATATCCCCTGAATGCCGGTGGTATCAATATACCCTTTTCTTATTCATCTTTGTCAATTACATTAAAAAGGAAATTATTTTCAAAATTTAAAAATAAGAGTTTTTCATATCGAGATTTACTGTTAGAACAAGGTCATGATTATTTGCATGATTTAATAAATTCAATATCTTTTGCTAATTTTGATTTTTACGACAAAAATAAAATCAATAACATTTATTCAAATTTTATAAAAGGGGATCCAAAAGCAATTAGGGAAATTGACTGGTTATTGGCTTTTGAATTGTTCAGAAGAGGCTTAAGGACGAATTACTCAAATTCTAAAACACATTAACAATTTTTGATTGAAAAGTATAACTTTAATTTCCTTTTTACAAAGGAATAATTTGTATTATTAATTTTTTGGAAAAAAATGAATGTTAAAATTGTAAAGGTTGTAACAAAGAAAGACTTAGATAAATTTATAAAATCTCAGTGGAATTTCTACAAAAATGATAAAAATTGGGTTCCTCCAGTAATAGCTGATAGAAGAAAACTTCTTGATACTAATAAAAACCCCTTTTTCAAACATTCGGAGATTCAACTTTTTTATGCTGAAAATGATGATGGAAATATCATCGGAAGAATTGCAGCTATAACAAATGAAAATCATAATAAAACACATAATGATAATACTGGATTTTTTGGCTTTTTTGAGTGCATAAATGACCAGAATGTAGCAAATGAACTTTTTTCTGCTGCAGAAAAATGGCTCAAGGAACTGGGTAAAGATAAAGTAATAGGTCCAGAAAATCCTTCAATGAACGATGAAGTTGGTCTATTGATAGATGCGTTTGATACCCCTCCAGTAATTTTATCAACGTATAATCCCCAATACTACGTCAATTTGATTGAGAATGCCGGTTATAAAAAAGCCAAAGATTTATTCGCATTTAAACTAACTCAATCGAGTTATAAAACCGAAAAAGTTCAAAAATTTCAAGGTATTATCAGAGAGAGATACAAATTGACCATTAGAGAACTAAATTTAAAAGATAAGAATCAATTCAGGAAAGATATCGAGACATTCAAAGATATTTATAATAAAGCTTGGGTTCCTAATTGGGGCTTTGTCAGGTGGACTGATGAGGAATTTAATTTTATTGCTGAAGATTTAAAAATGATTGCAGACCCTTCGCTTGTAATCATTGCCGAATCGAAATCTATACCAATTGGTTTTGGAATTGCAGTTCCAAATGTAAATGAATATTTAATCAATAATAAGAATGGCAGCTTGTTAGGGGCTCTGGTTCAATCTATTTTGCATAAAAACAAGATAGAATCAATGCGAATTCTTGCTCTTGGCTTGATTCCCGAATATCAAAAAAGTGGAATTGATGGAGTAATTTATTATGAACTCGGCGAAAGAGGTGTCAAAGCAGGATTTAATTGGGCTGAAGCCTCATGGGTTCTCGAGGATAATTTACCTATGATAAAAGGTTTAACAACTTCGATGAATGCCGAAAAATATAAGACTTACAGACTCTACGAAAAGGGCGTCTAAATTATCTGGATTTTATAAATTTAAATGGTTTGGATGAAAATTCATTATTAAAAAGAATAAAATAAATTCCATGTGGCAAGTTTATCAAATCTATTTTTGCTAAAGTTGGTGATAAATAGCTTAAATCACCAGTTTGAACTCTTGAGCCTGTTACATTAAATATTTCATAAGTTCCATCAGGATAGGACTGCCCATCAATTCTTATCATTAAATGACTGAATGTTGGATTTGGGAAAATTGAAATATTTAAGTTTTCCCATTGATACAAATTTGAGAGTATATCTTCCCTGATTCTTCTTTCCTTATTAATCCATGAATTATTTTGCCATTCTTCCATTAAAATTATGGTGCTGTCTTGATTGTTGTCATAGTAGTAGCTAATCCTTATTGTATTTTTCCATTCATAATTTACTGAACGAAACTTATTAATTTTATTTATGCTTCCAAAATCAGTGTATTCATAGGTTTCCCGAAATGTGTCATACCATTTTTCATTATCGCCCTGCTGATTTATCCATTCAGTCATTCTGTTTTGCTTGTCATAATCGTATAAATTTTGTTCATAATAAAACCATTCATTTTTATTTATGTCCCACCCGAAAAGTGATGATTTTCTTAGCAGTTTTTTATCATCAAAGTATTTCAATGTTCTTCCATAATTAACCCATACAGAATCTAAAAAGCGAATGTTCAGAATTTCAGTATTCAAATCAAGTGAATCATATTTATAAATTAATTTAGTATAGGGTTCCCATAAAGAATCAGTCCATCTTGAGAAAATTTCCAAGAGAATATTTCCCGATTTAGAATATTCATAAGCAAATTGAACGTCATTTTCCCACTTATCATTTTTAAATAAGAGAAAATTCCGCTCTTTAATCAGGTTATTGTCATAATAAAGTATTTCAAGTTTAGTAGAATTAAGCCAATTATCATCGCTCCATACCTGAGTTGTAATAGCTGTTTGGAGTTGGCTTTCGTTATAATCATAGAGAATCTTATATTTGTTTAACCAGTTGTTTTTTGAGTCAGGAACTTGAATTAAATGTTCAATTATATTTCCATTATCATTGAAGTATCTAATGTGTTTTGCCTGATGTTCCCATTGCTCAAATTCCCATATCTGATAATACCAGACATTGTTTGTGGCGGTTAGGAATTTTTGTGCGGATAAAAGCGAAAAAATAGAAAAATGAAAAAAAAATACTGAAATTATCAAAATAGTTTTCATTTTAGTTCCTTAATTAATATATGACTTCTTGCCTGACACCATTGAAAGAAAGAACCCAATTGTTATCTCTGAAATCTTCAGTTTGAAATTGAATGATTTCATCTTCATCATTATAAAAATATTTACATCGAGTGTGAATAAGCCATTCGTCAAATTCAAGTTTCGAGGCTCTCCATTCAATCAACCTGTCTTTGTCATCATAAAAATATTCTTCTTTAGCATCATTAACCCACATATCATCCATAAAAAGTCGAATAATCCATTCCTTGATTAATCCATTGTGATAATAGTTTTTAATCTCCATTGATTTTTCATTCCATTCTTCATCTTTCCATTCGAAATAGCTTTTTTCAATCTCATTTCCATTATCATCGAATTTAGTTAATTCTTTTTCAGAATAAATAAAATCGATTAAATGTGGCTTAATGGTAATTTTTTCAACTTCGTTTCCTGAAAAAAAGTTGTAAAAAGTTTGATATTTCAGTTTCCAGTCATTAAACTCCCAAGAAAATACTTTTATTAAGGATATTAATCCATTATCATCAAGGTCATATTGAGTTTTGAGTTGATTCACCCAGTTATTCCCATCCCAATTATAAATTATTGTTTCTTCGAGAAAACCATTTTGATTATATATCTTTTCGGTTTTTGTGCTATAGACCCATTTGTCATTTTCCCAAAAGAAGCCGATAGCCAAAGCATCCTTGCCAAAATGGTTATATTCATAAATAAATCTGAAATCATTAACTATTGATTCATTATGAATCTTTTGAATAATTTTTTCTTCTAATTTGTTATAATCCTTATATTTAGCAATTAGTTTCTCTTTTTCAACTGAGCCATTCTCCAAAAATCTTTCATAGAACCAGATTTCCGTTGAATTCGGATTCTTTCTTTCTTGCTTGTAAATATCTGAAAATAACATAATTGATATTAGAATATGAGCTATATTTTTTCAAAAATAATCGTAAAAATAAGGAAATAATTAACAAAATACAAAAGCAGATTAAACATTATATTATTTTTCAAATTATTTTAATATTTTTATCTTTTAAAAAATGGAAATTCTTAAAAAACTGTTAATTTGCTTTGAAACTTCTTATGACAGAAATTGATAAACCCAGATCTAACTGCGGTATAGTTGGCGTATTTAACCATCCCAAAGCTGCGATTTTAACATATTATGCCCTTCACTCTTTACAACATAGAGGTCAGGAAGCAACAGGGATAACATCTTTTTATTATGATGAGAAGAAAAAGAAGAAACGATATGCTTACAACAAGGGCGAAGGACTGGTATTGGAGGTTTTTTCAAATCCTGATATTCTAACCAGTGTTCTTAAGGGAGACTCTGCAATTGGACACAATCGCTATTCAACAACAGGTTCATCCACAAGAGCAAACATTCAGCCCTTTACAATCACTTATCATGGTGGTATTCTTTCTTTATCTCATAATGGTAATCTTACTAATACCATGACTCTCAGGAATTATCTTGATTCCGAAGGTGCTATTTTTCAGACTACAACAGATACTGAGATTTTGCTTCATTTAATAGCTCGAAGTAAACATACCAATCAAATTGACCAAATTATAGAAGCACTAAGAAAGACTAAAGGTGCATATTCCCTGGTAATCTTAACCGAGGATTCTTTGATTGCTGCAAGAGATCCGCATGGTTTCAGACCATTGAGTATTGGGAGGTTAAAATATGATGATACTTTTGCTTATATTGTTGCCTCCGAGACATGTGCTTTTGATATCATAGGAGCAGAATACATCCGTTCTGTAAATCACAATGAAATTGTTGTCATCAACAAAAATACTATTGATACCGGACAAATGGAATCATATAAAATTATTGATGAAAAACCTGAATCAAGGCACTGCATATTTGAATATATTTATTTTTCAAGACCGGACAGTAAAATTTTCAATCATAATGTTGACAAAGTCAGACGAAAGTTAGGTAAAGCTCTTGCCGAAGAAAGTCCCGTTCAATCAAGCGAAGATGAAAGGCTAACTGCATTTGCTGTTCCTGATAGTGGCAATACTGCTGCTCTTGGCTTTTCAAAGGTTAATTCAGAAAAAGGCAATCCAACTGACTATGACATTGGATTAATTCGAAGCCATTATGTCGGAAGAACTTTCATATCACCCGGGCAGGATAATCGTGAATTTAAAGTAAAAATTAAATTTAACACTGTCAAAGGTGTTCTGGAGGGTAAAAGAATTGTAGTAATAGACGATTCGATTGTAAGGGGAACTACTTCAAAATCTTTGATTAGTCTAATCAAGGAGGCAAAACCAAAAGAAATCAATATGAGGATAACTTCGCCACCCATCAAGTATCCCTGTCATTATGGAATGGATTTCCCCAGCAAGGAAGAACTAATTGCTAATCATCATGATTCCGAAGAGGAGATAGGTAAAGCTATTGGTGTTGATAATTTAAAATATTTATCAATTGAAAAATTAATCGAATCAGTCCCAAAAGATAAAGGTGTTGGATACTGCACAGCATGTTTTACGGGTAATTATCCCGTTGAAATCGAGAAAAACCACACCAAATTATCAACTGAAGAATAAAATATTATTCAATGATTATTTTTTCTGTTAGTATTAAATCATTGTCAATGAACTGGCAAACATATAATCCTTTTGCTAAATTCGGTATTTGGACAAATGATTCAAAACCATTCCCATTCGAATTGAAGAAATTTTTTGAATAAACTTCTCTGCCCATGATATCAGATATTCTGAATTTTACCAATTCAGAGGAAAATTTATCATTCCTTAAATACTTAATAAATAAATAATTATCAGGAGTAAGATAAATTTTTATATAACCATCTTTGGAAATCATTCTTCTTGGATCGATGTTGCTAGGATGGTCCAGAACAAATAAACCTGCTTCAGAGGCAAGATACAGTTTTTCTTCTCCCGGATCGCCAAAGTACCTAAATGACCACATTCTTGATTTTGGTCCGTAACCCCAAATCGGGATTTCCCAGTTTTTACCTCCATTTTTAGTAACAGCAAGTGTATTCAAATGTCCTGAAGCGGCTCCGGTTTGTTCGTCTGGAAAATATATTGAATAAATAGTTCTGCTGTGATTTGGATGAATTTTGAACCATGAGGAGCCAGCATCTGTGGTTTTTAGTATTAAACCGTTAACTCCCGCAGCAAAACCAATGTCTTTTGATGGAAAATAAACAGAATATAAACCTAAATTGGTATTTGTATTTAATGGGATCCAACTATTTCCTGAATCTTCTGTTTTGAGGATTAAACCATTTTGACCGCAAATATAACCAGTGGAGTTATCAATGAAAAAGACTGAGTTTAGTGAATCATTTCTTTGCAAATCTTTAATAGACCAATCAAGTCCACCATTGGTTGTTTTTAATAGTGTTCCGTCCACACCAGTTGCAAATCCAGTGTTATCATTTACGAAATGGACCGAAAATAAATTCTTATTAACAGGTGAATTTTGCTTTGACCAATTATTTCCTGAATCCGTTGATTTGATGATAGTTCCGTTATCACATACAGCAAAACCAACGTTAGTGTCGATAAATTTCAATTGATTGATTTTTTCTTTAATCTTTGTATTTATTTCTTTCCATGAAATACCAGCGTTATCAGTATAGATTAAAAAACCATCTGCTCCAGCTACAAAGCCTTTTCTACCATCAAAGAAAAATACAGTTTTGAAGTAGTTGTTTTCCTGATAAAGTAGTTTTGACCAATATTCACCCCCGTCAGTTGTTTTAATAATATTTCCATATGCACCAACAACATATCCGGTATCTTTGTTAGGAAAATGAACTGAATACAAAGGAGCATTAAATTTTGGAGCTTCAATTGCCCATTCAATGTGTGGGTCATAGGCAATCCAGCTTTTTCCGCCGTCCTGCGATCGTCTTAAAATGCCCAAGCCGGGAACTCGAATAGAATCTTTAACGTAAAAGTCTTCTGTATAACCTCCGATAAAAACTTCATCTTCGTCACCAAATTTTCTTGTATCGCAAGCCCAGATGCTTGTATCGGGGAAAGCAATTAAATCCCATGTGTACCCTCCATCAGTTGTTTTATGCAATCCGCCATTTGGTAAATTATTAAAAAACAGATATGTGATTACAATGTAACCAACTCTTGGGTCTCTTTCGCTGAAAACAACTCTTGTTACCTCGCAATCACTTTGTCCGCTTGGATTGTTAGTTTTGATTAATTGGTCAGTATATTTCCAGGTATAACCTCCATCTGTTGAGATAAATACCTCACCAGATGTGCTTCCGGCAACAATTATATTTGAGCTATCGGTTCTGATATTAAAAGCTCCTATAGTTGTGGGCATAATTGTATCAACTATAGTTCCGTCAGGTCTTCGCACACGATATGTATTAGTAATTGTGGAAAGCGAGTCCCATGTATAACCTCTATCAGTGCTCCTATATAAAACTGCATAACGAAAATCACCTGCAAAGACTGTGTCCTTTGAACCGGGCTTGTAGTGCATAGATTTTCCATTCAATTCAACAGGCGATATTTTGGATAGAACAATTTCCCATGTGTTTCCCTGATCAGTAGTCATTCTAATGGTTCCGAAATTCAAACCCCCGATTAATATCTGATTAGTATCTTCGGGATTTGGTATAACATTGTTAAACATTGTTGAACCAAACCTATAACCAACTTCAATTGTGTCCCAAGTTCTTCCACCATCATAAGACCGATAAAAAATTCTTCCTTCGCCACCAGCATAGATAGTATTATAGTTTTTTGGATTTACAGCAACATCAAATGTGGGTTTGTCAATCAGCATTCTCCATTTACCAACTTGACCGAAAAATGTTGAATGGTTTATCAAGGTAATAATAAAAATCAATACAAGGAGTGAATATTTTTTCATTTTGATACTCAAAAATTAATAAAAATCAGATTAATTAACCAAAAATTCAATAAAATGTTACATTTTAGCATCTGATTTCAAATTGTCAATTAAAAAACTTTTCAGTCAAATTAACAATAATTTGCGGGAAAACACCAAAAAGTAAAATTCCTATTGCTGAGATAGCTAAAGTTATTTTAGCCAATCCAGTATCAGATTCAGGCTCTTTCGATAAAGGTTCCTTGAAATACATTTGCAAAATTAATCCAATATAAAAATACATTGAAATAATAGAAGCAATAACTGCAATAACTGTCAACCACAGAAGGTCGGCTTTCACTGCGGCAACAAAAAGGTAATATTTTCCAAAAAAGCCTGCAAACGGTGGAATTCCTGCCAGAGATAGCATAAACATAGCCATTACGGCTGCTAAGAAAGGATGTGAACTTCGAAGTCCTGAGTATTCTTCAAAAGTAATGAAATTATCGGTCTGTCGCTCTAAAACTGATACAACAATGAAAGCTCCAATTTGCATAAATATATATGCTGTTGAATAGAACATAATTCCGCTCCAGCCATCCTGATTATTCGAGGCTATACCCATTAGTAAATATCCAGCATGGGCAACTGATGAATATGCAAGCATTCTTTTAACATTCTTTTGGACGAGAGCACTAATATTTCCGATGATCATTGTAAATGCAGACAGAATAGCTAATATTAGCTTGAAATTTGTATTCAGGAGGGTAGATACCTCGTTGAAACTGTGCTGGGGTAAAAATCCTTTATCTATTATGATAAATCCGACTAATGCAGCAGCTTTCCCTGCTGTGCTTAAAAATGCCGAAACAACAGTAGGTGATCCATCATAAACATCGGGAGCCCATTGATGAAAAGGAAATATCGCAACTTTGAAACATAAACCAACAATTAGTAAAGCAAGACCAATTTTCAGGTATAAATCAATTGCTTGACCTGTTTGAATTTTTGATGATATTATCGAAATGTCAATACTGCCGGTTGCACCGTAAATCATAGCTATTCCATAAATCAGGAAACCTGTTGAAAAAGCTCCCAGTAGAAAGTATTTAATTGATGCTTCAACTGACTTTTGATTTGTCCTGAAAAAACCGGCAAGAATATAAAATGGTATTGACATTGTCTCAATACCAATGAAAAGAATTAATAAATTATTGGAATGAGCTATAAGAATCATTCCAGAAATGGAAGCCAAAATCAAAGAGTAATATTCTTTATATTCTCCATATTCTCTATTCAGGTAATTTCTGGAAGCTAAAATAACTAAAACGCCCGCTAAACAAAATAAAATGTCAAAATATGATGAAAATCCTCCAAACAAAAGCATGTTTTTACTGACTGTTATGCTTCTATCCATGTTCTGAATTGCCTCAATTGGCAAAGTTAATGTATAAATTGCTAAAATGCTCGTTATAAGCAGACCTGATAAAGTCAGAATGAATACAGTTGTTTTATTTTTTGTTATTCCGTCAACAACGGGAATGAATACCGAGAAAAAAAGTATCGAAATTAAAGGTGAAGCAAAAATATATTCCATTATCAAGATCCGAAAATTATTAATGTTAACTCAATATTTTTTATTTATGTTATCCAATTTTAAAACATAAGGCTTTCCGCCGAATTTCTTTTCGTGAAGTTTGTTAACCAATGCTTTGGTTGATTTATCCGAGACTTTAAGAAAGGTCTGAGGATAAACACCAATCCACACAATGAAAATAACAACAGGTATCAATGTTATCCATTCTCTTCTGTTTATGTCTTTGAGGTTAAGATTATGTGGATTATTTATGGTTCCAAACATAACCTTTTGAAACATTGTAAGTAGATATACTGCAGCGAATATGACTCCGGTCGCCGCAAAAATTGTGTAAGTCCAGGAATTCAGGAACGGAGATTTAAATGCCCCCAGCAAAGTAAGATATTCTCCAACAAACCCATTTAAACCGGGCAAACCAACAGATGCCAACAAAGCTATTGCAAAAAATACAGTGAAGGCAGGCATAACTTTTGCAATCCCTCCAAATTCCTCAATTTCTCTTGTATGTCTCCTCTCATAAAGCATGCCTACGCAAAGGAATAGCATACCTGTTGATAACCCATGATTGACCATTTGAATAATAGCACCCTGTATTCCTTCGGAAGTCATCGAAAAAATTCCTAACACTACAAAACCAAGGTGACTGACAGAACTATAAGCCACAAGACGTTTCACATCATTTTGCACCATAGACATCCATGCACCATAGATAATTCCAATGACTGATAGGAAAGCTATGAGCGGGGCATATTCAAATGAAGCAAGTGGGAAAAGTTCCAAGTTAAATCTGATTAGACCGTAAGTCCCCATTTTGAGCAGAACACCAGCTAAAATTACAGATCCGGGAGTTGGTGCTTCGGTGTGAGCATCTGGCAACCATGTATGAAATGGGAATAAGGGAACCTTGATACAAAAAGATAATGCAAAAGCTAAAAACATCCATTTTTGAATGTCAATAGGTATCTGGTTAAAAGTTATGGCTTCCTTAATAGCGATGAAATTAGTTGTAAAACCTGAATCGGTTCTCAATATTTCACTGCCAACATAGAAACCAAGCCACACCACAGCGACCAGCATAAATAATGAACCAACAACAGTGAAAAGGAAGAATTTAACAGTAGCATATAATTTATCCTTTCCACCCCATATTCCAATAATGAAATACATCGGGATTAGGATTAATTCCCAAAAAATGTAAAATAAAAACAGATCAAGAGACACGAAAACACCAGTCATAGCAAACTGCAACATCAGAATCATAACATAGTATTCTTTGTCTCTTTTCTCGATTGCCGAAAACGAAGATAAAATCGTTATTGGTGAGATGAAAGTAGTCAACATAACCAGCAACATTGACATTCCGTCGAGTCCAATTCTGAATCCTGCATCAAACTGAGGTATCCAGACCGCTTCGAAATATAACTGAAATCCGGGATTTTCGGAATCGAAGCTAAGGAACAATAAAACAGAAACAATAAATGTTGCTATCGAAAATGCAAGAGCTGTTGACTTTAGAGCAAGTTTGTTTTTTTTATTAAAGAAAAGAAGTAATACCGACCCAAGTAATGGTAAAAATAGAACAATGAAAAAATAAACCATAACCATCTAATTACAATTTTACAATTCTAATTTAACTTGAAAATATAATTACAGCGATAATGACAATAATTCCAGCCATCATCAAAAGAGCATAATTTTGAGCAATACCTGTCTGGATTTTCCTGACATAATTTCCAATATCCTGAGTTAATGCACCAAGACCATTAACAATACCATCAATAATTTTAACATCAAATACCTGCCAGAAGAAGCTTTTTGCAGCCAGCATTAATGGATCGACGATAGCTGCGAAATAGAATTCATCTAATTTATATTTATTCAGCAATAAATTGAAAGCTCTTTTGTTGTTAGTTGCTAATTTACGTGGCACAGTCCAAAGCTCATCCTTTTTATAAAAATTAAGAGCCAACCTGATAGCAAAAAGTGCGACTGCAACCGAAATTAACATCAAAATATATTCTTCAATATGAATTTTGTGACCAATTTCCACATGTGCAGAAGACTTATAAATGATGGATTGTGCAGTCATAAAAACAGGTTCAAGCCAGTTTTCGAGCATATTAGGATGGGGACTGAACCAAAAACCCAGAGCATAAGGAATTCCTACAAATCCACCTACAGCAGATAAAACTGCCAATATCTGCAAAGGTATTGTCATGGTTTTAGGTGCTTCGTGTGGGTGAATATGATGATGGTCAAATCTTTCCTTACCGTGAAATACCAATGTAAGCAACCTGAACATATAGAATGCTGTGAAAAATGCTGCAGTAACTCCAACTAACCATAAAGCCCAGTGTCCTTTGCTAAAAGCATACCATAGAATTTCATCCTTCGAAAAGAAGCCACTGAAAAATGGAATGCCGGATATTGCAAGAGTAGCAACTAAAAAAGTTTTATAAGTCGTAGGCATATATGCTTTCAGATTCCCCATCTTTTTAATATTTTGCTCTTCGTGAAGTCCGTGAATGATAGCACCAGCTCCTAAAAATAATAACCCTTTGAAGAAGGCATGAGTCATTACATGAAATACTCCAGCAGAGAAAGCCCCAACACCAAGAGCTACGAACATAAACCCTAGTTGACTGACTGTAGAATAAGCAAGAACCTTTTTTATATCATTCTGAACTAATCCAATAGTTGCAGCAAAAAAAGCAGTCAGAAGACCAACAATAGCAACAACAGTCATACTAACCGGAGATAATGCAAAAAGAACAGAAGTCCTTGCTACCAAAAAAACTCCTGCTGTAACCATTGTTGCGGCATGGATTAGAGCGGAAACGGGTGTTGGTCCTGCCATGGCATCAGGAAGCCAGACAGCAAGTGGTATTTGAGCTGATTTTCCTGTACATCCCAAGAAAAGAAGCAAGGTGGTTGCTGTCATTATTCCTGTATTAAAATAAGTTGAATAGGAACCTGCGGCTAACTCAATAACGGTTTGATATTCTAAAGTATTAAATGTTACATAAATTATGAACATTGCTATAATGAAACCGAAATCGCCAATTCGATTGACTATAAATGCCTTGTTTCCTGCATCTCCTGTCCATGTAATTCTTGTACCTTCAAATTTGCGGTCGTACCAAAATCCTATCAAAAGGTAAGAACACAACCCTACACCTTCCCATCCTAAAAATGTAAGCAGGAAATTACTTGATAGCACAAGATTGAGCATCATAAAAATGAAGAGATTCAGATAGGCAAAAAAGCGTGCAAAACTTCTGTCCTTATGCATGTAACCAATAGAATAAACATGTATAAGAAATCCGACCCCAGTAACAATCAATGAAAAAAGAACCGAAAGCTGGTCCACCTGATAAGAAATATTAACATTAAAGCTTCCTGCACTTATCCATGTGTATAATGGAACAATAACCGGGTCTTCAATGTGCTGGTTAAGAAGAGAATAAAAAAGAATGCAAGATAGTATAAAAGAAATTCCTACTGCTGCACTTGCAATTGAACCTATCAGAGTTTCATTCTTAAGTTTTTTTCCAAACAATCCTGTAATAAGAAAGCCAATAAATGGTATTAAAGGTATAAAAATTACCAAATCATACATAATCAAAAACTCTATCTTAAATTCTGATAAAAATCTAAACTTTAAAATTACAAAAGACTTTTTCACAAAACAACGAAAAAAGTCAAAAGATGTAAAATGACAGAAAAAATATTAACTTTTTAAAATATTTTTAGTTTTTTTTAGTTAAAAAAGTTTGAAAACTATGTCAATAAGAAAATTATTGAAAATCACGATGACATTCTTGAAAAAAATGGATAAAATAATTTTAAACAATACTGAAACATATGATGAACCCATAGTTGGGGTTATTGACGGTATTGATATATCGGCTAAAGTTATTTTATTTAATGATGATGTTCATTCTTTCGATGAAGTAATTGAGCAATTAATAAAAGCTATTAATTGCAGTTACGATCGGGCTGAATCGCTTGCCTTTGAAGTTCATAACAAAGGAAAAGCCTGTGTTTACGATGGTGATCTGAATGAATGTTTGCGAGTTAGTGCTATTCTTGAGGAGATTGCCCTTCATACTCAGATTGAGTATTGATTTCATTTGTATCATAATCGAAGGAGATATTTATTCTCTCGCCGCAGATACAAATTACCTGAATACCTTTAATATTTTCATTCTCATCTTTTTTTATCAAAACAGTCGCCCTATGCTTGTTATGACCGGTTGTTTTTGATGGGTCATCATGTATTTGAATCTTTTCAGATGAAGGTTTTAATAATTCCGAAGGAACTAATGATGAGTTAGAATATGCTTTTGGTAATTTTGTTTCGTATTTTAGCTCAAGAAAATCCTTAAAATTCTTTTGTCTGAATTCTTCCTCAGTAGTAATGATACTGTTTTTTTCATAAAACAAATCATTAAAATTGTCTGTATCCTGAAAGTTTCTGGAATCATCAAATAAGGATTTTAATCTATCTATGATTTTTTCATTGCTGTTTGTATCAGCTTCCTCTTCAAGATTTTCATTATCAATGATATAATTTAAATTGTCATACTTATTAAATTTATGATTATTATCGTGTTCCTCTTCATCATAATTAATATTAGAAAACTGAATATTATCAATACCTTCGTAAAAGATATATTCATCTGGAGTTCTTGCTTTTTTTCTCATTTTAAATAATTAATTATAGCTAAGAATATATTACAGAAAGAATTATCGTCAATCAGTAATATTTCCTTAAAATCTCAGATAGAAATTTATGTAATTTCGATGTTTTTAAGCCTTTTTTTGTTATTTTTGAGTGTTTTTAAAATAATATGAGAGCATTAAAATGGAAAAGAAAACAACTCTTTTTTTTATTATTGTTATATATTTTTTGGTTTCGAACTTAGACTTGATGGGGCAGCCATGGATTAACCCTAATCATTTGACTAATCCTGCAAAATTTGAAGTCTTACAAAATGATTTTAATAATTATTGGTCTGATAAAATACCAACTAAGGCTAAAGGCTGGAAACAATTTAAAAGACTTGAATATTTTCTTGAACAGAGGTTGTTCCCCGAAGGGAATATTCCCCCTCTTACCCGGATTATTGAAAATTATGAAAGACTTAATGAAAATCTCAAAGCTGACCAGATTTTACAAACAAAAGCTGATTGGAAACCATTAGGACCTAACAGGATGCCACAAAAACATACTCAGATTGCTCCTTCCGGACTTGGCAGAATGAACTGTGTAGCCTTCGATCCATTAAATCCAAACATAATATGGGCTGGTGCTGCTTTTGGAGGAGTATGGAAATCTAATAACGGAGGGGTTACATGGCAAACCTTTCCTTTTACTGAGTTTCTTTCGATTGGTATTTCAGACATTGCTGTGGCACCCTCTAATCCGAGTATAATATATGCAGCAACTGGCGATGCCAATGCAGCTGGAGTGATGGGACAAAACTTTGGTTTCAGTATAGGTGTAATAAAAACAACTGACGGAGGTAACACATGGTTTCGAACCGGACTTATCGCAAATTTGAATAACTTTGTTCTTATTAATAGAGTTTTAGTAAATCCTACGAACCCAAACGCAGTTGTTATTGCTTCAAATGCTGGAGTATATGCCTCCACAAACGGTGGTCAGAACTGGACAGTATTAACTAATGAATACTGTAGGGATTTGGAATTCAAACCAAATGATTTTTCAACATTTTATGGGGCATTCATAACTCCACCCAATACTTATACTATTAAAAAATATAGCACAGCTACTAATACATGGGATAAAGTTCTTGAATTTGCGGATGTATCGAGAATTGCACTTACTGTTTCCAAAGCAAATCCAAATTATGTTTATGCAGTGGCAGCAGCTATGGACGGGGGATTTCATTCTTTCTGGCTGTCAACAAATAGTGGAAGCAACTGGGCTAATCCATCAAACAGGAGTAATGCACCAAATATATTGAGCTTTGAAGATGATGGAAAATCTCCCGGTGGGCAGGGGTTCTATGATTTATGCATAGCTGCTTCAAATAAGAATATGAATGAAATATATATTGGCGGAATTAATATATGGAAATCAACTGATGGCGGCGTCCAATGGAAACTCCTGACGAGTTGGAGAGATAATAGAATCAACCCATGGGTTCATGCTGACCATCATTTTCTTGGATTTGACTATAATAACATTCTTTATTCTTGCAATGATGGAGGTATTCAATATTCAACTAATGAAGGAATTCATTGGACAGATATAAGTAATGGTCTTGAAGTGACTCAATTTTATAAAATTAACAGTTCTGCAACAAATCCGAATATATTAATTGGGGGCACTCAGGACAACGGGACTCATATTTATAGTGATGCAGTATGGAAAAATGTTCAGGGTGGTGATGGAATGAGTTGCCTGATTGACTATTCAGATCCAAAATATATGTATGCCTCGCTTTATTATGGTGAGTTCACCAAATCAACGAATGGAGGTTTATCCTTCAGCACAATGCTCGATTCAAATATCAGTAAAGAAAAAGGAGCATGGGTATCTCCTTTGGTCTTACATCCCACAGACCCCAAAATTTTATTTGCAGGTTTGCAAAACATCTGGAAATCAACAGACAGAGGGCAAACGTGGAATAAAATATCTAATTTTGTTGGTGGAAATTTCAGAACATTGGCTGTTGCTCCATCGAACCCGAATGTAATTTATGCCGGTGCATTCAATCAAATGTTCAGAACGACCAACGGCGGAACTTTATGGACTGAAGTATTTCGCGCACCTGTTGCCATAACCGGAATTGCTGTTGATCCACTTTCGCCGATGCGTTTCTGGTTAACATTCTCAGGGTATAATAAGGATTATAAAGTATATGAAATTGAAGGGACTCAACAGACAAACATTGGAGATTCACTTCCCAATGTGCCTGTTAATTGTATTATATATCAGAAAAATTCTCCAGGCAGAATGTATATAGGAACTGACATTGGTGTTTTTGTAAGAGATAATTTAAAACCATTCTGGATTCCTTTTAATGATGGACTTCCTAATGTCATAATTAATGATCTGGAGATTCCACCGGGAAGTGGTTTATTAAGGGCTGGAACTTATGGTAGGGGTCTATGGCAGACCAAAATAATTGACTGCAATATTCCTGCCCCTGAAATTACAGTCAAAGGAAGCAAATCTATTTGTGAGGGTGATTCTGTTTTGCTTGAATGCTCCGGAAATTATAGTGCGTATCGTTGGTCAAATGGTGAAACAACAAAAAGTATCTGGGTGAAATCACCGGGCACATATTATGTTTTTGTTACAGATAAAAATGAATGCTCTGCAAGATCAACTGATGTTATAATAGAAATGTTTCCAGCACCTGAAATAATTTTAAGAGCAACTCCATCGGATAATGCTTGTGAAGGCGATAATGTTGAAATTTCTGGAATTCAGATTATTTACACTTCAATTAAATGGTCAACAGGTGAAACTTCAAGAAGAATCACAATTACAAAACCGGGTAGATACTCTGTTACAGCCACCACAAGCCAAAATTGTCAAAGAACTGCATTCATTGACATAAAAATGAAACCAGCTCCAGAAAAACCAAGCATCACTCAATCAGATAATATTCTTATATCAAGTGATGCATTTGCTTATCAATGGTATCTCGATGGAAATATAATACCTCTGGCAAGAAGCAAAACATATACACCCAAAAAAGAGGGGTACTATCAGGTTGAAATCACAAATGAAGAAGGTTGCAAAAATATTTCCGACAAATATTTTTATAAAATGACTACAGTCGAAGAAAGCTTACATATTCCATCATATTTATTTTATCCAAATCCAACAGAGAAATTGATATTTCTTAATAAAGAATTTCTACAAGGGCAGGATTTTATTCTAAAAATATTTAACCAAACGGGGCAAAAGGTTTATGAGGAACAATATTCAGCGTTACAAGAAAATGATTTAAGAATTGATCTTGGTTTTCTGAACCCTGGAGTCTTTATAGTTCAGATTGTAATTGCCGATAAAAGCTATGTTGACAAACTACTGATAAACAAGTAGACCCAACATTTGTTGACTTTAAGTGTAACTATTTATTCGAAGAATGTGTTATACATTTTTGATAAATAGTTATGTTAAAAATTCGTTTATAATAATTTGGAAAAGCCATAGTTATGAAAAAGATTCTTACAGATAATTTATTAATTTTATTGATTTCAATATTAGTTCTCTCTACCTTTGAAATTCAAGCACAACCCAGCATTCAGACTGTTCAACTAAGTCAGAATGATAATTTTGAACAGATGAGACAAAAAATCGAGGAAATCTGGAAAGATATTCCTGACTCATTGAGAAAGGGCGGTTGGAAGCAGTTCAAACGATGGGAACATTTCTGGGAAACAAGACTCAATCCCGATGGAACTATTCCAAATGTAGCAAAATATCTTAATTCTTATTTTGATGTAATTAATAATAGCAAGAAAAATTCACTTTTATCAACAGCACAATGGAAAGCTTTGGGACCATTTACTAATCCTCCACCTCCGTCAGGTGGTAATGATAAAGGAGTCGGGAGGGTTAATGTAGTGAGGATTCATCCTACAAAACCTAAAACCATCTGGGCAGGTGCAGCTTCCGGTGGATTATGGCATTCTAATGATTTCGGTAAAACATGGACCGAATTTCCGTTTACTCAATTCTTATCTCTAGGTATTTCCGATATTCAGTTCTGTCAGGATAACCCAAGAATTGTCTATATTGCTACCGGTGATGCAAATGGAATTGGTGGTGGCGGTGGCAATGCATATTCCATTGGTGTTTTGAAAACAACCGACGAAGGAGCAAGCTGGAAAATTACTAACCTTGCCTTTGCTTTGAATAGCCAGCAAGTTGTCGCAAGATTGGTAGTTCATCCGAACAATCCGAACGTGGTTATTGCTGCAACAAGTGCAGGTATTTTTAAAACCACAGATGGCGGTACCACTTGGATAAATAAAAACAATCAGGGATATTTTAAAGATCTGCTCGCTAAGCCGGGCAATCCTAATATTTTATATGCCGCAACGTATGGGAGCAATCCGAGCATTTTCAAATCAACTGACCTTGGTGAAACATGGGTCTCTGTTCATCAGGTAAATGGTGCTAATCGTATAGCTCTGGCAGTTACTCCCGCTAATAATCAAAATGTTTATGCCTTATGCTCAACAACTCCATTTCATTCTTTCAGAGTTTCTAATGATGAAGGTGCAACATGGAAAGTTGTAAGTTCAAACTCTGGAAATACTCCAAATATTTTGGGACGTGATCAGGGTACAGGAGATGACAGAAATGTGGGTCAGGGCTGGTATGATTTGTGCCTTGCAGTTGCTCCATGGGACGATAAAGAAATTTTTGTCGGGGGTATTAATATATGGAAATCTACTGATGGTGGCTATAACTGGGAACATGTTACTCATTGGTATGGCGGATATAACAAACCTTTAGTTCATGCTGATATTCATTATCTGCTTTTTGATGAAATTTCGGGTGATTTATTTTCTACAAATGATGGTGGAATAGACAGAACTTCTGATGGAGGAAAAAAATGGTATTCTGTCGATGAAGGTATGAACATCACTCAATTTTATCGCATGGGAGGGTCTTACACTAATCCTAATATGATTATTGCAGGTTCTCAGGACAATGGAACCAGTATGCTGATAAATGGTGCATGGAAAAAAGTGTATGGCGGAGATGGTATGGAATGTGCCATTGATCATACTAATGCAAATAATATATATCTCTCCATTTACAACGGAAATTTATACAGAACTTCAAATGGTTCAACCTTTTCTACTATGTTAAGCAGAGGTACAACTGGTGAAAGTGGAGCATGGGTAACTCCTTTTCTCATCAGTCCTCATAATCCAGATAAATTAATAGCCGGATACCAGAATGTCTGGGCTTCCTGGAATAATGGCAGGCAATGGAAAAAGATTTCAAAATTTTCAGGTTCTACCCTTCGTTCTCTTGCTTTTGCACCGAGCGACAGCAATACAATATATGCAGCAACTCTTAATACTATTTATGTTACTTATGATGGTGGTGCAAACTGGAAAAATATTTCCAATCCTCAGACAAGTATGATTACTTATATTACTGTTGACCAAAAAAACAACAAAAGAGCATGGATAACAAATGGGGGTTATGGTGCTGGAACAAAAGTTTTCGAATACAACGAAGGAATTGGTTGGAAAAATATATCAGGGAACCTCCCGAATATACCGGTCAATACAATTGTCTATCAAAATGATTCGCCCGATAGATTGTATGTTGGAACAGATATCGGAGTTTTCTACACAGATTATAATTCTGGTTATTGGGAGCCTTATGGGCAGGGAAAACCAAATTTGATAATATCTGAGCTGGAAATTCATTATCCAACAAAGAAAATCAGGGCAGCCACCTATGGTCAGGGTATCTGGGAAGCTCCAATTATGGATTGCAATGTCCCTCAGCCAAGAATCAAAGTGATTGGCGAAACAAGAATTTGCAGGGGTGATTCAGTTATTATCGAAGCAGAAGATGATTTTTCAACTTATAATTGGTCAAATGGCGAAACTACAAAGAGAATAGTTGTCAAAGAAAGTGGTACTTATTCTCTTTCGATTGATGATGGGAGTGGCTGTAAAGCACGTTCAAGGTCTGTTGAAGTAACCGTTCTTCCACTTCCTGACCTGACAATCAGAACCGTCGGAAAGTATCCTATCTGTGATGGAGATTCTATAAATCTTGAATTGTCCGGTTCACTTGGTTTTACATCTTATGAATGGTCAACTGGTGAAAAAACCAGAAAGATTCAGGTTAAGGCATTAGGTGAATATAAGCTAACTGCTACAACAAGCGAAGGCTGCAAAACCACTGCTACTTTTAATGTTGTTACAGCTCCTATTCCACAAAAACCTATAATTACAAGGATTTCACCCATTATTTTGCAATCATCAGAGGCAAAGGCTTTTCAATGGTATCTTAATGGGAAACCAATTAAAGATTCAATAGCCAGAACTATAACTATTACTGAATTAGGCGATTATTCCGTCGAAATTTTTGACGAAAACAATTGTTCAAATATTTCTGACCCATTCAATATTATATCTAATGTTAGTGATTTAACTAATAATCAAAATATACTGATAACTCCAAATCCAAGCAACGGGAAGTTCAATATTCTCTTATCAGATGTGATGGACGATGAAATTATGGTGGAAGTTACAAACATTCTTGGTAATAAATTATTTGATTCAAAATATACTATAAATAACAATTATTTGTTAAGTCTTGATATTAGCAATGTTCCCGATGGTGTTTATTTCCTGAAAATAAAATCAAGGAATTTGAACTTCGCCGAGAAAATCATAAAAAAATAAATAATTATTACTGAAAAGAACTGACTGATAGTAAGGAATGGGGGAGGGGATAAAATTTAATTTATTGAGATAAAGTAATTACATTAATTGAACATTATTAATTCAGGATATCTAAACAATCAAAAAGAGACAAAATAATTATAATCAAATTTAATCTCTTTTCCATTGAATATGGCCATTAACACCATATTTTTCATAAGTGCTCAGAATATCTTCACAAAATTCCTGGGTTTCATTATCACCAATTTTCTTAGCAGTTTCCCATAATCTTATAAACATTTTTTTCCCACTTTCAGTTTGATTGTAGTTTTTCTTTCTAAAATTACAAATTGAACACAATGTTTGACCATTGTCAAGAGTTGCTTTTCCACCTTTATCTTTTGGTAAAATATGATCTACATGAAGTTCATAGCCTTCTTTATCTGATCTCCCACACATGACACATTTATATCCGTCTCTTTCTAAAATAAGTTTTTTTAGTTCTGGAGTAAAATCTTCGATATTTCTATTAGAAACTTGCTCTGGATCATATTTATAAATTCCTTTTTTGACCTTAATTAAAAAGCCCTCTTGATGTAATTTCCTAATAGCTCTCCAAGTATCCCTTGGTTTTCTACCATACATTTTTAAATATTGTTTCTCTACCCAGTCAACAACTTGTCCATGTGGTAATTCTTTTTTGGGATGTTTTTTGAAGTATTCAATAACTAATTCATTGATACTAATATTTTTAGTTTTCATAATAGTATTTATTAAAATAGCAATTTTGATTCATTGATAATTCTTTGTTTCGCAAGATAGCAATATTTTAAATCAATTTCTAATCCAACAGAGTATCTATTAATATTATTTGCTGCTATTAATGTTGTACCACTGCCAGTGAAAGGATCAAAAACTATGTCATCAACAAAACTAAATAATTTAATACATCGATAAGGTAATTCAATGGGAAAAGGGGCAGGATGTCCTATCCTTTTTTTGCTTTCACCATTAAAAGTCCAAAGTCCATTTGTCCACTCCATAAATTCGGATTTAGTAATGTCAGAAATTTTTGAACCGTTTGTTTTTTTCCATTCATCTTTAAAAAAGACTACTATTAATTCTACTGGAGCAATTACATATGGTGCTGTAGCAGACAACCATGAACCCCAAGCCGTTCTTCTTGAAATGTTACCCTCATTCCATATTATTGTTGAATGATATTTCCAACCAACTTTTTGAGCCAAAGTTGTTAAATCTGCACCAACACTTTTTTGTCCTCCTTTGTTTTTATCTAATGGGATATTTAAACACAATCTTCCCTGTTTTTTTGTCCAATAAAAACAATTACTTAGCCATTTTTCTGAAAAAATTAAATATTCTTCATAACTTAGATCATCCTTATGAGAATTATATATTATGTCAACATTATAAGGAGGGGATGTTACTATCAGATCAAATATTTCATTATCAAAATTAGTTTTGTCTAAAACATCACCATTGAGTAGTAAAGATTTCTTATGATATAAGATACTTTTATCTGTATTTATGTATTTATTAATTAATGTTCTAAATTCTAATATTTCGGATTCTGTCATAATTATTCAATTTGTTTCAATTTTTATCAAAATAAAATTGTTATAACCAAATTTATAATTTAAATATTAATTATTGAATTTATTTTTAGTTCATTTACAATTAAACTATTTTTGGTCAAATATTAATTCACTAAAAAAATAGTATCTAATCTTTTAGACAAATAAATTATCCATTTTCAAAATAATCAGAATCAATTCTTTTTAATTGATACTCAGTAATAGTGGATAGACCAACATTATTATCAATCATTAAGTTAGCCAATTGTTCACCATCAATTAGAACAATTTTATATTCAACCTGTTTAATGAATTCATAAACACTTGTGGGGAATGTTGAAGTAGTAATAAATACACCTTTTCGTGCTTTTTTTGATGCTAATGCTCCTGTAAAATCCCGTATCTCTTTTAATGGTACAGGATTTTCCCAACGCTTAGTTTGGAGGTAAATGGTATCAAGTCCTAATTTGTCTTCTTTAATAATTCCATCAATTCCTCCATCGCCTGACTTTCCTAAAGCTTCTCCGGCATCTTTTCTTGAACCACCGTATCCCATTCTAATTAATAAATCAACTACTAATTTTTCAAAGAAAGAAGGTGAACGACTTTTAACAATTTCAAGAACTTCTTTAACCAACTCTAAACTTAATTTTTGATATGCATATTCTAAAGATTCTTCTGGAGTTCTAATATTGGAATCTTCGATTAACTCTATACTTTTATTATCATTAATTTCATGAGTCTTTTTGGTTGTTTTAAATTCTACAAATTCAGGGTATTGATTTAATGTTTGAATAGAAATCTCTTTTGGATTTTTAGCTAATAATTCCAGCCCTCTGTTTGTTATTTTAAAGTGAGCTCTTTTAGGACTTAATATAAGCCCCGACTTTTTTAAATAAGTCTTTGCCCATCCTAACCTATTTCTAAATACTGGTTGCTGTCCACTTGGTAGTAATTCTCTTTTTTCTTCTTCTGTCAAGTTAAAAATGTTTGCAAGGTAATCTTCTGCTTCTTGAAGTGAATATTCTTTTTGATTTTCAAGCATTCTCAAAAAAGGCAGCATTATTTCTTCAAAAGACGGTATCATAATATTATGAATTTTTTAGTTTTGGTAGATGTATTTTTTCTAACAATTTATTCATACATATCAAAAATACATAAAAAAAATCTAAAAATTTATTTTTTTCTGAATAAAATAGATAGCATTATCAGGAATTTCATTATTCCCTAATAAAAAAATAATTTTTTGGTGATTTGTTAGGGTTGATTTTTAACAACGAATGTTGTAGTTCTGATTTCGGAGAAGGAGCCGAAAACACCAATGGCACCTTTGACACTTGTCAGCAAGGGATCAATTTGTCCCTTCCTTTGATATTGCAAGAACCACCTGAGGAAGTTATAGTCGGGAGCTAAGACTGACACCTCGTTCAAACCGAACCACTTGATTGAATTCCAAACGACAGGTGTTTCTGTGTTTGGGATAAATCCCCATCGAGTTATCTCGTTATATTCAGCTGATGTGCCTCTTTCCCAAGGTCTGATAATTCTTCTGTTCTTTTCGTCTGTCGGGGGAACTAAATATTTTCCATATTCGAGTGTATCGAGCGATTTAACTCTTATAAAATAAACAATAGTTCCGGGAACCTGCTCCCATGATAATCTCAGAGTATCGTTGGCAGGTAATTTTAATGTATCAAGAGGATAATAAATCAGTTGAGGTAGCTGCTTTTTCCATTTTATCACACCGGGTGTTACCGTTTCGCCGGTTATTGTGTTTCCATCTTTGAGTCTTACTTCAAGATTATACTTTGTGTTGGGTTTTACTTTAATATTTGTATCAGGATAATAATAACCTTCGAAAATGTTAGGATTAGGAACTAATTCAAGGGTTTGGTTTTCGAACTTGATTTTAACTTCGGCATCTGTAATAAATGAATTTTTATAGTTGAATGAATCAACAAGTGGCTGAGACCTCATGATTTTAATGTTGTTAAAAGGTTCACCCACAATTAAATAAGCTTCCACAAAATTTTGAGGTATATAATCCAGTGGTGCCGGATCTTCACAAGAGTAGGCAAACAAAACAATCAAGACTGATAAAAAAATGAATTTGATTCTATTTGTTTTCAAGTATTCTTTCATATAACTCAGAATTTTATTTCAAATGAAAAAGTTGGTAAAATTGGTAGAAGTTTAACGTCTGTTACCTTTGTTTCTGGAGATCTGGTGTCGTAGTATCTGAACCAGATGTCTCTTCGATTATATACGTTATAAATATCGAGAATCACTCTTGAATCAGCACCAAAAAGCTTAAATGTATAGCTTCCACTGATATTCAATTGATGTGATGGTGGCAGCCTTAATCCATACCTCTCGGATGGTATAATTTTGCCTCTTCCTGAATTTTGCTCGGGCAGTCTTGACAATATTCGTGAGGTAGCACCTGTATAGGACTGTCCAGACTGAAAAGTAAATGTTGCATTTATCTCCCAGTTATCATCAATCTGATACTGAGCGACTAATTTCAGGTCATGTCTGCGATCGTATTTTGGACGAAAACGATTCCCATTGTTTATACTATCAAACTGAGCATAAATGAAGCCAAGACTATATCCGAACCATCCGGTTAAGCGACCAACCTTTTTCTGCAAAAATACTTCAACGCCATAGGATTGACCGCTACCATTATAAAATATGGCAGCAACATTTTTTGGTTCAAGAACGTTAGAATTAATCTCGCTAATATTTTGCATAAATTTATGATAAACATCAAAGTTGAGATTATAACCTTTTAAAAATTCCGTCTCGAGGCTTATAATATAATGAAAAGCCCTTGTAGGATTAACGGTTGAATCAGTAGGTAGCCATGTGTCAAAAAATGAAAAATCCGGTTGTGTGGCAAGCCTTAGATTTTGATGAAATATACCCCACGCAGCTTTCAGAACCATTGCGTCGCTCATTCTCCAGCGAAAGGCAATTCTTGGATCGAATGTTAAATTATCGTTCAGTGTCCAATAATTTGTTCTTAAGCCGATTTGCAATGATAACAAATCGTTGAAGCTATAATTCATCTGAGCAAAAACTGAATGATTCCAATCGGTTACAGTCAGATTAGTGCTTCCTGTTGAAACTGTTCCAGAGCCTGCAACTGAATCACGCTCTCCGGTGAAATTCTGTAAATATTTGAACTCTAATCTGGAAGATTCAAAGCCTAATTTTGTTGTTATTTTATCAGAAGTGAACCAGCTAACAGACCCTTTAGCAGTGATATCATCAATAGAATTTTCTACCAAAAAGCCAAAACCTGATTGTTCACCACTGAAGTTGTTCTTGTAAATACTTGAACTTACTAATAATTCTGAGAAAAGATTATCGCTAATGATACGTGTCCATTTTCCTGAAAGAGTTCTATTGCCAATGTCCAACCCAACGTTGAAGCCAAAACTATCGTAATCAAGTGCATCATTACTGAGAAATCCGCTTAAAGTTATCTTGTCATTTTCCGAAATGTTTTGGGTCAATTTAGCATTAACGTCATAAAATCCAAAATCAGGCAGGGGGTTTTCAGGATCAAGCGGTAATAAACCTTTAACAAGGTCAAAGTATGTTCTTCTGCCACTAAGCAGAAAAGAACCCATTCCAAGAGGACCTTCAAGTGTTAATTTCGAGGAAATAACCCCAATTGAACCAATGCCATTAATTTCCTTTGAATTACCGTCTTTCTGAGTCAGATTCAGCACTGCCGAGAGCCTTCCACCAAATTCGGCCGGGAAACCGCCTTTGATGAGTTCAACATCTTTGATAGCATCAGAATTGAAAGTTGATATAAATCCAAAAAGATGTGACGGATTATAAACCGTTGAACCATCTATGAGTATAAGATTTTGGTCGGGCGAACCTCCTCGTACATAAAGACCGCTGGAAATCTGTGATGATGTTAAAATACCGGGCAGAAACTGCAAAGAACGAAAAATATCGGATTCACCTCCAATTCTTATTTTACTGATTTGTTGAATTGGAATATTTACTTTACTTATGTTAATTTCCCTCTTTTCAACTTCACGCTCTGCTTCTACCTCAATTTCCTGAATTTGAATTGAAGCACTTTTTAATTCGAAATTTTTTCTTAGGGATTGTTTCAACTTCAATTCAACTTTTGTTTTGAATTCGGAATATCCAATGTTGGTAATTACTATTTCATAATTTCCCGGGGGTATATCCAAAATGGAAAAATATCCATTTTTATTTGTTATTGCACCAAATCTAGTGCCTGTAATTCTGATTGTTGCTCCAATAAGAGGTTCCCCATTATCTGAATCTCTTATGAAGCCGGAAATGGAAGCATTATCTGAATTTGGCTCCATTCCAGTCAAATTAGAATACCCCAAAAGAGATATTAGTACAATAAAAATACTAATTATATTTATTTTTTTATACAATTAATTCTTGTTTATAATTACACAGAATAGTCATTTATAAAACGAATTTTGAAGGATAATGTTTCAAAATCCAAAGAAGGTATTTAAGTCCAAATTTAGCCTGGAAATATTAAAATTTTTGTGGAGTATGTCCTCTTGGTAGTTTTTAATATTAAGTAATATAAACCTCTATTCATGTTATATTGACTTAGGGGTATTCCTGATATTGGAAATCCGTTTGCAAGAGGAAAATTCAAATCAATTACTTTTTTCCCTAATAAATCAAAAATGTAAATTTCATTAATCGATTCAACTGGTTCAAGACCATTGAGTTCGATGGACATAGTTTTGTGATTAAAAATTATCTTTTTTTCGGATGATCCTTGTGTAGGATTAATATCACTACCACCAATTGGTCCGATATAATTGGTTGCAACTACTATATCATCAAACCACACTGTGTCCCTTTTGCCCGATTTTCCATTGGTTAAATAATATAAAAGCCAAAGATAATTGATTTTTAAATTATCGTCTTTTCTCCATTGGAAGCCTTCAAATGAAGAATTATCTGTTGAAGGAAAAAAATTTTCTTTTTCCCAATATCCGTTTGGAAATCCCTGCCCAAGGTGTATAATTTTTCGCCCATCAATCCATAGGGCTAACTCCCCATTTGAAGAGCTGACAGGTTCATTAAGCTTTATCATGAACTCAACACAATACCATTTGTTTGTATTTGCTGATGATGGTGGATTGGGATTAAAATGATTTGGTAATACTATCGTATCAGGATTAATTTTCATATTCATCCAATTTACATTTAAATCCCAGAATCCAAAATCTGAACGCACTATTGGTCCGGCCGAAAATCTGTCATCACCATTTGGGAGCTGGTTAAAATCCTTTTGAGAAAATTGAGTCAAAGGATTATATCCTCCAAGCT
This sequence comes from uncultured Hyphomicrobiales bacterium, assembly GCA_964473465.1. GTDB lineage: Bacteria > Bacteroidota > Ignavibacteria > Kapaibacteriales > UBA2268 > CALHRB01. Next base: position 109,997 of record CAYYPE010000003.1, read on the forward strand.
TTACAAATTGATTAAGAGGAGAATGATTACCTGAGAATTTACAATAAAAGCGAACAAAAAGCTGATTGTAGTCTTTATCAAAAGTTTTAAAAAGATGACCTCCATTATTTCTATCGGGATTATAAGTTATCATTAAAGATTTGCTGCCAGTAGAGGACGGAGGCTTTTCATTAGATAAATTCATTCCGGATAGATTAGAAATTTCCACCCATTTTTTTAACAATTCTTGTTTATTTAAAATTTCAAAATCTTCTGAAAAAATGATAGTGTTTTGAGAGTAGGAATCAATATAAAAAAGTAAAGTTACTATTAATATTGTTAATGATATTTTCATATTAAAACATAATTATTGTTCATATCAGATGCAAACTAACTAATATATTGTAAATAAGCAAACAGAATACATTTAGTAAAAATTAATTAAAAATTTAGTTAAAACTAAAATAGTTTTTGTAACTTTATATTCATTCTTACGTATAAGTAAGAGTTTTTATCATTATTAGTGGAGAAATCTTGAAAAATTTATTTGCAAAACTCATAATAATCGCTGTGATAGCATCATTTGCATCATTCTCAATCGCAACTGCTGAAGGATTAAAGGAAATAAAAATTAAAACCTCTGTTTCCAATTCAACTTCAAAGGATAAAATTGAATCAATTACTATTCTACTCAAGGGAGTAGAAGAATCAACTCTCAATCTTGATGATAAGATTCTTACAGTGAAGTACAATCCTGATCAGATGAGCCCAGAAATGTTGGTTTATACAATCAATAATATTGGCTTTACGGCTGAAATTCAGGAGAATGAAAAAGACAAGACAACATCAAAAAAATAAAAAAATTGTTTGAAAAACAAAAATCAATTGAATCCGCCAAATCGGCGGATTTTTTTTTAAAATAAATAATCAATTTTTTCATTTTATATTTTTCTGTATTGAATAAAATTAAATAATTGATAGATATTATTATGAGATCATCTGAAGTTAGAAAATCATTTCTTGATTTTTTTGAGCAAAAAGGTCATAGAATTGTTCCCGGTAGCCCAGTTATTCCTCATGGCGACCCAACATTATTATTTACAAATGCAGGAATGAATCAATTCAAGGATGTATTCTTGGGAACAGGAAAGCGAGATTACCTAAGGGCAGCAGACACCCAAAAGTGCATAAGGGTTAGCGGTAAACATAACGACCTCGAAGAAGTCGGCAAAGACACATACCATCATACATTTTTTGAGATGTTAGGAAATTGGAGCTTCGGGGATTATTACAAAGCTGAGGCTATTCAGTGGGCTTGGGAACTTCTGACTGATGTTTGGGGTCTGGAGAAGGACAGGCTTTACGCCACTGTTTATCGAACTGATGACGAAGCATTTGAGTTATGGAAAAGATTTCTTCCTTCAGATAGAATTCTAAGATTTGACGAGAAAGACAATTTTTGGGAAATGGGGGAGACTGGACCATGTGGACCATGCAGCGAAATTCATTATGATAAAACAAGTGATAAGAGTGGTGTCAGATTAGTTAATAAAGGAACACCTGATGTAATTGAAATCTGGAATCTTGTTTTTATTCAATATAACCGAAAATCTGATGGTTCACTCGAAGAACTTCAGGCAAAACATGTTGACACCGGGATGGGATTCGAAAGGATTTGTGCAGTTATTCAGGGAAAAGATTCAAATTACGAAACTGATATTTTTATGCCATTAATAAACGAATTGGAAAGTTTAAGCTCAAGAAAATATTCCCCAATACTTAAAGACCCCGATGGAATTGCTATGAGAGTCATCAGTGACCACATCAGAACACTAAGTTTTGCCATTGCAGATGGGGCAATCCCCGGTAATGAAGGCAGAGGTTACGTTCTAAGGCGTATTCTCAGAAGAGCATCAAGATATGCCAGAAATCTTGGTTTCAAGGAACCTGTTTTATATAAATTGCTTGATAAGCTGATTGAAATTATGGGTGACTTTTTTCAAGAGCTGGAAAAGAACCGTGATATTATCCAGAAAGTAATTAAAGCCGAAGAAGAAAGTTTTCTGCAAACTTTGGATAATGGATTGGAAAAGTTTGAAAATATTCTATCCAATCTGAAGCAAAACTCTTTGACAGTCATTAGCGGAGCCGATGCTTTCCAGCTTTATGACACTTTTGGATTTCCACTTGATCTTACACAAGTACTTGCCGAAGAGAATGGTTTGACTGTGGATTTAAAAGGATTCGAAGAGCAAATGAAAGCACAAAAAGAGAGATCAAGAAAAGCCCGAAAAATTCATCATCAGGAGGTTGAATTTAATATACCTGAGCTATTCACTGAATTTACTGGTTATAACGAGTTAACAACCGAGGCCAGAGTTCTTTATGTTGATGAAAATAAAATAATTTTTGATAAAACCCCATTTTATGTTGAAAGCGGCGGACAAATATCTGACACCGGAGAATTTATTCTTGCTGGAGAAAAATATAACGTTATTGATCTAAAGAAAGTTGGTGATGCAATTATTCATTTTACTGATAAGGAAATAGAAAATCTGGTTGGTGAAACAGCCTTATTAACCGTTGATTCATATCGTAGGAAGAAAATAATGAAAAATCACTCAGCAACTCATCTATTGCACGAGGCTCTAAGGCAAGTTCTTGGAGATCACATTAAACAGGCAGGCTCGCTTGTTGCACCAGATTATTTAAGGTTCGATTTTAATCATTTTGAAAAAGTAAAACCTTCTGAAATCAAAAAGATTGAAGATATCGTAAACCAGAAAATATTTGAAGCAATAGATGTGGAAACTAAGGTTTTACCTCTTCAGGAAGCCGTAAAAAATCCAAAAACAAAGATGTTTTTTGGTGATAAGTATGGCGATATTGTCAGGGTTGTTGTAATGGATGAAAACTATTCAATGGAGTTTTGTGGAGGAACACATGTTAAAAATACTTCTGAGATCCAATTGTTCAAAATATTATCAGAGTCCTCAATTGCAGCAGGTGTAAGGCGAGTTGAGGCAATAACCGGAAATACTATTATAAATTATCTTGATAATCTCCTTGAAAAATTGAATGGCAAGGAAGTTGAAATAAACGAATTAACAAATAAGATAAGACAACTGGAGAAAGGTATTTCGAACTTGAAGCTTGAAGAATTAAAAAATGAAATGAAAAATTGGGTTACCCAATCAAAAAACGAAGATGATATTCGCGTAATCGCAAAAAAAGTTAATGCAGAGAATATTGATGAGTTGAGAATGATTGGCGAAGAGCTAAGAAATATGCTTTCCAAAAATGGAGTCGGCCTTTTGGCTACACAAATTGAAGACAAAATACAACTTGTTTGTGTTGTGACCGACGATTTGAATAAAAAAATACCAGCAGGCAAAATCATATCTGAATCAGCTAAAATCATTGGTGGGTCTGGAGGTGGAAAACCACATCTTGCTACGGCTGGTGGAAAAGATTTATCAAAATTAGATGAACTTTTAGCTAAATTTCCCGAAATTGTTAGTAGTTTTGTAACAAGATGAAAAAAATAGGTGTTTTTGGATAAATTTTTTCAATAAATAGATGCAAAGCGAAAATACTATTAAAAATATATTAATAATTTTTCTTATTGTTCTTATTTTTTATTTACTAAAGGAGCTTTCCTATTTATTAATTCCTCTGGCATTAGCATTTTTATTAGCAATATTAATGCAGCCTCCAACAAGATTTTTGTTAAAAAAGAAAACCCCTAAATGGCTTATTTTGCCAATCATTACTATCATTACACTAATTATATTTTTTACTCTGGTAATTATCATCGTTAGGACAACATCTGACATTTTAGATCAACAAAAATTTTTATTCACAAAATTTGATGAAAAAGTCAGGGGCTTGGTTTACTGGATTAATGATTTAACCGGAATGCGATTGAAAGTTAATATTGTTTATTCAGAAATTACAAAATTTTTAAATCTTGATACCGTGTCAAAAGCAGCTGGAGTTATAGCTACAAACGTAGGTTCTTTTATGGGTTCTTTTGTTACTTTTGCTTTGTATTATATCTTTCTATTATCGGGTATAACAGGATTAGATGACTATCTAAAATATGTTTTTGAAAAAAGGAATCTTGATAACATAAATGAGAATTATAAAAAAATACAGAACCTTGTTTTTCACTATATTTTGGTAAAAACTCTGATAAACGTAGGAACAGCTGTTATTGTAACGATAGTTCTTTTATTATTCGGAGTTAAATTTGCTTACTTCTGGGGGTTATTAACTTTTGTATTGAATTACATACCGACTTTTGGTTCAATAATATCGGTTCTACTACCAGTTTTGATGGGATTTATTCAATTTGATGCTATTAAATTAGTGATAATTTTACTTTTGGTATTAATGGTTATACATTTTGTTATCGGAAATTTCATTGAACCTATGATTCTGAGTAACCAACTTACCCTGAACACAGTTACAGTCCTCTTTGGTTTGGTTTTCTGGGCTTATATCTGGGGTGTAACTGGAATGATTCTGTCAGTTCCTTTAATGGTCATCATAAAATTAATTTTGAATGAGATTCCATCCTTGTCCTTAATTTCAAGAATTATGGGCTATCCAACCCAGGAATTAGTAAAACAACCATAAAATCTAATACAGAATAAACAATTTCTTTATATTAAATTTTTTAATCTAATTTTATTATGATAATTTTGTTTTTTTATTTGAATGAATTAAAAAATTGTTGAAAAAAAAATTCAAACATATAATCCTCATAAGCAATCATATTCCAAATCAAATAAATACTGTTCTTATTATTAAAAATCGGAGAAGTAATGAAAATCAGAAGAGAAGATGCCCTTGAATACCATAGTATGGGTAGAAAAGGAAAAATCGAGGTTATAACAACGAAACCCTGTATAACACAACGAGACCTATCTTTAGCCTACACACCCGGAGTCGCAGAACCTTGCAGGGAAATTCACCATGATGTAAGTAAAGTTTTCGAATATACAGCTAAAGGCAATTTAGTAGCAGTAATATCAAATGGTACTGCTGTTTTGGGACTTGGAGACATAGGTCCCGAAGCGGGAAAGCCTGTTATGGAAGGTAAAGGAGTTCTGTTTAAAACTTTTGCCGATATTGATGTCTTTGATATTGAACTTAATTCCAAGGATGTCAACGAAGTTATAAGGGTTTGTCAGGTTCTCGAGCCAACTTTTGGAGGTATAAATCTTGAAGACATTAAGGGACCGGAATGTTTTTACATAGAGCAAGAATTGAAGAGAACTCTTAAAATACCGGTTTTTCATGATGATCAGCACGGAACCGCAATAATAAGTGGTGCAGCATTGTTGAATGCTGTTGAATTAGCTGGAAAGAAAATTAATGAAGTTAAGGTTGTTTATAATGGTGCTGGAGCCTCTGGTATAGCTTGTGCTAAATTTCATATTAGTTTGGGAGTTGACCCGAAAAATGTTATAATGTGTGATTCAGCTGGAGTTATCTACAAAGGAAGAACTAAAGGTATGAATGAGTTCAAGGAAGAATTTGCTATCGAAACTGATAGAAGAACCCTCGAAGATGCTCTTGTTGGTGCTGATGTTTTTGTTGGTTTGTCTCAGGGTAATGTTGTTACCAAGCAGATGGTCAGGACAATGGCTGATAACCCAATAATTTTTGCAATGGCAAATCCTGATCCCGAAATTACATATAATGATGCAATTGAAGCCCGTCAAGATTTAATCATGGCTACCGGACGTTCAGACTTTCCTAATCAGGTGAATAATGTTCTGGGTTTTCCCTTTATTTTCAGAGGAGCCTTGGACGTTAGAGCCACTGCTATTAATGAAGAAATGAAGAAAGCTGCTTCGTATGCTTTGGCAAAATTAGCAAAGGAAGATGTTCCTGAAAGCGTAAAGAGAGCTTACGGCGTTAAAGAAATGAGTTTTGGTCGGGAATATATCATCCCGAAACCTTTCGATCCAAGAGTTTTAACATGGGTGGCACCAGCTGTTGCCAAGGCTGCTATGGACACCGGTGTTGCTCAATTCCCGATAAAAGATTTTGAGCAATACAAAAGAGATCTTGATATCAGAATGGGTAGGGCTCAGCTTATTATGACTCCTATCTTCAGAAAAGCTGCTTCAAACCCAAAGAAAGTAGTTTTTCCAGAAGGAGATCAGCCGAAGATCATCAAAGCAGCTCAATTATCTGTTGATGAAGGTATAGCTCATCCGATTCTGGTGGGTAATCCAGATGTTATCAAGAAAATTGCAGAAGAAAATGGGTATGACCTCACCGGTATAGAAATTGTCAATCCTTTGAATTACGATGGTATTCAGGAATTTGTTGATGTTTACTATTCATTACGGCAAAGGAAAGGAATCACCTATCGTGTTGCGGAAAGGCATATGAGAACAAGACCTAATTTCTTTGGTGCTATGATGGTTCATCTTAATAAGGCTGACTGTATGATATCCGGTCTTACATCGCACTATCCCAAAACAGTCAGACCCGCATTACAAATCATTGGAAGAGATAAGCGTTATAATAAAGTATCAGGACTTTACATTCTTAATACCAAAAAAGGAGTATTTTTCCTTGCAGATACAACAGTGAATATCGAACCAACAGCTCATGATATATCGGACATAGCGATTCAAGCTTCTGAATTTGTGAAAAATTTCGATATTTCTCCAAGGGTTGCCCTTCTGTCTTATAGTAATTTTGGCTCTGCTCCGGGACCGCAACCAAGCAAGATGGTAGAAGCACTCAAAATCATCAAAAGCAAGGTTCCTGACTTACTAATTGATGGAGAGATGCAGGCAGATACTGCCGTAATGAGCGATATTTTGCAGGAAACCTTCCCATTCAGTCCATTAAAAGATGGAGCTAATGTTTTGATTTTTCCTGACCTTGATTCTGGTAATATTGCATATAAGTTATTAGTCAGAATTGGAGGGGCACATCCCATCGGTCCGATATTGTTGGGATTATCCAAATCTGTTCATGTTTTGCAAATTGGTGCAGAAGTTAATGAAATTCTTGATATGGTTGCTATTGCTGTTGTTGATGCACAAAGCAAAGAACAATTGCAATAATTGAAGGATTATGATATTAATTAAAATCCGGGAAAAAAATTCTCGGATTTTTTATTTAAAATATCTTTATATATATTGCGTTTGAATAATACACCTTATTTTAAAATTTAATTTGAGCCTTATAAATTTAAATATTGAAAATTATGAATCTGTCATTAATCAAAATGGGATTACAATGATAGATTGCTGGGCTTCATGGTGTAATGCTTGTAAAGATTTTAAACCGGTTTTTGAAAAGGTTGCCGCTAATTTTCCAGAACATACTTTCGGAATGCTCAATACAATGGAAGAAAAAGATCTTGTTAATTTACTCAAAATCGAACATATACCCACTCTTTTGCTTTATAGAGATGGAATAATGCTTTTTAAACAACCCGGATATTTTCCCGAGGATAAATTAGAAGATATACTAAAGCAGGCTGAATCACTTGATATGGATTTAGTCAGAGCTGATATAGAATCACAAAAATCTTAATCTTTTTTTTTCAATTTTTTTAAGGAGGTCTAATGGAAGAAATTAAAGAACTAAAACAAGAAATAGCTTTAAAATGGATTAAAGCTGATTCAGGCAACACCTATCTCTGTCCGGCTGCTGCTTTGAGCAGATTAGAGTCACCAACAGAGGAAGACTTAAAGAAGATTTGCATTGATGAATCTTTAAATCCACAAAATGATTAATGCTTTAGCGCCTATTAGATGAAATAGTCAGTTGAACAAATAGATTAATACAAGGGGTTTCATACCCCTTGTTTCTTATTATAAAAGATTATTAAATTATAAATGGAGAATTATATGTTAAGTTTAATAAGGCAATCAGCACCAGACTTTTCTGCAGAAGCTGTTCTTGCTGATAATACTATTGTGAGTAATTTTAAACTTTCTGATTTTAGAGGAAAGTATGTTATTTTACTATTTTACCCTCTTGATTTTACCTTTGTGTGTCCAACTGAAATTTTGGCATTTAACGAAAAATTGGAAGATTTTAGATCCCGTGATACTGAGTTGATTGGTATATCCGTTGACTCTGTTTATACTCATTTAGCTTGGAAGAAAACCCCCGTAAATGAAGGAGGTATTGGTAATATTGCTTTTACTCTTGTCTCAGACTTAAAGAAAGAAATTGCTACGAATTATGGAGTATTGATTGATGGGGAAAAAGCATTAAGGGCATTGTTCCTAATTGATAAGGAGGGAATTGTCAGACATTGCATTATTAATGATACTCCTTATGGCAGAAACGTGAATGAAGCACTAAGGATGGTTGATGCTCTCAGACATTATGATAAATATGGGAAATTATGCCCGGCTAACTGGGAGGAGGGCAAAGAAAGCATGGAGGATTCAACAGATGGCGTTATTGATTACCTCTCAAAATATGCATCGAAAAAATAATAATCATTTGATTTAACTTGGAAAAAGTTAATAAAAAGGGGCTCTCTCAAAAAACGAAACAGCCCCATTTTTTTAAATTAAAAATCTAATTCTTGATTTCCCAATACATTGTTTTTCTTAACGATTCAATCCATTCGGCATAAAGTTTATTTTGTTTATAAACTGATGCCATTTGTTCGATTTCTTTATAATCTTCGGGTAATTTTGGTGGATGTTCGGGTATAGTTCTTTTGCGATAAATGATATGATAAGATTGTTTAGGTTTTGAGCTAAAAGCTAATGGCTCAGTAACACTGCCGTCGGGAATCTTATCAATAAATTCTTTATATGCAGCAGGTAGATCGTTCAAAGGAAATTTTCCGAGAAAACCACCAAGTGATTTTGTCTCTTTGTCATCCGAATATTTTTTAGCAAGCTCTTCAAAATTTTCACCCTTTAAGACTCTTTCCCTTAATTCCGACAGAATTTTTTTTGCAATTTCAATGTCATCAGAAGTTATACCGGTTTTGAAAAGAATGTGCCTCACATTAATCGAATCTTTTGTTTTGTCAATAGTTTGAATAATATGAAAACCGAGAGGTGTTTCAATCACTTTTGATAATTCTCCCTTTTGCAAAGCAAATGCTGCTTTTTCGAATTCAGGGAAGAGCTTACCTCTTGGGAACCAACCCATTTCACCTCCAATAATAGCTGTTCCGGGGTCATTGCTATATCTTTTGGCAAAATCAGCGAAATTTCCACCATTTAAGATTGAATCTCTGACAGAATTTGCAAGTTTGATTAGATTTTCTTTGATATTATCGTCGGATTCAACATTTTTAACAAGGTGATAAAGTTCGACCTGTGCCGGAATTACTTTAATGCTGTCTTTGAACTGGTCAAAGAAATCCTGGACTTCTCTTTGAGTAACCTTTATGTCCGAAAACTTCAATTGTTTGACTTTTTGGGATAATATCTGCTTTCGGATTTCTTCACGATATTCCGATTCCATTCGTGCTATGGACATACCATAAATATCCTCAACTCTTTTGGCAGAGCCATAGTATTGTATGACACGGTTAAGATAGAATTCCCATTGAGATTGGATTTCTTCATCGGAAGCAGTGATGGAATCTTCGATAGCTTTCATTATGACAAGTTTCTCATTAATCATTGCATTAAGAATTTGCTGTCTAAGTTCCCTGTCATTGATGTTGAGATTCGGATTTTGCTGAGAGAGAGCCATAAGCTGACCATTTAGATCGGATTGCATAATAATCTCATTGCCAACAATAGCAAGGATTTTATCAACCGTTTCGCCTTCCTTTACCTGAGATTGAGAATAAAGAAAACTACCTGATAAAACCAATAATAAGACTAAAAATATTTTTTTGATAATCATTTTTTGTGAATAAGAATTTAGCTCATTTTTTTGAGAGAGTTCAAAATACTGGTCAATTTATCTTTGTTAATTTTTACATTATACTTGGCTTTTAAAGAGTTTATCCATTTTTCGCTCAAATGTTTTTGAAGCAGGTCTTGAAAAGTTGGTGCAAAGTCTGGAATAGCCTCCTCGAATGTCTTTTGGCGTGGAGCTTCAAAATTATTAAGTTTCACAATGCTAAATCCATTATCATAGCGATGAGGTTTAGAAAACTCACCAGGCTTAAGGTTATCTTCAATAACAATTTTAACTAATTGGTTATCTTTGGCAGTTACTCTACCCCAATGACCATTTTTCTCTCTGTAGCCAGCTCTTTGAGTATTCTCTTTTGCAAGTTCAGAGAAATCAGCTCCATTAACAAGCTTGTTATAAAGTTCATTAGCAAGTGTGTCACTCAGAACATAAATCTCGCTGATATCATAAACTGGTTGCGTAAAATATTTATGTTTTGTTGTATCCCAAAATGATCTTGCAAGAACAGAATCGAATTTTAATTTGTCCCATACTTCCATTGCTTCTACTTTGAAAAGTAGAATTCCATCCTTGAATTCCTTCAGTAAATTAGCATAATCAGGATATTCCTTTTCGAGTTGCAAAGAGACTTCGTCATATACTAATGGATCGGTGATTTTATCAATTATGACCTTGAAATCATTTGTGTTTAATCCGAACCCTTTAAGATCATTTTGTTTGCTCATTTTAGTAATCACATCATCAACTTTGTAATTGTAATTATTGAAAGCATATAAATTTTTATTTCTTAGTTCATTGCTGATATCTTTGCTCCAAGTAGTATCGAGATTATTCTTGGTAGTATCAATAGAGGAAACCAATTCTTTCAAAACATCATAATAGATATTAAAACCGAATGATTTCTTGACAGAGTCGAGAAAAGTTCTTTTGTCGGTTTCAAAATAAATCCTTTTGTATAATTTTTTAATTTCATCTCTTTCGGATTCTAAATTGAAAGCCTTCGAAGAATCACGCCTTATTATGTGAATTCCATAATCAGTTATAACTTTGCCAGATATTTCCCCATCCTTAAGATTATAAAGAGCTTCCTCGAATGGTGGTAGCAAATTTCTGCCGGTATTTTCCATTCCTGAAGACCTTGAATACCATGCGCCCAGATCGCCTCCTTTTATAGCACTTGATGGATCTTCTGAATTTTCCTCAGCTAATCTGGCAAAATCGGCACCAGTTTTTAACAGATTTAATAAACTGTCCGCTTTTGCTACAACTTTCATAGAATCCTTATCCAATCCTTCAGAAAGGAGAATATGGCTACCTCGAACTTTAATTCTTGGTTCGCTTTTTAGCACTTTAACAATAAAATATCCGTAACGGGTTTTGATTAAATCGGGGTAATAGTTGCCGGGTTTTGTTTTGTAAATAGCTTCTTCAATTGGTCTTTGTGTTCTTCCAGCAGTAATATAAGTGCTAATAACTCCACCACGTTCACCACTTTCTTTATCATCAGAAGAATCTTTTGCAATATCCGCGAAATCCTTGCCTTGTTTTAATAAATCCAAGCAGGCTTTTCCTTTAAGATAAGCTGCCATAGTGTCGTTTTCGTTACCCATGGGGAATTGAAAAAGCATAATCGCTATTTGAAGCTCTCTGTCTCTTTTGCTAAGCATATCGTCAACCATCTTATCAACAAGCTTTTTATCTAAGAAGTAAGATTCTGCAAGAATCCTCCTGTTTTGAGTTATATCAGCAATAACAGAAGAATCATTTTCAAATCCTCTTTGTATAGCATCCTGCACTTTAAGCCTGTATTTTGTATAAAGCTCAATAAAATCATTTAGACTGTCTCTGGATACTTCCCAGAGTTTAACGTCTTTTCTGTTCATATTTTTTCGGAAAGCTTTTTCGAGGTCGGCAAATGTTATTTTTTCGTTTCCAACTGTAATAATAACCTCGTTTCTAAGCTTGTCTATCTCAGAATTTTTTGCTTTGGTTGGTTTATTATTTGATTTTCGAGTTGTTTTTTGTGGGTAGAGTGAAAAATTGAAAATAAGTAAAAATGATAAAGAAAAAATTAATAGCTTAGTGAAATTACGCAAAATAAACATACCTTCTCCCAATTTATATTCAAATCAACAAAATAATCAATAAAAATAATTAAGAATATATAAAAGATTAGATTTATAAATTATTGTATATTAAATCATATTTCTGCGGCAAGCCTGTTTGCTAATTTCCAAATATCACCAGCCCCCAAAGTCAAAATCAAATCTCCTTCTTTTAATATTTCTTTAACATAATTATATGCTTCATCAAGAGTTTCAGCATAAATTACATTTTTATGACCATATGAAATAGCAGTATCAGCAATTAATTTTCCGTATATACCTTCAATTGGTTTTTCCCGTGCGGGATAAACATCAGTAACTATGAGTATATCAGAGTCATCAAAAGATTTTCCGAAGTCTTTGTAAAAATCTCTTGTTCGGGTGTAAGTGTGAGGTTGGAAAACTGAAATAATTCTCTTATTCCAGCCATTTCTGGCTGCAGCTATTGTAGCCTGAACCTCAGTAGGGTGATGAGCATAATCATCAACAACCATTATTCCATTCTTATTACCCTTAATTTCAAACCTACGATTGACTCCTGTAAATTCTGAAAGAGCTTCGGATATCTGTTCGAAAGGGATTTTCAGTTCCAGCCCTATTGCAATTGCCGCAAGACTGTTTCGAATGTTATGAACACCGGGTATATTTAATCTGACTTGACCTAATTCTTCACCTTCGTAAAATGTTTTAAATTCAGATTTTATATTATCGAATTTTATGTTTTCAGCTCTAACGTTGGCGTGTCGTGATAAACCATAAGTTATAACCTTTTTCTTAATATTCCCAAGTATGCTTTTAACACCAATATCATCAAGACAAACGGCAACAACGCCATAAAATGGGACTTTGTTAGAAAATTCAAGAAATGTATTTTTCAGATCATCAAAATCTTTGTAAATATCTAAATGTTCTGGTTCAATATTATTAACAACTGCAATGGTTGGCAATAATTGAAGAAAAGATCGGTCGAATTCATCTGCTTCGACAACCGTCCAATCACCTTTTCCAAGTCGGGCATTTGTTCCACCGAATCCACGTAATCTACCCCCAACTATAACTGTCGGATCCAAGCCGGCTTTTAGCATAGTCAAACCGCATAATGATGTGGTTGTTGTTTTACCATGTGTTCCTGAAATAGCAAGGCAGTAATTCAATCTTGATACTTCGGCTAACATTTCGGCACGTCTTAGTAAAGGAATGTTTAATTTAAGAGCTGCCAGAGTTTCTGGGTTATTCATTGGATCAACAGCACTGGAATAAACGACTACCTCAGCATCTTTTACGTTATCTTCGCTATGACCAATATAAATCTCCGAACCTAAAGATTCTAGATAATCTGTGTTCTCAGATCTGGCAATATCTGAACCTGAAACAATAAATCCTTGATTGAGTAGAATCTCAGCAATTCCGCTCATTCCTATTCCGCCAATTCCAACAAAATGTATTTTTTTTACTGATGAGAAAATTGTGTTAATCATTTCGTTTTATTACAATTTATAATATTCTGGTTTTCGATCTAAAAAAATATCGTTGAATTCATTAAAAGATTTTTTTCTTGTTTTTTCTGGATAAATCTCTGCTATTAATTCTGTCTCGGAGTTGAAATCTGTTTTAACTAATAATTCTCCATTATATCCCCAAATTGCCGACTGACCTTTGAAAGTAACTTTCTCATCATCTCGAATTTCCTCGCCGGTTCGGTTTGCCACTGCAAGATAAACTTTGTTTTCTAAGGCTCTTGATGGCATGGATATGTGCCAGACGTCTGTAATCAGGTTAGAGGGACAAGCAATAATATCTGCACCATTTAGAGCTAATGTTCTTGCAGCTTCTGGAAATCTCCAGTCATAGCAAATCATCACACCGATATTAACATCAAGAGCTTCAGAGTAGAAGCAGTTAAAACCAGTGTTACCGGGATGAAAAGCTAAAAATTCTTTGTAGAACAAATGTGTTTTTCGATAGATAAAACAATTTCCATTAGGAAAAATAGTGATAGCTGAATTATAAACTTTTCCCAATTCATCTATTTCAGGGAATCCGTATATTATTATTTTATTTAATTCTTTGGATAGTTTTTTGAAATGATGTGCTGTTGCTCCATCAACTGTCTCTGAAAATGATTTTGTTTCATCAAAATTCAAAAAAAAATATCCGGTTGTGGATAATTCAGGAAAAATGAGTAAATCAGAACTGGAGTTTTCAACGAAATTAGACATTTTAGCAATATTTGCTGCTTTATCACCGAAAATTGGAGAAAATTGAAATACTGAAACCTTCATAATCATTTTTGTTTTTTATTATCACTCAAATTTACAGTAAAATAAGTTATGATTATAAAAAATAATGAATAGCTATTCATAATTTTACAAAATATTAATTAATGTTTTTTAATAAGAAGTTCTCTATAATACGAATTACTCTTAAACACAAATGATTTGAAACCTTGAACCATATGAAAAAAGATTAACGGATTATTAAAAAAAATTCATAATGAAATTTTTACTTTTTTCATATGAGAAATTTTTGTTTCTTGTATCGTTTCAAATTTCACAAAAAAAAAATTAAATTTTGTTAATGATTTTTAATCGAAATAACGACAGTATAATCAGGACGATTGACAGTTTCTTTATGTTTCATCTCTTTTGGTGAATACCCCTCTTTTTTATTTTTGTGATGTGCCGGTAACCTAATGATTAGGTTAAGTAATTAAAATCAAAGAAGTTATTTTAAATAGATTTAGGAACCCAACAAAGGAGTGAGTATGATTAGAAGAATAATATTTTTCATTAGACTGAATATATTTATATTTTTAATTCCAGCATTATTAATAGCTTTCCCATCTGAAAATGTATATGCTAAATCAAAAAAATCTTACAAAGTAGCAAGCTCCAAATCCAAAAAGTTATCAAAAAAGAAATCAAAGAAAAACAAAAGAAATTATAAACCTGAAATAACCCGACAACAAGCAATCGAGACAATTATAACAAATTCAGAAGAAGTATCTAACCTTGCAGGTCTTGAATCTTCAGTTACCAATGTCTCATCTAATTCTAATATTAATAATAATGATGATGCTGATTATATCGAATTAGGAGAAGATCTGGCCGAATTAGAGCTTGAGGATGATGTTACTGTGGATATGGATGCTTTCAGAATGCTATGGTTAAACTCTGTTGATAACGAAGAAGGTGACGATTTAACCCAGAATGGATTAAGCAAGAAAGCTATTATGAAAAATATTATGGATTGGTTAGGCACACCCTATCGTTTCGGAGGATTAACTGACCGTGGAATAGATTGCTCAGCTTTTGTCCAGAAAATTTATTTAACATCTAATAATATTCATTTACCAAGAACTGCCCAGAATCAATTTTCTATTGGTCTCAAAATTAATAAGAATCAATTACAATTTGGAGACCTTGTATTTTTCCATACCCGCAGACATGCTTATGCCTCTCACGTAGGTATATATCTTGGTGATAATCTGTTTGCTCATTCAAGCTCTAAATATGGAGTAACGGTTTCATCATTGGAAAGCACCTATTACAGCAACAGGTTTATCGGAGCAAGAAGGCTATCAGTCAGGGATATCGTTAGACTTAGTTCCGCTAATTAATGTTATTGTAAATTTTTACTCTAATGACTGTTTGACTTTTTCGACTGTCAATTCTAATCCTTTTGAAAATTCTATTTCAGGCTTCCATCCGTGAAGCCTGAAAAATTTTTCGTATGAACAAACACTTCTTCTTTGTTCGCCAGCTTTGGGTGGACCATGAAATTCTTCGCAGTCAGAACCTGTTAATTCCTTAATTTTTTTGAAAATGAAATTAACATTAGTCTCAACACCTGTGGTAACATTAAATATTCCTGATACTTCATTCCTCAAGGAAATAATATTTGCTTTAACAACATCTTCAATATATATATAATCTCGGGTGATAAATCCGTCACCATTAATAATAGGTTGCTCGCCCGATAGCATTTTATTAATGAAAATTGCAACAACCCCGGCTTCACCATGTGGATTTTGTCTTACTCCATAAACATTTCCGTATCTGAGAGAAACGTAATCTAAACTATAAACACTTTTATAGTAAAACAAATATTTTTCATTAGTTAATTTTGAAATACCATAAGGGGAGCAAGGACGGGTGGGGTGTTCTTCATCTGCAGGGAAATAGTCTTGCTCGCCGTAAACTGTCCCGCCCGAAGAAGCAAAAATAATTTTTTTTACTTCCGATAACCTTGCAGCTTCATATAAATTTAAACTTCCGATAATATTATTCATAGCATCATAAACAGGGTTATCAACCGACACCCTTACATTCATCTGTGCTGCTTGATGACTGATTACATCAAATTTTTCTGAAAGCAAATAATCTTTTAATTCTGGAGAATTCAAATCAAGTTTAATAAATTTAGCTCGATTGTTAACATTTTCCATTTTACCCGAAGAAAGATTATCAAGTATATGAACGTTATGACCAAGATCTATATATGCATCTGCAATATGAGATCCTATAAAACCAGCACCACCTGTTACTAAAATTTTCATTTTGTCAGAAAAAAAAAATCAAAGTTAATAAATCATAGGAAATATTTATTTATTTCTGGTGAAAATATATTTGAAAAAAATACAATAAATCTTCAATGTTGAAATTTTTTAATTTAAAATCATTATAATAATTTTATTGTAAATTAAATAAATAAAAAAGGATAGAGTAGCAACATTTATCATACAGAAATATACAACTCATTTAGAAGGCTAAAAATTAGATAATTTCTTTTTTTCTCAATCTTTTTTTTTTAATTTTACAATTTAATGTTTTATTAATTAATGAAATTAATTTGTTGTAGTAGCTGAAGGGTTAAATGAAAAAAACAGTACTTGATTATCTGTTAAAAATAAGAATACCAGTTACATTATTCATAATCATTCTTACATTTGCAGTTACCTACTTTGTAGCTAAACCTGAGAGAGACGGGGTTGGTTACTCTCCTGAACAGCCAATAAAGTTTTCCCATAAGTTACATGCCGGAAATATGAATATTGACTGTCAATATTGTCACACCAGTGTTGACAAGGGTAGGTTTGCTTCGGTTCCCTCTGCAGATATATGTATGAACTGCCATTCTGTTGCACGTCGCGATAAAGAAGAAATCAAAAAACTTGTTCAATACTATGAAAAGAATCAACCAATTCCGTGGAAAAGAGTTCATAAATTGGGTGATTTTGCATATTTTAATCATAGTGTTCACATAAATAAAGGAATTGATTGTAAGAATTGCCATGGTGATGTAGCAAGAATGGAGGTTATCAGTCAGGTAAATTCATTTACAATGGGTGCCTGCCTTGACTGTCATCGTCAGGCTCATTCAAGACTTCCTGAGCTTAAGGATAAAATTAAAAAGGGTCCTGATAATTGTAATGCTTGCCATAGGTAAAATTATATGTTTTCACTGGTGAGATTGCCGTTTATTTCCTAAATAATATAATTATGTAATTAAAGAGGTTTTAATAGATGAGTAATAATAATAGCAAGTTCTGGTTGAGCTTGAATAATTATGAAGAGAAAAAATCATTCAAGAAAATTCAAAGAAATGAATTTCTTGATGGTGTTACAGATGATTTCAATGTTGACAAACTACCTGAAATTTCAAGAAGAAAATTTCTGGCAATTTCTGCCGCTACCACTGCATTAACAGCAGTTGGATGCACTGACTACCGAGATAAAGGGGAAATTGTCCCATACAATAAAAAGCCTGAAACTACTACCATAGGAATAGCAAATTATTATTCTTCCACTTGTTCAGGGTGCAGTAATTCTTGTGGAATTCTCATCAAAACGAGGGAAGGCAGACCAATCAAAGTTGATGGAAATCCTGACCACCCGATTAATAAGGGAAAAATTTGTTCAGCTGGTCAGGCAAGTATCTTAAACTTATATGATCCTGAACGACTAAAGCATCCTTCAAAAAATCTTGGATGGAAATATCAGAAAGAGTCATGGGAGAATCTCAACAAGGAAATTATTACTGCTCTTGAAAAAGCAAAAAATGGAAATAAAGAGATTGCTATAATTTCTCATACAATTCATTCACCCTCTGCAGTGAAATTACTTAAAGATTTCAAAGAGAAATACCCTTCAACTGTTATTTACACTTATGAATATTTTGACAATAAAGATAAAATTGAAGCATGGAAAAAATGCTATGGTCAGAGTACCTTACCAAATATTAATCTGGAAAATGCAAAGATAATAGTTGCACTCGACTCCGACTTCTTAGGAAATGAAGGTAACTTTATTGAGAACACCTCGAAATTTGTAAGCAAAAGAAACACAGATAATTTAACTGAATTTAACCGCTTGTATGTGGTTGAGGGAGGTATGTCTCTTACTGGTTTAAATTCTGATTACAGATTGAGATTATCTCCTCAAAAGCAGTTGAATTTTGTTCTGGCTCTTATTAATGAGCTGATTTTTGTTAAGAATTTAAATTTTTCACTTCCACCTGACTTTGCAACTCTTGTCAAAAAATATTCTCTGAAACAATTTGTAAGCGATAATAAGTTAAATGAGAAATATGTCAAGCACTTGATTGATGATTTAGTTGAAAATCGAGGAAAATCAATTGTTTTAGCAGGGGATAAACTGGATTATCAGGCACATATTGCAATAAATCTACTGAACGAAATAATTGGAGCTGTTGCCTTGTATAATGATGTTAATGTTTCATTTACACCTGAACTAAACGATTTTAACATCATAAAATCAAGCAGCGGTTTGCAGGAAAAGAATCAATTCGAATGGTTAGTGAATAAATTATACAGTAAACAAGTTGCAGTCGTTATTCATCTTGATAGCAATCCAGCTTATCATCTGTCTCCAGATTTTGGATACGAAAGGGCTTTAAAAAATGCAGAGCTTGTTGTAACACTTACTAAAGAAAAAACAGAGACATCTGATGTTTCCAACATTGTTCTTGCAATAAATCATGATTTTGAATCTTGGGGCGAT
Source organism: uncultured Hyphomicrobiales bacterium (assembly GCA_964473465.1). GTDB lineage: Bacteria > Bacteroidota > Ignavibacteria > Kapaibacteriales > UBA2268 > CALHRB01. The sequence goes on from CAYYPE010000003.1 coordinate 128,988, forward strand.
TTTTCTACAAGAAAGGGGATTTATAGTTTACAGCAACCCGTAATATCACCATTATATGATACACGTCAAAAGGAAGCAATCCTTCTTGATTGGCTCTCAGGTAAACCAAATGAGTTTAAAGAAGATATATATCATAAATTCATAATGGCTAATTGGGAACGTGATATTTATCCGCAAATTAATACAAAAGCAGAATTCAAGCCATTTTGGTATGCAGCTTTGCACGATGGAGTTCTTCAAATTGAGATGAACAATCAAAATTCTTATGTATTCAACTTAGATTCATTGCCTGAAATCAAACCTAATAACGATTCGCAATCACTAAGTCTACTATTAGTGAATAATTACACCATCGGAGACGGAAGATTTGCTAATAATGGCTGGTTGCAGGAATTACCCCATCCCATTACAAAAGTAACATGGGACAATTATGCTGCTATATCACCAGAAACAGCTAAACAAATGAAACTAAAGAATTTCTGTATGGCTGAATTATCTGCCGGAAACCGAAATATCAAATTACCAGTAGTTATTCAACCCGGAATGGCTGACAATCTTGTTTGTGTTGAACTTGGCTATGGGCGGTGGCAGGTTGGTACCGTTGGAATGTCTGTTGGGGTGAATGCTGGGATATTCATTGATAAAAATAATAATAAACTGATATCTAATGTTCAGATAAAGAAAATTCACGGACAGTTCAAGATAGCTACCACTCAGGAACATCATGCTCTCGATGATGAGTTTGTTAAAGATATGCACACAAAACGCAAAATCATCAAAGAAGCAACAATAGAAGAATATAAAAAGGATAAAAAAATTCTTCACAAAGAGCATCATCCTGATATCAGCCTTGTTGATAGAAAAAAATATACTGAAATGAAATGGGGTATGGCAATTGACCTAAACAAATGTACGGGCTGTGGAGCTTGCATTAGTGCATGTAATGTTGAAAATAATGTGCCTGTAGTTGGCAAAGATCAGGTTTTGATGGGAAGGGAAATGCACTGGATCAGAATAGACAGGTATTACTCAGGAACACCCGAAGAACCAATGGCAAGTAATCAGCCAATGCTCTGTCAGCACTGTGATAATGCCCCTTGTGAAAATGTTTGCCCTGTTGTAGCAACAAGCCATAGCCCTGACGGATTGAACCAGATGACATACAACAGATGCGTTGGAACAAGGTATTGCTCAAATAATTGTCCTTATAAAGTAAGGAGATTTAATTTCTTTGACTTCAGAGACCATTTCGAAAAAGCATACTATTATCAGGATTCATTGAAATTAGTTCAAAATCCTGAAGTAACTGTCAGATCCAGAGGTGTAATGGAGAAATGTACTTTCTGCGTTCAAAGGATCATGGAAGCCAGACAGGAAGCTATTAAGCAAAACAGAAAAATTAAGGGTACTGATGTAAAAACCGCATGCCAGATTGCTTGTCCGGCGGAAGCTATAATATTTGGTGACTCGAATGACAAGGAATCAGAACTTTACAAAAAAAGGTATCATGATTTGAGTTATCATGTCCTTGAAGAATTGAACATTAAACCAAATGTAACATATATTGCCAGATTAAGAAATATAAAATCGGAGGATTGATAAGTGAGTGTTGACTATACAAGAGAAGTATCAGTAATTGAGGGTAATCCTTCATTTTCGGCAGTTAATGAGTTAATTTCACGACCATTAGATGAAAGACCTGACAAGAAATTTTATTTTGCTTTAGCAATTACTTTATCAATGCTTGGCACAGGAGCTGTTTGTCTTGGCATCACGTTCTGGTTTGGAACAGGAGTATGGGGACTTAATAATCCTGTTGGATGGGCATTTGATATTGTTAATTTCGTATTTTGGGTCGGAATAGGTCATGCCGGAACACTGATATCAGCTATTTTATTTTTATTCAGACAAAGGTGGAGAACCGGAATAGCCAGATTTGCTGAGGGTATGACAATTTTTGCTGTTATGACTGCGGGATTATTTCCTCTGATTCATACAGGAAGACCATGGCTTGATGGTTATTTATTACCATATCCGAACCAACATCATTTATGGGTGAATTTCACATCGCCACTGCTATGGGATGTGTTTGCTGTATCTACTTACTTCACTGTATCATTTGTTTTTTGGTATATTGGATTGATGCCAGATTTTGCAAACTTGAGGGACAGAGCAAAATCGAGAATCAAGAAAATTATCTATTCGATTTTCAGCCTTGGATGGAGGCATTCCCATCGTCACTGGCATCATTATGAAATGATCTATCTTATTTTAGCTGGTTTTGCTACTCCTTTGGTTCTTTCGGTTCATACCATTGTAAGTTTTGATTTCGCTGTATCCATTTTACCCGGGTGGCACACAACAATTTTCCCTCCTTATTTTGTTGCTGGTGCTGTTTTTTCAGGTTTTGCAATGGTTCAGAATGTTCTGATTTTTATACGAAAAATATTCAATATGGAACACATCATTACCATGGACACACTTGAGAAAATGAACAAAATTATGCTTCTGACTGGTTCAATGGTTGGATATGCTTATGGTATGGAATTCTTTATAGCATGGTATGGAGGAAATCCTATTGAATTCTTTGTATTTGTTAACAGAGCTTTTGGGAATTATGCATGGTCGTATTGGGTTATGGTATCCTGCAATCTGCTATTCCCACAGCTTTTCTGGTTCAAGAAAATAAGGACAAATATTAAAGCAATGTTTGTCATTGGTGTCTTAGTAAATGTTGGAATGTGGTTCGAAAGGTTTGTTATTATTGTTACAACTCTTTCGAGAGATTTTCTGCCATCAAGTTGGGGTTTTTTTACACCAACAATTTTTGATATAGGTATTCTGATTGGAAGTTTTGGTTTATTCTTTACATTGTTATTATTATTTACAAAGACATTGCCTGTTGTTTCAATTGCCGAGGTCAAAGCAGTTCTTGACCACGCACAACCAAAACATCATCACGGAGAGTAAGATATGAGTGATAAAATATTATATTCAATAACAGCGTTATTCAATACACCTGATGAAATTTCAAAAGCAGCGGAAGTTATTACAAATGAGGGATTTAAAAAGTTTGATGTAAATACACCTTATCCAGTTCATGGTTTAAGTTCCAAGATGAAACTTAAACCATCTACTCTTGGTTATTTTGCATTGGCTCTCGGTTTGAGTGGAGCAGCTATAGCCTTGTTGTTTATGTACTGGACAATGTCTATTGACTATCCTATGATTATAGGCGGAAAACCATTTTTTGCCCTTCCTGCTTTTATTCCTGTTACATTCGAAGTAACAGTTCTATTGGCTTCTGTTGGAACTGTTCTCGTTATGTTGTTTTTCTTTTTCAGATTACCAAATAACAGCCATCCATTGCACGATACAGAATATATGAAAAAAGTGTCGGTTGATAAATTTGGCGTTAGCATTGAAGCAAAAGATCCAAATTTTGATGCAGAAAAAGTAAAAAAACTGTTTGCTTCTCTTGGGGCTGAAAAAATTGAAGAAATCTATTATGATGAAGAAGAAATAAATCACAAACACAAAATCTTTGAACCAAGGTTTATTGCTTTTCTTTTTGTTATTGCGATAGTAGTTTCTGGTGGGACATATTTTACATTGAATAAGTTGTTATATATGTCTCCATTTAATTTTATGTTAGATCAACATAGAATTAATCCACAAACCAAAACAAATATTTTTGCTGATGGTTTTGCGATGAGACCTCCTGTGGATGGAACGGTAGCAAGGGGAACCATTCCTTATCTTTATAAAGATGATCCGGACAAAGCAGGTTTGCTTTTGTCGAATCCACTATTAGTAACTGAAGAAAATTTAGCATTAGGACAGAAGAAATTCAACACATTCTGCAGTCCTTGCCATGGGTATTTTGGAGCCGGGGACTCAAGATTGAACGGACAGTTTCCAAATCCTCCGAGTTTACACTCCGAAAAATTAATTCAATGGCAGGATGGTAGAATTTATCATGTTATTCAGGTAGGGCAAAATGTTATGCCATCTTATTCCAAGCAAATCACAGAGAACGAAAAATGGGCAATTGTTTTATATATCCGGGCTCTTCAAAGAGCTCTAAATGCTAAGGAGGATGACTTAAAATGAGTTCGGACGAAATAAAAATTGATTATACCAAAAAGGAAATACCATCCGGTTTTAGCCGTTTAGGTTTTGTTTTATTAATCATTGGGCTTATATTAGTTATATTATCTTTCATTTCTGATTATAACAGAACAACTCAGAATAGTGTTATTATATTCGCATTTCTGACAAGTATTTCTATCGGCTCGTTATTTCTTGTGGCTCTCGAATATCTTGCAGGTGCAGTTTGGAGCGTCCCATTCAGAAGAATTAGCGAAATTATTTCTTTCATAATATTTCTGATTCCTATTTTTGCATTGCCATCTTTATTAAATTTCCATGGTGTTTTTCACTGGTCACATCCCGAAGCTGTCGCAAATGACAAATTACTGCAAGTCAAAGCTCCCTATCTTAATGAAACTTTTTTTATTATCAGAAACATTGCAATATTTGTTATTTGGTGGCTCTTTTATATTTTTCTGACAGGCAATTCAAAGAAGCAGGATTCAAATTATGATCAGTCCCTAACAAGAAAGAACATTAAGATATCTGCGGTCTTTATGCCTTTTTTCGGAATTTCACTAACCATCATTGCTATTGATTGGCTAATGAGTCTTGAACCTCATTGGTTCTCTACCATTTTTGGTGTATATTATTTTTCTGGTACAATATTATCTGCTCTTGCCTGCTTAACTCTAATGGTTTTGTATCTTAATGAAAAAGGTTTATTAGTTAAAGGATTAACTAAAGACCACTACTATAGCCTTGGGGCATTGATGTTTGCATTCGTTAACTTCTGGGCTTATATAGCTTTCAGCCAGTTTATGTTAATCTGGTATGCAAATTTGCCTGAAGAGACATTCTGGTTCATCACAAGATGGCAGGGAGGTTGGAGCTATCTGTCTTATGGTTTGATTTTTATTCATTTTGTCGTTCCTTATGCAATATTACTACCCCAACCAGCAAAAATGGATCCATTCAGATTGAAGTTGGCTGCAATCGTTCTATTGTTGGCTCATTTTTATGATTTATATTGGCTATCAATGCCTTCATTCAGCAAAGATGTTGTTCTGTTCAGCTGGAATGAAATTGCATTTCCAATTCTTGCAATAGGATTATTTATTACTATTTTTTCAATTAAGTCAAAGAAAATTAACCTTGTTCCCATTGGTGACCCAAAAATGAAAAGGGCAATGGAATTCAAATTGTAATTTTTATTAAATTTTGCATTACAAAGTATGAGTGAGAATAAATTTAAATTTGAAGATGAAATTGATTTTAAAGCTGTTCTAAAAACACCAATCAGATGGTTTGGTTTGATATACCCATATTTTCTAATTATAGCTATTGCTATTGGAATGATATGGGTTTACAAAATGGATTTATTATTTACCAATAAAATCCCGCCTGCAATAATTGATTCATCAAGATTGTTCAAAGATATTGAGCCTAAAAAAGGTTTTACTGTTTCTGGTGTTGACGTTGTTAAGCTTTTATCCGAAAGGGAAAATTTAACTACAAAAGGAGCAGAAATTTACAAAGCAAATTGTTCTTCTTGTCACGGAGAAAAAGGATTAGGAGATGGAGTTGCAGGTGCAAACCTAAATCCGAAACCAAGAAATTTCACAGCATCAACAGGTTGGAAAAATGGCAGAAAATTTTCAGAAATGTATAAAACACTTGTTGAAGGAATTAGCGGTGGAGCTATGGTTTCCTATGATTACCTCCCTATTGAAGATAAATTTGCTCTTATTTTTTTCATTCATACATTAGCCAATGATTTTCCTGAGGTAACTGAAGCTGAACTTAAAGACCTTGATGTTGCCTATAATTTATCTCAAACAAGATCTTTACCAAATCAAATTCCAGTTAAATCAGCAATGATGAAATTATCCGCCGAAAAGATTTCTGACAGAGACAAAATAAGTAAAATTCAGGAATTTATTAATTATCATTCCGATCAGGCAAAGGATATTTTCATTAGTGTAACTTATAATCAGGAAAAAGCCCTTCAAAATCTCAATAATAACCAAAATTGGAAGCAAAACAAAGAAAATTTCGTAAACCTAATTTCGTCTTCAGTCAATGAAAATGGTTTTAATTCTAAAGCCTTAATGTTATCTGAGGATAGACTAAACTTGTTGTTTAATTATATGGTTTATTTGTTTGAATTATAAAATGAAATATTTTAAAGTAATTTTTTATTTTTTGATTGTTTTTATTACAAGCAGTTATATTACCCATTCAGAAAAAACTCCTCCTGAGGTTGGTATTGAAGAGCAATTAGGCACAACAATCCCATTGGATTTGAAATTTACTAGTTCAAAGGGTGATACATTAAGCTTAAGAGAAATAATTGATAAACCAGTAATTCTCTCTTTTGCTTATTTTCATTGCCCCGGGATTTGCACTCCACTTCTCACAGGCTTGAGCGAAGCAGTCAATATCATGGATCTGGAACCCGGAAAAGATTATCGCTTAATTACAATCAGTTTTGATCATAGAGAGGGTTCAGCAGTTGCAGATAAATGGCGAAAAACCTATGCAGAAGGAATGAAGAGGAAAATTCCTGTTGATTCATGGTATTTTATGACTGGTGACAGCCTGAGTATCAAAAAATTAACATCAAGTGTTGGTTATTATTTTAAACCGGACGGGAAAGATGATTTTATTCATCCTGCTGCTATTATGGCTATAACGTCAAAAGGTAGAGTGGTAAGGTATCTTTTTGGAACAAAATTTCTGCCTTTTGATCTTAAAATGGCAGTTATAGAAGCTCAGGAGGGAAGAATTACTCCAACTATAAACAAGGTTTTAAATTTTTGTTTCAGTTATGACCCTCAAGGTAGGAAATACGTTCTTGACGTAACAAAAATAGCAGGAGCTGTATCACTCTTTTTTGTCGCAGTTTTTTTAGTCATACTATTAATCAAAGGAAGAAAAAACAAGTTAAATAAAAAGGAATTATCATAATGGGAAACCATGTATTAGATTCAACATATATAGATTTTTATAAAGAGAAAGGTAAATTTAGCGGATTATTCTCATGGATATTTTCAACCGATCATAAAAGAATCGGTATTATGTATCTTTTTGGGATGATAATCTTCTTCATTGCTGGAATGACTCTTGGCTTTTTGATGAAACTGGAAATGTTAACGAAGGGACAGACAATCGTTGATGCTCAAACATATAATGCATTTTTCACACTACACGGGATAATAATGATTTTTTTATTCATTATTCCCGGAATACCGGCAGCCTTCGGTAATTTTTTCCTCCCTATTCAAATTGGAGCAAAAGATGTAGCCTTTCCAAGGTTAAATCTTTTATCTTGGTGGCTTTATGTTATCGGTGGACTACTCGCAATTTTCTCGCTGTTTTTAGCTGGTGGACCGATTGATACTGGCTGGACATTTTACGTCCCTTATTCCATAAGAACAACAACTAATGTTGTAATACCTTTATTAGCAGCGTTTATTTTGGGATTCTCGTCAATTTTGACAGGATTAAATTTCATTACAACTGTTCACAGATTGAGAGCACCCGGAATGACATTTTTCAAAATGCCTCTATTTATATGGGCATTATATTCAACAGCGTGGATTCAGGTTGTTGCTACCCCTGTGGTTGGAATTACAATTGTTTTGGTTATCGTCGAAAGACTTTTTGGCGTTGGTTTGTTCGACCCTGCATTAGGTGGAGACCCGGTTTTATTCCAACACTTATTCTGGATTTATTCTCATCCAGCTGTATATATCATGATTTTACCTGCGATGGGGGTAGTATCGGAAATAATTCCAACTTTTGCGAAAAGAACAATATTTGGTTATAAAGCCATTGCTTTTTCGAGCCTTGCAATAGCTTTCATTGGTTATTTTGTCTGGGCTCACCATATGTTCACCTCTGGAATGAGTGAAGCAGCTAGATTTGTGTTTTCCCTATTAACATTTTTGGTTGCTATACCAAGCGGAGTGAAGGTCTTCAATTGGGTGGCGACATTATATAAAGGTTCAATTTATCCAGCTGTACCTCTACTTTATGTCATGGCATTTATTTTCCTTTTTTCTATAGGAGGTTTGACAGGTTTGGTGCTTGGTTCTTTAGCCACAAACATTCACGTTCACGACACCTATTTTGTTGTGGCTCACTTTCATTACGTGATGTTCGGGGGAACGGCTATGATATTATTTGCTGCATTGCACTATTGGTTCCCGAAAATGTTCGGAAAAATATATAATGAAAAAACTGCAAAAGTAGCTCTGGCTCTCATTTTTATTGGTTTTAATACAATGTATTTTACTATGTTTATTCTTGGTTATCAGGGAATGCCAAGAAGATACTGGAGCTATTTACCAGAATATACAGCACTACACCATATCTCGACATTAGGATCATGGATTCTGGTTGCAGGATTATTATTAATGTTTTATAATTTACTGATGGGTTTATTGAAGGGTGAAAAAGCACCAATGAATCCATGGGGAGGAACAACTTTAGAATGGACTGTTCCATCTCCACCCCCACTTGAAAATTTTGAAACTATCCCAACAATTACTCACGAACCCTATCATCATAATAATGAGGAGGAAAAAGCTTGAGCGAAGCCATTCAATCAAATATACCTGAGCAGGCTGCTCATACGGCCAGTCATGCTCAACATGTTCACCGGGATGATTTTGGTGCCAAAATTGGTATGTGGCTATTTCTTTTCACTGAATTGCTGCTTTTTGGCGGTTTATTTATTATTTATATGGCTTACAGGCAGGAATATTCAGATGCATTTCATTTAGCTGCTAAAGAGTTAAATATGACCATTGGAACTATCAATACTATTATTCTATTAACCAGCAGTTTGACAATGGCTCTTTCGATTGCGGCATTGCAGAGGTATAAAATAACTCTCTCGCTTTATTTGCTTGCGGCTACTATATTACTTGCATTTGGTTTTATGGTCAATAAGTATTTTGAATGGACGGCAAAATTTAGTCATGGTATTTATCCGGGTTCTGAAGAACTAACTGCAAAGTCTTCCGGAGAAATCGTCTTTTTTGGACTCTATTATACCATGACAGGTTTGCATGGATTACACGTATTAATTGGAATAGTAATATTATCCTTTATGTTCGTTTTTATCCTAAGAAAGTCAATAACACCAACAAATTACATAAAGTTAGAAAATTCGGGTCTTTATTGGCACCTTGTTGATTTAATATGGATATTTTTATTCCCTTTGTTTTATTTAATTCATTGATTTTTAATTAATATGTTTTGAAATATGAGTCAGGAACAACACACAGCACATAAACATCAGGTGGGTTATGGAACTTATGTACTTATCTGGTTGGTTCTGTTAAGTTTAACAGTTACCACAGTTGCAGTTTCCGGAATTAATCTGGGGAATTTCATATTATTCACAGCACTTTTAATAGCATTAGTGAAATCTATTTTGGTAGTAAATGTTTTTATGCACATCAAATTTGACGAGCCAATTTTCAAGGTTTTTCTTGGTGTTGCAATTATGACTTTATTAGCAGTCTTTATCTTAATTTCTTTTGATGTTTTTTTCAGATGAGGCAGTAAATGTTTAAGGGACCATCAGATTATGCAGGTTCAGTTGATGCAGTTATGCTATTTATAGTTGGTATTTCCTTCCTTTTTTTGGTAGGAATTACTATAGCAATGATATATTTCGTTATAAAATATAATAGGAAGAGGCATCCAGTTGCCAAAAATATTGAGGGCAATACTTTTCTCGAAATTTTATGGATTGCCATTCCAACATTATTGGCACTATTAATGTTTTATTTTGGTTACGCTGTTTATTCAACATCCAGAGATGTTCCTGATAATGCGATAACCATTAAAGTTACAGCCAGAATGTGGGCATGGAGCTTTGAATATCCCAATGGAAAGAAATCTGATACATTATATATTCCTGTTAATACACCTGTTAAGTTTCTTTTAAAATCTGTAGATGTAAATCATGCATTTTATATTCCAAAATTTAGAATTAAAGAAGATGTTACCTCTCACAGAGAAAATTATTTCGTTCTGACTGCAAAAGAAACTGGCAATTTCGATATTGCCTGTGCCGAATATTGTGGATTGAACCACTCCTTGATGTACACTACGCTTCACGTGATACCAATCTCTGATTATTACAATTGGATTAGCGAGGGTATGTCAGATATGAAAAAGGATTCATCAAGTGCCGCTTTAAATAAACAGAAAGTAGATGATAAAACTTGGTCATCTATGACGCTTAATACTGACAGATTTCCAGTGGGTCATGGTATATTAGTTAAAAAAGGCTGTGTGCAATGTCATAGCTTTGACGGCTCTGTCATTAATGCACCTTCATTTAAAGATTTATCAGCTGCCAGAAGGACTGTCCTGAAGGATAATAAAGAAGTTGAGGTTATTGTTGATGATGATTATCTTGTTAATTCTGTATTAAATCCTAACATTGAGATTGTTAAAGGTTACAAAAAGAACTCAATGCCAAGTTTTAGGAACAGATTATCCGATGAAGAGCTTTCAGCAGTTATTGAAGCATTAAAGACATTCAATTAATGTTAAAAAATGAAACTAAGAAATCAAGATATAATTAATTTAATCTTAGAATTGGGAAAGGTCAGAATTACAGCATTTGTTGCTGTTTCATCTGTCCTTGGCTACATTTTGCCCTATGGTCGAATTGATATTGGTTTATTATTCACTATGATAGGTGTTTTTGTTCTCTCTTTTGGCTCAGCAGCCTTGAACCAATGGCAGGAAGTATTTCCTGATTCATTGATGAATAGAACAAAAAATAGACCACTACCCACTAATCTGATTTCAAGAAAAACCGGTTTATTTATCTCAATAATAACAATACTAATAGGTTTATTAATTCTAATCCTTAATTCAGGTATTATACCGTTTTTGCTTGGCATTCTTGCTATTGTGTGGTATAATTTCATTTATACACCTATGAAAAAGAAAACTCCTCTTGCAGTTTTTCCGGGTGCATTAATAGGAGCAATACCTCCTGCAATTGGTTGGACATCAGCTGGAGGATTATTGACAGAGCCTCAGATATGGGCTTTAGCATTGTTCTTCTTTATCTGGCAGATTCCTCATTTCTGGCTTCTATTGATGGTTTATGATGATGATTATAAAATGGGCGGTTTCCCAACTTTAACAAATATTTTTTCCAGAACACAGCTAATTAGAATTACTTATGTCTGGATCATCGGATTAGTTGCAAGTTGTTTCCTCATACCACTTTTCGGTGGAACAAAAAGTTTATTAACCATATCTTTGTTAATTATAGCAGGAGTCTGGTTAATTTTAAGGACAAAGACTTTGTTAAATCCAAAATTAACTGATTCTCCAATCCTTGAACCTAAAATATTTAAAATGGCATTTTTAAGATTGAATTTCTTTGTGTTGATTGTTATGATGTTGTTAACAGTAGATAAATTAATAACAAATATTAAGTAATAAAGAAAAAAAGGAATAAATATGGATTTTTTTGATAGTTTGGTTCTTCCTCATTCTGGTGATAATTTAATTTTACTTAAATATTTACTCATATTAGCTAATGTTGTCTTTTTGGTTTTTTCGGGGGTTCTGTTTGCGAGCAGCATTCTATCCTATATTTTCAGGAATAGAAGCAAAAAATTATTTAAAAATGGACAAGAAGCAATTTCGGAGAGTCAATTTTTCTTCAGATTATCATCCGATTATGTTGATTTAATCACAGCATCGAAAATAATGGGATTCGGGCTTGGCATCATTCCCTTTTTCAGCATCATAATGATTTATAATCAATTACTTTATTTAACATCTGTAAACATAACCGGTTTTTTGGTGTTTGCTTTTATTTTATATCTCATAGGCATCGTTTTAGCTTATTCATATAAACATTCACTTCACCTGAGCTGGATTTTCAAAAGAATCAATCCAAATGAAAATGTTGATGAAGAAGAGATTCAAAACTATAAAGTTGCTACCGAAAAATTGAATTCCAGAACATCAATCTGGAGTATTTTTTTCTTATTTTTTGCTTTATGGATTTTTGTTGGTAGCTCAGCATTAGTTGTTGACAAAGCTCATTGGTCTGGTGATATTTCATTGTTTAATGTTCTCTTTTCTTTTGATAGTATCACTAAATTCTTACATTTTATAATTACAGCTTTTAGCATAACGGGAGTTGCTTTTATAGTTAAATTTTATTTCTGGGATAAACCAAGTTTCGATAGGTCTGAGAGATATTCTGACTATTCGCAGAAATTAAATGCTTGGATTGCACTGGCTTTTACTTTTTTCCAACCTGTATTTTTTGTCTTTAATCTTTTCACTACACCAAAAACGGCAATGACAAACCAGATTTACATTATCATTGCAGTTATTTTCTTTTTATCTTTTATAGTTCTACATTTATTTTATCAGTCAATTAAGGAAAATAATTATAAATCTGCTGTTCCGGGTTTTTATATCCTCCTATTAATTTTTGCATTAATTGTCTATAAGGAACAATCAGCTTTTGGTATTTCTGTAAGCGACCAGATATTAAAATTAGCAGACAAATATGAACAGGAAGAAAAAGCAATATTATTAGCATCGGGTGGGGGAGAACCAAAAGTAAATGGTGAGGAGTTATATAATGCAAAGTGTGTAGCCTGTCATCGTTTTGACGAAAAATTGGTTGGTCCACCTCATAAAGTAGTTCTGGTCAAATACTTGAATAAAAAAGACGATATGGTTAAGTTTATACTAAATCCTGTAAAGGTTGACCCAAATTATCCACCTATGCCAGCTCAGGGGCTAAAACCAAATGAAGCAAAGGCTATTGTTGAATATATGTATGAACACTATGGTAACCAGATTAAATAAAATTTCTATTCAGTTTTTCAGTTAATATTGCTAAATTGCTTTTTTTGTGACATCAAAGAAGAATATTGACTGGTAATAGATCAGAAAACGAAATACCAATTTGTGTTGACCTTGATGAGACTTTAATCAGTTCAGATTCCTTAGCTGATTCAATTTTCTGTGCAATAAAAAATGACCCACTGATAATTTTTCTGCTTCCTTTCTGGATTTTAAAGGGTAAATTCTATTTCAAAAAAAGGATATTATCTTATTATCAAATAAATCAATTAACACTTCCTTATCGTGGTGAGGTTCTGGAATTCTTAAAGCAAAAAAAAGGGGAAGGAAGAAGAATTGTGCTAATAACAGCCTCTTTGCAGGAAGTAGCTGATTCTGTTGCGAATCACTTAGGTATTTTCGATGAAGCATATGGGACATCTTCCGACAAAAATCTGAAAGCAATTAATAAATCAACTTTTCTTATTGATAAGTTTGGGGAATTTGGATTTGATTATATTGGAGATTCGAAGGCAGACTTAGCAGTATGGGAAAAAGCAAGGAAATCTGTTTTAGTTGAACCAACATCAAAGATTTTAAAAAAAGCAGAAAAATTTAATAATATTGATAAGGTTTTTTTAAGAAACAAGAATAATTTGAAACTGATTTTGCAGGAAATCAGAGTTCATCAATGGTTAAAAAACTTATTGATATTCCTGCCGCTCTTAATGGCTCATAAGCTGGATAACCCTGATCTAATTATTAAATCCATCGTAGCATTCTTTTCATTCAGTTTTGTTGCTTCATTTGTTTATGTTTTAAATGATTTATTGGATATTGATTCAGACAGAATGCATCCAAGAAAGAAAAATAGACCCATTGCTTCTGGAAATCTATCAATCAAAATTGCCCTGATAATAATTCCGATTTTGTTCATTTTTGGAATGGGTAGTTCCTTGATATTTCTTTCAAATGAGTTTACGATTGTTTTATTGATTTATCTGTTGATAACAACGCTTTATTCATTTTATTTAAAGAAAATATATATTCTTGATATTTTTATTTTGTCAATTTTATATACAATAAGGTTAATTGGTGGAGCCGTAGCCGTTGATGTAATCGTTTCAAAATGGCTACTGGCGTTTTCCGTATTTTTATTTTTAAGTCTTGCAATCCTGAAGAGATTTACCGAACTCAGGGTTATGCAAATGGAAAATAAGAGTAAAACTTCCGGACGTGGATATAATGTTGATGATTTGAATTTAATTTCTATACTGGGACCGACGAGTGGGTATTTATCTGTTGTGATATTTACACTATATATTTATTCACCTGAGGTATTGAAACTATACAGCGTTCCAGAATTACTCTGGCCCGTTGCTATTTTTTTACTTTTATGGATAACAAGAATATGGTTTCTGGCAAACAGAAATGAAATGGATGATGACCCGATTGTTTTTGCGGTGAAAGATAGAGCGAGTCATTTAATTTTTTCAATTATAACAGTACTTATAATTCTTGCGACAATTCTATGAGGAATGATTATTTTTCTTGGGGAAGATACCCTAAAGTAGCACATAAAGATGTAATTAAATTTTTCTGGTTGAGCGATATATCAAATTTAGAAAGATATGAATACCCTATATTGCCGTATGGATATGGAAAAAGTTATGGAGATAGTTGTCTGAATGAAAATGGAACTTTGTTGGATTGCTCGGGTTTGAACAAATTTATTTCGTTTGATAATGAAACAGGGATTTTAAGATGTGAGGCAGGTGTAACACTATCTTCGATTCTTGATTTTTTTGTTCCGAGGGGTTGGTTTCTTCCTGTTACTCCCGGAACTAAGTTTATTTCTGTTGCAGGTGCAGTTGCAAATGATGTTCACGGCAAAAATCACCATATTGCTGGAACATTTGGATGTCATATAACACAATTCGAGTTACTAAGGTCAAACGGAGAGCGATTGATTTGTTCCGAAAAAGAAAATCAGGATTTTTTCAAGGCAACTATTGGTGGCTTGGGTTTGACAGGTTTTATCACATGGGTAGAATTCAAGCTGAAACCTTGCCCCAGTCCTTTTTTCATTATGGATTCAATAAAGTTTTATAATATTGATGAATTTTTTGAAATTAACGAGCAATCAGAAAAAGATTTTGAATACACTGTATCATGGGTTGATTGTACTTCGGCAGGAAGTAAAACCGGTAGGGGAATATTCAATCGTGGTAATCATGCCCACCCTGATGAGCATAAACTCCCGAAATTACCAAAATTTAAAACCAGAGATTTTCCATTTGATGCCCCTTTTATTAATTCTTTTACAGTTGAAATTTTTAATAAATTATATTTCAATAAACAATTTCAAAACAAAGAAACCAAGCTGATTCATTATGATCCTTTTTTCTATCCGCTTGATGCAGTTTTAAATTGGAACAAAGCTTATGGGAAAAATGGTTTTTTGCAATATCAGTTTGTAATTCCAATGAAAGATGAAAAAGAGGTAATTAAAGAGATAATTAAGCATATAACAAAAAGCGGGTTATCATCATTTTTAACAGTTCTTAAAAAATTCGGTAATATAAAGTCTCCCGGTATGCTTTCATTTCCAAGAGAGGGTATAACTATGGCAGTTGATTTCAGGTTCGACGGCTTAAAAACCATTGAAAGTCTCGAAGAATTGGACGAAATTGTTAAATCCGCAGGTGGCATAATCTATCCCGCAAAAGATGCAAGAATGAAAGGGGAGGATTTCAGAAACTTCTATCCTCAGTATCGGGAATTTATGAAATACATTGACCCGAAATTCTCCTCAAGTTTCTGGCGTAGGGTTATGAGTTAAACATCATAAAATTGCTTCAAGCTCAGATTCGCTTTCCATAAGAACAGCACGGGCTTTACTACCATCAAAGGAACCAACTACACCCGCTGCCTCAAGTTCATCTATAATACGGCCTGCTCTTGCATAACCAACTTTCAATCTTCTTTGAATTAATGAAACACTTCCCTGTTGATGGCGAATAACCAGACGAGCTGCTTCTTCGAAAAGTGGATCTCTGTCTTCCTTGGCAATAGTTCTGCCCGAGGCGGTATTATCATTTAAAGCCGGTAGTAAATATGCTTGTGAATAGCCTTTTTGATTGCCGATAAATTCACAAATATTTTCAATTTCTTCAGTGGTAAGATATGAGTTTTGAATTCGAATAGGATGTGGAGACCCACCAGTCTGGAACAGCATATCTCCATTTCCAAGTAACTGCTCAGCTCCCATAACATCGAAAATTGTTCTCGAGTCAACTCTGGAAGCCACAAGGTAAGCTATCCTCGATGGAAAGTTTGCTTTGATAATTCCTGTAATTACGTCCACAGAAGGTCTTTGAGTTGCAACAACAAGGTGAATTCCGACAGCTCTTGCCAACTGTGCCAATCTGATTATCGGTGCTTCAACTTCTTTTGAGGCAGTTAGCATAAGGTCAGCCAACTCGTCAATAACAACAATGATATAGGGCATTGGCTTATGCAAGAATTCTTCGTGATTTTTTAATAAACCATCTTTGACTTTTTTATTATAGTCATAAATATTTCTTTGACCGACAGAGGCAAGAATCTCATACCTCAAATCCATTTCTGCACAGACGGCTTTCAAAGCGATTACAGCATCCTGAGGATCTGTAATAATAGCTTTATCGAGGTCTGGCGAAACTGCCAGAAAATGATTTTCGAGCATTTCATACTGTTTGAGTTCTACTTTCTTTGGATCAATAATGACAAACTTCAAATTTTTTGGATGGATTTTGAAAAGTAAAGATGCTATTATTGTGTTAATTCCAACACTCTTTCCCGAACCGGTAGCTCCTGCCATTAGTAAATGTGGCATTCTTGACAGATCTGTGCAGAATACCTCTCCCGAAATTGTTTTTCCAAGAGCCAAAGGTAACCTGAAATTTGAATTATGATATCTTGATGATTTAACAATACTGCTGAACCTAACGATAGCAGGGTTTTTATTTGGTATTTCGATTCCGACTGTTCCTTTTCCGGGAATAGGAGCAATAATTCTAATGCCTTGTGCTTTCAAGGCTAAGGCTATATCATCAACAAGACTTTCGATCTTGCTTATTTTGATTCCAGGAGCGGGAACAAATTCATATTGAGTAACAACAGGACCGGGTGTAACACTTAAATCTTCAATAAAGATTTTAAATGTTTCGAGTTTTTCCTGTAAAATTTTTGCATTTTGCTTTAGTTCATTTTCATCAATTTGATATTCATCATTGTCATTAATAAGTAAATCAAATGTTGGGGGCTTGTAATCAATCTCTTCATCATATATTGCAACGCTTAAAGGGCTGGTTAATTCAGCTTCTTTTTCATATTCATTAAGTGTTATAACGAGTTTTTTCCCTGTAATAGGTGCTTTGGTTTCCTCAAGCACAGAGAGTTCGTTATTGTCAGGATATTTGTCAGCGGAAAGGTCAGCATCTGCAGGTTTATCAGACTTTGAGCCACTTAAATCTGAAATATTAGTATTTTGTGATCTGCTATCTTTCTTATTTAAATCACCGATGATTTTTTCTTCATTATGTAATTGGCTTTGTTCTTTGAATCTTGTGATTTTGATTTCAGGTTCAGGCGATTGTGTCTTATTCAAACTAAATCTTTTCACTATTTCAGGGATTGGAATATCATCTGAATTATCTGTTTCTGAAACTGCATTAACTATTATTCTCGCAGGCTCGACGTCGTGTTCGGTTTCTTCGCCAGATTCAATTACATCATTTTTTATATTATCTTTTGAGTTAAATTTTGCTTTTAAATATTGAGTTTTCTCGTTAAAAAAACTGAAGACTGATTTGAAAAAATTTGACAATCTATCATAAAATTGCCTGATTTTTGAAATCCTCAAATCAGTAAAAAAAATAAATTGAATAAGAAAAAGACAGATTAGAATGATGGTTGTTCCCACCAAACCTGTCAAACCAAACAACACAGATGAAATAAACAAACCTGCAGAACCAGCCCACTCTTTGGATAAATTCTGAAATAATGGTGTTTTTGTTAGAATTCCCATCAGGGCTGCAAATGTCATTGCCAATAAAGCAAGAAGTATTATTTTTTGAATGAAATACCATGTAACTCTTGTATATTTAAAAAGGCTAATAGCAATCAGAACAATAATGAAAGGTATTGCAATAGCCCCGAATCCAATAGTATAGTTGATGAGAATATTGGATATTATTGCACCCAAAATACCAAGTAAATTATGAGTTGTCATAGTGGAAAGTATTGAACTCTCATCGCCCTTAAACAGTTTTATGAGGTCGCTAAATTGTAGTTCGGTAAAAACTTCATCTTTGGGAGAATATGAAATCAATGATAAAAAAATTAAAAAAGCCAGTACAAACAGCGATAAAGCCAAGATCTTGACATTTCTGTTGAAGTTTTTATTTAATGAAGCTTCAAGAGAATTGGAATCCGCCTCCAAATTTTTCTCGGATTTGGGTTTATTTTTCGGCTTAGACGTAATTATGTTACGTTTTACAATAATATCATCAAATGATGATTGCATTTTCCCCCCATTTATGCTGCATCATTAAGTACGTAAAATTAATGAAAAAAAGATTAAAAAAAAAATAAAACTGAATTTGTACAAAATTTAAATATGTTTATAAAATCATTCCAATGAATAGTATTTTTGTTTTTTTATTAAGGAATAAAAATTGAAAAGTGATAGTTATAAAATTTCGACTGCTTTGATATCAGTTTCTGATAAAACTGGAATTGTTGAATTTGCAAAACAGCTTAATGAGCTTGGTATTGAAATATATTCAACTGGAGGAACTGCTAAAACTCTAAAAGATGAAAAAATTCCGGTTAAATCCATTACTGAACTGACAGAGTTCCCTGAAATTCTTGATGGAAGAGTTAAAACTTTGCATCCGAGCATTCATGCCGGTTTATTAGCTAAACTTGATAATGGTGAGCATTTAGCTCAATTAAACAAACATGATATAAAATCAATTGATTTGCTTGTTGTTAATTTATATCCATTCGAAGAGACTCTAGCAAAAGGAGCAAATCATGAAGATCTAATCGAAAATATTGATATTGGCGGTCCAGCTATGCTCAGGGCAGCTGCAAAAAATTACAAATGGACTGCTCCAGTTGTTAATCCTTTAAGATACAATGAAATTATCAATATCTTGCTGGATAAGGATTGCAGGTTGCCAGAGTCTTACAGAGCTGAGTTAGCTCAGGAGGTTTTTGAATTTACTTCTTATTATGATTCTTTGATTGCAATATACTTAAGAGATTTTAACAAGAAAGAGCTTCCTGACAAGCTAAGCTTACCTATGATAACCTCTCAAAAATTGAGATATGGAGAAAATCCCCATCAAAGCGGTTGGCTCTACGGTCATTATTCTAAGATTTTTACACAGCTTCATGGAAAAGAACTTTCGTATAATAATATTATTGATATTGATGCAGCTTCAAAATTAATTCTTGAGTTCGAAACACCTGTATTAGCAATTATAAAACATACTAATCCCTGTGGAGTTGGTTTAGGTAATAATCTATCAGAAGCCTATAGAAAAGCCTTTGCAACTGACACTGTATCCCCTTTCGGTGGTATTATAGTTATGAACAGAACGTTAGATCTGGAAACAGCAGAAACTTTGCATTCTCTTTTTTCGGAGGTTATTATAGCTCCAGAATTTACAAACGATGCCTTAGAACTTCTAAAGAAGAAAAAAGACAGAAGATTGATAACTACTGATTTTGATTTGATGAGAACATCTTTAAAATATGAATTAAAATCAGTTACGGGTGGTTATCTTATTCAAACGGCTGATTTGAAATTATTCGATGAGAGCAATCTAAAAGTTGTTACTAAAAGACAACCTACAAAGGAAGAATACGAGGCAATGATGTTTGGTTGGAAAGTTGCAAAGCATGTTAAATCCAATGCAATTGTATATTCATTGTCGGATAGAACTCTTGGAATAGGTGCCGGACAGATGTCAAGAGTTGATTCCTCAAGAATAGCGGTCGAGAAAGCAAAAATGATGAATTTGAATCTGAAAGGCTCTGCAATAGCTTCCGATGCTTTCTTTCCTTTTCCCGACGGCGTTCTCGAAGCTGCAAAAGCAGGTGCCACTGCTGTAATTCAACCCGGTGGTTCCGTAAGAGATGAAGAGGTCATCCAAGCAGCCGATGAAAATAATATGACAATGATATTTACCGGAATGAGGCACTTCAAGCATTAATTTCAAAGAATTGCTTTAATGCCTGTCCTGTATATGAATTTTTCACCTTAGCTATTTGTTCAGGGGTGCCTTCGGCAACAATAAGTCCTCCTTTCTCGCCACCTTCTGGACCAAGGTCAATAATATAGTCAGCGGAAGCAATCACATATAGATTATGCTCGATGATAATAATTGAGTTGCCATTTTCAATTAAACTTTTGAAGCATTTCAATAGTTTTGCTATGTCATCAATATGGAGTCCGGTTGTTGGTTCATCAAATATAAATAAAGTATGTCCATTACCAGAGGAATCAAGATGACTTGCCAGCTTAATCCTTTGCGATTCACCACCGGAAAGCATATTAGAAGGCTGGCCAAGCCTTAGATAACCTAAACCTACTTCCTGCAAAATCTGTAGCTTTTCCGAAATTTTCGGTTTTTCCTTAAAGAAAACCACGGCTTCGTCCACTGTCATATTGAGAACATCAACAATAGACTTTTCTTTATATTTTACTTGTAAGACTTCCTTTTTGAATCTTGTTCCTTTGCAGGAATCACAGACAAGTTGGACATCAGGGAGAAACTGCATATTTATAGTTACATATCCATCTCCTTCGCAGGTTTCGCATCTTCCACCCGGAACATTAAACGAGAAATAACCGGCTTTCCAGCCAAATTGCTTTGCAGCTTGTGTTGAAGCAAAAAGTTCTCTGATATGATCATAAATTTTAGTATAAGTAACGGGGGTAGAACGGGATGATTTTCCAATTGGGGATTGATCAACAAGTTCCACATAATCAATATCATAATACCCTTTTATCGAATCGAAATCATTTGTTGATAAATCCAAGCCTGCTTTGTATTTTTTTAATCCTGTGTATAATATATTATGAACTAAAGTGCTTTTTCCTGATCCAGAAACACCCGTGATAACTACAAAGCAATTCAGTGGAATTTCTACCTTTTTCATCTTCAGATTATGTAATCGGGGATTTTCTATGACTATCTTTTTGTTGCTGATAGACTTTCGTGTTCGGGGAATTTCTATTTTTTTCTTTTTGGTTATATATTCAGCGGTAAGAGATTTTTTTGCATTTAATAACTTATCAAACTCACCTGCAAAAACAATTTCACCACCATTTTCTCCGGAACGAGGTCCGAGGTCAATAATATAATCAGCACTGCGGATTATGTCTGGGTCGTGTTCAACAACTATAATTGTGTTACCTAAATTTCTAAGTTTGAATAAAATACTAAGTAATCTTGTTGTATCACGAGGGTGAAGACCTATGCTCGGTTCATCAAGGACGTAAAGAGTTCCAACAAGAGAGGAACCAAGTGCGGTTGAAAGGTTTATCCTTTGTGACTCGCCGCCCGATAGAGTATGGCTGAGCCTGTCCAAAGTTAAATATTCCAGACCAATGTCAACCAGAAGACTTGTTCTCCAGATTATTTCTTCAACAACCTTTGCGGCAACTTTTTGTTGATATTCTGTTAGTTCAAGATTTTTAAAGAATTCAAGAACCTCACTTAACGGCAGAAAAATAAGTTGAGGTATTGATTTTCCTCCAACAAAAACCTGTCTCGCCGATGTTCTTAACCTTGAACCATTACAAGCTCTGCATTTTGTGAATCCACGATATTTACTTAGTAAAATACGGTTCTGTATTTTATAACTTTTTTCCTGAAGAAGATTGAAGAATGTATTTAAACCGGGATAATTCCCGCCACCTTCCCATAGAAATTCAATTGCAAAATCATCGAGTTCTGTCATTGGTGCATCAATGGGGATATTTCTACGCTCTGCTTCAATCAAAAGCTGTCTTTGATAGCTTGAAAAAGTAAATTGACGGAAAGGATGAATTAAACCATTCTTGATTGATCTGCTTCTATCAGGGAAAACAAGATTTTCATCAATGCCGGTAGTCCTTCCAAAACCCTGACAGGTTGGGCAGGCACCAAAAGGATTATTAAATGAAAAAAGCTTGGGTTCAGGTTCATCATAAACAATCTCGTCGTCTGCACATTCAAATTTTGAACTAAACTTATAGATTTTATTTTCATCTAAATTAAAAATGGCAATTCTTCCTCCACTGACACTGAAAGCCAATTCAAGAGAATCAGAAATGCGGGTTAAAGTGTCTTTATCAGATCTTAAAGCTAATCTATCAACAAGAATATAAAGTTTTTCTGTATCTATTTCACTTGGCAGGGTATCGTTTTGAATGTCAAAAATTTGATTAATACCATAAACAAAAATCCTTGAGAAACCAGCTTCAAGGTAATTCTTGAGAGTGCTATCATTGAATTTATTTTGTTGAAAAGGATTAAAAATAATATAAAATTTAGTTCCTTCACTCCATTTTGAAATTTCTTCCAGAACCGAAGAGGAGGTGTCTTTTTTAACAGGTTTTCCGCATTTTTTACAAATAGTAGTTCCAATTCTGCCAAATAACAGCCTAAGATAATCATAAATTTCAGTAACTGTGCCCACTGTTGAGCGAGGGTTTCTGGCTTGTTTGCGTTGCTCAATAGCAATAGCAGGAGGTAAACCATTAATAGATTCGACATCTGGTTTGTTCATTCTTTCCAGAAACTGCCTTGCATATGCCGAAAGAGATTCCACAAACCTTCGTTGACCTTCTGCATATATAGTGTCAAAAGCAAGAGTTGACTTCCCAGAACCACTTACTCCCGTTATTACTGTTAGTGAGTTATGTGGAATATCCACAGAAATATTTTTTAGGTTATGAAGTGAAGCTCCTTTAACAGATATAAATTTTTGTTTTTCAGATTTATTTTTAGCTCTTATTTTCATTACTTTGAGAAAAAATGATATTTATTTTAAAAAAAACTTTAAAATTAGAAAAAAAGGATTAAAAGACAATAATATTTGGAATATTATTTGTTTATTTTTGGAAAATTATTGTATTTGGGTTTAGGCCGCAAGAGAATTTTTTTTTGGGTTTGTCGGGGGATAGAAAATCATATATAAGAATTTCTCCATTTATTTGATAGTTTTTAGCATTGCCAATCCATAGCGTTTTATCAAATTCATAGTAAGCAATACTATACCAAATATCTGATATTTTTGGATTTGTGATTAATCGTTCTGGATGTGCTTGAAGCGAATTTAAATCAATCCTAAAAACACCATCAGAATCAAGAACGTAACCAATATTTTCATTTATATCAAGGCAGAAATCATTTATTTTGAATCTCCAATTTCTAACTTCTTTCATCGTATTAATATCATATTCTATCAAACCGCCGATAGAATCTTTTTTTGATGGAAGGTGTTTAAATGAAACGTAGAATTTTTTTGTTCTTGGATTACATATTATTTTTATCGGATTGTAGCCTGTTCTTAATGTTAGTTTTTCCTCGAATGAAAAAGCGTCAATGACTGATATAGTGCTTGACTTTGGATGATCAGAAAAATAATCACCATAACCTGAATTAGCTACAAATAAATAGGCTTCGAAGCCTGCAAGACCTTCGGGGGCTGGACCTACTATCATTTTTTTTTCGGTGAGTTTGAATGATGATGGATTAAATACCCTTATTGAATTTTCAAAAATGCACGTAAAAAAAGCAAGAGTGTCATTAAGAATGAATATATTTCTTGGACCCAAATTCCCATCCATTTTTATTCTGCCATAACTTTTTCCATTATTAATATTAAATATTTCGATAGAATTTGAACCAGTAACTGTAATATATGCAGTATCTCCTTTTAATGCGATGGAATTTGCAATGTCTCCAAGAACTAATCCGGGATTACTAAGAGAAAAAAAATTATTATAGATAATCCCCTCATCTAATACATATTTATCAATTGTTGAATTATTATAACCCCAGAGGCCCTCACAAAGAATAATAGCTGATGAACTTTTTGAGGGAAATAATTTATGTTCAGGGGCTGTAGGCTCTCTGATACAGCTTATTAAACTTAGAAGAATAAATATTAAGTTGATTTTTTTCAAAACAATCAGAAAATGAATTTAAATTGATGAATGTTTTTCTTATTTTTTACAATTAAAAAATATATTGAACTACTATCAAAAATATTTTCTATAACAAGATTATAGCTAAAGTAACCAGATGAGATTTTTTTCCCAAGATAGTTATAAATAAAAAATTCATTATCAGCTTCATAAGTTATTAGCTCATAACTATTTCTATGTGTGATTAATTTCGGAGAATAGCCATCTATCCTTTCATCCCCGACATTACTAATTTCTTTGATAAGGTTCAAACCAAGAACAGCATCAAGATCGAATCCAGAAATAATAGGGTCATAGAAAGGATGTTCAGGGTTTTTTAATATGTCATTACAAATATCTCTGAGTTTGATATATTTAACTCTTGACAGTCCAATGATTGACAAATCAAATTTGTCTCCTCCACTATTATGAACGTCGAAAGGATCAGCTTTTCCATTTGTAGGAGTTATACCTGCACATCCGACTAAGGTCTTCGTATCGTAAGGGAAATCATAAAATTTAATACCATCTTCGCTGACTGATACTATCGCAGGCTCTGAAAAGACTTTTTTTGTAACTGGGTTGATAAAAGCATTCTCGAAAATTGTGAAATCAGGTCCATCACCATCGAAAATAATATAGTTTTTGAAACCAACAACTATTTCACCGCCCAAACCAATTGAACAAATTTGTTTCGGATCAGAAGATGGAGTTAATTCTGAAGCGTTTGTATCTGGCAATCCAAAAATATTTCGAGGAAAAAATTCAGATGACTGACCTAAATTCTGTCCGGTTCCGGGTTGGAATTTATACACGGTGTCAATTCCGCTTTGAAAGTTTTGTGAATTCAAATTAAGACAAAGAATAAAACTGAAAAGAATATATAATTTAATCATAGTCTTCCTCCAATAAATTCAAATTAAGTCCAAAACCAATTTTAAAGGAAAAGCTGGGCATTGGGTAATTTTTAATGATTTCATACCTCCTGTTCAATAAATTTTCAAGGTCTATCCTGAATCGAAAGTTTTGATTAAATATTCTTATATCTTTAAACAATGATAGATTTACCAAGAAATAGGACGGAAGATAAGAATCATAATCATTTTCCGGCAGATAAAATCTGTGGCTTGAATAGAAAAGTTGTATAAGTGAATTTGCAAGCTGAGTTTTTATTAATATTGTGCTATTAATTAGTTCCTGAGGAGTATAGACAATAATTTTTCCCTTTGTGTAAGATTCCGGAGTTTCATTGCTTATCTTTTGAAGTGTATAATTTAATTTAATGTTTAGCGATTCATCGAACAGAATAAGATTTGATGAGAATTCAAATCCTCTTGAATAGGTTTCTGCTATGTTTTTTGCACTCCAACGAAGCGGAGAAATTGGGACAGATACAATCTGATCAAAAGTTTTAATTATATATCCACTTAGTTCAAAGTTAAGATTGTCGATCAATTGACAGTAAAGCCCAAGGTTAAGATTAATTGATTTTTCGGTTTTTAGATTTGAATTTCCATAATTGAGATAATACATTTCGTTAAAACTTGGAATCCTAAAATTATTTGAATACAAAACTTTTATTATAAAGTCAGAGTTAAAAAATGCAATCGAGGAGCCTAATGAGAGAGAATAATTTGGAAATAATTTTGAAACTGCATCAGCTCTCAAAGCAAGATTTGAAGAGATAGAAATAGACTCTGATGACATCCATTTATAATCAATAGTACTAAATCCAGCAATATTATATCTTTTAACAGTATCGCCGACATTTTTATCAAGCATATTACCCCTGAGATGTGAAGCTATCAAATCAATTCCAATACTACAAATAAAATCCTGAAACCAATTATTTGAGTAAATAGAAGAAAACTGAATTTCAATGTTACTGAAATTTATTTTATTATCAGAAGTTAAAAATGAAAATTCGGGGTTATAGTATTCTGTTTTATCAAATTTAAAGCTAAGATTTGATTTGAGAAAGGTTGATTTGCTTAATGATGTTATTAATGGAATGCTAAAAAGAAAATATTTTTCATCAAGTCGGGCGTCAAGTGATTCGATATGACCTTGTAAAACAGCTCCCGGCGAACCTCGTTGAATTAAACTTAATAAAACAAATGGTTTAGCAGAAAACGATTTTTGCTCAATTGGTCTATACAAATAAATTGAAAATCTGTCATATTTTCCATTTTCCCTTTTAAATTCTTTTACCTCACCAAATTGATTTGAATAAAATGGGAAATTTCCATCTGAATGCTGATAGTCCAGATGACCGACAAACTGATATAAACCAGCAAGAGAAATGTTCGCAGATGCTATAATCTCGTTGAAAGAGCCATAATCGAAATTTAATAATAGTCCATTATTTCTTATGTTATTCATCGTCTCTAGGTTCACTACCCCAGCTATCGAATTTGAGCCTGATATTGAGGAGGAACCACCCTTGAAAATCTGAATTTGTTCTACTATGGATATAGGGATAATGTTAAGATCAAGCATTGAAGTTTGTGATGAGTTAAGCCTCATACCTTCAAAAGTTAAAAGAGTTTGCATTGAGTTTGTTCCTCTTAAAGAGATAGATTTTAATCCACCTAAACCTCCATAATCCCGAATATAAATTCCCGGCTGATAATCCAGCACATCTGCTAAATTACTGGGGTTAATATCTTTTATCTCTTGATGGCTTATTATTGATGTATTAGTATATTTAAAAACATTATCAATATTATTTTTTTGCCCTTCTACAGTTATTATCGGGAATTTTTTCTTGATCAGTGTGTCAGTTTCCTGATTTTGATTTCCAAAGACAAAAAAATCATTTCGAAAAATTAAAATCAAAAAATATATCAGTTTAACTATATTATTTTTCAATTATTTGGCCAGAATAAAAGGAAAACCATAAGTATTAAAATTATTTTTAATAATAAGATAATAATAACCATTTGCCGAATTGATTTCACTTAAATCAATATATAGTTCATCAGATTTCAGATTTGATTTTTGATGAATTAACTCACCTAAGGAATTAAAAATTTGAATAGACACATTTTTATTTTGAAAATTTATATTTCTAATTTCAATTAAGTTTGATGCAAAATTAAAACTTACGAATGGTTTACCCTCTGATAACTCTACTTTAGATGGAACATTATTTGAAAAAACTTGAAAGCTGGAATTGGGTTGATATGTATCTTTGATAAATTCATTAGCCACAAAAAGGAGTTGTATAGGACTTTCGATGAGTAAAAGACCTTCGGGATTGGCTTCAGTTTCAATAGAATCAATTAATTCCCCTTCGAAATTGTGAATATAAACAACACTATTATAGCTTGAAGTGATAATCTGGTTAAGTTTGGGAGAATAAACAGATTCTCTTGGACCGTTATAGCCCCCAGTTGGTAATTTGATTTTTTTCAGGATTTCATTGCTTTTTAAATCAATAATGGTTAGATCGTGCGAATTATTATTGGTAGTTATTAAAATATCATCGACAATTGTAATATGATTTGAGACATCACCCGTTAAAATAGTTTTTTCTAATTCGTATTTACTTCCATTGTTCTTGTAGATTTGAACAGATGAATTTGCAGCTCCAAAATCACCTTCATTTAAAACTATTATTTTGTTTTGGTTATAGAAAGCTGTTTTTTGAACATTAACACCTGCTTTCAAGGTATCAATAAACTGATTTTTAATGAGGTTAAAAACATAGACAAAACCCGGGTCTGTGAATGAAGGACGGTGGCTAATGAATAATAAATCTTTATATGCTGTCAAAGCAGACGATGAAATATTAGGTAAATTTTTAATAATTTTTTCGCCATTTCCAATATTATAAATTTCGATTTCATTAAATGAGCTATAATAAATATTAGGATAATCATAACCGGGTCGGAAAGGAAACTGAAATGACCCAAATTCAAATTCCCTCACTAAATGAGGCTCTTCTAAAAATTTACCTTCAGGATTTTGGCTAAAAAGTTTTGCCTGCCACCAAGAGGGTGATTCATCACCATCATCTTTTGATCCGTTGAAATTAGCATCGTAGCCGGCACAGAAAATGTTCACATTTTGATTCTTGTCGTCATAAATGAAAGAAACAGGTTGTTTGCCAACCTTGTAAGATCCAATCAAATGATTCCAGAAATCAGCTCTTAGAAATGCAAAAGTGATAAAGAAAAGTAAAAAACTCAAAGCAAATGATGCTTTTTTCATAATAAACCTCCCTTAATTATTAAAAAAAATAATAAAATTTTGGGGAAATACTGATAAAGGAATAAAAAGAAGGTTTATCGAGTATCTCCTCATTGCATCCGTTTACGCGGACTTTTTCCATTTAAAATGTCAATGAGCATCACAGGCAGGTCTTCTGACTTCGATTTCATCCTTACTTTTCGCCTTCCCATTCTATTAAGAACAGTGGCTGTTCAATAAAGAACCTGAAAAGCTTGTCCATCGTTACAGCGGCGTAACCGTTCCCGATTATTCACGGGATTCCCTATTATCTGTTTTTAAAACAGACCTGTAATGAACGATACAAAATTAGAAAATTTAAACTTAAAAACAAAAAATGAATTATGCTGATTTTTCTCTAATAATGAGACCAATAATCAGACCAAAAATAGTAAAAGCTATAACAGACTGGAGGAACCACCCAAGAGCTAACAAATAAGGTATTGGCATGTAAGCATAAGTCCCATATCCGTAAGACAGCCCCCATGCTATTCCATATATCAGACCATACATTATTCCATTGGCAACTGATTTTCTGTCAATTAAACGATAATAAATGTAAGTAAAGAATAAAATTGATAAAAAAGATACAACATAACCAAGACCCCATTTCATTTCTTCAATCGGTCTCCATAGTTCAGAAGACTGGCTGAATAAACTCATCAAAATGACCCCATTTGCCAACCAATCAAGAAAAGAAGATACAATAAATACTACAAATACTGCTATAAGATATTTTTTAAACATAGAAGCCTCAAAAATGTTGGAACAAAATTAAATAATCTGCCAAATTTAGTTTTTAATTTTCATTTAGCCAAAAAAAACTTTTTAATTGATAAAAATTAGATTAAACTTTTGAATATTATAATTGAATTGTTATAAGTTAATTAAATTTGTAGTTTTTTAATTAATTAATAATAAAATTAAAATTTGGAATCAAAGGAGATAATTTTAAAAAAGCTATTTTCTTTACAAAGGTTTGGCATAAAACCCGGACTTGAAAGAATATCCAGACTTCTTGATAGAATAGGAAACCCACAGGAAAATTTTAAATCTATTCATATTGCCGGAACCAACGGAAAGGGTTCTGTCAGTTCAATGTTATCGGCAATCCTGATTTCATCTGGTTACAAAGTTGGATTATATACATCTCCACATATTTTAAGATTTAACGAAAGAATAAAAATCAATGGAATGGAAATTGATGATGAGTATTTAATACACTATGCTAAGCTACTATTGAGTCAGTCAAAGGGGGAAGAAATTACTTTTTTTGAAATTACAACCGCTATTGCATTTAAATACTTTTCAGATAAACATGTTGATGTTGCTATTATTGAGACTGGTATGGGGGGGAGATTCGATGCAACAAATATCATCAATCCAATTTTATCAGTAATTACAAGTATTAGTATTGACCATCAGCAATACCTTGGAAATACAATTAAGGAAATTGCTTTTGAGAAGGCTGGAATAATAAAACTCAATACACCGACAGTTACTTTAAACAGAAATCCTGAGGTTATGGAGGTTATCAGAAATAAATGTTTAGAAATGAATTCAAGATTAATTGAGGCTCAGGAGATTATATCTTTTATGAATATATCATTCAATAAAGATTTCAAAATGAGCCTGGAATTAAGAGATAACACTCTTTTACCAAAGAAAATTACTGTTGGACTCTGTGGTTATCATCAGGTTGAGAATACACAAATTGTTCTTGCAGCAATTGAAATCCTGAAATCAAAATTTGAATTTAAAGAAAAATCTATAATTAATGGTCTCGAAATCGTTAAAGAACAGACCGGTTTACACGGAAGAATAGAATTATTAAAGGCTGAACCTCTATTTTTGGTTGATGTGGCTCATAATCCATCTGCAGTTGAACAATTAGTGAAGACCCTTAATGAATGCGGTTATAAAGATACAAGATGGAATTTGATTTTCAATGCGATGAGTGATAAAGATGTTGAAAATATGTTAGTGTATCTATACAAAATTACTGACACTTTGATGATACCAAATCTGAAAATTGAAAGAGCTTTAGATAATTCAGAAATATATCTGATTGCCAATAAAATTGGATATCAAAAAATCAGGCTTTTTGAATCAATTGATGTATTAATTGATGAAATATTAATTTTGAATGCACCAATATTACTGACAGGAAGTTTTTACCTTTTGGGTGAGTTTCTTTCGAATGATAAAGTTGAGCAATTAGGACTGGAAAGAAAAATATATGATTAATTATATAGGTGAATTGGCTGCTCTGGGAGCCGCATTTTTGTGGTCTTTTTCTCCTTTTGTATTTACATTAGCCGCCAGAAGAATAGGAACATTACAGTTGAATGTAACAAGATTATTTGTTGCTGGTATATTTCTATTTCTTACCATAATTTTTTCTGGGATTGAATTTTCGTTGACATTAACTCAGTTCTATCTACTCGCATTAAGTGGATTTATTGGATTGGTCTTGGGCGACACTTTTTTATTTAAATCATTTAAAGAAATAGGTCCGAGAGCTACAATGTTAATAATGTCGCTTAATCCGGCTCTGTCAGCCTTGATTTCTTATTTTTGGCTAAATGAAAGATTGTCTGTATTTGCGATATTGGGTATTGGGGTTACAATATTTGGAATAATGTTAGTTATACTTGAGAAAGAGGCAAATGGGGAAGGTTCGAAAAAGATTGCCAAACTGTCACTCATTTACGCAATACTTGCCACATTAGGGCAGGGAATAGGATTAATATTCGCAAAACTGGCTTTTATGGAAGGCTCCATAGATAGCATATTAGCTACTTTTATAAGAATTTCTTCCTCTGCTGTGATTTTTTTGATTTTATTACTTGTAACGGGTAGATTCCAAAATCCGGTGAAATTATTTAGTAATGACATTAAATCTTTTGGCTTGGTAATATTAGGCTCAATATTAGGACCCTTTTTGGGTGTAACATTGAGCCTTGTTTCAATAAACTATACTCAAGTAGGAATAGCTGCGACTTTGATGGCCACTCCACCCATAATTATGCTACCGGTTGCAGCGATTTTGTTTAAAGAAAAACTTACCCTTAAATCAATCATCGGGGCAATAATAGCTGTTGGTGGAGTTGCTATTCTTTTCCTGAGATGATTATTTTGGAGTTGTAACGATTACCTGAACAGTTCTGCTAAGGTGTCTGCCAACAGGCGTATCATTGTCAAAAATTAATACTTTTTCGCCAACACCAAAGGTTTCGATTTTAACATCTTTCTTTTTCTGTTTAATTATATTGCTAACAGCTGTTGCTCTTCTTTCAGCCAGTTTTCGGTTATAATCTTCTTCACCAATTCTGTCTGTATATCCGTAAACCTGAACAGTTGAGTTAAATTTGATTGCAGGAAGAATATATTTATCAATGATTTCCATATCAGCCGGAGATACTTCTGCTTTGTCGAAATCGAACAGAACCAAGCTAAATTTCGAAATAATTTTGTCAGGTAAGTCCTGAGTTTTCTTTCGGGAAGTTGAAAAATATTCAACAGGAATTGAGCCCGTAACCTGTCTTTTAGCACCTCTTTTTGTTGAAACAGACAATCTGTAATCAACAGGAATTTGCTTGCTTTCCAGTTCATTAGGTCTGATTGTCCATTGGAATGAATTTGGTAAATCGGCACCATTGGACCTCTTCAATGTTTTGTCAGATTGAGAAATATCAAATTCCCAAGAGGTTATAACATCATTTGTTTCCACCAGTGGAATGAATTCAATAATATTCGGCTCTGCTAATCTTTCATTATCTGAAGAAATTATAATCGGTTCAAAAATCAAAGGATTACTGCTTGATAGCTCGACTCTGCGATTTTCTTCAATCCCGTCCTCAATGGTTAAAGAAGATGGCTTGGATGGCAAACCTACACTTCTTGTATTGATTCTCTGAGAATTTATATTGAAATTGTTAACAAGATACTGCTTGACAAAATCGGCTCTTTGCATTGCCAGATCTTTGTTTTTCATTTCATCTTTTCCATCAAGTGTTCCTGTTATGGTAAGATCTGAATTTGGAATTTCGGACATTCTTTTTCCAATAATATCCAGTGTTCTGTTATTGATCTTAACGGCATCAGGTTCAAGAGCAGCTATGTTAAATTCACCACGCTGGGACCTTTCTAAAAGCACCTGATTTCTTGGTGAGGGCTGGCTTTGGTTCAAATCCATAAAAACATAAGGTATTAGTGGAAATAGTTCAGTGTATTGAATGTCTTCAACACGGATATTATTAACAGGTTGAACATTTCCAGCACGGTCGTAAGCTCTGATTTCCTTGAATCCGACGTTCAGAGAGACGGGAGCTTCTTCAGTAATTTCTTGCTTGGGTGTTCTTTTCGGTCCAAATACAAGGGAGAGACCTGCTCTGATTTGTGGCACCTGCCAGTCCTTTAAATAGTCAGGATTTTCTCTTGATGATACCTTCGAAAAAGGAATCCTATAATTTGCTTCGGGTATTAAAAAAATATTATCAGCTATTGGAATAGAATATCCAATACCAATGGCACCTGCAAGCCTTGTCTGAATATCAGGTATTGTATTACTGCCCGAATTATCAATAGTATAATTTTTTGTTATAGGAATTCCTGCTTCAAGACCCGCCAGAAGATACAATCCATTATTACCAAACAAGTTATGGAATTGGAGCATGGGAGATATCTCAAAATAATCCAGAGATACGTTTAGCTTGGAATCAGTATCATCTTCGTTCAATTCTCCGTTTAACCTGTTATATCCCAATCTGGGTGCTAAAACAAAGTTATCACTTAATGGAAATAACCCAAGCAAACCAATTGACAAGTCAGGCGATAAAGAATTTTCATTGAAAATAAAATTATCTATCCTGATATTATTTGGATTATGCATATTCAAGTTGAGATTAAGGTTAGGTCCAAGCAAATAGGGGAATTCAGTTACATTCTGTGCACGAAGGTTAAACCCATACATTACTGCCATCAAAAAGATGATCATAGGAAATTTCATTTTCATAATTTTCACAACATCCTCCTTACAATAAAAATTAATAAATAGTGAAACATTCTTAACTTCAAATCGTTTTAACTTTTTGTTAGTCGTATTAACTAATAATCTAACGAACATTAATTTTTTTATTTTAAAGAATTATGAAAAAAATATTCTTAATCATCGTTATTTTATTTAGCACCGAAGTTACCTATTCTCAGTTGGGCATTGGTTTTCATGCAGGATTATCTACTCCAAATAATCAAATCAACAATGTCTATAATTCTGATAAACTTGACCTGAAAAAACCTGATTATTTTGGGAGTTTACTAAGAGAATCCACTAAAATTGGTTACCATATTGGAATGAAATTAAGGCTCAACATGAGCGAAAATCTGTTTTTCATCGGAGGGATTATATGGAACAAATTTCCACAAACAACCATTGAAATTCTGAATTCAAAAACCGGAGATACACTAATTTCTTTACAGGCAACTCAGAATGTTATCCCAATTTCTGCCGGATTAAATCTTTACCTTTTGCAGAGTATGATAAGCCCCTATTTGACAGGAGATCTCTCTTATACAATTATCTCCAATTCAATTGACTATAAACAAATTCCTTTAACGGGTGTAGAAATTGACCCCAATATTACTGACGCCAGAGCAGGGTTCGGTTTGGGTGCTGGAGTAGATATTGATCTTAAGCTTGTTTATTTAAATATTGAAGGGAAGTATAATATTTCAAATCTTATCGGAAAAGTAAGCGAGGAGCAAAACAAAAGCTACTTTACTTTATCTTTGGGTGTTTATTTTGGTAATCCTGTCAATAAACAATGAGTTTTTAATTATAACTATCAAAATAACCGCTTTTGAATGCTTTGAAAACTGTTCTTATATCCGATAGACTTTTACTTCTCAGTAACCAGATGATAAGATAACCAAAAGGTCTAATATATTTCACAAAAAAGTTACCAAAAATTCTGTCCAGCCAGATTAAGTTTCTAATAATATAAAAAGTTTTCCACGTAAACTTATAAATATCATCAGGTAAATCTATCTTTCTATATAATTTTGAAGAAGTTACAATTATTGATCTGAATCCAGCTCGGTTTGCTTTAACAAAAAATTCAGTATCATCAGCAAAAATAAAGAATTTCTTGTTTGGTAATCCAATTTTTTCGATGACCGATCGTTGAATCAGCGGTCCTTCGAATGTTATTCCTACTGCTTCAATGAAATCTCTTTTAATAATTTCATCATTTATAAGTTCAACCCAGAGACTTCTCACTGGATTTGTGAAATTATATGAAATTGCATCATTAAAATATGGTTGATTATTACTATCGAATCTTAAAGGTGTTCTGATTTTATATTTTGAATCTGAATTTAAAAGATTTTCAAGGCAATTAAAATCTGGAACGACATCATCATCCATTGTCCAAATCCAGTCATACCCAAGTTCATAAGCAACTTTTAGGCCTGTAAATTGTCCACCCGAACTACCAAAGTTTTCCTGAGTTATTAAAAGAATATCCTTTTGTTCTGATAACCATTCATAAGTTCCATCAGTGCTTGAATTATTAACCACAATTATTTTGTCAGGCTTTCTTGACTGTTTTTTAATAGCTGAAAGAACCTCTTTTAATAGTTCCAGACGATTGAAAGTTATAACTACTGCTGCTATTGTTTCATCCATTATATTGTATTTCGAATATTTGACTGTTTTTGCTTAAAATATAATCAAAAAAAATTTTTGTTCCCTCAATATGAGAAGGAAGTTCAAGTAAAGCAAGTATTTCATCTAATTTCAACCATTTGAATTCAGTATGCTCATTTGAAATTCTTACTGTATCATTCATATTAACCATAAAGCCAAAAACAGGAGAGGTATGCATTCTGTTATCCAGATGATTATAAAAAAGGGCAACATAAGGTATTTTCCATATTTTGCAAGGATTTAATGATGTTTCTTCATGTAATTCCCTAATGGCACAATCCAGTGGATTTTCATTATCTTTAATTGTTCCTGTAATAACCTGCCATATTCCGGGGTAAATATTGGTATAATTAGAGCGCTTAAGAATCAAAAATTCAAATTGATTATCCAAATTTTTTCTGACTATATGTGCCTGTATCGTGTTTGAAATATATTCTATCATCATAAATAATTATTAATAAAATTTAATAAGTTACTTGAATCAATATTCCAATTATATTTATTATTAAATGAGTTAAGAGAATTTAATGAATATTTTTCTGGATTGCTTTCTGCAATTTTTAATAACATATTTGAGATAGTTTCCGGTTCGGTATTTTCTAGTATAAAACCTGTATTTGTTTCATTATTTAACCTTATCAGTGGCTTGCAGGGAGAGTATATTATTGGTTTCCCTGCGGCAAAAAAGTCAAAAACTTTATTATGAATTGTATAATTATTAAAATCATTTACCTGATATGGAATAACGCCAATATCAATTGAACTTAAAATAGATTTGATGTCATTATACTGATATTCACCGGTTAAGATTACTCTGTCATTTAAATTTGAAACAGAGATTATATGTTTAACTTCTTCGAAGTCTTCGCCTGCCCCAGCTAAAAGCAGCTTGATGGATTTATTGTGATTTGATGCCAAAACAAAACCTTTAACAAGGTTAATAACACTCTTTTCCGCTGACATATTCCCGTGATGACCAAAAATAACTGGTGGTATTGATGAACCCGTTCTTATATTTTCATTAAAATTCAACTCGGGTGTATTGTGAACCGTCTGAATTTTATGTTCGGGATAGTCATAGAACTCAATTAATCGTTCGTTTTGTTCCTGACAGACAGTAATAATCCCATCCATCTTTCTGACACTATTGCGTTCGAAAAGGTCTGGTATCTTTAAATTGTGAACAAGAAATTTAAGTATAAAACTTTTGTTATATTTTTTCCATGCACGCATAGCTGCAGGATAGTGCTCAGCCATATCCATTAAAACAGGTAAATTCCATAGGTGTCCGATATCTGCAGCTGCTTCGGTAAGCATAATATCCCGGGCAATAATAATTGATGGATTAAAATCAGTGATTGCATTTTTTATACTCTGTCTCCAGACGGGATTGTTTGATATTGGAAGTGAAAAATATGAAGGGAGTCGGAAACCAATACGTTTAATAATTAAATTATCAAATTCTTCTGTTTCGGTTAGGTCAGGAATCCAGCGACTTAAAATAATGACTCGATAACCGGAATTTAGGAATGATTTTGTAAATTTATCAACCCTGATATCCCACGGGTATTTACCTTTAAAAATATAGAGGATTGATTTCAAAGCTCTTTGGTGATTTGGGTTTGGTTAGACAAAATCATTTGTGACAGAATTATCAGCATGGACTATCCTGGATAATAGTAACTATTTTTCAGACCAAACACCCATTTTATAGAACTTTTCTCTTCTTTTTCTTACTAATTTTTCAGGGTTTGTATTAATTAATTTCTGGAGTTCCTTTGCAAGAATATCTTTCAAAATCTTGAACATAGCAGGGTGATTTTTATGGGCTCCACCAATTGGTTCAGGTATAATTTCATCAATAATACCTTGCTTCTTTAAATCAGTAGCAGTTAGCTGAAGTGCTTCGGCAGCTTGTTCTTTATAATCCCAGCTACGCCAGAGAATGCTTGAGCAGGATTCGGGCGAGATGACTGAATACCATGCATTTTCGAGCATAAGGATTCTATCTCCAATTCCAATACCAATAGCACCACCGGAAGCACCTTCCCCGATAATGATTACAATAATGGGAACTTTTAATCGGGACATTAGATGAAGATTCTTTGCTATTGCTTCAGCTTGTCCATGTTCTTCGGCTTCTAATCCCGGGAAT
This sequence comes from uncultured Hyphomicrobiales bacterium, assembly GCA_964473465.1. GTDB lineage: Bacteria > Bacteroidota > Ignavibacteria > Kapaibacteriales > UBA2268 > CALHRB01. The sequence continues at coordinate 166,266 of CAYYPE010000003.1, forward strand.
GCTCCCGGCGTGTCAAGGAAAGTTACTACCGGTTTTTTGAATTTTTCTGCAAGAAGCATTAGTCTGTGGGCTTTTCTATAACCCTCGGGATTTGCCATTCCGAAGTTTCGATATAGATTTGATTTGGTATTTCTTCCTTTTTGATGTCCTATAATAACCAGAGATTGCTTGTTGAAAAGAGCAATTCCGCCGACAATAGCAGGATCATCACGGAAATATCTGTCGCCGTGAAGTTCAATAAATTCATCAAAAATGTTTTCGATATAGTCAAGTGTTTGAGGTCTTTCTGGATGCCTTGCAATCTGAACTCTTTGCCATCTTGTCAAATTTTTATAGATATCCAACCTGAGTTCATCAATTTTTTTTTCAAGCTCTTTGATTTCTTCTGATATATCAATAACATCGCCTATTGATTTAAGCTCTGTTATTTTATTTTCTAATTCAATAATTGGCTTTTCAAAATCAAGATATGTTTTTGTTGCCATTATTTTAACCTTGTAATAAATTTTAAAATAATTTCGATATCAAGATAAAATGAATAATGTTCAAGATAATATTTATCTAAATTTAATTTTGTTTCTTCTGATAACCTTTCCGGGTTACTTATCTGAACAAGACTTATCAAACCTTTTTTTCCAAAAGTTGAATTATTTTCATATAATCCAACAAATGATAATTTACCAAGAAAGACATTCCATAATTTTTTAAATGAGTCCCTCGGATTTTCGAATAACAAATATACGATAGGAAATCCAATAGACAAAAGAAAAAAAGATATGAACAGGTCGAATGTTCTTTTAATAAGTCTGTTTCTGAACTTTTTATATTGATGGAAAGGCACTACACTTTCGTTTCCACTTATTTCATTTATTATTCTGGAAGCAAGAAGCTCTTCGTATTCTTTTGCAATGTGGAATCTGAGAGCTGGCAAGGAAATATTGGATGCAATTTTGACTAAATCCGAATTTGAAATTGATTGGTCTGTTATAATTACTTCTTTTATCCTATGTTCCTTAAGAATTTTATCAAGAAAGGATATATTTCCAAGAACTGGTATTTGAAAGGAACTTTTTATTTCTTCAGGATTGACTGATATTAAACCAACAATGTTAGCATTTCGTGCTTCAATAGTTTGCAGAGAATTTATCAAGTTTTCTGATTGTTGGTTGATCCCGACAATTGCGATTCTTCTTTCTGAGTCTTTTCCTTTTGTTTTATCATAAATTGAAAAAAAGAGCCTGAATATTACTGAGGAAACGACTGAGAAACCAATTGTCATCAACAATACACCACGGCTGAAGGCATATTCCTTAAAAAAATATGTCAAAGAGGAAAGAAAAAAGAAGGTTATCATTAATCCAAAAACAGCTCGCCTGATTGTAGGTTTTGTTTCAAAGTATTCTCCAACAAATAACATTGAAATGAACAAAACAATGCTAATCACTATAAAAACTGTGGGATAGGCATAATCAGGAAAATTCAGGAATTCACCAAAGCGTATTTTTGTGGCTAACATCAAACTTATGTTGATAGCCAACAAATCAAAAATTATTATAAGGATTTGTCTTATATTTTTGTTTAAGTAAGCCAGAGCAGACCTTATATAAATACCAAGCTTAAGAAAGAGATAAAACCAGATGAATTTCGAGTAATGTTTTCTGGCAAAAATTCCCATAGCTTCGTAAAAATGCTTGATCTCGTCTATTGAGCTTCTTTTGGTGCTTTCACCTTTGTAATGAAATATGGAAGTTGAATGAACATAAGCAGTTTTCCATCCTGCTTTTGCACTCCGATAGCATAAGTCAATATCTTCACCATACATAAAGTAATCTGCATCGAAGCCACCTATTTGCTCAATAACCTCTTTTCTGATAAACATAAAGGCACCCATTATTGAGTCAATATAGTAGGTCTCGTCAATACTTCTGTATGTTTGATTGTATTGAGAGAAAATTTTTGACTTTGGAAAAATTTTTTGTAAGCCAAAAAGTTTACAGAAAGAAGCCCATGGCGTTGGAAAGCCACGCCTACAAGCCAATTGAAAAGTTCCATCAGGATTGAGAACCTTGCATCCTGCAATTCCAACCTCTTTGTTTTGTTCCATAAATTCAAACATGGTTTGCAGAGTATTTTCTCCTATGACTGTGTCAGGGTTCAAAAGTAGGAAATATTTTCCTTTTGCAAGTTCAAATCCAATATTGTTTGCTTTGCCAAAACCAATGTTTTCTTTTAATTTTATAAATTGGACATTTTTGAATATTGGTTCCAGAAATTCAACTGACCCATCGCTTGAATTATTGTCTATTACTATTGTTCCAATCTTGAGGGAATGAGATGAATCAAAGATAGACTTTAAGCATTGATATAGGAAATCCTTAACGTTATAATTGACAATAATTATTGAAATATCAGGTGAATCCATAAATTAAATGAATCAGAAATTTTTGGAGAAAATGCTTAAAATCTTTAATTTCCAAACCAAGAAAATTGCCTCATAGATTATTTTTTTATTCATTTTGGAAACACCACTACGCCTGTCGATGAAGATGATAGGTATTTCTTTTAATCTAGCCCCGGATTTCCAGAGTCTGAAATTCATTTCAATCTGAAATCCATAGCCGTTTGATTTAATTTTACTTAAATCAATTTTTTTCAAAGCCTCTGCACGAAAGCATTTGAAACCCCCGGTAGCATCGTGAACTGGCATCCCGGTGATGATTCGGGTGTAAAGATTTGCACCGTAGCTAAGTATCAATCTTTTCAGAGGCCAATTGACAACGTTAACACCGCTAACATATCTCGAACCTATCACAAGATCATAATTATGAATTTCTTCTAAAAATCTTGGTATGTCCTCGGGATTATGCGAGAAATCTGCATCCATCTCGAAAATATAATCAAATCCTTTCTCGAGGGCATATTTGAAACCATCGCAGTATGCAGTGCCCAATCCCATTTTTCCGGGTCTTTTTATCAGGTGAATTCGGGAATCTTTATTCATCATCTTTGAAACAACTTCGGCTGTTCCATCTGGTGAATTATCATCGACAATTAAAATGTCAATATCTGATTTGATATTAAAAATTGTATCAATTAATTTTGATATATTTTCAACTTCGTTATATGTTGGGATTACTATTATTGATTTATTCATAATTTACCGTCAGGTTTGGCCGTGTCCTTTAATCATTAAATAAATTGTTCTGATTATTATTTCAATATCAAGTTTCAAAGATAAGTTTTCAATATAATAAAAATCATCTTTCAAGCGATTTTCAATTTCTTCAACGCTTTCAACATAGGATGTATAATTGACTTGCCACCAACCTGTGATACCCGGGCGAACAATCAGCCTTCGTTTATAATAAGGTATTAAAGAACTAAATTTTTCGACGAACACAGGACGCTCCGGGCGAGGTCCGACAATGCTCATTTCACCTTTAAGGACATTTAAAAATTGTGGTATTTCATCAAGATGTGATTTACGAAGAAAATAGCCAAATTTGGTTACTCTCGGGTCATTAACCTTTGCCCATTGAGGACCGTGCTTTTCGGCATCCTGAACCATTGACCTGAATTTATACATTTTAAAGATTTTGCCGATTCTTCCAACTCTTTCCTGCTTATATAGCACAGGACCTTTTGATTCAAGTTTGATAATAATGGCTATCAAAATCCACAAAGGGATACCAAGAATTAAAACCAATAGACTAAAAATCAGGTCAATTATTCTCTTTATTATTCTTTCCCAAGGTTTCATAATCTGGGTTGAAATTTCAATCAAAGGAATACCATAGACAGGAAGAGTTCTTACCTGACCCATAAAAATATCATACAAATCGGGAACAATTTTAACAACGATATTTTTGTCAGCACATAAGGAAGCAATTTTAAGCAAAAACTGTCTATTTGGAGCATCAGTTGATATCAATACTTCTTGTGGCATTACATCGTCAAGAAGTTCATCGATTTTGGATATGTCTCCCAAATATGGCAATTTATTTGTTTTATCAGAATCAACTTTTCCATTTTTTTCAAGGGAGATAAATCCAAGCACTTTATAGCCCCAGCTTGGTGAGTTTAGAGTTTTTTGGTAAAGTTCGAACGCCTTATCCTTAGAGCCTATAATCACCGAAGGAATGTATAAAATTTTTTTCTGTCGTAAATACTTCTGGAATCTTTTAATAATAAACCTACCAAGGGCTACATTGAAAGTAATTAAAGCAAAATAAATGAGAAATAATTGCCTTGTTGAAGGGCTTCCATCCATAAAGATCAAGAACATTATAAGAAAACTACCAAAGAAAGTTGCTCTGACTATCGTGAAAAATTCATCAAACGGGGAACGGATATACCAATTCTTATATAAACCTGAAAACCAGAAAATGAGTAACCAGTATCCTGTTAGAAATAGTGTCATTAAAAAGATATAAATTGGTTCGAAGCTTACAGGATATGCATAAATCCCGGTTTCGAAACGAAGATAATACTGTATTAAAGTGGTGATAACAATTGCAATTATGTCTGTCAGAATCTGAAAAAATGTGGGCGTTAGAAAATAATTTGGCTTCAACCTTGATTTTAGTTTCGAGTAACTTTTCTTAGTCAAAATTTGATCTTTAATATTTTCGGCTTTTTCTAACATTGTTATTTATTTGACAAAATTACAAATATATGTAATTACAAGAAATTCAAATTTTAATTTAATCATTCAATTTATTTCTATCCCATAATGAATTTTGTTTTTTTCTGAAAAATCTTATAATACCCAGCAAAAAACCAATATTCATTGAAACAAAAAAAAGAAAAACTTTGAAAGGGAAAAAATTTATTTTTAATTTATCGAATATCCAGCCTAAAAATGCAAATCCATATATTATTAGGTTAAAATAAATTAATGGATAAAATAGGTATGAATCTCTGTCTATGATGAATACACTAAGTAAGAAAATTATCATAAAAATCGGAGTAAGCCAGCGTAATAATTTGTGAGATATAACAAAAAGGGACATCAACCCATACTTTGGTGATAGTATTTCCTTGACTGCTTTTAATGTGGATAAACCACCAGAGACTAACCTTATCCTCCGATTTAATTCTTTGTTCAGTGATTTAGTCCTTATTTCGATTACTGAATATTTAGTGTCAAAAATAAATCTTTTTCTTAATGAAATAATATGAAAGACTCTGAATAGATCATCGCATACCCTGTCATCAGGAATAGGGGAAAGGGCTTCACGACGAACCCCATAAAGAGTTCCCAGACTGTTTGCAGTTGAAAAAATCAATGATTCATTATATCTTATGAACCCATCAAATTTTTGATATATTATTTCTCCGGTTCCGCCTGTATCGGAATTATCCTGATTAATTATTTTTACGGAAATCATTACCCCATAAACATTTTCAGCCTGTAGTATTGAAATTAAATGTTGAAATGTATTAGATTGAACTCTGAGGTCTGCATCGAGAAAAAAAACAAATTCTTCGGTTATTTTCTCCATCAATTTATTAAGAGTATTATTTTTTCCTGCTCTCTCGAACTGAAAGATTTGTATGTTGCTATTTTTTTTCTGTAGTTTCTGAAGAATGGAATATGTTGAATCTGTAGTGCCATCGAGTCCAACATAAATAGAAATATTATCATTTGGATAACCGGAATTTAAGATTGAACTTATCGCATCTTCGATAGTATCTTCTTCGTTATAAGCAGCTATGACAACTGCTATTTTCTTTGATTCATCTGGGCTTGTTTTAATTGGATTATTGATAAATTTTGCTAAAACAAAAACAAAAACCGGATATAGAAAAAAGGTGTAAATAATTATAAAGAAGGAAATTAAAATAATTATTTCGAATATATTTGACAATGTCATAAATGATGATATTATAAAAACATCCCAAAATAAATGTAAAGCTATCAATAACTAAAATTCAGCAAACCTGAGATAAATTTTAAATAAATTCTCCGGTTTATCATCTGTTAATCTTAATAAATACAGACCTTGAATATTCAATCCTCTTAAAATCTCGTAACCAAAATTAATTGAAACAGAGAGAGTATTAGTTCTATCTCCATCAAGAAAAACAACAGTTTCGGAATCCTGTGGTTTCCTAACATAAAATGGGTCTCCACCAACATTTCGCACTAAATTTCCATTCTCATCATAGATATTATTCCCATGTCTTTGATAAATGACTGATACTATTAATGGATATCTGTTACCCCAAAACCATCGGAATTGCAATGCTGTTTCATCAGAATTCGGATAAAGATATGTTCCAAAAAGGTAGCCGTCATTTGTTCTATTGTTCTGAACATTAAAATGGGTAAACATATAAGGTTCAATTCTTGTGTATTCGATCCCTATATCAGCAGAGAATGGTAAAGAATATTTCATAGAAATATTCCACGCTGTTTTATTACTCCAGAAACCTGTTCCAATCTTTGATATAATTATATCTTCGAGCATCCATGTCCCGGAAATCTGTAAATTTCTTAAGGGATTAATATTGAAATCGAAACCCATGGTTGTTTTGTCTCTGTCTCTTAGGGCATGTTCAATTGATTTAAGGAAGCTTAATGGGTTCAGGTATGCAAATTCAAGTTCTCTGCCTGAATATACTATTGAATGAAAATAAGTTAAATCACCCCAAGATGGTTTGAAAGTAAATTTTTGAAGAACAAAATATTTTGGGGGAATATCTGTGAAAGCTCCAACAGGGATATTAGAATCAGCTTGTCCTAAAAGCTTAAAATGAGAGTATCTGTATTCAAAAGTTGAGAATCTTGCTCCTAAACTGATCCCATCCATCGGAGGGGCATTATCTGATATAATCAATTTTTGTCTCAGACCAGAACCTATCAATCTTGTTTCCCTTGAAAAAATAAAATGAAACCAGTTCTTTGAATATCTGATATGTGATTCAGAAAAGTCGAAATCACTATTTAACAGGGAAAATTTAATATTTCTTGTAATTTTGCTTTCTTCTACCGCAAGATTTCTTGTTCCGGCTAAAACAACACCATTTGTAACCTGAAGTCCGTAGCCCAATGAATTATCAATTGTTCCATATAGCCTAAAACCGAGATTTCCAAGCAAAACCTTATCATATTCATTATTCTGGTTTAGTTTATTTATATTTTCAACAGAACCTAATGGAATAAGCGAAACAGAGTTTGAAGAATCGGAATAACGATAAATATACTTTTCATCATCTGTCAAGATTCTTGAAAATAATAGCTGGTTGGAATCAGATTTACTAAAGAAAATCGTAGCATTCTGACGACTTGATAATTCGAATTCTTTTTCAAATAGAGCTAAAGTTTTTTTGTCTGCCTCAGATAGGATTGATTCATTCTCTCTGATAATTTTGAGTGCATCTTGAATTTCCTTTCTTTGCAGAGGCAATGAAGAAAGGGAAAAATTCTCTAAAATTCCTCTGGTATAATTATACTCAAGAAATTGATAAACAGGATGTTGAACAACAACATGTTCAACCTGAGAAAAAGAAAATGTAAAGGTTGAAAGATAGAGTAATAGAAAGATTATAAGGCATTTCTTCATCTACTATTTACCAAATAATGTAATTAGAAGGTAAGAAAGTGAGATAGCTGTTGTTATAGCCGTAGCAATCAAGCTATAATTCTGCAATTCGACCCCGGGGGGTAAGTCTGGTGGTTTTGGAACATAGATTTCATCACCGGCAAATACTTTAACATCTTTTTCCTGTTCAATCCAGACTTTATTCTTTCCCCTTATAATTCTTGCTCTTTTCTTATCTGCTTTTGGAGCAAATCCACCAGCTCGCTCAATATACCATTCAATGTCTTTGCCCTCTGAAAAATTTATGTAACCGGGGTTCTTCACTTGTCCAAACACAAATACAGATTTTGGATTTGATGGAATTGTAATTAAATCACCATCTTCTAAAATTACATTCTGCGATTCTTCGTTATTCACAAATAAGTCATAAAAATCACAGGCAACATAAGGTTTCTTGTAAGCAATATCAATATTGAAGCGAATGGTGTCTTCCATTGTTAAGTCTGTTTGCTTGAATTTTTCGTAGTATTCTCTGCCCGGATTAAATGCTGAAAGGAATTTATTCTCTTTTCGTATGATAGTTGCCAGTGGTAAATAAGCATCGCTTGAAAAACCACCAGCCATTTCAATTGCTTCTTTTAATTTGGTTTTTCCCGGAGTAATTATGTAATTACCACTTTTTTTGACATTACCTATGATAGAAACCAAACCTGAATTTTGCTGAATTTCGATATTTTTTCTTCCAACGTTTAGAATTGCACCCGGATATAGTGGAACGTTTTCCGAAGGACTTAAATCGGGGTCAAGACTAATTTTTTGTGATATACCATCCCCGTTGATTAAGATAATATTATCTAAATCGGCATCGTCAGCAAATCCGCCAGATGCTTTTAAAAGAAAATTCAAATCATCATCCTTTTTAAAAGCATAAATGCCGGGCTTTCTAACCGCACCTGCAACAGTAACAGTCGGGAAATCTTCTAATTCATAAGGCACAATAATTTCATCATTTTCTTTGATATATTTATCAAAATCGGGATTGTTCAGGGCGATTGCTTTTATAATATCTGCAGATTCGGAAGAGCCGTCAGAATGAATGACTGTAACGTTCCTTAAAGAATAAACTTTCGTATGAGCTATTCCTGTTTCATTATATAATCTTTCGATTTCTTTGTTTAAATCTTTATAACGGGAATAAGTGAAAAACTGTTGCTGTTGAAATATATTCTGTGTTTGGGTAAGGTTTGCCATCTGAATGGCTGTTGAGATTCTGTATGATGCGGGAAATGCATAAACACCATCTTTAATCACATTCCCTTTAATGGAAACAAGGACACTTCTTGGTTTGAATAGTAATAAAGAAACACTTGCTTCTGGATTTCTATTTTTTATTGAATTGATAATTAATTCTCTGGCTTCTTCGAGTGTTTTTCCCTTTAAATTAATTTCTCCAATTCTTGGCACCAATACTGATACTTCAGGTGTAACCTTCAGATACTCAGTTGTAATTGAAAAGGTAATATTTTGCAAAGCAAGTAAGTCGCCGGGACCAATATAATAAAATTTGGGGTCAACAACATTACCTACTGTAGATAAATCCTTTAAGGCTTCTTGATCTTTGTCCAGCCTTCCGATAACATCTTCCTGAAAAAGTTTTTCAGGATCAATTGTTGAGAGTCCCTTGATTTGTGTTAGTAAGAAGTTCGTTGAAAGAAAAAATATTACTAAAACTATTCTATTAATCATTAGACTTTATATTTTATATATTTATCAATAATTTCCATATTGTTTTTGATAGTATTCCCTATAAGAGCCATCACGGACATTTCTTGACCAATCAGGATTATCAATATACCATTGGATTGTATCCTTGATACCTTGCTCAAAAGGAATTTGGCGTCGCCAACCCAGTTCTGTTTCGATTTTAGTGCTGTCAATAGCATAACGTCTGTCATGACCGGGTCTATCTTTCACATATTGAATCAAGGATTCGGGTTTACCAAGTAAATTAAGAATTAATTTGACAATTTCAATATTAGTTTTTTCATTAGAACCGCCAATATTATAAACCTCTCCAATTCTTCCTTTACGGTAAACAGTCCAGATACCTGAGCAATGGTCAAGCACATGAATCCAATCCCTTACATTTAAACCATCTCCATAGACAGGAAGAGGCTTGTTTTCCATTGCATTAAGAATCATTAATGGAATAAGTTTTTCAGGGAATTGATATGGACCATAATTGTTTGAGCATCTTGTTATTAAACCGGGAAAGCCATAAGTATGAACAAATGCATTTACTAATAAATCAGCAGAGGTTTTTGAGGCAGAGTAAGGTGAATTCGGGGAAAGAGGAGTTTTTTCAGTAAATAATCCATCTTTACCAAGAGAGCCATAGACTTCATCTGTAGAAATTTGAAGGAATCTCTGAATATTCAATTCCCTTACAACTTCAAGGAGTATCAATGTGCCGGTGATATTAGTTTCAACAAAAGGTGCAGCACTTAGGATTGAACGGTCAACGTGAGATTCTGCCGCAAAATTTATAATTCCATTAACGTTATATAATTGGCAGACATACTTTACCAGTTCTTTATTTTGAATATTCCCATGAACAAATTTATAGTTTGGATTTGATTGAATATCTGCAAGATTTTCGAGATTTCCTGCATAAGTGAGGGCGTCGAGGTTGATTATATTTATGTCTTCAATAGAAAGAATATATCTGATAAAATTACTGCCAATAAAACCAGCACCACCAGTAACCAATATTGTTTCTTTACCCATATACTTTTTAAAAAAATGAATAATAAACTTTTGATAGACGAAAATAATAACAAAAATTTTTAAAAAGGTTTTCTGCCGCTTAAATATAAAATTGATGCGGCTATGGACGGCAAGCTGTCACTAAAAGCATTAAGTTTTAAATCTGAATTAATTTTTTCGGCTAAATATGGATTTCCGAAAAAAACTGCTATTGATTTTGTCCTGCCGCTAATATTATCAACAATCATTCTTAATTTATCGGATAGATCAATTGAACCAGAATAAGCTTTGGCTTTATAAAAAAACGCAAATACAAGAATGTCAACATTTCCTGTCGTTTCGAGAAGTTTGTTGATTTCTTCTTTAGAAATATTATCATCAATAAAGCCAAAATCACAATCGTTTTCAACTGCTTGAGCTAATATCTTGAAAAATAGAGATGGCTTTTCGAGGTCTTCGTCCTGAATGAAGGCAAATCCAGCGAATCTACCTTCCTCCGGAATTGGTATCAATTCTTTGTTGCCAGAAATTTTTATAGACTTATATGCTGCTTTTAAGGCTAATTTTTCATGCTCTATTGAAAGATTAATATTTTCATCAATAACAGTGTTCATATTAAACAAACCAGCCCAGTCTTTAGCCTCAAGAATTTTCATAACAGATAACTTTAATTTTTCTTTGAAAATTAGATTGTTACTTGCTTCCTCAATTAAACTTTCAATAGCTTCAAATGGATCTGGAGGAATCAATAAAATATTGCATCCGGCATTTATTGCTTTAACAACTACATCAGAATTCGAATAATTTGAAGTGATAGCTTTCATATCCAATGCGTCGCTAACTATCAGACCATCATATTTTAACTCATCCCTAAGCAATCCAATCAGTTTTGGCGAAAGGGTAGCAGGAATTTTTTCTTGTTCGAAAGCAGAAATTGCAAGATGACCGACCATAATAGACTTTACTTTATTTCTTATTGCCGTAATGAATGGCTGCAGTTCGATATTTCTAATTCTGTTTTCCAGATGATTCAAAACCGGCATTGTTAGATGGGAATCCAGTGAAGTATCTCCATGTCCCGGAAAATGCTTTGCACAGGCTAATACTCTTTCTGATTGCAAACCTTTAATGAAATATTCAACATGGTTCGAAACCAATTCTGGGGTTTCTCCGAATGATCGGATATTTATTATGGGATTATTTTTATTTGAATTGATATCGGCAACTGGAGCTAAATTCCAATGAATTCCAATTTTTTTGCATTCCAGAGCAATAGATTTGGCTATATTGAATGTTATTTCTGAGTCATTTGCTTTGCCTAAAGCCATGTGGTGAGGAAATTCGGTGCCGCCTCTCAATCTCATAGGCAGCCCGATTTCGAAATCGGCACAAAAAAGCAATGGAACTTTAGATATGCTTTGAAGCTCAGTTATCATGTTATAGGTTTCAAATAGTTCACCCCCAAAAACGCAAAATCCTCCTACGTTTTTATCAACCAAATCGTAAATATTTTTTTTATAACGACTGTCTTTAAATTCATCTGCAGAAATTCTTGGGAAAATTACCTGAGAAGATAAAAAATTTATATCATCTAAATATTTATCGAAACTGCCTAATTTCATAGTCTAATCAAGAAATTTAACGTTTTCGCCTTCGTAATTGCTGATTAGCTGCCTGAAATCATCGGGAATTCTGACTGATTCAAGAGTTTTAGGATTAACATTTACTAAAATTGAAGACCCTCTTATAATCAGCATTGAATTTGAGTTTATAATCAGGTTTTTAAAACCAAGAGAGGAATTTTTTACGAAATCAACTCTTGTTAAAACAATATATAAATCATTGAATTTCAATGGGGCAAAATAGTCAATTTCTGAATGGACAGTCATTATTGGATACTCTTTGAGAAATGTCATAGGATTCAGTTTCAGTCCAATCGCTCTCAGATAATCTGTTCGAGCCCATTCAAGGAAATAAAAATATTGAAGATTATGAACAACTCCAAATGAATCTACCTGACTGAATTCAGCTCGTCCACTAAATCTATGCTTAAACAATTTTAGTTCTTCATCAAAGTTTGAAGTTACCTTTTGATTATTTTCTGAGTTCATAAATAGTTTCCAATATTGTTTTGGCTGAATATTCTGCTTGTTCGGTGTTAATTTGAAAATGAAAGACAGCTCTGAAAGAATTTTCTTCCATTGGGATAATTAATATTTTTTTTTCTTTTAGTTTTTCAGATAATAATTGAGAATTTATATCATTAGAAACATTGAAATACACAATGTTAGTTTGAACTTTGGACAAGTCAATAGTAATAAATTTTGACTCAGACAAGATTTCAGAGAATTTTTTTGCATTTAAATGATCTTGTTTAAGAAATTGAAAGTGATTTTTAATTGCATATAGTCCTGCTGAGGCAAGAATACCAGCCTGACGCATACCCCCGCCTAGAATCTTTCGCCATTTTTTAGCTTTCATAATCACTTCTTTCGAACCAAGAAGAAGTGAACCAACTGGTGCACCTAAACCTTTTGATAAGCACACAGAAATTGTGTCAAAAGGCTCGGCATAATCTTTTGGGGATATACCAGTTTCAGCACAAGAGTTCCATATCCTTGCTCCATCACAATGAAGAAAGATTTTATGTTCGAGAGTTAATTTTTTTATCTCATTGATATAATCAATTGAAATTATAGTTCCACTGTGTCTATTGTGAGTATTTTCAAGACAAATCAGGGTAGTCTTTGGAAAATAATATTCGGATGAACGGATGGACTTTTTTATCTTTTCATAAGATGGCATGCCATTATCTGAATCTATAGGTCTAAGCTGAACTCTTGAGATTACTGAAGGTGCGGCTGTTTCATAATAAAAAATATGTGACTGACTCTCGACAATAACTTCATCACCGGGATTTGTCAGTGCTTTCAAAGCAAGTTGATTGCCCATTACACCTGAAGAGACAAATAATGCAGCTTCTTTTCCGAATAAATCTGCAACATAATCCTGAAGTTCATTAACAGATGGATCCTCCCCAAAAACATCATCACCAACTTCAGCATTTGCCATTACTTTTCTCATTTCATCAGTTGGTTTGGTAACAGTATCACTTCTTAAATCTATCAAAACAAACCCTTTAATTTTTTATTTAACTAAACTTTCAAAAATACTAATCTAATTCAAATAAATATTGAATTTCAATTTTTTTCGGGAAATTTAAATTTGTTCGATTTATTATTGCAAATAAATATAGGGTAGGTTAATCCAGTTAAAATAAAGACCTAATAACCAGAGAGTAATCCCCACACTGAATGGGATCGAAAAATTATCATCAATTTTGCAGGTTCCTGAATATACTTCTGCAAAGGCACCTATTATTGAGGCAACTATTCCTGCAATAAAAAACGAATAGGGAGTAGAGAATAAAATCCCAATTATGAAAACCATAATTACTGCAGAAATGATAAAGGCAATTGTTCCCTCGAAACTTTTGTTAAGAAATTTTGTTCTTCCAAATTTTCTTCCCACTATTGCAGAGGAGATATCAGAAACAACCAGAATAGAAAGGGCAGTAACGGCAATTAGTTTTGGAAAAATCAGGATACTCAAAAAAGCAGAAATTAAAACCCACGTTGCACCAGTCAAAATCAGCCCTTTTTGGGTTTCATGAGGTCGCAGCATTTTTCCAAAGAATTTATTGATTATTCTTTTAACCTCAGAGTTTTCTTTGTAGAGCAAATCTAATATAAAAGAAATCAAAGTTAATGGTCCAAGAACAAACAAAAGTAAATCTCTGTTGAAAAAAAAATATGAAATTGGAATAGATAATGAAATAAGGTGTATGCCTTTTCGTAATAGTTCTTGTTCAAATGGTATTTCGTTTTGACAACTCATTTCTTAACATTTATTAACCGAAATTTCACAAATATGAATTTAAGAAAAATTCTTTCACCAGCAAAAATAAATTTAGCACTTCAGGTTTTATCCAAAAGAATTGACGGCTATCATAATATAAATACTATTTTTTTTAAGATTCCTTTTTTCGACGAATTAATTTTCCAGGAATCAAATAAAACCGAAATAATCTGTAATCCTGACTTTAACGTCTCTATGGAGGATAATTTAATATTCAAAGCAATAGAACTTATCAAAAGAAAATTTAAAATAAATAAAAATGTTCGAATAATTTTGAATAAAAGAATTCCTACTGGTGGTGGACTTGGTGGGGGAAGTTCAAATGCTGCTTCTACCTTGCAATTCTTGAATCAATATTGGAACTTAAACTTAGATAAAAGAATTTTAATTGAAATTGGTTTAGAGCTTGGTTCTGATGTCCCTTTCTTTTTATTTGGACATAATGCTGCGGTTGGAAAGGGTAGAGGAGAAATTTTGACAGCTTTACAATTGAACCTTGAATGTTATTTATTGCTTCTAACATCTAATATTCACATATCAACCAAAGAAGCATACTCGGGTCTGAAATTAAAGGATGGTATAGTGGAAAGAGATTTCAGCAAGATGTTGAAAGAAGGATTTCATTTCAAAGAAATTTTTTTTAATGATTTTGAAGAAACTATCTTTCAAAAATATCCGGTATTGGGAGAGATAAAAAAAATGTTTTATGATAATATGGCTGAATATGCCGGATTGAGCGGTAGCGGTTCAACGATGTTCGGCTTATTCAGAGAATTTAGCAAGATTGAAACAGCAATTTCATCCCTTGACATTCTAATTAAAAAAAATGATGGATTATCACTTAACACTTATACATTTCAAGTTTAAAATTCTTTGAAATACAAATCTTATATAATGTTAGAATTGTCTAATATTTTTTTGTAATTTTATAATTTTTGATAATTGATTAAGATATGAATATTATTTTGGCTTCAGCTGAAGTAGCACCATTTGCCAAAAGAGGTGGTTTAGGCGATATTGCCCAATTTCTTCCTGTTGACTGGGAAAAATTTGGGCAAAACTCTATTGTGATTATGCCAAAATATCGTGATATAAATGTGGATTTTTACGGATTTAAGCCAACTTATCGTGTGTTGTATGTTCCATTAGGGAATTGGACTGAATTTGCTCATTTATGGGAAGGAAGACTTCCTGATACAAACGTTCCAGTCTATCTGGTAGAAAATGATGATTATTATAATCGAGATGGTATATATGGCAATCCAGATGAATTTCCTGATAATGACAGACGTTTTATTTTTTTTAGCAGAGCGGTTTTCGAAGCAGCAAAATCATTAAATTTCAAACCAGATATTATTCATGCCCATGACTATCATACAGCTTTTACAATGGCTTTTTTGAAATCTCATTACAGATATGATCCGCTTTTCAATCAAACAGCCGGTGTATATACTATACATAATTTAGCATATCAGGGTTGGTTTGACCCTGATAGAGCAATGTTTTTTTCTACCTTTGGCATTAAAGAATTCTATCCGGGCTGTTGGTTTGAGCACTATGGCAAAGTAAATGCAATGAAGACAGGTATTATGTTTGCTGATAAGATAACAACTGTAAGCCCAACTTATGCTAATGAAATTCGAACGGACTATTATAGTGAAGGTCTCCAATCTGTGTTAAACCTAAGAGGAGCAGATCTTATTGGTGTCCTGAACGGGGTTTTGTATTCAGAATGGAACCCTGCCATTGATGAACATATAAACCATAAGTATGATTCGAATTCATTGGTATTAAAATCAAAGAACAAATTTGATTTCCTGAAGCAGCACAACATTGGCGACAGTGATAATCCTGATATGCCTCTTATCGGTATGATTAGCAGACTTACCGAGCAAAAAGGACTGGATTTGTTAATTGATAAACTGGAGTATTATCTTGACAATCATATCTTAAGATTTGTTCTTCTTGGTTCAGGGGAAGCCAGATATGCTGATTTTTTTAAGTATATTCAGTGGAAATATCCCGGCAAAGCACTAATACATTTAGGTTATAATAATACTTTATCTCATCAGATCATTGCCGCATGTGATTATCTGGTTTTACCTTCGAGATTTGAGCCATGCGGGATGACTCAAATGTTTGCTCTAAAATATGGAACCATTCCAATAGTCAGACAAACTGGCGGCTTGGCAGATACTGTTTTTGAATACATTCCTGCTACGGGCACAGGTAATGGTTTTACTTTTTGGCAATATAATTCAGATGATTTTGCTTATGCAATAAGGAGGGCACTATCAATTTATCATCAAGAACCACATTGGACTATAATCCGCAAGAATGCTATGGCTTGTGATTATTCATCCAGTCGTTCGGCTCTTGAATACTTAAAGGTATTTACTTGGGCTTTGGAAAAGGTTAGATAAATATTCTTATTTAGCAATATTTTTTTTATTTTAACGTTTTTTAAAACAAAATTTTATTACAATTTATAGGAGAAAAAATGGAACATTTAACAAAAAAGACTTTTTTGGAAAAAATCTTTGATTACGAAAATAAAACTCAATGGGAATTTCAGGGAGATAAGCCTTGCATAATTGATTTTTATGCTGATTGGTGCGGTCCATGCAAAATGGTTGCTCCAATTATGGAAGAACTATCTCATGAATATGAAGGACTTGTTGATATATATAAAATTGATACAGAGGTCGAACAAGAACTTGCTTCTGTTTTTGGGATTAGAAGCATTCCATCTGTTCTTTTCATACCAGTTAAAGATCAACCTAAAATGGCAGTGGGTGCTATGCCAAAGGAAGGCTATCAGACTGCCATCAAAGATATATTTGGCATTAATCCACCGATAAAAAATTAAATTTGCTAACCTGTCAAGCTATGTCTTGACAGGTTAACCTTCGTTTACAATTACTCTTCGTTTGAGAAGAAATCATGGTGGCTTATAAACCAGTTTTCTTAAACGTTATTTGCTATCATGCCTGATAGTATTTACCCGATTTCAATGAAATCTGATTTTTTAGATCATATTCAATTCTTTTCCTACTTTGATAAATGCAGAAATTGCTTTATCAATCATTTCGGTAGAGTGTCCGGCTGAAAGTTGAACTCTAATTCTGTCTTTTCCTCTTGGAACTACTGGGAAAGAAAAAGCAATCACATAAATTCCTTCATCAAGCATTTTGTTGGCGAAATCAACAGCTAATTGAGAGCAGTTAGGATATTTGCCGAACATAATTGGCACAATTGGGTGTTCGCCGGGTATTATGTCGAACCCAGCGGCAGTCATTTCAGATCTGAATTTTTTTGTATTTCTTTCGAGTTTATCTCTTAGTTCTGTGCTTTCAGTCAGCAAGTCAATTACTTTTATTGTTGCTGCAACAGTTGAGGGAGGTACACTATTAGAAAATAGATAAGGTCTTGCCTTGTTCCTAAGCCAGTCAATAATTTCTTTATGTCCAGAAATGCAACCACCGGAGGCTCCGCCGAGTGCCTTACCGAATGTAGTAGTAATAATATCAACCTTACCCATAACATTTTTAAGTTCATGGGTGCCTCTGCCGGTTTTTCCCATAAACCCTGAAGCATGGCTGTCGTCAACCATAACTAAAGCATCATATTTTTCGGCAAGAGCAACTATTTCATCTAATTTGCCGATATCACCATCCATTGAAAAGCAGCCATCTGTAGCAATCATTTTGAAACGGCATCCCTTTTCATTTGCTTCTTTCAGGCATCTCTCCAATCCTTTGAGTTCCTTGCCAGTTGATGGATCAAGACCAATTTCATCACTCATGTTTCCATGGCTGTAAATCCATCTTTGTGCTTTGCAAAGCCTGATTCCATCTATAATAGAGGCATGATTCAAAGCATCTGTTATTATTGCATCTTCTTCAGTCAGCAGGGGTTCAAAAACAGCTCCATTAGCATCAAAACATGAGGAAAACAAAATGGTATCTTCTGTGCCGAGAAATTTGCTTACTTTCTCTTCCAGAATTTTATGTATGTCCTGCGTTCCACAGATAAAACGAACTGAAGACAGTCCATAACCTCTTCTGTCAATTCCTTCATGTGCCGCTCTTATTAATTCAGGATGGGAAGATAAACCCAGATAGTTATTAGCACAAAAATTCAAGACTTTTTTTCCTTTGACGTAAATTTCAGCTCCCTGAGGGCTTTCTATTATTCTTTCGTGTTTGTATAATTTCTGCTCATTGAGTTTGATAAGTTCATTTTGTAAATATTCTTTCATTTTTCCGAACATTGGTTCTCCTTAACATTTTGTAATTAAATAATTCAAAATTAATTAATTTCGGCTACAAAGCAAAAAAAAGGGGGTAAGACATGCTTACCCCAAGAAATGACAAAATTTTACTGGTAAAGTTGTGATGTGTCAACATAAACATCATAGGTTTTAATTAATTCGCCATCCCTCAGGAAAAGGTTACAAAACTTGACCGATAACTGTGTTTCATTGTGACGGGTGTATGTTACAATTCCCCAGCTGATGACTTTATTATTTTCGATAACAAAATCCAATGGTGTATGTTGAATACCTTTTATGCTTTTAAAAAAGTGATCAACAAAAGTGGAAATATTCTCTCTTCCGACAACAGCAGGAATATTTCCGAAGATAAATTCTCCGTCTCGAGAGATATAGTCAGCGAACGCATTAGCATCCATTTTATCTATGGTAGTGTAAAGATTTTTCAACCACTCCGGCATTAAAGCTCCCCAAAAATTAAACAATAGTGATTTCTTTGCAGAGGTAAACGTCCTGAATTGTGTTGAGCAATTTGACTCCATCGGACATTGGTCTTTGGAAAGCTTTTCTTCCGGATATAAGACCCATTCCCGCTGCTCGTTTGTTTATAACGGCTGTAACAGTAGCATCCTGAAAATCATTATCGCCGGATGCACCCCCACTATTGATTAAACCTGCTTTGCCCATATAGCAATTTGCAACCTGATAACGGCATAAATCAATTGGATGGTCTGAGGTCAGCTCTGTATAGATTCTTTTATCCAATTTTCCATAACCAGACCCACCCATATTTAGGGCTGTATAACCACAGTTGTTTTCAGGAAGTTTTTGTTTAATAATGTCAGCCTGCAATGTAACTCCGAGATGATTAGCCTGACCAGTTAAATCAGCTGAAACATGATAATCTTTGTCTTTTTTGAACTCAGGATTTCGTAAATAACACCATAAAATGCAAGCCATACCAAGCTCATGGGCGTAAGAAAAAGCTTCAGCAATTTCAATAATCTGGCGAGAGGCTTCGTCCGAGCCGAAATAGATTGTTGCTCCAACAGCAGCAGCACCCATATCATAAGCCCTATCAATTGTCCCAAACAGGATTTGATCATATTTGTTGGGATAAGTTAGCAGTTCGTTATGATTGATTTTGACGATGAATGGAATTTTGTGTGCATATTTTCTGGCAACAATCCCAAGAACTCCAAAGGTTGAAGCAACAGCATTGCAACCCCCTTCGATTGCAAGTTTAACTATATTTTCAGGATCGAAATATATTGGATTTTTTGCAAAACTTGCACCACCAGAATGTTCCACGCCCTGATCTACCGGCAAAATTGATAAATATCCTGTGCCTGCCAATCTTCCTGTGTTGTAAAGCCATTGTAAATTACCAAGCACCCTGTTGTTTCTGTCGGATTGTGCGAATACCTGATCAACGAAATCAGGCGATGGTAAAGTTAATTGCTCCTTTTTTATCTTGGGAGAATCAAAATTAAGCAGATAATCTGCTTTATCACCAAGAAGTTCTCGTATTTTCTCAATCATTAGTATCTCCTCATAATTATTTTAGAAAAGTAAAATTGTTTAAAATATTATTACAAAATTATTAATTAAATGGGAAAGATAAAATTCGGGATTGAAAATTTAAAGTTTTTTAGTTTTTTTCTAAATGGTAAAGATTTTGCTATATTTTTGTTATATTATCAAATTATTTTTTAATTATTGGATTTGTTTTGAATCAAATATTTGCAAAGGCTTATATCGCAATATCAATATTGATGTTAATCAATGTGTTTAATTTACAATCTCAAACAGAAGCATTCAATACAGGTGATATAAATTTGATAACCGGTTTTGGATTCAGATCTTCTGCAAGTTACTATGCAGCAAATGGAAATAACGTAATAGAGTTGATTGATACTAATCGAAAAGAAAATAATATTTATACTTTTGATTTAAAACATTACATTTTTGATTTAGGTTTCAGATATGCCCTGACTGATGAATTACAGCTTCAATTTGATATTCCTTTAAATTATTCTACTTTGGATGAAATCTACCTTAAAGATACTAATGTTGCAAGCACATCTTATGGCAAAAGAACTATTAGAGCAGAATTATCATATTTTTTACCTGAAAATTATAAGCTTAAGCTTCTCTATCATTTACTCAGAGGTAAGATAAACACATTTCTAATCGCTGGAATAAACATTCCTCCGGGTTTCAAGAATGGCAAACAAAATGATGGTGAATTACAATATTTTTTCTCATATCAATTCCCTTTTGGTATAACTTCCAATTTAATATTAAACGGCGATTGGATAGAAGCATCATTGTATTATTATATTAGAACTGGTGACTTTTCTGATGAATTGAAAATCCACCTTGAAGGAGGATTTTCATCCGTTCCAGACACTAAACTTGTTGGTATGGTAGATTATATCTTAAATGTTGAAAAAATTGACCCGAATGGAATTTTTAATATCCGACAAAATCCTTTCAACGAAAATTCTTTATATCTCGGAGCAGAATTTTTTATAAAGCTACATAAAAAAATTGAAACCTCCATTTCTTATAATGTTAGTGTTCTGGGCAAAAATTCCTGGAGTTTTGGAATTTTTGGTTTAAAGGCTAATTTCTTGCTCTAACTATAGATAATAATTCATATTAGCTAAAAATGAATTTATTTTAATTTTTTATTAATTGAAATTAATCAATAATAAACATATCTTGCATGTCTTATAAAAATTTTAAGTTCAACTAAACAACAGGATTTTATGATTGTATTGAAGAAGAGTATAAAAAAATACTATACAATGCTTGGTAAGAAAACAAAATTTCTGATATTACTTATCTTTTTGATTCAATTTTCTATATCAGATGGGACAAATTTATCTGCAAAAGACGAAAGTCTGGCTTTTCCGAAATTATCGTATAATGACTCAGAAACATTATTTGATTTATCAAAATATTATTTTTATACTGAATCCGGAAAATCATCGTGGTATGGAAAGAAATTTCATAATCGTAAAACAGCCAGCGGTGAAATATATAATATGTATGAATTTACTGCTGCACATAAATCTCTACCATTTGGAACTATCGTAAGGGTCAATAATTTAGAGAATGATAAAAGTTTTATCGTTAGAATCAACGACAGAGGTCCCTTTATTAAGTCCCGAATAATTGATTTATCCTATTCTTCGGCTCTTGAGACTAAATCAATGGGAACTCCTGCAGTGATAATCGAAGCATTAAAAGCTAATGATAATGAAATAATGGAGAAATTACCAAACACTGAATATTATTTCTGCTATTCCTTTAATTTACCACTGGTAACATTGCCCGAAGGCACATTGAAAAAATTGGCTTCTACTATTGATTTCGATGAATCAATAATTCTTTATAAACGGTTCACTGAACTTTATCCATCCAAAAAAATATATCTGGCTGTTGAATCCGATTATTTGGAACAAAAGAATTCAATGACATCCTATTATATTTGTTATTACGACCCATCTGATTTCAAACCAAATCTACCAATCGCTGACAATTTAGTAAAATAAGAAATTCATTTTAAAATTAGTTGAGAAATATTTCAATTATTTGAAATATTAAATCAAATTGGTGGTTTTTTTAAGGTGTATGATTTCCTCTCTGGTAAGACGGCGGTAATCGCCTCTTGCCAGGCCCGAGGCGGTAATCCCTGCAAAAGCTTTACGGTCGAGTTTTTTTACCATATAACCCAAGGATTCAAAAATTTTCTTTACCTCTCTGTTTTTTCCTTCTCTAAGAGTGATATAAACCTGTGTGTGATCTTCCGGAACAATAATTACTTCGCATGGATTGCTTTCAAAATCGGGGGTTTTGATACCCTTTGAAATTTTTTCTGCATCGATCGTTTTTAGAGGTTTATCGAGACCGGCAAGATAAACTCTTTCAATTTGATATTTTGGATGCATCAACCTATTAGCTAACTCACCATCGTTGGTTAAGATTAAAACACCAGTAGTATTTCTGTCAAGACGACCAACGGAGAATAATCTGAACTTTGTTCTCACCAGATCCATAATGGTTTTTCTGTTTTTTTCATCTCTGACGGTTGAGATGGTATCTTTTGGCTTATTTAGAAGTATGTATTCTAATTTCACGGATTGCTTAATGTAGTTTGAATCTACCTGCACTTTATCGCCGGGAAGCACTCTTCTTGATAAATTGGTCTCAATTACATTATTAATTTTAACCCTTCCACTTTTAATTATTTCATCAGCTTGTCTGCGAGAGCAAAAACCTGAATCTGCAATAAATTTATTAAGTCTGACACCTGAAATTTTCTCTTTTTCAGAATTTTTATTTACTTTGGCTGAGCGATTATTTACTGTCTTTTTCACAACATTTTCCTGAGCTATGATTTTCAATTACCACGCTCTTTTTGACTTTAAGTGTGTCAGGCAAGCTTGGACTAATATATTTAATTCCAAGAGATAGACCTCTAAGAATAAGTATTATTGCAAGAATAGCAACACCTACGGGAATAAGACGTGTTAATTTTCTCTTCAATTCGTTTGAGATGAATTTCTTAACGCTATAAACAAAAGCCATAATCGGGGTGGTCCCAACACCAAATAATGCCATAAACAGGGCACTTTTTATGGTATCTGCTGTTCCAGCAAGAGATGTTGCTAATGCAATATAAACCAGACCGCAGGGAAGGAAACCGTTAAGAATTCCAATGACAAACAATGAAGATTTTTTGGGATTGACTAAAAATTTTTGAAACAAGCCTGTAAAAAAGTCTGAAATCTGTTTTATGGGACCTAAGCTAAGAAAACTTGTTTTTGTTTTTTTGGGTATAATAAGATAGAGTAACAGTATAATTCCCATTATGAGCGAAAGTGTTTCCTGAAAACCCGCTAATTTTATTCCGGCACCTATTGTTCCAGCTAATGCACCTAAGAATGTATAAGTTAATATTCTTCCAAAATTATAAAGAATATTATCAACAACTAATGTTAATTTTCCATAATTAGTATGGGGTATTGATAATGCTATTGGTCCACACATCCCCAGACAGTGAAGACTTCCGAATAATCCTAATATTAAACCTGCAAAAATTTCCATTGTTAATAAAAAATAAATTAATTATTTAGAATTTCTTCCTCAAAATAATAAGCTGTATCTTTCATAGTCCAATTAAACTTCAAAATCCAGATACCTTTTGCTTTTTTCGAAATGTCAATGACTTGTATAGTGTCATTCGCAATATCAATTTTAACTTTAAAATCGAGATTTTTGTCTGATGGTCGATAAAAAATGATATCGCCTTTCATACCTTCTGATTTATATGATTTGGGAAAATCAATAAAGACAAAGCCATTTTTTGTTTGTATCTTAGGTTTTTCTTTTAAAAGAGCAAATCGTTTTGATTTGTCAATTTGTTCCTGATATTTTAAATCTTTATCGTAATAATTGCTTTCGACTAAGTCGTATTTGATTGTAAGAGTGAACAGGATAAAAGCAATTAAAGACAAAATGAATAAACCTAAAAAAATAGCAATTCCAGTTCCCCAATTCCATTTGATTTTTAAATTCATTATTTAGTTTACCGGATTAAGAAAAGTTGTTTCAACTGAATTAATAAACTTACCGTTCGAATATACACCTATTTTGATTTTATTGGAATATGGTTTCAATTGCTGTTTTGGAATTTTCATAAGCAAAGAAGTTTCGGTCAATTTACCCGGCTTTACTATTAATTTTTCGGTTCCAATGATTTCTAAACTACCTTTAATATTTTCCAGTTTCAATTCAATTGGTATAGTCTCGTGAGTTTTGTTAAGCACCTTCATTGTGTAAAGGTTAACTATATTTCCATCAGGTAAACGCTGTGGAAGAGCACCCTGAGCCCTAAGGATATTGGTATCAATATTACTTCTGCTTGCTATCAGGGCTCCGACGACAGTTATCAGAAGAAGCAATAAAATTGTGTATAGAATAATCCTTGGAGTTAATTTGAATTTCTGATTATTGGTAATTTGATTGAAAGATGCATATTTTATTAATTTCTTGGGTTTATTAATTTTAACCATAACTTCATCACAAGCATCAATACAAGCTGTGCAGTTGACGCACTCGAGTTGGGTGCCATTCCTGATATCTATTCCTGTTGGGCATACTCTTACGCAGTTTTTGCAATCAATGCAGTCTCCATAATTATCATTGCCATCTCTCAGTTTAAGCGGTTTTCGCTCTTCTCCTCTTTTGAAATCATAAGCTACCACAATTGTGTTGTTGTCTAAAAGCACTGATTGTAATCTTGCATAAGGGCAGACAAATGTGCAGGCTTGTTCCCTGAACCATGCAAAAATAAAATAAAACAAGCCCGTAAAAGCAAGAATAGCAGTAAACTCACCCGGATGAGCCGCAGGAGTATCAGTGACAAGTTGATATAACCTGTCAATACCAATAATATATGTTAATAAAACATTTCCAATAAGGAATGAGATAAACAGAAAAATTGACTGTTTTAAAGTTTTTTTTAAGATTTTTTCTGCTGTCCAGGTAGCTTTTTTCAATTTGATTTGCTGATATGAATCTCCTTCAATCAAGTATTCAATTTTTCTGAAAACCATTTCGAGAAAAATTGTTTGGGGGCAAATCCATCCACAGAAAATTCTGCCATAAATTGCGGTGAAAAGAACTACAAACACAACAAAAGCTAAAAAACCAAGGGCAAAGATAAAGAAATCCTGTGGCCAGAAAATCAAGCCGAAAATAATAAATTTTCGATTAAATATATCAAAAAGAAGTAAAGGTTCCCCATTGACTTTAATGAATGGAGTAATAAATAAAAATGCAATTAAAAAGATGCTTACAATTATTCTTGCTCTGTGGAAATTACCCTTTGGCTTTTTTGGATGGAGCCAGATTCTTTTTCCTTTTTTATCAAGTATTCCAACTTTGTCTCTAAATGAGTCTCCTGTATCAGTAATTAAATCATCATGTATAATTTCACTTTCTGAATTAGCTATGTTATCCATTTTTTGACTTCAAAATATTTTAAAATTAGTTTTCAGCTTCAAGATTTCCCTGTGGTGCTTTTGCATTAGGAGGATTAGTTCCTCTTAAAGACTTTATATAGCTAACAAGTTTTATTATTTGTTCATTCGAAATGATATTTTTCCATGCAATCATACCTTTTTCAGGAACACCCTGATATATTATTTTTGCAATATTTGATGGTGAGCCACCGTGAATCCAGTAATCATCGGTAAGGTTTGGTCCAATTGCACCAGCGCCTCCCTGAGCGTGACAGGACACACAATTTTTAATAAAAATCTCTTTAGCTTCGGATAAGACTGCTTCATCTTTCGTTATGGTGATATTATCAAAATTGAAGGTTGTTGTAGCTACGTTCATTCCAGCTTTATTTGCTTTAGCTTGCTGAATTTGCATAACATACTCATCTTCTGAGCTTGGTCCAAGTTTTGTAAAATGATAGTAAAACATATATACTACTGACCATGCAATAGTAAAGTAGAACAAATAGAGCCACCAGCGAGGCAAAGGATTATCATATTCTCTTATTCCATCATAGTTATGACCAGTCAGAACATCCTTTTTATCTTTCTGTGACTGGTTTGATTGAAATTCTTCTATAATATTATTATCTGACATTTTGTCCTCCGAGAGTATCACTTTGTTGATTTTCTAATGGTAAATTTTTATAATATTCAATATCTTGTTTTTTAATTTTAAATGTATATATAACGATTAAAATGAAAGCAATCATAAATAAAATCATTATAACAATTGCGTAGATTCCATTTAATGGTGTATTTTTAAGTATTTCTTTGAACATATATATCTTTTTATTTTACTTTAATATCGGTTCCTAATCTTTGTAAATAAGCAATTAGAGCTATTATTTCTTTTTCAGAATTAGCATCGAATCCCGCAGATTTCAAATCTTGAGTAATGAATTCAGCCTGAGCTTTCAGATCTTTTAAAGCTCTGTTTTCATAATTTTTCGGATATGGGACTCCGAGCATTTTCATAACCTCAATTTTCTTGGATAAAAGTGAAATGTCGTAATTGTCAGAATATAACCAAATGTATTTTGGCATTATAGATCCGGGAGAAACACTTTCTGGCTCCTTCATATGATTGAAGTGCCAGCCATTGGGATATTTCCCTCCAACACGATGTAGATCAGGACCTGTTCTCTTCGAGCCCCATTGAAATGGATGGTCATAAACATACTCACCGGATTTCGAGTATTCCCCATACCTTTCAGTTTCATATCTGAATGGTCTCACTAACTGAGAATGACATGTATAGCAGCCTTCTCTAACATATATATCCCTGCCTAATAATTCAAGAGGAGAATATGGTTTAACATTCGAAATTGTTGGGACATTTGATTTAATAATAATCATTGGTATAATTTCAACGGCACCCCCAATAACAACAACTATTATTGTAGCAATAAGAAAGGGTATGGGTTTTCTTTCCAGCCAACGATGGCGTTTTTCCCCTTTTGCATTATATTGAGGTGATAATGGGGGAGCTTCGGCAAGTTCGTTTTTCAGAAAACTTCCCTTAGTCATGGTTCTAATAATGTTGTAGAAAAACATTATAATGCCGGTTAAATACAAAAATCCACCAATTGATCTCAAGACATACATCGGAATGATTTTGGTAACTGTCTCCAAAAAGTTAGGATACTGCATCGCTCCTTCGGGAGTGAATTGCTGCCACATAAGGCCCTGAGTAATTCCAGCCCAATAAAGTGGAACAGCATATATAAGTATTCCAAGGAACCCAATCCAGAAATGAGCATTAGCCATTTTTTTCGAGAATAGTTCAGTTCTGAAAATTCTCGGTATAAGCCAGTAAAATATTCCAAATGTTAAAAATCCATTCCAACCAAGGGCACCAACATGAGCATGAGTAATTGTCCAGTCAGTAAAGTGGGATAGGGCATTTACTGATTTTATTGACAGGATTGGTCCTTCGAGAGTTGACATACCGTAAGCTGTTACCGCAACAACCATAAATTTCAGGATTGGATCTTCCCTTACTTTATCCCAAGCACCTCTTAAAGTTAAAAGTCCATTAAGCATACCTCCCCATGAAGGAGCAATAAGCATAATTGAAAAAACAGTTCCGAGCGATTGAGCCCAATCGGGTAGTGCTGAATATAATAAATGATGAGGTCCAGCCCAGATATACAAAAACACGAGTGCCCAAAAATGTATAATTGATAAACGATAGGAATATACAGGTCTATCAGCGGCTTTCGGCATATAATAATACATTAATCCAAGATAGGGGGTAGTCAAAAAGAATGCAACTGCGTTATGTCCATACCACCATTGAACCAATGCATCCTGAACGCCGGCATAGACTGAATAACTTTTGAATAAGGATACTGGTATTTCAAGGGAGTTAAATACATGCAATACAGTAACCGCAACCCATGAGGCGATATAAAACCATATAGCAACGTACATATGTCTTTCACGCCTTTTAATTATGGTTGCAAACATATTTATTCCGAAAACTATCCAGACTATTGCAACAGCTATATCAAGAGGCCATTCCAGTTCGGCATATTCTTTACTTGTTGTTATACCTAAAGGGTAGGTTATGGCTGCTCCAAGAATAATTAATTGCCAGCCCCAGAAATGTATATTACTCAGCAAATCACTGAACATTCTTGTTTTGCAGAGCCTTTGCAAGGAGTAATATACTCCGGCAAAGATACAATTACCAACAAAAGCAAATATTACTGCATTTGTGTGTAATGGTCTTAATCTCCCAAATGAAAGAAAAGGTAAACTAAGGCTTAAATCGGGATAATATAATTCAATGGCTATGATCAAGCCGACAAGCATCCCGATAATTCCAAAAATTACGGTTGCAAAAAAGAATTTCAGAACAATCGCATTATCGTATTCAAATTTATCGAGTTGTGAATGTTCATATTGTGTATTTTCTGGTTCCATTCTCTAATCCCGTTCATTATTTGATATAAAATTATTGTCTTGTAGTATTCTTATTGAAGGTGTATATGTATCCTCGAATTGGTCGGTTTTCACTGCCCAAACAAATAAAGCAACAAAAATTATAGCAATTATCAAACTAGCTATCATTAAAATCACTATAACAAACATTTATACTTTAAATTTAAAAATCAGAAAATCATCCTTTTAAAATTAAAATAAAAATTCCAAATTTTTATATCAATTTTAATTTTTTCCCCGAAAAATTAACACTTATTACCGTAAATAATACAACACTTACTGAACTGACAGGCATTAATATTGCTGCTATAACAGGTGTTAATAACCCCCCAACTGCAAAACTTATCCCTATAGTGTTATAAATAGCAGAAATAAGAAAGCTTAAATATACTATTTTCAATGAGCTTTTGGCTAATTTTAAAAAAACTGGAATTTTATTTATTACACTACCAGAAATAATTGCATCAGAACCCGGTGTGAAGTTAGTTGTGTTTTCAGTAACTGCAATGCCAATATAAGCAGCTTTCAAGGCTCCTGCATCATTCAGACCATCACCAATCATAATATTTGGAATACCTTTTTCATTTAATGTATTAATGAAACGTATCTTGTCTTCAGGTAATTGATTGTATAGTATTTCAATGCCTTCTGGTATATTCTGCTTTATCAATGACTCTGGATTTTTTTTATCACCTGTAATGATTGTAATTTTATAATTCCTTTTTAATTCTTCAAGGGTAGTTTGCAAGTTTTCCCTAAACTCCGGAATTATTTGGAAATAACCAAGTAATTCATCGTTAATTGCAATAAAAACAGTTGATTCATAATTTGCGGGATATTCTGCTCTCAAATTAATTTCTGAAAAATCTGGGAAGTTGAACTCTTTTATTGACTGAGAATCGTAAGAATTAAAAATTTTAAAATCCTGAATTTTTTCAAGTTCCTTAATACTGGAAATGACCCAGTCATATTTTCCGATTCTGATAATATTACCTTCCACTTCCGAATAGATACCTTTACCGGGAATTTCGTCGTATGATGTAATTTTTAATATTTCAGTATCAATCAAATAATTATTTATTGCTGCACTCAAAGGATGAACAGAATTTTGAGCAGTAGTTTTAATAAGTTTTTTTGAAAAATCATCGAGTTCTCTCCCGATAAAGTTAATCTTATTGTCTGCCATCTTTGTCAATGTTCCTGTTTTATCAAAAACTATCGTATCAGGTTTAGTCAGATATTCTACTATATTTGAGTTCTTGATGAATAAATTATTACGTGCAAAAATTCTCATAGCAGTCCCATAAGTAAATGGGGTGGTCAATGCAATAGCACAGGGACAGGCAACAAGTAAAACAGCTGTAAAGGCATTAAAGGCAGTTCCAACATCAGTTGGTAACCAGATTAAAAAAGCACTTACTGCTATTATAATAATGATTAAAGTGAAATACTTTGCTATAGTATCGGTAGTTCTGGAAATGTAGCTATCTCTTGGTTTTATTTCAGAATAGTCATTCCATAAATTTGTTAGATAGCTTTGATTGAAATCTTTGATAGCTTGAATTGTAATGTTTTGTCCGATTGCTTTCCCGCCAGAGTAAATCTTCTGTCCTTTTAATATTTCAACAGGATTGGACTCCCCTGTAACAAAGCTATAATCAATCAAAGCCAGATCACTTTTAAGAATAGAATCAACAGGGATTATTTCATTGTTTCTGATTTTTAGATTGTCACCTGATTTTATTTTACTCAGAGGAATAAAAACCTCTTCATTTCCATCTATTCTAATGGTTGATAAAGGTAAAAATGATTTATAATCTCTTTCAAATGAAATCGTGTGGAAAGTCTTTTGCTGAAATACTTTTCCGATTAATAGAAAAAAAACCAATCCAGCCATTGAATCAAAGTAGCCGGGTCCTTCACTGGTTAGAATCTCAAAGACACTTCTCAGGAAAAGGACAATTATTCCAAGACTAATCGGGATATCTATGTTGATATTTTTAAATTTTAATGCTCTTATAGCTGATTTGAAATAATCACTAGCGGCATATAATACTGCAAAAGATAAAATGATATTTAGGATACCAATAGCTATTGTTATATTTTTATCAAGCTGATTCCCGGAAAAGTAGGCAGGTAATGCAAGCAGCATAACATTTCCAAACGCAAAGCCGGCAACACCAAGCTTTATTATTAGACTTTTATTAACGGAAAAAGTATGTTTTTTTTCAAGATCAGAAAGATTCAGTTTTGGAGAGTATCCTAATTTATTCAATAGCTCCACAATTTTTCGAATGCTTGTTATAGATTCTAAAAAAACAATTGCCAGCTTTTTTTGAGGGAAATTGACTTTGGATTCAATGATACCATTTTCAAATCGATTTAAATTTTCAAGTAGCCAGATACAAGCACTACAGTAGATTTCCGGGATATAAAAAGTAACTCTGGCTTTCCCATTAATTGAATAGTCAAGCAATGCTTCAACTATTTTTTTATCTTCAAGGAACTCAAATTCATTTTCTGCAAATTTTTTGGGTGTTAATCCTTTTCCATCAATTTTATCATAAAAGTCTGACATTCCTTTGTTAGAAAGGAGGTTATAAACAAACAGACATCCATTACAACAGAAATATTTATCGTCCTGAGTGATAATCTCAGTGCGACATTCATCACCACAATGATAGCAATATATTTTCTCTTTATTATTAGCCATTTACATTAAAACATTAGTATTCTTTAAAATTTCAATTGCATGTTGGAACACAAAATCTGGTTTTAAGTCTTTCATACATGAATGTGTTTTAATAGGACATTCTCTGCTACCATGAATTGAACAGGGTTTGCATTTAAGGTTATCCAATTCTACTGATTTATCATACTGTCCTTTTGGATAGAACCCAAAAATAGGGGATGTGGGTCCGTAAATAGTTAATGTTGGACAATTTACCAAACCAGCTAAATGGGTAGGAGCACTGTCATTAGTGATTAGCAGTTTTGTATTCGAAAGTAAATGAATAACCTGAGGTATGGTCATGTCTCCCGCAAGGTTGATTCCACCTGAATTATAAGCTATTTTTTTACATAATTCATGGTCATCCTTACTTCCGATTAGGATGGTTTTGAAGTTGTATTTATTGAACTTAATTATTAAATCAATAAAATGCTCTTCGGGCCACTTTTTTGTGTTCCAGATAGAACCCGGAGCAAATGCTATTAACATATCGTTTTCATTTATATCAAAAAATTTTAATTTGTTTTCAACATAAGTTTTGTCTGCAGGATGTATATCCAGAACAATTTTTATATCCTCTTGTGGAATAAGTGACTTATCCTTGAAGGCTCTAAGCAGAGCCAAATTTCTTTCAATTTCATGATGATGCTTGTAGTATTTTATTCGTTTTGAATATAAAAAAGAGAGTGCATTTCGATTAAATCCAACTGAAAAAGCCGGTTTTGAAAAAAAGGTTAAAAGAGTTGTTCTGAAGGATCTATGTGGTGCCAAGATGCAATCTATTTTTCTCTCCCGGAGCAAATTACTGATTCGTTTTATACCATCTAATCCATTTTGTAATCCGTGTTTATCATATGTAACTATGTTATCAATAGCTTGACAGGCAGAAGCAACGGAACTACCTATTGGAGTAGTAACGAAAGTTATATTGACTGTTTGGTGAAAATTTCTGATAGCTTGAACTAAATATAAGGAAAGGGTAACATCACCAAGAAAAGCAGTCTGGATTATAGCAATATGATTGAAATCAAGGATTGAATATTTATTCATATTGATTTTTTTCGATGTCTCTCAATTTTAGTTCTGCAAGCAGGACATTTACTTGTGAAACAAAATAAATGCATTCGTCACGATTTTTTTTCTCTATGTTAAGGGTTAATTCTCTTTGAGCACCACCAGGAAGGTTCTTCGTTGAAGTTAGATTTGTGAAAGTGATTATTAGTTTTGTGTAAAATATATTTTTTTTTATAGCAATTGAATTAACATCTTTTAGGGGAATTTTAACTATTTTGACATCAGATTTTATAACCCCAATAATATTATCCTTTGTCTGAAATTCAAATATGAGATTTTCTTTATCAGATTTGATAATACCTTCACTTTCAGCCAAGCCATGATATAAGTCCTTTAGTTTGAAAGGTACAACTGGTTGATTATAAAACATAGATAAAAAAAATTGTTTAACCTCTCAAAAATAATAAAAAAAGTGCATTCAACAATAATTATGAGCATTAAATACAAGTTCATTCATAGAATCAACAAAGTTTAGCATTTTTTTAATTGTTTTTTTATAATCAATTCATTTGTATTTTTGGATTGTATTTATTGATTTATTTAAATAGGATATTATAATGTCATTATTTCAAAGTTTAGTAGATCTATTTAAAAGGAAAGAAAAGATTGAAGCCGGAGGTGGGGAAAAAGCCGTTAAGAAGCAAATTGAGATGGGTAAGATGACAGCAAGACAAAGGATTCAATCAATATTAGATCCAAATTCATTTTATGAATATGATATGTTTGTAGAACATAAAGCCGAAGATTTCGGCATGGATAAAAAATCCCTTCCGGGTGATGGTGTAATAACAGGTACGGGAACTATTTTTGGTTTTCCGGTTTGTATTTATGCTCAGGATTTTACAGTTGCCGGAGGTTCCCTTGGGATTGCTCATGCAAGAAAAATCACAAAAATTATGGATCATGCTTTAAAATTGGGCATCCCATTAATTGGTATCAATGATTCCGGCGGAGCAAGAATTCAGGAAGGAGTAAATTCACTCGCTGGTTACGGAGAGATATTTTTTAGAAACACGAGAGCTTCTGGCGTTATCCCTCAAATTTCAGTTATTCTTGGGCCTTGTGCTGGTGGAGCAGTTTATTCTCCTGCTTTAACAGACTTTGTTTTTGTTGTTGATAAGATTTCAAAGATGTTTATAACAGGTCCGGAAGTTATTAAAACAGTTCTTGGTGAAGAAATATCTATGGAGGAACTCGGTGGGGCAAGGATTCAATCCGAAATTTCCGGTAATGCTCATTTCTTTGCTGAATCAGAGCAAGAGTGCTTTGAGCAGATAAAAAAACTTGTAACATTTATACCATGGAATAACCGTAAAAAGGCTGATCCATTCCCCGCAAAACCACCCAGACCAAACTATGATATAAGTAAAATCATACCATCTGAGTCCACTCAACCGTATGACATTAGAGATGTTATCAGAGCCATTTGTGATGATTCGGACTTTTTTGAAGTTCATCAACATTTTGCAGCCAACATTGTCATTGGCTTTTGCAGATTCAACGGAGAAACTGTTGGAATAATCGGTAATCAGCCTCTTGTTCTTGCTGGTGTTCTTGATGTTGATTCATCAGATAAAGCTGCAAGATTTATTAGATTTTGTGATGCATTTAATATACCACTTTTAACACTGGTGGATATACCCGGCTATCTACCGGGCATTGATCAGGAGCATTCTGGGGTCATTCGGCACGGAGCTAAAGTGTTATATGCTTATAGTGAAGCCACTGTTCCAAAGATTACAGTTATATTGAGAAAAGCCTATGGCGGCGGATATATTGCAATGTGTTCCCGACATCTTGGCTCAGATTTTGTATTTGCTTGGCCAACAGCTGAGATAGCTGTTATGGGACCTGAAGGTGCTGCTAATATTATTTTCAGACAGGAAATTGCTGAAGCTCAAAATCCAGATGAAGTCAGGAAAGAGAAAGTTGAAGAATACAAAAAGAAATTTGCAAATCCATACAGAGCTGCTGCTAACGGTTATATAGATGCAGTTATCAACCCCCTTGAGACAAGGGAGTTTGTTTTGCATTCATTATTAATTGCTAAAAACAAAAAAGAGGACATGCCTTATAAAAAACATGGTATTCCTCCATTTTAAAAAACATTGAGGAAAATATGGAAGATATAAATGAATTTGTTGAATTTAATATTAATGATACTGTTTATAAAACAAAATTAAATAAAAAATATTCAATCAAAAAGCAGTATAAACCTAAAGATAATTCAATTATCAGTGCTTTTATTCCCGGGACAATAAGAAAAATTTATGTTTCAGAGGGGCAAACAGTGAAAAGAGGAGACAAACTCCTGATATTAGAAGCTATGAAGATGAAAAATGATATAGTTTCCCCTGTTAATGCTATCGTTAAATCAATTAAAGTTAAGCAAGATGATGTTGTATCTAAAAATCAACTGCTTATTGAATTAGAAACTTAGAATATCTTTTAATGAAGGAGAACTCACTATATCATCGGTTAAACAAAAAGAAATTTATCCCCAAAAAAGTTGCTGAAGTTGGTGTTTATTATCCTGAAACTTCCCTTATTTACGAATATATTCAAGATGGAACCCCGGCAATTCTTGTCGAAGCAGATCCTGATGTAGCAAATTTGATACGCACTCATTTTCATAGGAATAATAATTTTACTCTTTATGAATTTGCGATTTATGACTCTGAGGGTGAATTAGAATTAATCAGAAGTGGTGCTTCATCTTTTTTATCTGACTTAAATTCATCTCCTGCTAAAGTAAACGATGGTATTAATCTTGAGAATTCAAACAAAATAAAGGTCAAATCTGTTACTTTTGATAAAATTGACGATTCAAGCATTGACTTGTTAGCAGTTGATATAGAAGGTTGCGACTGGTATGTATTGAAATATATGAAATCCCGACCTACGGTAATATCAATTGAAACCCACGGTGGTTTATATAAAAATCCGTTCTATGATAAAATCAGTGAATGGATGGTCACTAACAATTATCACATATGGTATAAAACCAAAAGCGATTCAGTATATGTTAAAAAAGATAAAATAAAGATAGATGTAAAAGACAAGCTAATTTTGTTTTTCACTAATTTCTTGATTTTTATTTACAAATTGAAAAAAGGATTAACCAAAAAAATAAAGGGGCTATTTCGTAGCCCCAGTTTGATTATAAATTTTTAAGAACATGGTCCCAGTTGACAATTTCCCAGAACATTTCGATAAATTTAGGGCGAGCATTTCTATAGTCAATATAATAAGCATGCTCCCATACATCTAACGTCAAAATAGGTTTCTTGTCAGTTGTCAAGGGAGTTCCAGCATTACTCGTTTGAACGATTTCAAGGCTACCGTCATTATTCTTTACCAACCATGTCCAACCAGAGCCAAAAAGAGTGGCAGCTGCTTTAGAAAAATCATCTTTAAACTTTTCAAAAGAACCAAAATTCTTGGTCAGTTCTTCCAAAACTTTTCCTGTGGGTATGCCACCACTGTTTGGGGACAGACAATGCCAGAAAAAAGTATGGTTCCAAACCTGAGCAGCATTGTTGAAGATACCGCCCTGAGATTTCTTAATTATTTCCTCAAGATTCATATTCTCGAACTCTGTTCCGGGAATCAGGTTATTCAAGTTATTAACATAGGCAGCGTGGTGCTTCCCATGATGATAATCAAAAGTTTCTTCGGATATATGTGGTTTCAGTGAATCCTTTGGAAAAGGAAGTTCAGGAAGTTCAAATTTCATAAAATAACCCTCCAAATGTGAAAAAAAGAAAATTTCTTTTCAAGATTAAAAAATTAACCGTTGCAACCACAGGTCGGCATATTATTAGGATTATTGAAGATAAATCCGCTGCCGTGTGGTCCTTCGGTATAATCGAGAGTAACTCCCATCAAATAGAAAAGACTTTTAGCATCAATAACTAACTTGAGATTACCGGCAGTGTATGATCTATCCATCTCATCAATTTCAGAATCGAAGCCTAAATTATATGACATTCCCGAGCATCCACCTCCACGTGTGGCTATTCTTAGGAAAAAGTTCTCAGGTATATTATTTTCTGCTCTGATTGCATTAATAACTTCTATTGCTTTATGAGTGATAATTATATCATCTTCTGAAGTTGAGCCTTCTATTTCAGTTGGAATTCTCTCGAAATCAACATCTATTGTTTCCATAATTTCTGACATTTTATAAATCCTTATATGTATTAAACAAAAAAAATTAATCGTCGTAGTCAACTATAACATCGTCAGTTACTGGATGGGATTGACAGGTAAGTATATAACCTTGCTCAATCTCATCATCTGTTAATGCATCTCTTTCGTCCATAATAACTTTACCGGAAATAAGTTTTGCCCTGCAAGATGCACAAGCACCTATCTGACAGCTAAAAGGCGGGTCAAGATTTTCCCTTAAAGCTGCAGTAAGTATAGTTTCGTCCGGCTCGACAAATAAATCAAATGATTCACTATAAATTTTGATTTTTACCTTTCTTTTAACAATCTTATTGTTATCCTGACTCAAGTTCATACTGTTTTTGTCAACAAAACCATTGACGTTTAGCTTTGTAAAAGATTCTTTATGAATATTTTCCTTACTAATATTTAGATTATCAAGACACTCTAATATTTCATTCATCATTCCCTGATGACCACACAGAAAATAGTGCGTTGATTTGGATTCAGGCTGTTTGACATAGTCTTTTATTAAAGAACAAGCTTTATTTTTGTCAATTCTCCCTCTTAATCCAAAGTAGCTATCTGAAGCCCTGCTTAAAATATGAACAATTTTGAATCTATCATAATATTTTTTTTCTAAGTAATCTAATTGTTGCTTAAAAATGATAGAATTTTCATCCCGGTTAGCATAGAAAAGTATAAGATTTGATTTTGGTTCGATTATTAATGCTGATTTAATCAAGGATATAACTGGTGTTATCCCACTACCACCAGCAAAAAAAACATAATCATTTTGATTTTCAGCTTTAAAATCAAATGTAAATTTTCCGGCAGGGGATTGAACCTCCAATAAGTCATTTATTTGTAAATGATTAAGTAAATAGTTCGATACAAATCCATTGTCAATAGCCTTAACAGTAACAGTCAAATCTTCATCAGTGGTAGGTGAACTTGATATTGAATATGCTCTTTTATAAGTTTTCCCATCAATTTGTGGTTTTAGAGTAAGAAATTGTCCTGATTTGTAGTTAAATTCAGATTTAATATCATCAGGTATATCAAAGCTGATAGAAATTGCTTTATCGGTTTCTTTAACTAAATTTTTGATTTTTAATAGATAAGAAGACATTATTGGTTAAAACTCCATTCATTGATTAATATAAACCTAATTCAAATCGAGCCAGATCGCTCAAGCGGCTCTTGTCCCAAGGTGGATCGAATGTTAATAAAACTTTTGCATTCTTAACCTCGGGAATCATTTTTATATTTTCCTCCACCTCGGCGGGAAGACCCTCTGCTTCTGGACAGTTTGGAGCTGTCAGGGTCATAAGAACCACTACTTCATTGTTCTCGGTGATTTGAATATCATAAATTAACCCAAGTTCCCAGATGTTTACGGGAATTTCGGGGTCGTAAATTGTTTTTATCACATTTATTACTTGTTCTTTAAGAAATTCTAAGTTATTATTTTCAGACATTTAAATCTTCCGTTGTTATTAATTCTGATTTACTCTTTTCGTTGATTGCCTGAGCAAGGGTATGCCAAGGCAAGGAGGCACATTTGATTCTTGCCGGAAATTCCCGAACTCCGCAGAATACTTCAAGCTTTCCTAATTCAGAAGTATCAATTTCGGCTTCGGGGTCACTTGTAACAAGATTATGGAATTCATCGAAAAGTTGCTTTGCTTCTTCTATTGTTTTTCCTTTTATTAAAGAAGTCATTATTGATGCAGAAGCTTTTGAAATGGCACAACCAGAGCCATTAAACTTAACATCCTTGATTAATCCGTCTTCAATAACCAGATATAAATCTAACTGGTCACCGCAGAGAGGATTATGACCCTTTGCATGACTATTGGCATTCTCAATCACTCCAAAGTTTCTTGGATTCTTGTTGTGGTCGAGTATAACCTGTTTATATAGTTCGTCTAAATCGTTTATCATAGAATTAATTAAATAGATTAATAACTTTTTTTAATGACTTTGCTAAAACGTCAATTTCTTCAAAAGTATTGTAAAATGAAAAAGAAGCACGAGAAGTTGCCGGAATATTGAATCTTCGCATCACTGGTTCAGTGCAATGATGTCCTGTTCTTATGGCAATGCCGTCTCTGTCGAGTATGGTTCCTACATCGTGGGGATGAGCATTATTTATTATGAAAGAAATTACACTGGCTTTGTTTTCAGCGGTGCCGATAATTTTCAAATCAGGCATTTCGGAAAGAAGATTTGTTGCATAATCCAGAAGTTCCTTCTCGTAGTTTTCAATAACTTCTATACCGATATTATTAACATATCTTATTGCAACACCCAATCCAATAACACCTGCAATGTTTGGAGTCCCTGCTTCAAATTTGTATGGTAATTCATTGTAGATTGTTTTTTCAAAGCTAACAGACATGATCATATCGCCACCGCCCTGATATGGGGGCATTTCAATCAAGTGTTTTTTCTTTCCATAGAGGATACCTATCCCGGTCGGTCCGTATATTTTATGTCCACTGAAAGCAAGAAAATCACAGTCAAGTTCCTGAACGTCAATTTTTAAATGTTGTATAGATTGAGCGGCATCCACAAGGACTGGTATGTTAAATTTATGTGCTTTATCAATTATATATTTTACAGGATTTATTGTCCCTAATGAATTAGAAACTTGAACTATTGAAACGAACTTTGTTTTTTCATTTAGTAATTTGTCAAACTCTTCAAGAATTATTTCACCATTATCATTCATGGGTATGACTTTAAGTTTTGCTCCTGTGCGTTGACATATAATCTGCCACGGAACAATGTTTGAATGATGTTCCATAGCAGAAATCAGTATCTCGTCACCTTCTTTGAAATTGGAATAACCATAAGAGCTTGCTACCAGGTTTATTGACTCAGTAGTTCCTCTTGTATAGATAATTTCTTCTAAGTGCTTGGCATTAATAAAATTCTGGATAATCTTGCGCGCACATTCATATTCTTTTGTGGCAGCCTCGCTCAAGTAATGCACACCACGATGAATATTGGAATTTAGGTTGGTATAATAATTCTGGATTGTTTCAATAACTTGATTAGGTTTCTGGGTGGTAGCCGCATTATCAAAATAAACAAGCTTTTTTCCATGAATTAATCTGCTTAGAATTGGAAAATCTGTGCGAATTTTTTCAACTTCAAAAACTTTTTTTTCAACAATATCAATAAAAAGATTTTCCAATGTTTCTCCTTAGATTTTATTTGACTCCAAAATAGAACAGAAATATAAATCATTCATTGATAATTTTTTTGCAACTTCGGATTTAATTAAATCACGAAGTGAATCATTTCTGACTGTTTCGATTATGTCGGAAGAAAAAGAATTAAGCAAATAGGATTGAGCTGTCTTTTCATCTATTCCTCTTGCCCTGAAATAAAAAATTGCATCCCTATCCAGAAACCCTGAAGTAGCTCCATGGGAACATTTTACATCATCAGCAAATATTTCTAATTGAGGCTTTGTGTTTATTGTGGCATCCTCACTTAGAAGAATGTTCTTATTTGATTGATAAGCGTTTGTTTTTTGTGCATAAGGTCTGACCATAATTTTACCATTGAAAACAGCTGTAGCCTTACCATCAATAATGCCTTTATAATTTTCATTACTATTGCAATGAGGCTTTGCATGGTCAGCTAAAGTATGATTGTCAACAAAATCCTCGTTCCCAATAAAATACAGACCATTAAAATATGCTTCTGCGTTTTCACCATCAAGAATTGAGTTCAAATTGTTTCTGATGAATTTTCCTCCGAGGGAAATTGTTGTGGATAGAAGTTTAGAATACCTTTCTTGATGAATCTGTGTTGTGCCAATATAATAAGCACTATTGCTCTCATTTTGAAATTTATAATATTCAACATCAGCATTTTGTTTGATAAATATCTCGGTTACAGAGTTATGAAATGATGAATAATCACCTATACTGTGGCTTGTTTCAATGATCTGAGCTTTAGAATTCGAATCAACAATGATAATATTTCTTGTATTGGTTATTATATTTTTATTGTCTGGCAGATTAATGAACAAAAAGTGTATTGGTAAATTTGATTCTGAGTTTTCTGGTATAATAATAACAGCTCCATCATTTGAAAGAGCAGTATTCAGTGCAGTAAAAGGATTATTGTTTTCATCTGTATATTTTGTCAGGTAGTTTTTAATAACATCGGGGTATTTTGCTTTTACTTCATTAAGATTAGCTATTATCAAATCATCTTTACTATTGATAATTCTGGAAAATTGATCTGCGAAGAAACCATTTATAAATACTATAACATTACCCTCGAAATTGTCAATGTAGTAATTTGAAATTTGAAAATTATCAGTAAGAGTTTGTATGGGAGAATTGCTAATTTCGAAATCTATACTATTCAAAAAATTGAGCTTAGTATATTTCCATTCTTCATTTTTTAATGTAGGGATACCCAACTCCTGAAATAATTTGATTGATTTTTCTCTGAGAGAAAACAGAAATGTATCCTTTTCACCGTTGAGTGTTTGTGTGTATTTTTCAAAAAAATCAGTTATTTTTTCTTTTATTGCCATAATGATACATAAATTAAACTAAAACACCAATTAAACTAAAACACCGTTGTATTGTTTTTTAATCCAGTCGTAACCTTTTTCCTCAAGTTCAAAAGCTAACTCTTTACCTCCTGAGACAACCAATTTCCCATCGAAAAGAACATGAACAAAATCAGGGATAATATAATTTAAAAGCCTTTGGTAATGAGTGATAACAATAAAAGCGTTATCTTTGTTCCTGACTTTATTAACTCCATTAGATACAATCTTTAGAGCATCAATATCTAATCCCGAATCAGTTTCATCAAGGATAGCAAGTTTAGGCTCAAGCATAGCAAGTTGAAAAATTTCGTTTCTTTTCTTTTCACCACCTGAAAAACCATCATTAACCGAGCGGTTCAAAAAAGCCTGATCCATTTCGACAAGTTTAGCTTTTTCCCTCATAATTTTAAGAAAATCCATTGCATCGAGAGGTTCTAGGTTTCGGTATTTTCTGATTTCATTTACAGCAGTTTTCATAAAACTTGCGTTGCTGACGCCCGGTATTTCAATTGGATACTGAAATGCAAGAAAAAGTCCTTCACGGGCTCTATCTTCCGGGGACATTTCGAAAATGTTCTTTCCATCGAATTCTATAGTTCCTTCGACAATTTCATAGTCTTCTTTTCCAGCAAGCACACCTGCAAGAGTGCTTTTTCCGGAACCATTTGGTCCCATGATAGCATGAATCTCACCGGGATTAACTTCGAGATTCAAGCCTTTTAATATTTCTTTTCCGTTGATATTAACTTTCAGGTTCTGAATTTTCAATAATGACATAAAATCCTTCTAAATAAAAATACAAAATTAACCAACACTGCCTTCAAGGCTAACAGCTAATAATCTTTGGGCTTCAACAGCAAATTCCATTGGTAACTGATTAAGAACTTCACGGCTGAAGCCATTTACAATCAAACCGATGGCATCTTCGGTCGAGATACCTCTTTGATTGCAATAAAATAAAATATCTTCTGATATTTTTGATGTAGTAGCTTCGTGCTCTACGGTAGCAGTTTTATTCTTGACTTCGATGTAAGGGAAAGTATGAGCACCGCACTTATCACCAAGCAAAAGAGAATCGCATTGTGAATAGTTTCTTGAATTATCTGCTTTTTTACTGATATTTACCAAACCCCTATAACTATTTTGGCTCTTACCAGCAGAAATTCCCTTTGATACAATCCTGCTTTTGGTATTTTTACCAAGATGAATCATTTTAGTTCCTGTGTCTGCCTGCTGAAAATTATTTGTCAGTGCTACGGAATAGAATTCTCCAATTGAATTATCACCTTTCAGGATACAGCTTGGATATTTCCATGTGATAGCAGAGCCAGTTTCGACCTGAGTCCATGAAATTTTGGAATTATCGCCTTCGCAAATTCCTCTTTTGGTAACGAAATTGTAAATACCACCCTTTCCTTCTTTATCTCCGGGATACCAGTTTTGAACAGTTGAATATTTAATTTCTGCATTTTTGTGAGCTATAAGTTCAACAACTGCAGCATGTAACTGATTCTCATCTCTAATTGGGGCAGTGCAGCCTTCAAGATAGCTAACATAACTGCCTTCATCGGCAATGATGAGGGTTCTTTCGAATTGCCCGGTTTCAGAAGCATTAATTCTGAAGTAAGTTGAAAGCTCTAATGGACATCTTACCCCTTTAGGTATATAGCAAAAAG
Organism: uncultured Hyphomicrobiales bacterium; assembly: GCA_964473465.1. Taxonomy (GTDB): domain Bacteria; phylum Bacteroidota; class Ignavibacteria; order Kapaibacteriales; family UBA2268; genus CALHRB01. Next base: position 209,034 of record CAYYPE010000003.1, read on the forward strand.
AGCCATCGCTGAAAACAGCTGAATTCAGAGCGGCAAAGTAATTATCGGTGTAGGGCACTACCGAGCCAATATATTTTCTGACTAAGTCAGGATGTTCCCGAATTGCTTCACTCATTGAGCAAAATATAATACCGAGTTCGCTCAGTTTTTCTTTGAAAGTAGTTGCCACAGAGACACTATCCATTACTGCATCAACTGCAATTCCTGCAAGTCTTTGCTGCTCGGTCAAAGGGATTCCAAGTTTTTCGAATGTCCTTCTAATTTCAGGGTCAATCTCATCTAATGACTTTGGTTTATTTGCCGCTTGTTTAGGAGCAGCATAATAATATGCATCCTGATAGTCAATAGGAGGGAAATTAACATTTGCCCACTTTGGCTCTTTCATTTGCTGCCAGAAACGGAATGCTTTCAACCGCCATTCTAGCATAAACTCAGGCTCATGTTTTTTTGCTGATATAAATCTGATTGTATCTTCGTTCAGACCTTTTGGAGCAAGATCATGCTCAATATCAGTTACAAAGCCATATTTGTAATCGCTTTGAGTTAATTCATCAACAATATTTATTTGTTCCTTTTGCATAGTTTAAATTATACTTCTGAAAATTCTGCAATAGTTGTGTTATTTAATAAATAATTTATTTTTTCTTGCAATTTATTCATTGGATTTTTTATTGTGCAAATGTTAATCCTATCGCAATTATCCTGATCATCGGCTAAGCAATCTACGATAATGGCGTTTTCTTCAAGTGCTTTGATAATTTCGCCAACAGTTGTAGATTTAGGGTCTCGGGCTAGTATGTAACCACCCTTAATACCCTGTTGGGAGATAATAATACCGTTTTTGTTCAGTATCTGCAATGTTTTTGATAAAAATTCATAGGGTATATTCAAATTTTCTGAAATTTCCTTGGCAGAAATCACAGACCCTGAATTATTTGCCATATATTGCAAAGCCTGAATACCGTATTCAATTTTTTTTGATAATTTTAACATTTACTGTTTTATTAATTTTTACAAGGTTCTTAACGAATAAAAAATCCGACTATTGTTATCCGAATTAAATAATTGTAGATTTATTATGAAGGTTTCTGGTTTTACTATTGTTAGAAATGCTGTCAAATTTGAATATCCTATTGTTGAATCAATAAAATCAATCCTGCCAATCTGTGATGAATATATAGTCTTGGTTGGTAATTCAGAAGATGAAACTTTATCTTTGATTAAATCAATAAATGATAAAAAAATCAAAATTTATGAATCTGAATGGGATGAAAATTTTAGAAAAGGGGGGGTAGTTTTATCCGTAGAGACAAATAAAGCAAAGGATTTAATTAGTCATGATACTGACTGGTGCTTTTATCTGCAAGGTGATGAAGTTGTTCATGAAAAATACCTTGATATTATTTGTGAAAATATGAATCGATATATGAATCATTTTGAAGTTGAAGGGTTATTGTTGAAATACCTGCACTTCTATGGTGATTATAAATATGTGGCTGATTCGAGAAAATGGTATCGAAGAGAAATAAGAATAGTCAGAAATGACAAAGACATTAAAAGTTGGGGTGATGCCCAGGGGTTCAGAAAAAATGGAGAGAAATTGAAAGTAAAATTGATTGATGCTTATGTGTATCATTATGGCTGGGTTAAAAATCCTTATCATCAGATGGAAAAGAATAAAAGTTTCCAGAAATTATGGCATGATGATGAAAAAATCAAAGAAATACTCGGTTCCAATGAACTTTATGATTATTCCAAAATTGATTCGTTGAAAGAATTTACGGGAACGCACCCCGCAGTAATGATCAAAAGAATCAATAATGTCAACTGGGTGTTTAACTATGATATTGCGAAAAAAAACATGTCCCTTTTGAATAAAATTCTTTACAAGCTTGAAGAAAAAACAGGTTTAAGACCTTTCGAGTATAGAAATTATAAAATTATTTAGCATGTCAAAAATAATATTTTAATCATAAAAAATTTTATTCTAATATTATCTAAATATATTATTATCATAGACTTATGAAAAATAAAATTTGGAAATTCAATTAATGATTCATATTTTTGATTGTTAATAAAGCTATATTTTTAAATATTAAATATTTTGTTAATGATATGGACCAAATAATTAATGAAGACACTCCATTGTATTCGATTAGTTCGGCTGCTCGAATGCTTGGAATTTCAGTTCATACTCTCAGGATGTATGAAAAGGAAGGATTATTTCTTCCTCATAAAACTGAATCGGGTCACAGGCTTTTTTCCAATAGGGATATAGAAAGACTGAAGTGCATCAGAAAAGCAATCAATGAGATGAAATTCTCGATAGCAGCAATCAGAAATATTTATTCGCTTATACCCTGCTGGGATATAGTTCAATGCCCTGATTCTGACAGAAATAATTGCATTGCATATAATAATTATGGAAAACCCTGCTGGTCATACGATCATAAAGATAATATATGCAAGAATCTAACATGCAAGAAATGTGAAGTCTATTTAAATTTTTCTGATTGTCATAAAATAAGAGACAGCATTAAAAACATAAGAAAATAAAATTTGTAACCAATATGTTGAAATAATTATTTGACTTTTTAAAATGAAAAAGATTTTTATAACTTTAGGTTTATTGATTATAATTCTTGGCATAGTGCTTTTCACTTTGGGAAGCAGAACTTATGACGATACAAGATTAGAAAAGCTAAAAACAATAAAAGCCGACAAGCCAAAACCATCAGTAGATCACTCAAAATTTCAGATACTGCAAAAAAAATTTGAAACTCCTTCGGAAGTTACTCTGGCTTGTCTTACATGCCATAACGGTCGGGCTCAGGAAGTAATGCAATCAAATCACTGGAATTGGGAAGAACCGGTTTATATAAAAGGAAGAGGCATTGTTTACTTAGGAAAGAAAAACGCTATAAATAATTTTTGTCTGGGGGCGGAAGGAAATGAATTAGCATGCGCAAAATGTCACGTTGGTCTTGGTATGGAGTCTTCTGAAACTTTTGATTACAAGGATTCCTCAAAAATCGATTGTATGGTTTGTCATGATAATTCAGAAACTTATGCAAAGGGGAAAGAAATGGGTGGAGCACCGGACCCATCGCTTAATCTAAATGAAATAGCCCAACACATTGGCAAGCCAAAACGAACCAACTGCGGAGTCTGTCATTTCTATGGTGGCGGTGGTAATAACGTTAAGCACGGTGACCTCGAAAAAGCAATGTTCGAACCAAATAAAAATATTGATGTACATATGGCAGTCGAGGGAATGAATATGGCTTGCATTGATTGTCATGAAACAAAAAATCATAATATTGGAGGCAGACTTTATTCTCTTGCTTCAAACAATTTAAACAGAATTTATTGTGAAAACTGTCATGATAATACCCCCCATAAAGAAGATATTTTGAATAAACATACTCTGAAAGTTGCTTGCCAGACCTGTCATATCCCGGTTTATGCCAAAGTGAATGCAACAAAAACATATTGGGATTGGTCAACAGCTGCAAAACTAAAAGATGGCAAACCCTATGAAGAAGTTGACGAAGAAGGAAATCATACTTATTTATCTACTAAAGGTTCATTTAAATGGGGAAAGAATTTAAAACCTGACTATGTTTGGTTTAACGGAACTGCTGATCATTATCTTCTCGGGGACAAAATTGAAGATACTACCAAGCCACTGGTTCTCAATCAATTATATGGTTCTTATTCTGACAGGAAATCAAAAATTACTCCCGTTAAAACTATGATAACAAACCAATGTTTCGATCCAGAATATTTATACCTTACTGTGCCAAAACTTTTTTCACCACGACCCGGCGAAGGTGCCTTCTGGCAGGATTTTGATTGTTTGAGAGCTTTAGATGTGGGTATGAAAGAAAAAGGTTTACCTTTCAGTGGTAAATTATCATTCATTGAAACAAAAATGTATTGGCCTGTTAATCATATGGTTTCACCAAAGGAACAATCTGTTAAATGTATTGAATGTCATACAAGAAATGATAGCAGACTTAAAGATCTAAAAGATTTTTATATGCCCGGCAGAGATTACAACAAAGTTGTTGAATATGCCGGAATAGGTGTAATATTTTTATCATTTGTGCTTGTAATAGTTCATGGAAGCACAAGAGTAATTTCTTCAATCAAGTCTAAAAAGCGGGAGATAAAAAAATGAAAGAAAAATTATATATTTACAAAGCGTTCGAACGTTTCTGGCATTGGATGCAATCCCTGTTAATCTTCTTCCTTGCTGCTACTGGTTTCGAAATACACGGTATGTATAGTTTTTTTGGATATCAGAATGCCGTAACCTATCATAATTTTGCGGCTTATAGCTTTATAATTCTCATTGTTTTTGCAATTTTCTGGCACTTTTCGACAGGAGAATGGAGACAATACATACCAACAACAAAATTCCTGAAAGCTCAACTGAATTATTACTTATTTGGAATTTTCAGAAATGAGCCACATCCGACCAAAAAAACAGTCTTGAGCAAATTGAATCCATTGCAAAAACTGACATATCTTGGGTTTAAAATTCTTGTTATTCCAACAATGGTTATCTCAGGGCTTTTATATATGTTTTACAGATATCCTCACGAAGGAAACATTGAGGGATTGAATATTGATTCTGTCGATGTTATTGCAATATTTCATACCGCTGGTGCTTTCCTTCTGATGGCTTTCGTTGTTGTTCATCTTTATCTTATAACAACTGGAGAAACAATTACTTCTAACTTGAAAGCTATGATAACAGGCTATGAAGAAGTTGAGAAGACTGAAATTACAAATGAAGAAATGAGTTCTGACAATATTGAGGGGGAATTATCAAAATGAACGAAACAAAATATATGAATCCTTATCTTGCAGGATTCCTACTTGGACTTTTATTAATCATTACTATTTTTATAACAGGTAGAGGTCTTGGAGCAAGTGGTGCAGTCAAAAGTGTAGTTGTTGCTTCGGTCAATTCTCTTGCACCTGAACATGCCAACACTCAAAAGTTTTATGCTGAATATAACTCTGAGCATCAAGGAGAACCATTGAAAAACTGGTTGGTTTTTGAACTGGTAGGTGTTGTTATTGGAGCATTCATATCTGGACTTATTTCTGACAGGTTAAGTCTGAAATTTGAACACTCACCCAAAATTAGGAATACAACAAGATTTGTTGCAGCTATTCTTGGAGGAATACTGTTTGGATTTGGTTCCCAATTGGGGAGAGGTTGCACAAGTGGAGCAGCATTGAGCGGAATGGCAGTTCTTTCGACTGGAGGTATTATAACTATGATGGCTATCTTTGGCGGTGCTTATCTTTTTGCTTATTTTTTTAGAAAACTTTGGATATAATAATCAAGGGAGAAAAAAATGGGACCATTAGTTCCTGATATTATTGGTAATGAATTAAATTATGTTGTTGCTTTAATCATTGGAATAGCTTTTGGATTTATATTAGAGCAGGCTGGTTTTTCCACTTCAAAGAAACTTGTAGGCTTGTTTTATGGTTATGATTTCACAGTTCTTAGAGTCTTTTTCACTGCTGGAGTAACCGGTATGGTTGGAATTATAGCACTTGGACATTTCGGGCTTCTGGATTTGAACCTGATTTATGTCAATCCTACATTTCTCTGGTCTGCAATCATTGGTGGCTTTATTATGGGTCTTGGATTTGTTATTGGAGGCTTTTGTCCGGGGACAAGTTTTTGTGCTGCTGCCATTGGAAAAACCGATGCTATGGTATTTATAATCGGACTTGTTATCGGTGTGTTTTTATTTGCGGAAGGTTATCCGGCTCTGGAATCTATCTATAAAGCAGAAAACTGGGGTTATGTTAGAATTTTTGAAACCTTGAATCTTTCTCAGGGGGTTTTTGCTTTTCTTCTGACTGTTGTTGCAGTCCTGGCTTTTTGGGCTATAACTTATATTGAAAAGAGAGTAAACAAGGAGACCATTCTTAAACCCGTTCCCGTTTATGTTACTTTGAGTGTAATAGCAATAATTATTGGATTCTCTACTGTTTTTATGCCAGACAGACGGGAAAACTTATTAGCTAAAGTTGAAAAAGCAGAAGTTCTTAATGCAAATGAAATTGAATATATTACCCCTGATGAATTAACGTTGCGTTTAGTTAGAAACGATAACACATTGCAAATTATAGATTTCCGAAAAAAAGAGGATATAGATTCAATTGCATTACCAAATTCATATCCTATGAAAATCGAAGAAATGTTTGATAAGGACTCAAAGAAAATACTATCAAAACGAAGCAAAGATAATATCTTTGTTTGCTATGATGGAAGTGTGGCGAAAAAGGCTGCTCTACTTGGAAGAGAACTTGGATATAAAAATATTGTCGTTCTCGAAGGGGGATTTAATCTTTTTAAAGATGAAATATTAAATTTAAAGAATTTCGGATTTAATGGACAAAAAACTGACGATACTCATAGATTTAGAGCCGAAGCCTCAGTTATTTTAAATAAAAAAATTGCAGAAGCAGGTAAAAACAAAACAGACGCCGGAACAAAAAAATCAAAAAGAATTATTGGTGGTTGTTAAAATAATTTTTTTTCGAATTCGAATATATTGCTTGTTAGAAATATTAAAAGGAGATTAGTATGCCGACTTATGTTTATAAATGCAAGGATTGTTATACTAAATATGAAATTTTCTTTAAAACAAAAGAGAATCAAGATGAGGTAATATGTCCAACCTGCAATTCGAAGGAGGCTATTAAGCAAATAACAGCAGCAAATGTTGGAGGTTTTAGTGGATCAAAATCATTTGAGAGTCTTCCCACCTATCCAACCTGTCCAACAGGAACTTGCTCTACCGGATTGTGTGGATTAAATTAAATAATAAACTGATAATTTTTGTATTTTTCACTAATGAAAAGTGCAAAAATATTTGAATTGCAGAAAAAGGATTTTATAAAAATCCTTTTTTTGTCTGCTTTAATACTAAGAATAGCTTTCGTTATTATTGCAGGTAATAACAAACAGCCAGATTTAGTTGAGCATGGTATTATAGCAAAAAATATGCTCAATGGTTTTGGTTTCTCAATGCACTGGCTATATCCGGCAATGAGCGGTCCGATGGTAGAAATTCAAAAACAGCCACCCAGGTTCGAAGGTGCCTTTATCCCCCCATTAAATCCATTCATCATCTATTTTTTTTTAAAAGTTTTGGGCGATAATCCATTATCATACCTTTTGTTGATGGTGCTAAATTCAGTTCTAAGTAGCTTATTTGTTGTTATTATTTACTTAATCAGCAAAGAATTTTTCGATGAGAAAGCATCAAGAATAAGTTCATTAATATCATTGCTTTTTCTTCCTTCAATTGTCGGTGTTACCACATTCAGCGGGACATCATTATATCAATTACTGGCTGGCTTGGTTCTTCTTTTTTCTATAAAGGCTTATAAATATCGTAAAATTAAAGATTTTTTATTATTTGGATTTTTCTCAGGATTGCTATCATTAACAAGGAGCGAATTCCTGCTTTTCTACTTTGTTTTAATAATTGTCCTAATTTATTTATTATCAAAACAAAAAAAGTTTTCCACAAAAAATATTTTAAGTTTCTCAGCTTTATCAATATTAGTTTTCTTAATGATTGTATCTCCATGGATTATAAGAAACACCTCGCTTTTCAACCAATTTACAACGATAATAAGCCATCCATGGCATGAATTATGGAGAGGAAATAACCAACATAGCTCCGGGGGTTCTTCTTCCGAATATCAGTTAAACATCTGGGTTAGAAAGCATCAATATCCAGATATTATAAAAAAAATAGATAAGCTACCCTATAATCAACATTTTGAAATTGCTGTTGATAGTATTTTCAAAGCTGAAGTTATAAATTTTTGGACCGAGAATCCAATCAAAACTTTGCAAATTTGGCTGAAAAGAGCATTGTTTACTATGACTATAGACCCTTACACTCCACGGGCGAGAAATCTGGTTTTTATTTTTTTTATTCTTGTATCGGTCTTTTCAGCTTTAATAGGTTTAAGATGGATAATCAAAAATCGTCCTGATGGAGATATATCTTATGTTATCTACATTTCATTTTTCATTTCTTATTTAATATTGATAACCATAGTAAATCTTGAAACAAGATATCAGATTTATCTTATTTCATTATTACATCCTTTTTCAGGAGTAGGTTTAATTGAATTTTACAAAAAAATCAAGAATGGAAGTTTTAATTTAAAAATGACTAAAAAAAGTATTATTTTTTTGATTATATGTTCTATCATATTATTTTACCTTATAGGGCTGTATATTGAAAAAGAAAATGAGTATAATAACTTCAAAAAATTCGAAAATATGAGTATTGCTGGTAGAATTGAGAAGATTGAATACATACAAGAAAAAGTAAGAATGAAATTAAAAAATTCCATTGATTGGCTTGAGTTCCACCCCGGCTATATCGAAGATGAAATTAAGTATCCTTTCCAGATCACAGCAAGAACAGGTGATTCGGTTTATAAAGAATCAAATGCTGAGAATCTTTTCTTGTTTTCCGGTGATAAAACACTGAGGTACAGATATATAATTATTTATGACAAGAAACTATAAATAATTGCAACACAAAAAACCACAGAAATTATATGAAAATATAATAATACAAATTCCGTTAATAATGTCTAATTTTTGAATTAATTTACATTAAAATTTAATGAAATCAGCAATAATAATTGGTTCAGGTTTCGGAGCATTATCTTTAGGTATAAGACTTCAGGCGGATAATTGGAAAGTACAGATATTTGAAAAAAATCAATTTCCCGGTGGACATGCTCAGCAATATAAGAAAAATGGCTACACATTTGATATGGGTCCATCATTAATAACAGCACCTGATATCATAAATAGAATTTTTGAAAAGGCTGGTAAGAATTTAAATGACTATGTCAATCTAATACCCTTAGATCCATTTTACAGGGTATATTTTCATGACAAATCTTACATAGATTATTCTGGTGATTCAGATAAGATGATTAATCAGATGAGAAAATTCAATTCATTAGATGCCGATAATTATCTGAAGTTTATTCAAAAGTCCAAAGAAATTTATAAAGCAGTCATAGAAGATGGTTTAGGCTCGACTGCCTTCAATAATATTGGAACAATGTTGAAATTCATACCCAGAGCCACTAAACTAAATGCTCTTTTACCAGCTTACAAGGTAGCCTCGAAATATTTTCAGGATTTTCGTCATCGGTTTATGTTTTCTTTCCATCCGCTATTTATCGGTGGTAATCCCTTCAAAGTTCCATCTGTCTATTTGATGATTTCATATCTGGAGAAAGCAGGCGGTGTATGGTTTACATCTGGGGGTATGTACAGCTTGGTTCAGGCTTTTGTCGATGTGTTCAAGGAATTGGGAGGAGAACTTCATACAAATTCTGAAGTGAGCGAAATTAAAGTTGAAAATGGCAAAGTTAAAGGAATAATTTCTAACGATAAGTTTTTTCAATCAGATATTGTTATTTCGAACGCTGATGTAACACGAACATATTCTATCATAAAATCACAGGATGACAGTAATCAAAAAGGTATTAGCGGTGGGAAATATTCAATGAGTGCCTTCCTGATGTTTTTAGGGGTAAAGAAAAAGTATCCGGAATTGCTTCATCACACTATTATTTTATCCCATCGTTACAAAGAATTGGTTACTGATATTTTTGATAATCACATACTTCCTGATGATTTTTCAATGTATGTTCACGTTCCTTCCAAAACCGATTCTTCAATGGCACCCGAAGGCTGCGACAGCGTTTATATTCTTGTTCCTGTAACAAATCTTCAGAGTGGCACTGACTGGGAAGATGAAAAAACCGAATACGGAGGAAAAATAATCAGTTTTCTTCAAAATACCTTTGGCTTGGAGGATTTTAAAGAAAATATTGAATTTGTTGACTATTTCACACCAAGAGATTTTTTAATTCATAGGAATTCTTCTTTTGGAACACCATGGGGATTAGAGCCTGTTTTAACGCAAACTGCATATTTCAGGCAACATAACCAAAGCAAAAAGATAAAAAACCTATTTTTTGTTGGAGCCGGAACTCATCCTGGTGCAGGTTTGCCCGGTGTTATGTTATCAGCAGAAGCAACAGAAAAACTAATTAAAGCATATATCATTTGAAATATGAAATTATCAGAAATAATAGAACCAATAAATATCTACTTTGATGAGTTCGAAAGACAATTTGCTGAATATTTGAATTCTGAATCCAATTTTATCAATCAAGTCCTTGAATATTCTTCAAATCATAAAGGTAAAAGGATAAGACCAGCTTTGGTTTTTCTATCTGCTCGAGCTTGTGCCCCCGAAAGAATTGATCAAAATGATATTGAGAGGATGATAAAATCAGCAATCATGGTGGAGTTAATTCATGTTGCATCTTTAATGCATGATGATGTAATCGACAATTCAGAATATCGCAGGGGAATTAAAACAATTAATTATATATGGAACAATCAGACAGCTATCCTTACAGGTGATTATCTTCTATCAAAAGCTTTGCTATTAGCCTCAGACTTAGGTTATGAATATAATAAACTCGCCATTTCAACTTTTAATCAGATGTGTCTTGGAGAGTTAAATCAATTAGAAAGAACAAAAGATATCAATCTAACCGAATCTGAATATTTTCAAAATATTAAGTTCAAGACTGGTGTATTAATCGGGACTTGTTGTCAAATCGGAGCTATGTCTGTCAATGCTTCGGATGAAATAATCCAATCCCTAAAAAAGTTTGGAGAAAACTTAGGAATAGCATATCAGATTAAAGATGATATAATTGATTTTATGTATGATGTAGAAGTTTCGGGTAAAGCTTCATTCAATGATATTAAGAATAGAAAAATCACTTTACCTCTCATACATTCCCTCTATACATCAAATGAAAATAAAAAAAATGAGCTATCCCGAATTTTCAAAAACGGTGAAATTACTGATGATTCAGTCATAGTAATTACAGAAATTATCAAAAAAACAAATAGTATTCAGTATTGTAATGTAATTTCTGAAAACATTCTCAATGAGTCTGTTAAAGAACTTGATGCATTGAAGACATCAAAATTCAAGGATTCTTTAATAGGTTTATGTAATTTCATCAGGCATAGGAATTATTAAATGGAAGATATATTCAATGATTCATTATTAGTGCCTTATATAAAGTTTTCTAAATCAATAATAAAATATTATGCTAAAAGCTTTTATTTTGCTTCAGCATTCCTACCAAAGCAGAAGAAACTTGCGACATATATAATTTATTCCTTTTGCCGTTATGTTGATAATATAATTGACAAGCCTCGTTCAAGGTCAAAAGAAGAATTAAATTATGAATTGGATTCAATCAAAACCGAATTATCAATGGCATTTAAATATGGCGAATCGGAACATCCAATCCTTGGTATTTTTATTAAAGTAATTAAACAATACGGTATCCCGATTGAATATGCTTTTGACCTTATTGAAGGTGTAAGAATGGATTTAAATTATTACAGATATGAAAATTTTGATGAACTTTATAAATTCTGTTATCGTGTGGCAGCCGTTGTTGGATTAATGATGACCTATATTCTTGGTTTTAAAAATGAGAATACTTTGATTTATGCAGAAAAATTAGGCATTGCAATGCAACTAACAAATATTCTCAGGGATATTAAAGAAGACAAAGATAATGGTAAGATCTATTTGCCCATGGACGAGATAAGAGAATATAAGCTTTCAGAAGAAGACTTTATTCATGAAAACTTTAATGAGAATTTCAAAAATTTCATAATATTTCAATCAAATCGAGCAAAAACCTTTTATGAAGAATCTAAAGTTGGTATTCCAATGCTTGATAAAGACTCACGATTTGCAATATATGCCGCATTAAAAATTTATAGCGGAATACTTCAGGAAATTGAGAAATTGGAATATAACGTATTTATACAACGGGCTTATGTTTCTACATCAAAAAAGATTAGTATATTAGTCACTGAATATTTTCGAAATGTTCTTAAATTTGATTGAAAAAAGGAGAACCCATTGATGAACTTGATAATAAATATACTCGCATTTTTGTTTTCCTTTATAGCAATGGAATTTGTAGCATGGTTTATGCATAAATATGTCATGCATGGTTTCTTATGGGAACTTCACAGGGATCATCATCAGGGTGCTAAAGGAAAGTTACACAAAAATGATTGGTTCATATTAATCTTTGCTTTGCCAAGTATGGCAGGAATCTTTTTTGGTCTTTATCTCGAATTATCGGTTCTAATCTGGATAGGAGCGGGAATAGCATTATACGGATTGATATATTTTCTTATTCATGAAAGTTTTATTCATCAGCGATTCAAAATTTTTCCGAAACACACAGATAATTATTACTTCAAGGGAATAAAAAAAGCACATAGGATGCATCATAGCCATACTACAAAAGAAGATGGAGAATCATTCGGTTTACTGGTTGTTTCAAAAAAATATTTTGAATAGATTCGATTAATAACAATGAAATTTACCTACCTGTTAATTAACTTAGCAATTATTATAATTCCTCTAATTTTAAGTTTTGAGAAGAAAATCAGGTTTATCAGCCATTGGAAGGCTTTGCTTCCAGCTATTCTCATAACAGCTGTAATTTTTATAATCTGGGACATTATATTTACATATTTGGGTGTCTGGAGCTTCAATAAAGATTATATATTAGGCATAAATATAGTAAATCTCCCTATTGAAGAGATTTTATTTTTCATTACTGTTCCTTATTCTTGTCTTTTTATTTTTGTAGTAGTGGATTACTACTTGCCTGATAACAAAAGCTATCAATGGATAAATTATATTTATTACGCTCTGGTTCCAATTTTGATTATTATTGGTTTACTAAATCATACCCGGTTATATACGGTTGTAACCTTTCTCGGTCTATCTTTTGTGATATTTCTCTCGTTGCAGATATTTAAATTTAAAAAATTGAAAACTTTTACATTGTCATTTATTCTTTCAATTATTCCATTTCTGATTTTTAATGGTTTACTGACGTCAATACCTGTTGTTCTTTACAATGGGTCAGAAAATTTAGGAGTGAGACTCTTAACAATTCCTATCGAAGATATATTTTATGGCATGCTACTAATTCTTATCAATACATTAATCTATAATAAAAAAATAAGTTAAAATTAACATTTATGAACCACTAATGAAATCCTAATTAAAAAAATATTAAAATTTTTTTTGATTAGATTTTTTTTTTCATTACATTACGATTAATTGTTAACACAATATTAATTTTATTGTGAATTAATAAGGGGGTGGAGTTAAATGAGAGTTGCTTGTTATAATTTTTACCCTGTAAAGGGAAATAAAAAATATGGTATTTATTTACCTTTGATAAATCATTTTATATGTTATCCAAGACCTCCCAATGCTCTGTGTAGTCCTTCATAATTAAAGCATAGAGTCAAAAAAGCATAATCAGATTAAAAATATCAGTTCACAAAATTAAAACCCTTTTTAAAATTTATGTATCATTAATAGTGTAGGTTTTATGAAAACATTTATTACTTCACTTTTAGTAGTCTTTCTATGCTTCGGAGTGATGCAAGCACAGGAAAGAACAGTGTCGGGAAAGGTTACAAATGAAAAGGGCGAACCCCTTATCGGAGTAACTGTGATGGTTAAAGGTTCAGCTGTTGGTACATATACCAAATCCGGAGGAACTTATAAGTTAACAGTTCCAAGAGGTGCCAAAAGCCTTATTTTCCGTGTAGTTGGTATGAAAACAAAGGAAGTTGAAATTGGAACAAAAGATGAAATTAACGTAATCCTCGAAGAGGATGTCGTCCGAACTGAAGAAATTGTCGTAACCGCTATTGGTTTGGAAAGGGAAAAGAAATCAATCGGTTATGCAATTGAAGATATCAAAGGTTCCAGAATTTCTGAATCCAAGACAACAAACGTTTTGAACGCATTAACTGGTAAAGTTGCAGGTGTTCAGATAACAAATTCAGCTGGTACATCGGGTTCATCTGCTTTTATTAAAATCAGAGGTATATCTTCAATAACTGGTTCTAATCAACCATTATTTATTGTTGATGGTATTCCAATAGATAACTCAATGTCATACAGTGGTAATCCGGATGATGGTTCGAATAATCTGCTTTATGGTGTTGCTTATTCTAACAGAGCAATTGATATTAACCCTGATGACATTGAATCTATAACTGTTCTGAAAGGACCTGCTGCAACAGCACTATATGGAATTCGTGCTGCAAGTGGTGCAATTGTAATTACTACCAAAAAGGGAGTTCTTGGTTTAGGTGAAAAAATAAATGTTAATTTCACCTCAACAATGGCTTTTGATGAAGTTAACAAAATGCCCGAAATACAAACGACTTATGCTCAGGGACAGTGGGTTGATGCTAATGGTAAAAGATATGGTCAATCAGGATTTGATATAAATACAGCAAAACCTACTTACAGAGGACCTACAACTGGTGAAGCTCTTTCATGGGGACCTAAGTTTTCGGAACTTGCGTGGGATGGAACATCTAATAACAAATTTGATAAAAACGGTAATGTTGTCCCTGCTACTGATCCTAGTGCAAAAATTCCAATGAGACCCTACAACAATGTTGATGACTTTTTCAGGACAGGAACAGCATATACCCAATCTTTGAGTCTTGCAGGAGGTAGTGACTTTTCTTCATTTTATTTGTCTTTATCAAATCAAAAGAAATCAGGGGTTATTCCGAGAGATCAATTCGAAAGGTCAACTGTAAAATTAACCGGAGAATCAAATATTTCAAGAAATTTCAAGGCAAGCGGTTCAATTAGCTACTCAAAATCAGGAGGAACAAGAATTCAACAAGGTTCAAATACTTCTGGAGTTATGCTTGGCTTATTGAGAACTCCACCATCATTTGATAATTCAAATGGATTTGGTGAAGATGCTGCTGATAACCCTGAAGCCTATATGTTTGCTAACGGAACTCAAAGAACATATAGAGGTGGTGGAGGTTATGATAATCCGTTCTGGACTGTTAACCGAAATCCCTTTAATGATGATGTAAACAGGTTCATTGGTTATTTCCAGTTAAACTATTACATTACTGACTGGTTTGACGTTATGTATAGAGTAGGTTTGGACAACTATACTGATAAACGTAAACAAATTTTTGCACTTTATTCACGAACAGTTCCAACTGGAAGAACTTTTGAACATAATATAACAAGCAATCAATTCACTTCGGATCTTATTTTGACTTTCACACAGAAATTAACCGAAGATATCGGTGCAAAATTATTAGTAGGAAATAACTTGTTCGAAGATTATTCTACAAGTTTATATGTTCAGGCTGATAACATTATCATCCCGAATTTTTATCATATTTCTAATTTTTCGGGTGCTTTCCAGCGTGAAAGTAAAGACAAATTACGTAGAATGGCTCTTTATGGTGATCTAACAGTTGATTATCTTGAATGGTTATATTTTAATGGTACTATCAGATGGGAAAAATCAACAACCTTACCTAAAGATAATAATGCATTTGTATATGGCTCTGCAAATTTGAGCTTTGTGTTTACAGACGCTTTCAAAGATGCATTCAAAGATTCATTCATCTCATTCGGTAAATTAAGAATGAATTATGCTGTTGTAGGTAAAGATGCACCAATGTATTCCACTTCAACACCATTTGCAGCATCAACATTAGCTGATGGCTGGGTTGATGGTATTTCTTTCCCATTCCTAAACACCGTTGGATATTCTAAAGATTTAGTTCTTGGAACACAGGAATTGAAACCAGAAAAGACAACATCATTAGAATTTGGTTTAAATATGGCTTTTATTGATGGTCTTTTCGATGTTGATTTGACATATTATGACTCAAAGAGCGTTGACCAGATATTTGCCGTAAGAATAGCAAGAACAACAGGTTATGCATTTAGAGTTGTAAACGCTGGTGAAATTTCAAATAAAGGTTTCGAAGCTATTTTAAACATTCACCCCTTCCGAGGGGATGACTTTAATTGGACATTCAGCCTTAACTTTTCAACAAACGAAAATATGGTTGAAAAGTTAGCTCCGGGAATTGAAAACTTATTTATAGGAGGATTTGAAGGTTCAAGTATTCGTGCAGTCGCAGGAAAACCGTACGGAACAATATTCGGATTTGGATTCTTGAAAGATCCAGCAACCGGAAAAACCGTTATAGATGATGATCCCAATAGCCCTGACTATGGATATCCAATACTTGATCCTAATGAAAAAGACTTTGGAAGTGCTAATCCAGACTGGTTGATGGGTATTAATAATACATTTTCCTTTGCTGGTTTCACATTAAGTTTCCTCTTTGATATTAAACAAGGAGGTGTGATGTGGAATGGAACAAAAGGAGCCTTGTATTATTTTGGTACTCATAAGGAGACTGAAATAAGAGGCACCACAAAAGTATTTGATGGAGTTAAAGGACATTTTGATCAAGATGGTAAATTGGTAACAAATGGACCTAATGATATTGCGGCTAAAATGGATCAAGCTTGGTTAGCATTTGGAAACGGAAATGGATTTATTGGTTCAAATACAGAAGATTTTGTTGAGGATGCAAGCTGGGTTAGATTGAGAGAGCTAAGTTTAAGCTATCAGCTACCAAAATCAATTGTTGAATATACTCCTTTCTCCGAAATAGGATTAACCTTTACCGGTAGAAATTTATGGTTAAGCACACCTTATACCGGTATAGATCCCGAAACAAGCTTAACAGGTGCTTCAAATGCCCAGGGATTGGATTATTTCAATATGCCGGGTGTTCGTTCTTATAACTTTTCAATCAATGTCAAGTTTTAATTTAGTTTGTCCAATTAATGAGTAGAATAAATATGAAAAATAAAATAATTTTAATTTTAGCAACTTTTCTACTGGTATTGACTGCTTGTGAACAATGGGTTGACCCCGGTTTAAATAATGACCCAACCAAACCATCGGATGTTTCTTTGAACGTCCTTCTTCCCACAACGCAGGCATACTATGCTTTTTTGCAAGGTGGTGATGTATTCAGATTTTCAAATATGTTCACCCAGCATTTGACAGGTATTCTCAGGCAACATGCAGGTATTTATCAATATGTATTCACAGAATCAGATGTGGATAACCTTTGGAATTCATTATATGCCGATGCAATGCAAAATATGAACATTTTGATTGAAAAATCAAAAGCTTCTTCTTCTCCTTATTACCAAGGGATGGGAGAAGTTATGATGGCTCTTTCAATCGGAACAACAACTGATATCTGGGGTGATGTTCCTTTTTCCGAAGCATTCAAAGGTGAAACCAATCTTACCCCTAAATATGATACTCAGGAGCAAATTTATAATAAGATATTTGAGCTTTTGAATTCGGCAATAGCAAATTTTGCTGCTGCTAGCAGTACATTTGTACCCGGTTCAGATGATCTTATTTTCAAGGGTGATAAAGCAAAATGGACGAAAGCCGCTTATTCTCTATTAGCCAGATATTACCTTCACCTTAAGAGGTATGACGATGCTCTGAATGCTGTTGCAAAAGCTCAGGCATCTGTTGGAGATGATTTTATATTTAATTTCGGTACTAATGGAAACGAGGCTAACCCGATTTATCAGTTTATGGAACAACGAGGTGATATTTCAATGGGTGCAGTTCTTATGAAAATCATGAATGATGTAAACGATCCAAGATTACCATTCTATGCCGAGAAAGATCCTAATGATAAGTATTCTGAGGAATCAACTCTTGGTCCTTACTACTATAGAAGCGAAGCACCTATCCACTTTACCACTTATGCCGAAATGAAATTCATTGAAGCTGAATGTAAATTAGCAAAAGCAGATAAAAAAGGTGCCTATGATGCTTATATTGAAGGAATTAAAGCTTCTTGTGCAAGATATGGTGTTGCTCAAGCTGATATTGATGCTTTTGTTGCCGATCCTGCTATTGCAGTGGGAGAAAATAATATAGACTTAGAAAAGATTATGACACAGAAGTATGTTGCAATGTATTGTACTCCAGAAACTTGGGTTGATTGGAGGAGAACTAATTTTCCAAAGCTCAATCCAATTTCAGGAAATCAAATCCCAAGGAGATTTCCTTATGCGCAGTCTGAAAGATTATTTAATGGAGCAAGCTTGCAGGCAGCAGTACCTGATGCAGGTTCAGCTAACTTTATCTTTTCAGAGATGTGGTGGGATAAAATGTGGTAGATCTTATTGATTAATTTCAATTTGGGGCTGTTCTATTTTTTGGGCAGCCCCTTTTTATTATTTGTTTTTAACCAATAAAAGATATATATTGTTCCAAGAATAGGGAAAAACCAGAAATAAAAACCTAACCATGCACTTCCTGTGAATATAAAATTTACTAACCAAAAAGCAAAACTCCCTATCAGAACCAATATACCACCAATCAATTTTTTCCAGAATGACCAGATTATTCCTGCGATAATTATGAAGAAACAGAGAAAAAGCAAATTCTCTTTTAATGAAAGTTCAAAAAAATTTGGAATACCATTCCCAAAAATAAATGCAAGAAGAAAAGCAAGAGTAATAATACCAATCAAATTAATGACCCATAGAGCAATTTTAAAGATATCTAGTTGAATCTTATTTTTTTTCCGCCTTTGCATAAATATCCTTGTCCATTAAATCAACTGGAAGGGTAGGTTTGGTTATAATTTCTGTAAATAACTGCCATTTCGATTTGTTATCCAAACCAGAAACTTTAGCATTGATATATGATTCAACAAGTTCCTGTCCGACGTGGTAATTTATTATGTATGACCGGTATTTATCGTAGAACCTGATGGAGCGTTCAGCCCTTTGTCTGTCCTGCAATTGATATTTCATAAGCCAGTCTACAGCTTGTTCTTTAGTTAAGTTTCCATTAAGATATCTTCTTGCAGTTTCAACAGATATAAATGATAATTTTTTTGTGAAATACTGGATTTTCTGATAAAGATCGTATTGACTTGAGTTTATCCCAGCAAGTGGAAAAAGAACATTTTTTTCAAAATCTGATTTTTCATTATGATCAAAGGCAAGATCCACGGCGTAATTTGCGGTTCCCTCAGATATTATTGCTTGTGGAGAAAAAAGCAGATAAATTGAGAATTCCACCCATTTATTTTGTTTATAGAATATTTCTTCACTAAGTGTATGAAATACGTGATGCCCGGGATATCCTTCATGGCAAGCCAAATCCAAAGCTCTATCAATAAAAACAGGTAGCTCAATATTTACCTGAATTAAGCTGTGTCCGTTTCCTTGAAACCAATTATATCCACCCCATGGTTTATCCGTAACATATTCAACAGTAAATGATTCATCTTTTGGTAAAAGATTAATATATTGATAAGTTTTTTCCTTAGACTTTTTCAATGCTGTCCTAAAAACAGTATCAATTTTGTCTTTAGGAATGATAAATTTATTTCTTAAATTTTGGTATCTAATTGCTAAGTCACCATTACCGGGAACAATTCTATCCAGACTATCAAGAATTTGTTCATAATATTTTAATGAATAAACGGGTGCGGCAATATCATAATAAGCAATAGATTCAGAATCGAAGTCAAGCTTTTTGCCTGAAAGAAAATCAAGTCTGGCATCAAGAGCCTTCAGTTGCCTTTTTAAAAATCTTAATCTTAATTTTTCATGTTTATTATTCGTGATGCTGTCAATTTTTTCAAGATTATTAATTAATGTTTCGCAGGAAAGTTTGATAGTATCTAAAGGTATATCTAAGTTTTCTGCTCGTTTTCTCAAAGAATCGGGACCGAAATAAGAGTCAACTAAATCCTTATCAATTTCACCTGTAGCTAATGATAAAACTACAAATCCTTCAGCAATTTGATTTAAATTATTTGCATCAGAAAAAGGAATTACATTTTTTTCTGAACAGGAGATAATTAATAATGTTAAAAAGATAGTAATAAAAAAAATAGAAAAATGGTTAATATAACTATTCATAATTATCCGAAATTTTAATTAAAACTTTACCGCATTGTTTACCTTGCAACATTAGATCTATTTCGTCGTTCAAGCTATCAAGATTTATTTCTTTTACAATTAAATCAAGGTTGTCTGGTTTCCAGTCAGTGCTGATTTTTTGCCAAATTTTGAGTCTCTTTGCCATTTCTGTTTCAGCAGAATCAATACCAATAAGTCTGACCCCTCTCAAAATAAAAGGATAGACACTTGTCGAGAATTTATCAGAACTTGTGTTGCCGATAGCACATATAACCCCATGATTTGAAGTGGAGCGAATAGCAGTCGAAAGAGTAAGCCCTCCGACATTGTCAAGCACTGCAATCCATTTTTTGGGAAGTAAAGGTTTTTCTGTCTCATTGATAACATCATTTCTTGAAATAACTTCATTAGCCCCAATTGACTGCAGGAATTCTGTTTTTTCTGCCTTCCCGGTTGATGCTATCACCTTAAAACCAATTTTCGAGAGCATCATAACAGCTAAAGAACCCACCCCACCTGTAGCACCAGTTACTAACACTGAGCCATCATCTGGTGAAATATAATTTTCAAGAATAGAATTAATTGATAAGCCAACAGTAAAACCTGCTGTGCCGAAAATCATTGCTTCTCTTAATGACAGGTTCTCAGGCAAGGGAACTATCCAATCAGAAGGGACAGAAATTAATTCAGAAAATCCACCGAAAGTATTCATTCCCATATCATAACCTGTTACAAGAGCCTTATCACCTGACTTAAATTTACCAGTTTTAGATTCAATGACAATTCCTGAGGCATCAATGCCGGGGATGTAAGGATAATTTCTTGTTATACCTTTATGACCACGTGCAGATAGGGCGTCCTTAAAATTTAAGGTGGAGTATGCAACTTTGATTAAAGTATCATTTTCCTTCAAGAAATCAGTAGTCTTTTCCAGTATTTTTCTCTGAAAAATATTTTCTGATACTTCCTCAACAATTAAGGCTCTAAATTTATCCATAATACTTGTTTAAAGAAAAACAAATAACAAAATTAAGTAAATTTCATTATATTTAAACTTTTTATTACATTAAGAAATTGTTTTTTAACATTTTGAAATTAAAGGTGTAATTATGGAAATCAAAAAAGTTTTAGTTATCGGTGCCGGCACAATGGGCAACGGTATTGCACATGTCTTTGCACAAACTGGTTATGATGTTATTCTCTGCGATACTTCTGAAAATGCTCTGAATAAAGGGTATGCTGCTATTGAAAAAAATATGGGGCGTCAGGTCAGCAAAGGAAAAATGACAGAAGATGATATGAAAGCAGCTTTGTCAAGAATCACTAAATCTACTAACATCATTGATGGAAAGGATGCTGATTTAGTTGTTGAAGCAATCATCGAAAACAAAGATGTAAAATTTAAGTTGTTCAGAGAATTAGATGAAATAACACGACCGGAGGTTATCTTAGCTTCTAATACATCTACAATATCTATTACTGAAATTGGTGCTGTAACAAAAAAACCTGATAAAGTTATTGGTATGCATTTTATGAATCCGGTTCCAATGATGAGATTGGTTGAAGTAATAAAAGGAATAGCAACAAGTGATGAAACATATCAGTTAGTAAAGGAATTATCCGAAAAATTGGGTAAAACCCCTGTTTTGGCAAATGACTATCCGGGATTTATAGCAAACAGAATTCTGATGCCTTTAATAAATGAAGCAGTATTTGCACTAATGGAAGGCGTTGGAACAGTTGATGCTATAGATGAAGTGGCTAAATTAGGTTTGGCTCACCCAATGGGACCTTTAGCTTTAGCAGATTTGATTGGACTTGATATAACACTTGCAATTATGAATGTTCTTCATCAGGATATCGGTGATCCAAGGTTCAGACCCTGTCCATTGTTGAAAAAAATAGTTGCCGCCGGTTTTTATGGAAGAAAAACAGGCAAAGGATTTTATGATTATAGTGGTGAAGTTCCTGTTCCTATGAAATTTTAGCTTAATGCAAAATAGTGAAAATTTTAAATTTCACAACTAAATAATAAAGAATAATAAATTATCAAATGAATTTCATTAATAATTATGGTGGACTATGAATAATATAGAGCAAAAGCTGGATTCCGATGACCCCGATGTATTGGCTGCTTATCAGGCAGAAACAAGGGGAGAATATCAATTAGCTCTTGAACATTACAATAAAGCCCTTGAACGGAACCCTAACCTTGGTATAGTATTCAAACATTGTGGAAATGTCTATTATCGTATAGGAAAATTAAAAGAAGCTGAAACATATCTGAGTAAAGCCGTGGAGTTACTTCCAAACTATCCAACGGCTTTATATGAATTAGCATTGGCTCTCTATCGACAAGTGAAAATCAAAGAAGCAATTACCCTGATGAAAAAAGTCATTGAATTAGATTCCGAATTTCTTATGGCTAATTATTGGCTTGGAATAATGAACTATCATTACGGACATATAAGAGAAGCTATTGAGAATTATAATCTGGTTGTTTCAAAAAATCCAGATTTTACAATTGCATATTACTATCTTGGCGTTGCTTATCTTAGGCTTGGTAAATATGAAGATGCTATAGTTAGTTTATTAAAAGTTATTGAGAAAAATGATAGAAGTGCAGCTGCTTATGCTTTATTAGGTGATGCATATTTATATATGGATAAAAAATATGAAGCAAGACAAAATTATAAGAAGGCTCTTGAGTTAGATCCAGAAGACCGAAAAGCACAGCGAGGGTTGCTTGCCCTTGAAGATTATAAAGGTATAAATTTCTAATTTTTACTATTTTTTGCTATGAATAGAATAAAAACAAAAATTTCACTAAAAAATCCAGAATTTTCAATTAATAAAGAAAATTCCATCAATTTAGTTAACGAATTAAAGGAAAGACTTGAGATAGTAAAAGCAGGGGGACCAGAAAAACATAAGATAAGACACATAGAGCGTGGGAAATTGTTGGTCAGGGACAGAATAAATAAATTATGCGACAAAAACACTCCTTTTCTCGAAACCTCTGCCTTTGCTGCTTGGAATATGTATGATAACGAAGCTCCATCTGCCGGAATAGTAACCGGAGTTGGTGTAATCAAAGGTAGAGAGTGTATGATAGTTGCAAATGATGCCACGGTAAAAGGCGGCACATATTTTCCAATGACCATTAAAAAACATGTCCGTGCTCAGGAAATAGCTTTACAAAATCATTTACCATGCGTTTATCTTGTTGATTCGGGAGGAATATTTTTGCCTTATCAATCTGAGACCTTCCCTGACAAAGATCATTTCGGTAAAATTTTTTATAATCAGGCAAGACTTTCAGCTGAAAATATAACTCAGGTTGCTGTTGTTATGGGATCCTGCACAGCAGGAGGGGCTTATGTCCCTGCAATGAGCGATGAAACAATCATGGTTCGTAATCAGGCAACAATTTTTATTGGTGGTCCTCCATTAGTCAAAGCAGCAACGGGAGAGGTCGTTACCGATGAAGAATTAGGAGGAGCTGATGTTCATTGCAAAATATCCGGAGTTTCTGATCATTATGCTCAAAACGATGAACATGCAATTGAAATAGCCAGAAATATTATTGAAAATTTAGATAAAAAGAAAAAATTTGATATCAATCGTGAAGAAGCTGAAGATCCATACTATGACCCGGAAGAACTCTATGGAATTATCCCAAAAAATATTCGCGCTCCTTTTGATATGCGTGAGGTTATTGCCCGAATAGTTGATGGAAGCCGGTTTCAGGAATTTAAAGAATTATACGGAACTACCCTTGTAACAGGTTTCGCACGAATTATGGGCTATCCCGTTGGTATTATTGCAAACAATGGTGTTTTATTCTCAGAATCAAGCCTCAAGGGAGCTCATTTTATTGAATTATGCACCATTAGAAAAATCCCAATAATATTTTTGCAAAACATTACAGGTTTCATTGTAGGAAAAAAATATGAGCATGGAGGAATCGCTCGTGATGGAGCAAAAATGGTGCACGCTGTTGCTAATGCCGATGTTCCAAAGTTTACTGTAATTATAGGCGGCTCTTATGGGGCTGGAAATTACGCAATGTGTGGCAGGGGATATAATCCCCGTTTACTATGGATGTGGCCACATGGTAGGATTAGTGTAATGGGTGGTGAGCAAGCTGCTGATGTTCTCGCTACCGTTAAAATTAAACAATTAGAAGCATCAGGCAAGACTCTTTCTCAGGAAGAAATAGATTCCATAAGAAAACCAATTATAGAAAAGTATGAATTTGAAGCCAGTCCTTATTATAGCTCTGCAAGAATCTGGGATGACGGAATCATTGACCCGCTTGATACAAGAAGTGTTTTAGCTCTTGGCATATCAATGGCACTTAATGCTCCAATACCTGAACAAAAGTATGGTGTTTTTAGAATGTAATTATTAACTATAGGATTTATAATGGAATGTAAAATAACTAATCAGGATGATATCACAATCATTAAATTATTGGGAAAGAAATTCACCTTCAATAACTCAAACGAAGTTAGAACTAAAATTGATCAATTGATTGATGAGAATAACAGATGGTTTATTTTCGATTTGAGTGAAGTTGAATACATGGATAGTTCAGGACTTGGAGTTTTAGTTACTCTTTTTAAGAACCTTGAAAGAAAAGAGGACAGTTTCTCAGAGCAAAGAAAAATGGTCTTTGCTAATATCAGCAAGCCTGTTGAAACCATTTTTTCAATTTTTAAAATGGATACAATAATTAAAACATTTCATTCTATTGAAGAAGCTAAGAATTATTTGAATACATTCAAATAAATGTAAAATACTTTTAGGAATTCTCCGAAATGAGTTGTTCTATTATTTCACTTTGAGATACATTATCGGCTTCTGCTTTAAAATTAGTAACGATTCGATGCCTTAAAACCGGGAGAGCAACATTTTTGACATCTTCAATGTCTGGAGTGAACCTCCCTTGCAGTGCAGCCCGAGACTTAGCACCAAGAATAAGATATTGAGAGGCACGAGGTCCGGCTCCATAGCTAAGGAATTCCTTTATTAATTTTGATGATCCATTGGTTGGTCTGGAAGCTCTAACAAGATTGACAGCAAAATTAACAACATTATCTGCAACAGGTACCCTTCGTATCAGATCCTGAAATTCAATTATTTCCTGGTCGCTAATTAATTTATTAATAGTTGGGTTTATTTCGGAAGTAGTTGATTTGACTATTGTAACCTCTTCATCAAAGGAAGGGTAATCAAGCCATAAATTAAACATAAATCTGTCTAATTGAGCTTCGGGCAGGGGATAAGTTCCTTCCTGCTCAATAGGGTTCTGAGTTGCCAGAACAAAAAATGGTTCAGATAATTTATAGATTGTTCCTGCTGCAGTAACAGAATGCTCCTGCATTGCTTCGAGAAGAGCTGATTGGGTTTTTGGTGGTGTTCTGTTTATTTCGTCTGCCAGAATGATATTAGCAAAAATCGGTCCTTTAACAAATTTAAATTTTTTTGCTCCGGTGGAAACATCTTCTTCAATAATTTCAGTTCCTGTAATATCTCCGGGCATTAAATCAGGAGTAAACTGAATTCTGCTGAATTTTAGATCAAGAACCTGAGCCAGAGTTCTGATAAGTAGTGTTTTAGCTAAGCCCGGAACACCGATTAAAAGGCAGTGACCACGTGCGAAAAGACTTATTAATAAATGTTCAATAATATCATTTTGACCAATTATTACTTTTCCAATTTCAGATTTTATTTTTTCAACAATTGCAGAAAATTGCCTTAATTTCTCAACATCAGACCCTATATTAACCATTTGAATTTATGATTTGTTAAAAATACAAATATTATGACGCATTGATAATGTGTAAATTGATTAATGTAATTTCAATCAAAAATCTTTTTGTATTTTTGTTATTTAATTCTTTACTAAAAATTTATAAATACGAATAAAAGGTTCAGTTTGTAATGTCGTGGCATACATTAGATTTAAATGATTTATATCAGAAATTTGATGTCAATCCAGAGATTGGCTTAAATGATGAAAAAATTCAAAAGAACAGAAAAGAATATGGTGAAAACATAATTCTTTCGAAAAAGCCTAAACCTGATTGGGTGCTTTTTCTTGAACAGTTCAATAATCCAATCATATACATTCTTATAATTGCTGCAATAATCAATGCTCTGGTATCTGATTTGAAGGATACAATAGTCATCGCTGCCGTAATTATCCTTAATACTGTAATTGGCTTCATTCAGGAAAGACGTGCCTCCGACGCATTGAAGCTTTTAAGCAAAATGGCAGCACCTGTTGCAAGGGTCATCAGGAATGGAGTTCAGGCTTCAATTCCCACTGAAGAAGTTGTTTGTGGTGATATTATTATCCTTGAAAGCGGAATGAGGGTTCCTGCAGATGCCAGACTTATTGAACTTAATAATCTTACAGTTGATGAATCAATGTTGACTGGGGAATCCTTTCCAGTCGAAAAGAAAATTAATATAAAAATTTCTGAGTCTGCACCAATTGGTGATAGATTCAATTATATTTACTCAGGTACTATTGTTATCAAGGGAAGAGCTACAGCTATTGTTACAGCTGTAGGAAATAATACTGAGTTTGGAAAAATTTCCGAAAAAGTCGCTGAAGCCGAGGATTCTGTTTCTCCTCTTCAACATCAAATTGAAAAGTTTAGTAAGGGTCTCAGTCTTGCAATTTTGGGTACAGTCCTTGTTATTTTTGTTATCGGCTTACTTCGTGATAACAGTTTGATTACTATGTTCCTAACTTCTGTAGGTTTAGCGGTATCAGCTATTCCCGAAGGTTTACCTGTTGCTGTTACTATAACTCTTTCAATTGGCATTTCCCAGATGGCTAAACATAAAGCCATTGTGAAAAAACTTTCTGCTGTTGAAACGCTTGGTAGCACTAACTTTATTTGCACTGATAAAACAGGAACATTAACCAAAAATCAAATGGTTGTTACAAAGCTTTTTTCAGCAGATGAAGATTTTTATGTAAGTGGCTCAGGTTACAACAAAGATGGAATTATTTTTAATTCTCTTTCCGGAGAAGAAATTAAATATAATCACAACCCGGCAATTGAATTGATGATTTACAATAGTTATTTGTGTACTGAATCAAGGCTTTTAGAACTTGAAAATAATGAATGGAAGTTCGTAGGTGATCCTACCGAAGTAGCTCTGATGATTTTGTCAAAAAAAGCAGGTTTAAATGATATCGAAGCTACTGTCAATGTTGATATTCCTTTTGAATCGGAAAATCAATTGATGGCTGTTAGGGCAGCATTTAATAATAAGAATTATGTTTTTGCTAAAGGTGCCCCCGAAAAAATAATCTCCAGATGTCAATACCAAATTCGAAAAGATGGAATGTTCGAAGAGCTTGATGTAGAACAAGTAAATAAGAAAATCGCTGAATTTTCTGCATGGGGATTGAGAGTCATTGCTCTTGCTTATAATGAAAATCATAATAATGAAATATTAGATTTAGATCACCTCAATGATTTAATCTTTCTTGGTTTTGCTGGTATTGAAGACTCTGTAAGACCCGAGGCTATCGAAGCAGTTAATCAATGCCATAATGCTGGTATAAAAGTTGTTATGATTACCGGCGACCATATAAAAACTGCCCAGACAGTCGCTAAAACTGTTGGAATAGGTGAAAAGAAAGATTCTCCCGTTGGAGTAACTGGATCCGAGTTAGATCAAATGTCAGACACAGAACTTTTTAAAAGGGTTCAGGAAATTGATGTTTATGCACGAGTTGCCCCTCACCATAAATTTAGAATCGTTAAACAACTTCAGGCTCATAAAAACATTGTTGCAATGACTGGAGATGGGGTTAATGATGCCCCAGCTCTAAAACAAGCTGATATCGGTGTTGCTATGGGTAGTGGAACAGATGTTGCCCGTGAAGCTGCTGATATGGTGCTAATGGATGATAACTTTGCTACAATTGTTCAGGCTGTCAGGCGAGGAAGAATAATTCTTCATAATCTTCAACATATTTTGCTTTATATTCTTTCAACAAGTTTTGGAGGTTTACTAACAATTGCTATATCAGTTACAATTGGACTTCCTTTACCTTTATTACCCGCACAATTACTTTGGGTTAACTTAGTAACCGATGGAACATCAACTTTCCCACTTGCATTCGAAAAGGAGCATGGTGATGTTATGGCTTTCCCTCCCAGAAAAAAAGACAGACCACTAATAACTCAAAGAATGATTTTCAGGATTTTCACTTCAGGTGTTATAATGATGTTGGGAACACTGTTTATTTTTGTTACTTCGGTTCCCGATATATTTAATATGACTCCCGATGAGCATTTGAGGGCTAAAACAATGGCTTTTTGTATGCTTGCTTTCTTTCAAATCTGGAATGTTCAAAACTCAAGGTCTGTTGATAGGTCGCTCTTATTCAATTTGCCGTTTACCAAAGGACATACCTTAGATAGAATCAGTCCCACTAAAAATTTACCACTTCTCGGTGTGATGGTTCTTGCAATCTTATTACAAGTTTCTGCTGTCTCATTACCATTTATGAATGTTGTGTTAAATACTGTTCCGCTTGATTTTTGGGATTGGATTTTAGTAATATTTGGCTCATTTACTATCATTGTTTTTGTTGAAATAAGTAAGTTTATAACTGCTTTAGTTAATAAGCGTAAGAGAAGATTGGGGTTAATGGATGAAATGCATTTATAATTTAATCTGTATTTTCGACTATTTCAACTTCTCGGATTCCTTTAATTAGCATAAGATTCGAAAATAATCTGTTGACAATTCCCTTATCAACAACTTTTACAATTATTGAACCTTCAAATAAACCATTGCTTGTCTGTGTCAGGTTAATCCTATGAACGTTGATTTGGCCAATAGCTTGAGAAATCTCATTTAACATACCGGGTCTATCATCTCCAACAACTTTAAATTTAACATATTCATTTATATTTTTTGTAAGTATTAAGTTAGCGACATCACTGGATTTAAAGTGATTATGTAAAGAGACAACTGCTTTATGGGTAATGACATAATCCATCCATTCAATTTGAGGTAAAGCGTTGGGGGAAGTAATTATTTCTACAACATCATTAGGTTTAAGTTCATAAACAGGATTTTTTACCTGACCATTTACTTTTGCTGAAATTACCTGCTTTCCGATTTCCTCGGAAAGAGAAAAAGCAAGATCAACTATACATGAACCATCGGGCAGAAGAATTTCTTTACCATCAGCTGTATAAACCGGGATATGTTCTTCATAAAGATTCATTCTGATTGAACCCCATATTTTTTGTATTCCTTCATCCTCGTTTTCTTTAACCACTTCTATCATCCATTCCTGCCATTTTTCAATATCTTCCTGAGTAAGGCGAAGTGATTCCTTCACCTTGCTTATTTCATAAATTGCACCGATGCCGTCTTCGGCTATTCTATCCATTTCATCTGTCCTTATTATGACTTCAACTTTTCTACGACCCGGTCCATAATGTGTGGAATGCAAAGCTCTATAGAAATTAATTTTTGGTTTAGCAATATAATCAATGAATGAAGCAGCCGGACCAAAGAAATTCGCTATTATGCCATAACTTCGGTAACATTCAGTATAATCATCTGAGTTAATTGAAACAACTATAGAAAAGAAATTTTCAATTTCACTCAGTTTAATACTATTTTTCTCTGTCATCTTAAAAATTTCGTAAACATGTTTATGCTCGGGAAAAACATTATGCATTATACTGCTTTTGTTGAGTTTTTCTTGCAATACCTCTATAAAATCCATAATATATTTATTAAACTCCTGCCTTTTTTGATCAAGGCTTGTTTTGATCAAGTTATAAATCATTGGATCATAATAATAGAGAGCTAAATCCTCGAGCAAGCTTTTGATCTTCTTTAACCCAAGCCTTTGAGCAAAAGGAGTATAGAAATTAAGTGTTTCCTCGGAGATTTCCTTTTGTTTTACCTTGCTCATATAATGAAGAGTTCGCATATTATCAAGTCTATCAGCAAGCTTGACAATAATAACTCTAACATCATTAATCAGTGATATAAATATTTTTGCATAAGTTTCAGCTTTATCTAATTTTCTTGTTTCTACTCCTTTTATTTTTGTTACACCATCAACCAGGAAGGCAATTTCTTCATTGAATTTTTCTCTGATTGTGTCAACAGTAATGTGTTCAAAGTCTTCAACAAGGTCGTGAAGAAGGGCAGCACAGACAGAATGGTTATCGGCTATCCCGATTTCTTTCATAAGTATTATTGCAACTTTAAGAGGATGAGTATAAAATTTATGTCCAGATTTTCTATATTTATCTTTACATTCATCAACCATATAAAAGTAGGCTTTGGATATAAGTTCTAAATTCGGATTTACAAGTGATTTAATGCACTGTTCTTTTAAAACCTCAAAATCTTGATAAGGATCTTTACCAAATGGATTTTCCTTTTCTATTTCAAGTTCATATAATCTTATCATTGTTTTATTTTTTTTGTATTGAATATTCTAATCATATTTAGAAAATTAAGTTTCAGCGAGTAACTTAATAAAAAAAAGATAAAAAAGCAATTATGTTTATTGTTTGTTAAATGTTTTTGAAAAAAGTTGAAAAGATTTCAATATTATACATATTTTAATGACAAATTAATTGTTAATTTTATTTTTTGTTCCCCAAAAATATTGAGATAAATGAATAGAAGAAATTTTAACTTTGGTATTTTGAGTAGTATTTTACTTGGTTTTTCTGAAAATCTTTTAGCTCAAAATATCCACT
Source organism: uncultured Hyphomicrobiales bacterium (assembly GCA_964473465.1). Taxonomy (GTDB): domain Bacteria; phylum Bacteroidota; class Ignavibacteria; order Kapaibacteriales; family UBA2268; genus CALHRB01. Next base: position 239,821 of record CAYYPE010000003.1, read on the forward strand.
CCGGAGCTGAATTAATAAAACCTGATATGATTAAACCCGGCGACACAGTTGGATTAATTACCCCCGGAACAGCCGTAACAGACCCGGATGAACTAGCTAAAGCAATCGAAATAGTTGATTTCCTTGGTCTAAAGTATAAATTAGGTGAATACGTTAAGTCTGGCAGCGGATATAAAAGCAGGTCTATTCAAGAAAGAATTAAAGATATTCATTCTATGTTTGAGGACCCTGATGTTAAAGGAATATTCTGCATCAGAGGTGGTTATGGCACAATACAAATTCTTGATTATATCAACTACAAATTGCTCAGAAAAAATCCTAAAGTATTTTTGGGTTATAGCGATATAACAGCTCTTCATCTTGCTATAAATAAATTTTCAGGATTAACTACTTTTCACGGACCTGTAATGACAAGTGCCTTTACTGAGTTTACAATGAATGCATTAAGACAGACAATAATGAATAATCAGGTTATTGGGAAAATTAGCAACCCTGCTAATATTATTAATTTTAGAAAAGTCCATCCCGTCAGAACTATAAAAAGTGGGGTATCTCAGGGTAGGCTTATCGGTGGGAATCTTTCTTTGATTTCTTCGCTGATGGGCACAAAATATGAGATAGATACAAGAGATTCTATACTTTTCATTGAAGATGTTGGGGAGGAACCATTTAGGATTGACAGAATGCTTTCCCAGCTTAAAATAGCAGGTAAGTTTCGTGAAGCTAAAGGAATTATAATTGGAGAGTGTGCTGGATGTAATTTTGATAGACCGAATAGCTCTCGTGTCTGGGATTTTACCTTAGGTGAAATTCTTGACCAAATATTCTCTGATATAGAAATTCCTGTTTTATACGGTTTGACGATTGGTCATACTTCGAATCAAATTACTCTTCCAATTGGATTAAATGCTATTTTAGATGCTGATGAAGGTTCAATCACTATTAATGAGTCTGCTGTTTTGTAATCTTTTTTTTCTTAAGAATAATAACCCAATTAAAAATGAAAATAACATTCCAATAACCATTGGTTCATTCTCATTAATTAGAACATTCAATAAGTCATTTTCCCACTTCATTGATTGAAGAAAGAACCAAGCTCCTGAGATGAAAAGAGGAACCAAAATTACCAGTTTTAATGATTTATCTTTCAAAGTATATTTTTTGCTAAAACTTACAAGCATCGGGAATAAAATACCAGGAATTACAAGGGAAGCGGTTTTGAATATCAAATCAATTGCCGAGGGTATTAAATAAGCTAAACCAATGCCTATTATTGCAGATAAAGTTAATCCAATTTGAGTTAAAGTTTTTGTTTTTATGGTATATTTATTTTTGAGGATTGGTTCTAAAATATCATTTCCTATGGTTGTAGCAGAAATAAAAAAATAGCTTTCGAGTGTTGACATAATTATTGCTAATAAAGCCACTATAAATATTCCTTTCCAGAAAGGGGGTAAAATCATATCTGCAAGAATAGGATAGGAGCTAACCGGATTTATATCATTCAGAAAGGCAACACCATAAAGCCCAACCGAGAGAGTCAAAGAGTCAAAAATAAGCCATAGAATGATTGAAATTAATATTCCTCTCTTTGCTGTGTCGGGTTTGTTGACTGCCGAACATCGCTGATGGAATGAGGGGTCAACAAAAGTCTGGAATGCAATCAAATACCACGCAAGAATATGCTGCCAGTGAAACCCTCCAAACAATGTTTTGTGATTATAAGGTAATTTGTCCAAGATTTCAAATGGAGAGCCGAATGCTTGATAAGCAAAGACAAAAATTACCGTAAAACCCAGATACATTAAAATGAATTGTGCTGAATTAGTAAGAACATCAGCTTTGAATCCACCGTAATATAAATAGACGAAGGAAAGCAATACGCCAGCAATCATTGATGTAAATAAATCCAAACCTGTAAGGCTTTTAATCATAATTCCGAGCATAAGAATATAAGAAGCAGGAATGGAAATTATTAAAATAATTACAGATGCAATCAAAGCGGCTGTTGAACCATAATGAATACGGAATTGTTCCGGGATTGAATAGATAGATAAAGTTCTGATTTTTTTTGCAAATAATAACGCATATATAAATGCTGCCACATAATATGGAAAAGCAAAACAAACCCAAGCGGAAATTCCCGAGCGATAAATAAATTCACCAACTCCAAGAATATTGCCATACCATGTTGCTACCAGCGTTGCTATAAAAAAGGGGAGGGTCAGTTTCCTCCCTGCAAGGAGGAAGTTTTCTTTTTCATTAGAATCCTTTTCATTTCTCTCTTTTTTGGCAAGTTTAAAACCGATAAATAGGATTAATATAAAATATAAAATAATGACTGAAGTATCATGGATAGATAGAGTAAATTGAAATTCAGTCATTACTATTGAGATTTAAAAACTTAATCGATTTTTAGGCTAAGCTGAAAAAAGCTATTACCATTTAAGTAAATTCACTTTGTCAACATATATAGTTCCAGATTTTCTGAAAAGGGCTAAAACTATGGCAAGACCCACAGCCGCTTCAGCTGCAGCAACAGCCATAACAAAAAATACAAAAATCTGCCCTGCAGGATTTCCAAGAAATGAGGAAAAAGCGACAAAAGTTAGATTGACAGAATTCAACATCATCTCGATTGACATAAATATGATAATAACATTTCGTCTGGTGAGCACTCCTATTGTACCAAGAATAAATAAAAAGGCTGAAATTAGTAAATAATATTCTAATGGTATATTTTCTGACATATATTTCTCCTTAATCAAGTTTTCTTTTGGCTAAAATAACAGCTCCTATAATAGCAGCAACTAAAACAATCGAAATAGCAATAAATGGTAACAAATAATTCTTGTATAACTCTTGTCCAATACCTTCAACAGTTCCCTGAGTTATTGAATTGGGTGCAAAACCCTGATAAACACTGGATTGGCTTAAGAATATCACAATAAATTGAAGAAGCAAAACAGCACCAAAGGCAATAGCGATACCAACCCTGATATTAAAATTTTCCTTCAATTTTTCTTCGTCACCCAGATTTAAAAGCATTATGACAAATACAACCAGCACCATTATAGCACCAGCATAAACAAGAACCTGAATTACAGCAATGAACTGAGCATTAAGCGTCAGGTAAAGACCGGCTAACATAAAAAATTGGACTACCAATGCCATTGCCGAAACAACTGGATTCTTTGATGAAATAGTAACTACACCACTAGCTATAGCTAATATAGACAGAACCGCAAAGAAAATAAATGTTAAACTCACTTTTTATCACTATTTTTATTAGATATTAACTTTCAAAAATAAAGAAAAAAAATATTAGTGAAAAGTAATTGTTAAATCTTTTAATATTATTTAATGAATTTTGTTGCAACATTATTAAAAACTTAACGTAATATGGTTATTAGTTTTTGAAGTTTGGTGTTTAATGAAAAGAATAATTGTTTCTATTCATTTTTTTGTAATTATATATCTCAGCTATAATGCTTTAAGTCAGGACTTAAATAATTCTCCCGTAAATAAAGGGGTATATTCTTTCAAGGTAAGTGACTGTATTGAATTTGCCCTGAAATATAATCCTGATATATTGTCAGCTGATTCCAGATATAAATCTGCCGGAGCCGAAATAACGGCTGCTTTCGGTGAATTTCTTCCCTCGATTGATTTATCTATGGGATATACCCGACAATTAAATGCCGAAGGTGGAAAAACAGTAAACGTCGGAGGGCAAATAATTCCTTTACCTTCAACCAACCCAAATTCGTATCGAATTAATGCCGGAGCATCATATGTGATTTTCAACGGCTTTTCGAGGGAAGCTAACTACAACAGAACAAAAGAAAATTTAAACAATATTTATTTCAGCAATCAACATCTCCGAAGGTCAGTCACACTAAATGTTTACAGACTGTTTACAGAAGTATTGAGGACTAAGCAAATCATTAAACTAAGGCAGGAAAATCTTGATTTGGCAAAGAAAGATTATTTGAAGATTAAAGCTCAATATGATGTTGGAATCTTGCCGGTTACTAATATTTATACTCAGGAAGCTGAAATTTCGAACCGTGAACTTGAACTATTAAAAGCTGAAAACGACTATAAACTTGCTTCTGCAAATCTTCTGGCATTGATGGGGTTAAATCCTGATTCAGAAGCAGAATTCTCAGACGATGGCTATCCCAAATCAATCAAAGACCATAACATTGATAATTTTCGCAAAGAAATTGGAAGTATTGAGGCTGCTACTGATAGAGCCATAAAAAATCGTTTGGACATACAAGCTGTAGATTATTCAATATCTTCGGCTCATTTACAAATGCAAGTGGCGAACAGTCAATATTTTCCTATACTGTCTGTTTTGGGCGGGTGGAGTTGGACAAATAACGATTTAAGTAAATTTTCAGATTTGGGAAGGTCATATATCGGTTTAAATCTTCAGATTCCCATTTTCGATAACTTCAAAACAAATAATCAGGTTCAAGCTGCCAAAGCTTTTTTAGATCAAAAAGAGATTGAAAAAAATGTTTTGATTCAAAACATAAGGAAGGAAGTAAAAACAGCTTTCTTAAACTTGGAAACTGCAGAAAAACAAATAGAAATATCCGAGAAGGCTTTTTTAGCAGCAGAAAAGTCATTCGAAAGTGCTGAAGGAAGATTTAGAGCTGGTTCTATTGGTATTACCGATTATTATTATGCAAATAATTTGTATATCAATGCAAAAATTAATCGTATTACAGCTTTTCATAACTACTTTAATGCACAAAAGGAAGTTCTTTATTCAATTGGAAATTTAGAATAATACATTAATTAATTATACTTAAAATTAAAACATATGAAATGTGAAAAATGCGGTAATGAATATCCTTCAAGGTATTATTTTGAAACCGAGACAATCTGCAAAGATTGTTTTGCGAAAATGACCGATGAAGAGAAAAGTCAGAACATCAATTATCAATCTCAAATACAAAAAAATCCGATTGAGCTCAGACAAGGTTTTGGACTAAGGTTTGCTGCCATTCTTATTGATTTTGCAATTTTATGGTTAATAACAACAGCCATCATGCAATTTTCAGATTTCAATGAATTAATTAATCAATTCAATGAAATTTTGAAAGAAGCACAAACAGATCCAGATATGCTCAATGAAGCGTTGGATTTTTTCTTTGAAAACATAATGTTTTACTACCTTTTTTCAACTTTGTTTACGCTATGTTATTATCTGACTGAAGTTCTTTTAGCCGCAAGTCCCGGTAAGTTAATATTAAGGTTGAGAATAGGCACTGCCGATGCAGAGCATTCTGATTATGGAAAGCTAATTATTAGATTTTTAATCAAGCATAGCTTTTATCTGGTTTTAATACTTTCATTACTAACGAAAAACACTTTGCTATATCTACTTACATTCATTGTATTTATTGTCATAGCAATCGGATTCTTATTTGTCTTTTCCTATAAAAGACAGGCTCTTCACGATTTAATTTCTGGCACTGCTGTTTATAAATTAAAAGATTTAACAGAAAATAATTAGAGGAATTATGAAAAGAAAAAAATCGAAATTATGGATATTTGTTCTTGTTTTTGTATTACTGGTTATTATTATATCTGTGTTTTTTATCTTCAACAAAAATGATAGTGCGGTATCAGTTACAGTTACCAAAGTAGAAAGGAAAACAATTACTCAAACAGTCTCTGCGATAGGTAAAATTGAACCAGAAATTGAGGTAAAAATTTCCTCCGAAACAAGCGGTGAAATACAGTTTCTTGGTGTAAAAGAAGGTGATACAGTCCGAGCAGGTCAATTGCTTGTCAGAATCAAACCCGATATTCTTGAAACTCAGTTGGAGCAATTCAAAGCTGCTGCAAATGCTGCAAAAATTGAAATTCAGATTGCAAAAGCAGAATTGGAACGCACCGAGAGTGAATTAAAACGAATCACAGACCTATTTAAAAATGAGTTTGCTTCAAAACAGGAATTCGAGTTGGCTAAAACCAATTTCGACAAAGCTAATTCTGCTTATTCTGTTGCTCTGGCAAGATATGAACAATCTCTTGCCACCTTACGTCAAGCTGAGAAAACTGCCTCGAGAACAGTTATTACTTCTCCAATTAATGGAATAGTAACATCATTAACAGTTCAGAAAGGGGAGAAAGTAGTTGGGACTGCTCAAATGGCTGGAACTGAAATGATGAGAATAAGTGACTTAAACATTATGAATGCTATTGTCGAGGTTGATGAGAACGATGTTGTGCTCGTAAAAGTTGGTGATACAGCCAAAGTTGAAATTGACGCTTTTAACGAAAAAAGCTATAAAGGGATTGTAACTGAAGTAGGTCATTCTGCTATAATTGCACAGCAAGGAACTCAAGATCAGGTAATTAATTTCAAGGTTAAAATCAGGTTATTAGATAAAGAAGAAAAACTTCGTCCGGGAATGAGCTGCAATGTTGAGATAAGCACTGAAACAAGAAGCAATGTCCTTGCAGTTCCACTGCAAGCCGTTACCGTCAGGGATACAAAAACTATGGACAAATCAACTGGTGGTGGTATTGAGGTGAAAAAAGCTGATGAAGATGATAATAAGAAGATCAATCAATCAAAGATCCAATCAGTTGTATTTTTAAGGAAAGATAATAAGGTTAAGCTCGTAAATGTAAAAACAGGGATTAGCGACAAAGGATTTATTGAAATTATTGAAGGCTTGAAAGAAGGCGATGAAATTGTTAGCGGCAATTATCTTGCTGTTAGCAGATTATTGCAGGATGGATCAATAATAAAAATTGATACTGTTAAGAAGAAAATGAGAAGCAAATAATGAATAATATGGATGACAGAAATTTAAACAATTCAATGATTCACCTCGAAGGTATAACAAAAATATATCTGATGGGCGTGGAAAAGGTTTATGCCTTGAATAATATAAACCTTGATATAAATAAAAACGAATACCTTGCAATAATGGGACCATCCGGTTCGGGAAAATCAACTTTGATGAATATCCTTGGTTGTTTGGATACACCTACAAGCGGAAATTATTTTTTCAACGGTATGAACGTTAGTGAAATTACTGATAATGAATTAGCCTCAATCAGAAACAAGCAGATAGGATTTGTTTTTCAGACATTTAACCTTTTGCCCAGAGCCACGGCATTGAAAAATGTAGAGCTACCAATGGTCTATGCTGGCAAAAAAAGTTCGGAAAGAATTGAAGCTGCAAAAATAGCTTTAAAAAAAGTAGGACTTGGGGATAGGATGGAGCATAAACCTAATGAACTCTCTGGCGGTCAAAGGCAGAGAGTTGCAATAGCAAGAGCTTTAATAAACAACCCCTCGATTATTTTAGCTGATGAGCCAACAGGTAATCTTGATACTAAAACCGGCGAAGAAATTATGCTACTTTTTAATGATTTATGGAAACAAGGCAATACAATCATCCTTGTTACTCACGAAGAACATATTGCAAAACATGCTAATAGAATTATCAAACTTCTTGATGGCGAAATAGAGAGTATTTCAGACGTAAAAAAATAATCCTTACTATGCTAACAATACCAGAAATAATTGAAATAATCAAAGAAGCTTTCAGATCAATATTATCGAACAAATTACGCTCTATTCTTGCTTCTTTGGGGGTTGTTATAGGTGTGTCATTCGTCATTTTGATGGGGTGGTTTTTGAGCGGATTGGATAGAGCTGTCGAAGAGACTTTCAATCTAATCGGAGTTGATATGATTTATGTTGATCAATGGGACTGGGCAGGTGGTAGAAACTGGAAATTGTTAGCTGCAAGAAAGCCTGTAACATTGAATCAGGCAGATGAATTAGCTAAAGTTTTGGAAACTGCTGAAATTGTCGTGCCTGTCGCAAGAAAATGGAATTCTTCCATTGTATATAAAAACGATAAACTATCTGGAATATCGGTCATTGGAACAAAATCAGAATATGGCCAAACACCTGGTGGAACTGTTGTGGAAGGACGCTTTTTTTCTGTTTTCGAGGAAAGTCAAAGCTCTAATGTAGTGGTTCTTGGTTATGGTGTTAACAAAACTCTATTCCCTAAAAACGATGGAATCGGGCAGATAATTAAAATCAATGGAAAAAAATTCCAAATAATTGGAATCGTCAAAAAGCAATCAACAATATTGATGGATTTTCTTGATAATCAATTATATATTCCTCTCAATACTTTTGTAGGTCTGTTTGGCAACTATAGAAGATCAGTATCTATTGCGGTTAAAGCGGGAAGTGAAAACAACCTTGATCTTGTTCGGGCAGAAACAATTGGTGCTATGAGGGTTATAAGAAATTTGAAACCTTGGCAGGAAGATGATTTTTCAATAAATGAGACAAAAGCATTCGAAAAAAGCGTTGAAAGCCTCAGACTTTATGTATGGGGAATTGGAATTGGGCTAACTGTTCTCTCCTTCATTGTTGGTCTCATTGGAATTATGAATATTATGTTTGTCTCTGTTGTTGAAAGGACCAAAGAGATAGGAATAAGAAAAGCACTTGGAGCCCGGCGGGTAACTATATTGACTCAGTTTTTATCGGAGTCTTCCTTCCTTTGCTTAGTCGGAGCAGTTTTTTCAATCATCTTTTGCTCGGTGCTTATTTATTTTGTTGCTACTTTTTTACCAAAATTTATTCCTTCGACTGAGTTTTTATTGCCTTATTTGCCGATTAGGCTTATAATCATTGCTTCAGTTGTTTCAGTTTTTGTTGGGATTTTAGCAGGTTTACTTCCGGCATTAAGAGCTTCTAAGCTTGATCCTGTTGAATCATTGAGATTCGAATAACAAAATATTAAGTTGTGTATGAATATTCTTGAAAGCATATATCTTGCATTAGATTCAGTCAGAGTTAACAAACTCAGGGCATTTCTGACATTGCTAAGTATTTCAATCGGTGTTTTTGCTCTAATGGGAACCGGGGCTTTAATCAAATCAATTGATAATGCCGTAACTAATGAAATGATAACTCTGGGTGAAAATACCTTTTCTATAAAACGGATGCCCAGCATTGTTACCGGAAATACATGGAGAAAATACAGGAACAGAAAGCCTATTACTTATACTCAATTAAAAGAATTGAAGAAGACCATGACCTCAACAAGTTTTATTAGTGGTTTCAGTTCTTCTTCATTTAATACTATTAAGTTTCTTAACTATTCCACTGACCCTGATGTCAACCTTATTGGAACAGACGAAGAATATTTTTATAACAACAACATCACAATATCCCAAGGTAGAGCTTTAACTAATGAAGATTTACAGACTAATAAAAATTTTGCTATTATCGGCAACGATGTAAAAGTAAAACTTTTCGAAAATATTTCACCATTGAATAAAACAATCAGAATAAAAAATCAAAACTTTGTTGTCATTGGCATAATTGAACCCAAAGGTGCTATTTTAGGGCAGAGTCAGGACAATCAGGTTATAATTCCGCTTCAACATTTCCTTAAATATTTTTCTAATGAGTGGGAAGAATCATTGACAATTACAATTAAATCATTATCCCGTGAAGATTTGGCAGAAACAGTTAATGAATCAATTGGTCTAATGAGGCTGATCAGGCAGGATAAACCCGGTCAGGAAAATAGCTTCGAAGTCGAAACTAATGAAACTATAAATGAACAATTTGGACAATTGACGGGGTTCCTTGGATTTTTTGGATATGCTTCAGGCTTTATTGCATTGATTGCTGCGGGAGTAGGAATTATGAATATTATGCTTGTATCGGTTAAAGAGAGAACAAGAGAAATTGGCGTCAGGAAAGCTGTTGGAGCAAGAAATTCATGGATTTTATGGCAATTTATCATAGAGACAATTACTCTATGTCAGATTGGCGGTATAATTGGGATAGTATTAGGACTTGTAAGTTCAGTAGCTCTTGGGGGATTGATTAATATTCAAATAATCATACCAACAGGATGGGTAATAGGCTCTATTATTATTTGTACTCTTCTGGGACTTATTTTTGGAGCCTTTCCGGCTTGGAAAGCTTCCCGGTTAAATCCTATAGATGCTTTGAGATATGAATGATAGCTTATTTGGTGGGACTCATAAAAGGATAATCAATGTATCCCTTTTCCTCGCCATCGTAAAATGTTTCTTTGTCGGGAATTGCTAACTCAGATCCTGTTCTGAAGCGATCAGGTAAGTCGGGATTTGAGATAAACAATCGTCCGTATGAAACAAGGTCAGCAATGCCCTCTGCTATAGCTTTGTTACCCGAATTAAAATCATAATTGCCGTTAGTAATGATAGTTCCCTTGTAAATCTTTCGATAATGTTCAGTAACTTTTTTTAGATATCTTTCCGGTATTTTTTCCTGAGGAATTAAAGGTTCCTGTAAATGCAAATAAGCTAAATCATATTTGTTTAGTTCGTTAACCAAATAATTGTAAATTTCGATAGGATTCGAATCATAAGTGCCAAAATTAAAATTTGAAGGGGATAATTTTATTCCAACCCTATTGTTTCCAATTGCCTGAATTACTGCTTCAATTGTATTGAAAATCATTCTGCATCTGTTTTCGATCGAGCCACCATATTCGTCCTTTCTTTGATTTGAACTATCGCATAGAAACTGTTGTAGCAAGTAACAATTGGCAGAATGTATTTCAACGCCATCAAAGTTTGCTAAAATTGCTTTTTTTGCAGCTTCGGCATAATCCCTGATTGTTTTTTCGATGTCTGACTTTGTCATTTCCCGGGGTGTAATCATTTCCTTTATACCTTCGTAAGTCCTTATTCTTCCTTCAGGTTTGATAGGACTCGGTGCTAATGGTAATTTCCCTCCTAAAAAATCAGGATGAGAGATTCTACCGACATGCCATAATTGAATAAATATTTTCCCGTTCTTTTTATGAACTGCATCAGTGATAAGTTTCCATCCTTTGACTTGCTCATCGCTGTAAATACCGGGTGTGTTCCTGTATCCAACGGCTTCCTCTGAAATCTGTGAGCCTTCAGTTATGATCAATCCCGCACTTGATCTTTGCTCATAATAAATTCTGCTCAAATCAGTTGGTACAAATCCGGTTCCAGCTCGTGATCTGGTCATTGGAGCCATAACAACTCTGTTTGATAGCTCTAAATGTTTTGATTTAAACTCAGTCAATATAGGGATAGCTGAATTATTGTGCAACTGGATCATTTTCTTCAATAAAAATATTTTTAAGCTTATCAATCTTGTTGGGGGATATATAAGAATACATTGCAGGTATGACAAAAAGAGTCAATACAGTCGAGAATATCAAACCTCCAATAATTGCGATACCCATAGAGACTCTGCTTTCAGATCCGGCTCCTAATGCCAGAGCAATTGGTAATGTGCCTAATATGGTTGATAAACTTGTCATCAATATCGGCCTAAATCTCAAAGCTGCTGCCTTTTTCACTGCTTCAACTTTCTCTATTCCTGTAGCTCTGATCTGGTTTGCAAATTCAACAATTAATATTCCATTTTTAGTTACCAAGCCTATTAACATTATTTGACCGATTTGGCTGAAAATATTTAAAGTCTGATCAAAATACCAGAGTGAAAAGATTGATCCACCGAGAGCCAGTGGAACTGTTAGCATAATTGTAAACGGGTCCCGAAAACTTTCGAATTGTGCTGAGAGGACCAGATATACAAGGATTAATGCGAGAATAAAGGTATAAAGTAAGGTTGATGAACTTTCGCTAAAATCTTTTGAAGGACCTTCAAGTGCAGTGCTAACTGATTCATCAAGAACTTTTTCTGCAATTCTATCCATTACGTTAATCCCATCTCCAATTGTTTTTCCTGGAGCCAAACTTGCACTTATTGTGGCAGATGTAAATCTATTGTAACGAAACAATTGAGGTGGTGTGCTACTGTTTTTAATGGTAACGAGATTATCCAACTGAATTAACTCGCCGGAATTTGAACGTATATATAGACTTCTAAGGTCAAGAGGTTTTCGTCTGTTTTCCAATGGTAACTGACCGATAACCTGATACTGCTTTCCGTTCATAATAAAATAACCATATCTCATACCACTAAGAGCTAACTGTAAAGTTTGAGCTATATCAAAAGATGAAATACCCATTGTAGCGGCTTTAGTTCTGTCAATTTCGACAACTATTTCTGGTTTGTTAAATTTAAGGTTAGCATCAACAACCAGAAAAGTTGGATCTTTTCGAGCCTCATCAAGGAATTTAGGTAAAACATCTTTTAATGTTTCTAAGCTTTCTGTTTTCAAAACATACTGAACAGGTAGATTAGCACTACCTCGCTGAAAAGAAGAGATAGTTTGGTCTTGAATGACAAAGTTTCTTGTATCACTGAACTTTTGAAGTTTCATACCAAGATCATTAGCTATTTGTTGCTGGCTTCTTTTTCTTTTATCCGGGTCTTTCAATACCAATCTTATGAATCCGGAATTAGTTGAACTTGAAGCACCAAAACCCGGCGACGTGATTGCAATGACTGCTTCTCGCTCAGGTACTTCTTTCTGGACTAAACCGGCAATCCTTTTCATATAAATATCCATCTTCTCGAAAGATGTTCCTTCAGGAGCTGTTGCTAAAATTCTCATTCCACTTCTGTCAGAAATAGGTGCTAATTCACTCGGTATGTTTGGTGCAATCAAGACAAATAAAAACAAAGCTGTTCCAATGATCACAAAAGCCAGCCACCTTTTGTTCATAAAAGCTTCAAGAGCATTTGCATAAGTAGAATTTATTTTTACAAAAATGGGCTCTGTTAATTTAAATATAATCCCATGCTTGATTGCATAATTCTTATCATTATTTGTTATATTTTCACTATCTGTATTGCTTTTTCTTTTCCCGATAAGTCTGGATGAAAGCATAGGAGTAAGAGTAAGAGCAACAAAAGATGAAATGATAACAGCCGAGCCAAGAACAATTCCAAATTCTCGGAATAATCTTCCTGATAGTCCTTGTAAAAATAATATTGGCAGAAAAACTGAGACCAATGCAACAGTTGTAGAAATGACTGCAAAAAATATTTCTTTTGTTCCTTTTATTCCCGCTTCAATTGGATTCATTCCAATTTCAATTTTTTTATAAATATTTTCCAAGACAACTATTGCATCATCAACAACAATCCCAATTGCCAGTACTATACCCAAGAGTGTGAGAACATTTATTGAAAAATTAAATATATACATAATGAAAAATGTTCCAATTAAAGAGACAGGAATTGCAAGAAGTGGAATTATCGTTGTTCTTATATCTCTTAAAAATAAGTAAATTATAAAAATTACAAGCAAAAAGGCTAAACCTATGGTTTGAACAACTTCATTAATCGAGTCTCTTATGAATTTAGTAGTATCAAATCCAATACCCAGTGAAATGTCAACTGGTAGGTCTTTTTTCAATTCATCAACTCGTTTATAGAATTCGTCAACGATTTGAATATGATTTGAACCGGGTTGGGGGATAAGTACACAACCCACCATTGGGACACCATCTCGCCTTAAAATTGATTTGTCATTTTCAGGATATAATTCTGCCTTTCCAATGTTCTTTAACCGGATTACAGCTTCATTTTCTTCTTTGATAATTAAATTTTCAAACTCCTCAATTGTATTTAACCTACCATAAGTCCTCACAGAAAGCTGAGTAGATAATCCATCTATACTTCCCGAGGGTAATTCAATATTTTCTTTGTCAAGAGCTCTTTTAACATCAACCGGAGTAATTCCATAACCTGCCATTTTATCAGGATCTAACCAGAGCCTCATTGTATATCTCTTTTCTCCCCAGATCTGAACCTGACTGACACCCGGTATAGTTTGAAGTCTTTCCTTAAAAATATTCGAAGCAATTTCTGATAATGTTAACAAATCTTTTGAATTACTTTTAATGTTTAGAAATACTATTGGGTTTGCATCAGCATCAGCTTTTGCAACAACTGGAGGGTTCACATCTTGAGGGAGAAGCGATATAGCCCTTGCTACACGGTCACGCACATCGTTTGCAGCAGCTTCAATATCAGAATCAATATTGAATTCAACGCTGATTGTGCTTCTTCCATCTCGACTTATTGATGTTAGTGTTCTTATACCATCTATTCCATTAATAGATTCTTCAAGTGGTTCGGTTATCTGAGACTCAACAATGTCTGCATTTGCTCCGACATAAGATGTTGACACTGTTATGACGGGTGGATCAACATTAGGGAATTCCCTGACTCCGAGAAAAGTATAGCCAATAACACCAAATAGGATTATTGCAATTGACATTACAATTGCAAGAACTGGCCTTTTTATGCTTATTGATGATAAACTCATAATTTATTTTAGTTTTAAGTGAATTATAACACTGAACAGCTAAATTTATTTCAATTATACAACATTAATTTAGTATTTTTGATTTTTTTTATTCGGCTATAAGGATATTTATTTTTTTATATGATAATTTTTTTTGGAATTATATTTTTGCTTCTTGTTTATTTTTTACTGCTTTTTTTTTATAAAGATAAATCAATAACAATAAACATAAACTCACTGAATTATATTGAAGATTTTAAATTTCCAAAAAATTTTCTATGGGGCACATCAACTTCCTCTTATCAAATTGAAGGAAACATAAGAAATAACAACTGGTGGTTCTTTGAAAATAATGTTAGCAAGAAAAAGATAAAAACAATGCATCAATATCCTCAATCTTGCTTGCATTGGGAAAAGTATAAGGAAGATATTCAAATTATGAAGGAGATTGGACTTAATTCCTATCGTTTTTCATTGGAGTGGAGCAGGATTCAGCCTGAGGAAAACATTTATGATGAGAGTGCCATTCAACATTATTCAGATATTATTGATGAGCTGATTAAAAATGACATAAAACCTATGGTTACACTTCATCATTTTACTAACCCAATCTGGTTTGAAAAAAAAGGAGCTTTTCTCAATGTTGAAGCATCTGAAATATTTTTAAAATATGTTGAAAAAGTTGTAATTACTTTCAAAGATAGGATTGAGCTTTGGTGCACATTCAATGAGCCTTCTATTTATGCCTTAAACGGCTATTTTACGGGTCTTTATCCACCCGGACTTAAAGATGCCAAAAAAGCAGCAAAAGTATATGGAAATATCCTTAAAACTCATAATCAAACTTATAATTTGATTAAATCAATTTCTCCTGCTTCGCAAGTTGGATTGGTAATAAATTATATTATTTTCGAAGCACCACATTCGTTGAATCTTTTCGATGTAATTGCAGACTGGTTTTTAAACGAAAGTATTAATGATTCTCAATTAAAATATCTTCAGACCGGAGAGTTTAGATTTTTTTTTCCTTTGATTGTTAATGAAAAAATGACTACTGACCACAAAGAATCTTTTGATTTTATTGGATTGAACTATTATACTCGATCTTATCTGAAATTTCGGTTAAATAAGAAAAAAATGTTTGAGGTTTTAATTAGTGAAAGCAAGAATGGACATAGTGATCTCAATTGGGAAATCTATCCTGAAGGACTTTACAGAGCTTTAAATCGTATAAAAAAATATACTGATAAACCTGTTTATATTACTGAGAATGGAATTGCTGATACTTTGGATACAAAAAGAAGCGAATTTATTAGTGATCATATCAAGGTTTTAATTAAAGCATTGTCTGATGGATATGACATACGTGGTTATTATTATTGGTCTTTGCTTGATAATTATGAATGGGGTTTTGGTTTTGATGCAAAATTTGGATTAGTTGAAGTTGATCTTGATACTCAAGAAAGAAAAATCAAGAAAAGTGCAAAAACCTATTCTGAATTTATAAAAAAATATTCCTAAACGAATATATAGTTTTTAATCTCACCAATATATTAAATACATATTTTTTTTGAATTTTTACATTAACCTAACAGTTATATGTTGATTTTTTAGTTTTTCAACCGGGGTTACAATATATAATAGGTCCTTCTAATCCTAAAAGTACTGATTATCAAAATGTATTTGCATTTTACACAAGGTTTGTAGTAAATTTATAATTTAAAATAAAAATCAGATTTTTGTAATTTGTTAGTTTCATTTGAAAAAACAGCATACTCAAATCCGTCCTGAAGAGAAAATGCTCCTACTTCACCAACTTTATTCAAAGCTATAAATCCAACTTGAAATTCTTTATAGTCAGGATTTTTCCTGACGACTCTATTGATAGCTATTTCACAGGCTTCCTGAGGAGATTTACCTAGTCTCATCAATTCCACTATAAGAAAAGTGCCACATATTTTCATAACCGCTTCACCTTTACCCGTAGCTCCAGCAGCACCGACCTCATTATCAACATACAAACCAGCCCCGATAATAGGGGAATCCCCGATCCTACCATGATACTTCCAACTCAGACCACTGGTTGTGCAGGCTCCGGCAAGATTGCCTTGTTTATCAATTGCCAGCAAAGCAATTGTATCGTGATTATCCAAATCGGGCTTATAATTTGATTCCTTTAACCATTTTTGCCATTCTTTTTTTGCTTCTATGGTCAAAAGATTTTGTTTTTTGAATCCATTTTGAATTGCAAATTTCTCTGCCCCTTTTCCAACAAGCATGATATGTGGTGTTTTCTCCATAACTAATCTTGCAATTGAAATAGGATGTATAAAATTCTGAACAAAAGCTACAGAACCGCAATTGCCATTTGAATCCATAATACACGCATCTAAAGTTACGAAACCATCACGATCAGGCAAACCACCGTATCCCACGCTTTTAACATTAGGATCTGCTTCTGAAACTTTTACTCCTTCTTCAACAGCATCTATCGATTTTCCTCCTGATTTTAATAATTGATACGCTCGTTCATTTGCAGCAAGACCGTGCTTCCATGTTGATATTACAATTGGGTATGATGTTGTAGTCAAATTTGATTCATTATTGAAGACATTAGAAAACAGCTTTTGAGTATTTAATGAAGAGGTAAAAACTGCTCCACCTGCAACTTTTAAAAAATTTCTTCTGGTTTTCATTGTTTCTTTCGTAAATCTTAAATGAATATTTATAAACTAAAAAAATAATATAAATCAAAAAAATTTTTTTATTTTTTGAAAAAACTATTTGCTTTTATAATAATATTAGGTTATATTAAATTTTATTTTTGGCATTATTTATAAAATGGATTCTTAAAGTTATTTTTAATTATTAGATTAATTTAAATATCAAGACAACATACATTAGAAAATAAAGATTTAGTAAAAAATTTTTTTCATAAAGGGTAAAAATATGAGTAAAATGAAGTTTGAATTTTCTGATTTAATATGTGGATACATCACTCAATTCAATCCGGAGACCAAAATATTTGGATTAAAAACTTCTGATGAGAGGCATTTTGATGTCAAACTATCGGCAAATGTGTCTGCTAAAATTACCACAAATCTTGGGGAACCGGGAATGTGGTGCACAGCTCAACTCTGGGACCATTTAGTGCCAGACCAATTAGCATACGTTTATGGAACATTTTATCCGCAAGGAAGTGATTACGCGTTTGAAGCACAGGAAATTACTTTCCCGGGAAGGAAACAAGGAAAATTCAGATTTGAAGAACCCGATTGGTGGATTAAACAGGCAAGAAGCATAGCCGATTTTTTCATAAGGGCTCAATTTGGCGATGAAAATCATATTGATTATAAAAACTACAGAACTACCATTGGTTTATCTGGTGAAAAAGTTGGAACAATCCGTCAGGAAACAGATACTATATCAAGACTTATCTATGGTTTTGCTTCTACCTTTCTTTTAACCGGAGAAGACAAATACCTTGAAGCCGCCGAAAAAGGCACTTTATATTTAAGAGAACACATGAGATTTTATGACCTTGACGAGAATATTGTTTATTGGTATCATGGTATTGATAAAACAGGCGAGAAAGAACATAAAGTTTTTGCCTCAGAATTTGGTGATGATTACGATGCTATTCCAATGTATGAGCAGATTTACGCATTAGCTGGTCCTACTCAGACATACCGATGCAATGGAGATCCCGCAATCATGAAAGACATTAAAATGACAATTGATCTCTTTGACAGATTTTTCCTTGATAAAGAAAAAGATGGTTATTTTTCTCATATTGACCCCATAACTCTTGACCCAAGAAGTGAAAGTTTAGGCCATAATAAAGCAAGAAAAAATTGGAACTCAGTTGGCGATCATGCACCAGCATATCTTATAAATTTACTATTAGCAACTGGTGATGAAAAATACAGACAGTTTCTAACTTATTGTGCTGATTGCATTACAAAGTATTTTCCCGATTACGAAAACAGTCCTTTTGTTAACGAAAGATTTTTTGAAGACTGGTCTCACGATCTGGAATGGGGCTGGCAACAAAATAGAGCAGTAGTTGGGCATAACCTGAAAATTGCAT
This sequence comes from uncultured Hyphomicrobiales bacterium, assembly GCA_964473465.1. GTDB lineage: Bacteria > Bacteroidota > Ignavibacteria > Kapaibacteriales > UBA2268 > CALHRB01. The sequence continues at coordinate 258,184 of CAYYPE010000003.1, forward strand.
GGAATCTAATGAGGGTCAACAGCGTTAATCCAAAGCAGGAATATGTAGATTTTTCAAAGAAAATTGCTGAAATTATGCCTACTGTAGGTATGGATATTCAAAGGGGTGGCTGGTATGATGTTATGGAAAGATACTTAAGGAAAGGAGAAGAATTCCATCGTTTTGCATGGCACGATAGAAAAGCATGGTGGCAACAGGAGCAAGCCATTCTGGCATATCAGATACTTTGGGGTATTTTGAAGGATGAGATGTATTTAAAATACGGTAGGGAAAGTGCTGCATTTTATAATGCCTTTTTCCTTGACCACATTGATGGTGCAGTTTATTTTAACGTCTTAGCCAATGGTCTTCCATATCTTCTTGGAACAGAAAGAATGAAAGGAAGTCACTCAATGAGTGCTTACCATTCAATTGAACTCTGTTATCTTGCCCAAACCTATACAAATCTTTTATATACCAAACAACCTCTTGACTTATATTTCAAACCACTTGAAAACGGTTTTCCTGATGGTGTCCTGCGGGTTTCTCCAGACTTATTGCCGCAGGGAAGTATCTACATTTCAGAGGTATGGGTTGATAATAACCCTTGGAAAAATTTTGATGCTGAAAATTTAACTGTTCAATTACCAAATCTAAACTATAGACCAAAAATCAAAGTTAGGGTAGTTCCCAGATAAATGTTTTCTCGTAGAATGATTTATCGTTAATTAATAATATATAAGAGAAAAAAATGGAATTAACTATAAATGAAAATAACGGTATAAAAGTAATAAACCTCAAGGGCCATCTTGATGGAAATACTTCCCCTAAAGTACAGGAAGAGATAATGCCTATTATCCAATCCGGAACAAAAATAGTAATTAATATGGCTGACTGTGATTATGTATCAAGTGCAGGATTAAGGTTACTTTTAGTTATTGCAAAAACATTAAAATCCAAAGGCGGAAAAGGGGTTATATCAGGCTTGTTGCCAGAGGTAAAAGATGTAATGGAAATGACTGGTTTTGACAGAATGTACGAAAATTACTCAAGTGTTGATGATGCAATTAAAGCTTTGAACGAAGGATAATAAAATGATACAAGTTGATTCTTTTCCCACACATACTTATGGTGAATTCAAATTAAGGCCCGGAAAACCATTGCCTTTTGGAGCTACAATAGTTCCAAACGGGGTTAATTTTTCTGTTTTTTCGAGGGCAGCACATTCGTGTGAATTAGTGCTATTCAGAAAACGAGAGAAGGAGCCATTTGCAATCATACCATTTTTTGATGAATTCAGAATTGGTAATGTATTTACCATGATTGTATTCGATCTGGACTATGAAGATGTCGAATATGGATTTAGAATGGATGGTCCATGGCTTCCTAACGAGGGTCACAGATTTGACAAAACCAAAATTTTAATGGATCCCTATGCAAAAATTATTGGAGGCAGGGATGTTTGGGGGGAATCTCCTGATTGGTATGATATGTATCAACATCGGGCAAGAATCGTATTTGATGATTTTGATTGGGAGGGGGATAGGCCACTGGAAATCCCCATGGAAGATTTGATTATTTATGAACTTCATGTTCGAGGCTTCACAAGGCATCCTTCTTCGAACACAAAATATCCGGGAACATTTTCCGCTTTAAAAGAAAAAATACCCTATCTGAAAGACCTTGGAATTAACTGTGTTGAGTTAATGCCGGTCCATGAATTTGACGAATTTGAAAATAGCCGTGAAGTCAACGGAAGAATGCTACTTAATTACTGGGGCTATAGCAATCTTGGATTTTTTGCACCAAAATCTGGTTATGCCGCATCCGGCAAATTCGGGATGCAGGTTGATGAATTTAAATCATTAATCAAGGAATTCCATCGAAACGGGATCGAAGTAATTTTGGATGTGGTTTTCAACCACACTGCCGAAGGCAATGAAATGGGTCCTTATATCTCATACAGAGGACTTGATAACAAGACATATTATATGCTTTCCCCAGATGGTTATTATATGAATTTCAGCGGTTGCGGAAATACTTTGAATTGCAACAATCCAATCGTCAGAAATATGATACTTGATTGCCTCAGGTATTGGGCTTCAGAATATCATATTGACGGTTTCAGATTCGATCTTGCAGCCATTCTTGGTCGAGACCAGAACGGAGCACCTATGAGCAATCCGCCTTTAATTGAGTCTTTAGCTTATGATCCGATTTTGGGTAAATGCAAGCTGATTGCTGAAGCATGGGATGCGGGTGGTTTATATCAGGTTGGCTCATTCCCCGGTGGTAGCCGTTGGGCTGAATGGAATGGAAAATATAGAGATGATATAAGAAAATTTATCAAAGGTGATGAAAAACTTCTTGGAGCCGTTCAACAAAGGATTGAAGGTTCTCCTGATCTATATAAATGGCATGGAGGCGGCACCTGTGCCTCAATTAATTTCATAACCTGTCATGATGGGTTTGTTCTCATGGATTTGGTTTCCTATGACCATAAACATAATGAGGCAAATGGTGAAGATAATCGTGATGGTGGTGATGACAACAATAGTTGGAATTGCGGTTGGGAAGGCGAAACAGATGATTACTGGATAAACAGATTAAGATTCAAACAAATCAAAAATGCTCTTTCGATTTTACTTGTCAGCCAGGGTGTTCCAATGATTCTCTCTGGTGATGAATTCGGAAATACTCAATATGGCAATAATAATGCATATTGTCAGGATAATGAAATTTCTTGGCTTGATTGGACCCTTCTTGAAAAAAATCAGCATCTATATAATTTTGTTAAACTGCTTGTAAAATTTAGATTCAAACATCCGGTCTTGAGAAATAATACACATTTTCAATATCGTGATTATGTTGGTAGTGGTTACCCTGATATTTCGTGGCATGGAACACAAGCCTGGTATGTTGATTATTCAGATTGGAGCCGAACAATAGCTTTTCTTCTATGTGGAAAACATGCAAAAAATGGCACAGTTGAAGATGATTACATATATGTTGCTATGAATTTTCATTGGGAAATGCACGGTTTTCAATTACCAGCCTTGCCTATTGGTATGTCATGGTATGTATTTGCTAACACTGATGTTGAACCACCGTTTGATATTTGCGAACCCGGATATGAGCCATTATTGGAAAATCAAAATGAAATTTTAGTTGGTCCGAGGTCGGTTGCTATTTTAGTTGGAAAATAGTATGGTTTATTGTAAAGGATAATATTTTTTCTAATGATTGATTATTTATTTATTTTTAGAGGTTATTATGGAATCATTGTTTAATATAAAAAATGAAAATGGAACTGCAAAAGTTACGCTATCCGGAAGACTTGATACTTCTAATGCCGGGGCATTAGCAGATGAACTTAAAACATTGATAGGTCAGGAAATTCACAAGGTTGTATTTTTCGTTAATGATCTTGAGTATATTTCAAGTGCAGGTCTGAGGGTAATAATTTTTGCAAAACAAAAAATTGGAACAGACACTCAGGTTTATCTCGTTGGAGCTAACAGCACTATTCTTGATGTAGTAAAAATGACTGGTATGGATAATTTTCTGTTCATTCAGGATACATATCAGGATTAATAAATTTATCAACTAAATTTAAAATTTTATGGCAAGTCTAAAATTAAGTGCCTCAATGGATAATTTTGATGCTTTTATGGACTTTCTAAAGTCTCAAATTGAAAATGAGATTATTGAAAAGAAAACTTTAAATGATATTTTGATTGCTGGCGAAGAAGCAATTGTAAATGTTTTAAGGTATGCTTATCCAGATAAAAATGGTGAACTGGAACTAATAGTTGATCATCAGGAAAATCCTAAGGGAGTTTCTATTGAGTTAATTGACAGTGGAATAGCTTTTAACCCGCTTGAAAGACTGGAACCGGATATTAATGCACCTGTTGAAGATAGACCTATTGGCGGTTTAGGTATATTTATGATTAAAAAAATGATGGACGAATTGAATTATTCCCGTGAGAACGGTCAAAACAAATTCAGATTAATAAAACATTATTAATCTTTGGCTTACTTAAAAATGAAAATAAAATTTACAAACAATTTTTAGGAGAAACATTTATGGCAACTAAAAAGGTTTTCACTATACTCTCAGAATATGGTTTCTGGGGAGTAGAGTTAGTAGGTCCAATGGAAAAATTGGAAGCAGCCGGCTATAAGTTAGACTTTGCAACCCCATTCGGTAAAATTCCGCATGCTCTTCCCCCAAGTTATGACCCTAATTATATGGATCCCCCATTAGGTTACAAGGTTACAACGCCTGAAGATGCAGCAAAGGTTAAAGCATTGGAGGATAGTGATAAATTACACAATCCATTGAATTTAGCTGAAATTTTACCTCAAAGACCTTATTTTGCAGCAACAAACTTTTTGAGAGAATTCGAAGATTATTTCAAAAAAGTTAAAATAGCTCAGCAAAAGTTAGTTGATGAATATGATGCTATTTTACTTGTTGGTGGTAGTGGTCCGATTGTTGATATGGTCAATAATTCAAGAGTTCATCAGGCTATTTTGGCTTTTCATAGAGCAAATAAACCCGTTGCAGCAATTTGTTATGGGGTTACATGTTTGATTTTTGCCCGTGATTTTAACGAAAGAAAATCAATAATTCATGGTAAACACGTTACTGGGCACTGCTTAGAATATGACTATCTTGATGGCACAGGATTTCTAAATACTGATCTGAATATGGGACCACCACCATACTGCCTTGAGTTTATGCTTGCTGATGCAGTCGGTCCAAACGGACAGTTCCATGGTAATTTTGGAAAAGAAACATCAGTTATAGTTGACTATCCATTTATCACTGCTCGCTCACTCCAGTGTTCTTATGAATTTGGAGACCAGTTAGTTAACATGTTAGATAATGGACTTACAAGATATGGCTGGTAAACCCGGAAGATTTAAAATCATAGAACAGTTTCTTGCTGATGGCATGAATGTAATGTTCGGCAATCCGGGAACTGTTGAGCAAGGATTTTTGGATGCTCTTTGGGATTATCCAGAAATGAAATATATATTGACCTTGCAGGAAAGTGTTCCGGTTATGATGGGGGATGGATATGCCCGATATACCCATAAGCCAACATTAGTCCAGATTCACAGCACTCCGGGTCTTGGTAATGCTATTGGGGCTATTTATCAGGCTTATCGAGGTCATTCACCCTTAGTTATTATTGGAGGTGATGCTGGTATCAGTTATCTGAACATGGATGCTCAAATGGCTGGGGATCTGGTTGCATTTGCCAGACCTGTTACAAAATATTCTACCATGGTTACCGATTCTCGCTCTTTATTACGAACTTTGAGAAGAGCCATAAAAATTGCAGGAACTCCTCCAATGGGACCTGTTTATGTTTGTCTCCCAATGGATATTCTTGATGAAATTAATGATGAAGATGTTTATCCTACAACAATACCTTCAACTCGAGTAAAACCAGACGAATCGTTTGTTAATGAATCTGTAAAGCTACTTTCCGAATCATCAAAACCTGTATTATTTATGGGTGATGGAGTAGCATATTCTCAGGCAACCGATGAATTAACTCATTTGGCAGAATTATTGGGTGCTGAAGTATATGGAGTTGATGTTGGGGATTTCTGTATGGACTACACTCATCCTTGTTATCAAGGAACAACCGGGCACATGTTTGGTTCTTTCAGCAAACCTATTTGCGAAAAGGGTGATGTCATTCTTATTGTCGGAACCTATATGCTTCCTGAGGTATTCCCGGAACTTGGAAATGTCTATTCTAATGATGCAAAAGTCATTCATATTGACTTAAATGCTTATGAAATCGGAAAAAATCATCGTGTAGATTTGGCTTCTGTTTGCGATCCAAAGCTTGGTATGAAAGAATTAATAAATGGTTTGAATGCTACTTTGACAATTGAGCAAAAAAATCGAGCCAAGGAAAGACTTGAAAATCTAAGAGTCGCAAAAGAAAACAAAATATCTAATGAAAAAGAGCAGGATAAAGCTATTCTTGGTAATTCGCCTCTGAAACCCGAAGCCTTTATGGAAGAGCTTTCTAAACACATACCCGAAGATACAATAATTTTTGACGAAGCCTTGACTTCATCTCCTGCTTTAACAAGATACATTCCACCAAGAAAACCGGGGACTTTCTTCCAGACACGAGGTGGTTCTTTAGGGGTTGGAATTCCCGGTGCGATGGGATTGCAAGTAGCAAATCCAGATAAACTTGTCATCGGTTTTACAGGTGATGGAGGTTCAATGTACACTATACAAGCTCTCTGGACTGCTGTAAGGCATAATATCAACGCAAAGTTTGTTATTTGTAATAATGCTTCTTATAAGTTATTACAGCTCAATGTAACTCAATACTGGAAGGAAAGAGAAATTCCGAAACATGAATATCCTTTAAGTTTTGATTTATCTTACCCACCCTTGCGATTTGATAAAATAAGCGAATCTATGGGAGTTCCAGCATTAAGAGTTGAAAAACCTGAACAAATTAATTCTGCTATAGAGAAAATGCTTGCTCATAAAGGTCCTTTCTTGATTGACCTTGTTCTCGAAAGCGATGTCAGACCCGATTTGATTGGTGTCAGATGTGGACAATAGATTTTTAATTTCAACTAAAAGGAGTATCGATGACAGAGAAAAGAGAATTGTACGAAAATCAATTGAAATATATACTTGCCAATGATGCAGAAGCTTTAATTGATAACAATTATGATAATGAAGCAACACTTATTAATATTTCGCAGGATCCACCTATAATTATTTCTGGTGCAGAAGCCTTAAAAGAATATTTCAAACAATATCTTCAAAACCTCATAGGCTTGAAAGTCGTTTCGACTGATAAATTTGTCGAAACTGAAGATAGTATATTTTTTGAAGCTTCTATTGAAACTGATGCTGTTACTGGTGTTGTTTATGATGCATTTTACTTGAAGAATGGAAAAATCTTCAGACATTATTCCGGTGTAAAACAAATTAATTTTAAATAAGGAGTCATTATGAGTTTAGAACCATTAAATAAAACAGAAATAGAAGAATTTACAAAAGCATGGTATAACTACCTTGATGTGCACGCCCCACAGGTTGAATTCATTGATATGCTGTCAGACGAAGAACTATTTATGGTTTTTCCTGAGGCTACCTTACAAGGGTTAGCAAGTTTTGAAGCTTGGTATCAAGGTGTTATCAGAATTTTCTTTGATGAGGTTCATATCGTTAAAATGGTTGAACCAACAATCAATGGCGATACTGCTGAAGTTAAAATCATTGTTCAGTGGGAAGCGAGCCGTTGGGTTCCTCCTGCAAGATTTAGTGATAGAATCAAACTTGATGCTTACCAGACCTGGACTGTTAAGAGATCTGCAAAAACTGGTAAACCCGTAATAACAAGATACACTGTAGATGAATTAAAATACCATGAAGGTTCTGCTAAATTATAATTTAATATTTATTATTCAGGAGGGAAAATGTCTAACAGAGAAATAATTGAAGCCTACTATAAATATGCCAATGCAGGCGATTGGGATAGCTGGTGTGATCTATTCACAGATGATATGATTATGGACGAGCAGCTTGCCGGTCATATCGAAGGTCTGGCTACACTGAGACCAATGATGGGAGGAATGAAAGTTGCTTATTCCAAATTCCAGAATATTCCAAAACATATTTTGGTTGATGGCAATCAGGGAGCTGTTGTATCTCACATTTCCGCTGCAAATGCTGCTGGTGTTCCTATCGAAGCTGATGTAATGAACTACTTTAGATTTAGAGATGGTAAAATATCCTATATGGCTAACTTCCATGATTCAAAACCATTCGAGCCATTTCTAAATCAGAAATTATAGTCAGTTTTCCTTTGAAACTTTTTTATAATTAAAATGTTTCATTCAAATTGTAATTAAAATTTTTAATATTTCCGAATCAGGGTATAAATTTGTCTTATATTTAAGTTAACAAGACTTAACAATTAATTTTTGAAATCCTAAATATCATTGAAATTTTTTTAAATTTATAAGGGAGTTTTTATGAAAAAAGCAACAGATTTAGTCGCTCAAATGTATGAGTGTTTCAACAGAAACGATATGGATACCATCAGAAATGAAGTTTTCCATCCTGACTTGGTATGGGATTTACCTGGTCATCATCCATTAGCAGGAATCAAAAATGGTGCTGAAGAAGTTATTGCCTTCTTTAGTCAATTAGTTAAATCAGGTATCAAGGTTGATTTAATCAAAATTGATATGTTCGGTGATGATGGTGCAATTGAAGTTCATCGTGGTTACGGCACATATGGAGATGCAAAATTGGATGCTACAAATTGCACATATTACAAAGTCAAAGATGACAGAATTCATACAGTTCAGGTTTTTATCGGTAATCAACACGGAGCCGATGCTTACTTTAATGCTGTATATAAATTGAAACCTATTCCACATCGTTTAGCAGATTAAGGAGGCAATAATGGTAACACAAGAAATGGTTAAAAATGCTTATGCTGCATTAATGTCCGGGGATATGAACGAAATTAAAAAGCACTGGGATGAAAATATGGTTTGGACTGTTCCAGGTCATAATGTTCTGTCAGGTAAATATTACGGTCTTGATGCTTTTGTTGGGTTTATGTCCAATGTTGGTGCTATGTCTGCCAATAGTTTCAATATGGAATCAATTACAATTTGTGTAAACGATGAATACTCTGCCGATGTAACCCGTAATATTGGATATAGAGCCGGTTATAACGGTACTGGAACCAAACCTTACACTATGCTTGATATTGATGTAATCCACTTACTTAGGTGGAAAGATGGCAAAGTGATTGAAGGTAAAGGTGCCATTTTTGGTAACGGAACAACAGAATATGATCAATTCTGGTCTCCAATAAAGGAAGATAGTAATAGATTGGATTAAACAAAGAAATCTTTTGAATTCTTTCTAAGTAATTAATTTTTCATTCTATAAGATTAAAGACAATTGTTTGATAAATTTTTTAAATAGTTTAAATCATTTCTCTTTACAGTAAAAATTAGGAGAAAAAATGAATTCTTATGATTTTATTATAGTTGGCTCTGGATCAGCAGGAGCAATTGTAGCCTCAAGATTAAGTGAAAATCCAGATGCTAAAATCCTTGTATTGGAGGCAGGAGGGAGTGAGTTTCCGCCAAATGTGCATATTCCATCATTATGGTACACTCAACTTGGTTCTAATGTAGATTGGTGCTATGAAACTATTCCGCAACCAGGTCTCAATGGAAGAATTGTTCGAGAGCCCCGAGGTAAATTGCCCGGTGGTACTTCCAATCTCCATATAATGATGCATGTTCGTGGACATTCTTCTGATTATGATAATTGGGCGTATAATGGAGCTATTGGCTGGAGCTACAAAGAATGTCTCCCTTTCTTTAAGAAAATTGAAGATCAGGAGGATGTAACAAGTGAGTGGACAGGTAAAGGTGGTCCGATGAGAATAATCTGTCCAAGAGATCATAATCCCCATCCAACATCTGTTGCTTTTCTTAATTCTTGCTTTGAAAAAGGTTATCCATACACGGCAGATTTTAATGGTCCGACAATGGAAGGGGCTGGATGGCACCATGTTTACATTAAAGACGGGGTTAGACAAAGCACTTGGATGGCTTATTTAAAGCCTGCTACTGAAAAAAATAATAAATTAGTGCTTAGTGTGAATTCGATGGCAACTCGTTTGCTATTTGATGATAAAAAATGTATTGGCGTTGAATATATTCAGAATGGAGAAGTAAAAAAAGCCTACGCCGATACAGAAGTTGTTGTTTCCTGCGGCGCAATTGAATCTCCAAAATTATTGATGCTATCGGGTATCGGAAACTCTCAGGAGATTTCTAATCATAATATACCTGTGATTTCCGATTTACCCGGAGTTGGTGAAAACTTTCATAACCATGTTTTGATTGGTATAATCAGAGCATCAAAGAAACCAATGCCACCGGGAAATAATAATCTTTCAGAAGCAGCATTATACTGGAAAACAGACCCCCAGCATATTGGACCGGATATGCAGTTTGCCTTTGTTCATGTTCCTTTTGATATTATCATAGGACAAAACAATCCAAATTCATTCAGTATTCTTCCGGGGGTCGTCAGACAAAAGTCAAAAGGCTGGATTAAATTAAAAAGTAGTGACCCATTGGAGCATCCTCTGATAAACCCTAATTATTTAGCGGAACCTTATGATGTTGAAACCATGGTTACATGTCTGAAAATGTCAAGAGAAATTCTATCTGCATCAGCCTTTTCAGAGTGGGCTGGTGAAGAATTACTCCCCGGTCCAGATTTTAAAACCGATGATGATTTAAGAAGATTTTGCAGATTGAGGGCAGATTCTTACCATCATCAGGCTGGTTCTTGCAAAATGGGTATTGATTCAATGTCTGTTGTCGGTCCTGACCTGAAAGTTTATGGTGTTACAAATCTAAGAGTTGCCGATGCAAGTGTTATGCCTCTGGTTCAATCTGGAAACTGTAACGCTGGTATTATGATGATAGGCGAAAGATGTGCCGATTTCATAAAAAAGGATTATAATCTTTAATTATTAAGCTATAGGTTTTTATGTATATTCCAAAAATTCACCGTCACATGGGCAGATTCATGGTTTTACCAAGAGATCACGTCAATGCTTTTATTGTCGAACTAGAAAATTCGGTAGTAATTGTTGATAGTACTCTTGCTTTGTCTAATTCACAGGAGTTACGTCAAAAAGCAGAATCATTAGGTAAACCCATAGAAGCTGTTCTGGTCACACACGGTCATCCTGACCATTATGCCGGATTAGTATCATTTAAGGACCTACCCCGATTTGGCTCTCAAGGATGTCTTGAATTTGCCCATAGGGAAGATATTAAAAAATCACCAACTGCCTCACATTATCTTGGTGATGACTGGCCCTCAGAAAGATATTTCCCCAATGAAATAATTCCAGATGGCTTTAATATAACATTTGGAGGGATAAAATTTACTTTTAAGGATTTAGGTCCTGCTGAATCCGATAGTGATGGAATGTGGATATTCGAGTCAGATGGAGTTACTAATGTTTTCATCGGAGATACCGTTGCATTACGATGTCATTGTTTTTTCAGGGATGGACATTATTTCCAATGGCTTGATGTTCTTGAAAGACTAGAAAAAGAATTTGATTTGAATAAAACAAGATTTTGGTTCGGGCATGGTGAAGTTCCAAGCAGCAAAGAGGTTCTTGAATGGCAAAAAGGCTATCATCAAGCATTTCTGGAAGCTGTTAGAAAAATTGAAGATAGAACAATACCAGTGCCCAGATCAATTCAGGAACAAGTTATTGCAGATATGCAAAAATACTTGCCAACAGAGACTACTTTGTTTCTGTTAGATTATGAAATGGATATCACTTTAGCTGATATGTATAAAAAAGTAACTGTTTAATTTTTTTGGAGAGTATTATGAGTGGAGTTTCTGGAAAAATTACATTGGTAACCGGTGGAGGTTCCGGTATAGGTAAAGCTACTGCTTTGCTTTTTGGTAAAAATGGTGCAAAAGTAATAATTGCCAATAGAACTGTTGAAACAGGTGAAGCTACCGCCAATGAAATCATTGCAAATGGCGGTGAAGCTATTTTCATTCAGGCAGATCTATCAAAAACCGATAGCATTCAAAATTTGTTCAGAAAAATCATTGACAAATATGGAAGACTTGATGCTGCATTTAACAATGCTGGTATTGCTGGAGCATTAGCAAATACTGTTGAATGCACTGAAGAAGATTGGGATGTTGCTATGAACATTAATTTGAAGAGTGTTTGGCTTTGTATGAAATATGAAATTGAACAAATGTTGAAGCAGGAAACTGGTGGGGCGATCGTAAATACTGCTTCAGCCGCAGGACTTGTTGCTTTGCCCGGTGCTGCTGCCTATGCTGTTGCAAAACATGGTGTAGTTGGCTTAACTAAAACCGCAGCAATCGAATTTGTTAAAAAGAACATCAGGGTTAATTGTGTTTGTCCATCATTTGTCGGAACACCATTAACAATGGCTGTTAATGCTGCTTATCCGGAATTCGTTCAGGCTGCATTTGCTCTTCAGCCTATTGGTAGAGTTGGAACACCTGAAGAAATTGCTAATAGTGTCGTTTGGCTTTGTTCTGATGAGTCTTCTTTTACAACAGGATGTGCCCTTGCAATTGATGGCGGATATGTAGCTCAGTAATTTTTTTATCTACTAATTTTATTAAATTTATGAACTTACAAGGAAAAAAAGTTGGGATCTTGTTGGAAAGTGATTTCTACGAACCCGAAATTTGGTATTATCAGCATAGATTTGCCGAAGAGGGCGTTGAACTTCATTTTCTAACAAGGCTTTGGGGGCAGCAGGGATTAACCTTCAGAGGACATGAAAATCACCTGAATACAATTTATTGCTGGGAAAGCTTCGAAAATTTGAGCGATGAGGAACTTAATTCCTATGCGGCAATAATTGTTCCTTCGGGAATGGTTTCCGATCGTCTCCGTTATACTGAAGACATAAGCAAAATACCTCCTGCCACTGAGTTTTTGAAGAGAGCCTTTGCTAATCCTAAAATCATTAAAGGGATTATTTGTCATGGCCTTTGGTTGGTTGCACCGGCAACTGAACTTGTCAAAGGTAGAAATTTGGTCTGTCATCCAAACCTGCATGGTGATGCAATCGCTTATGGAGCTAATTACATCAATGAAGATTTGGTTGTTGATAATGACCTTGTTACAGCA